>NZ_VDFW01000020.1 GCF_006152065.1 Amycolatopsis alkalitolerans
GTGTTGGCCGCGTGCGGGGCCAACACGGCGACGTGGGAAGCGAACACGCCGCCCGGACGGGCAAACACGGGCTCAGGTGGGGATGGAGAGGTCTTTGAGGAGTTTGGCGACGTGGCCGGTGGCGCGGACGTTGTACAGCGCCTTCTCGATCGTGCCGTCCGGGGCGACGACGAACGTCGAGCGGATGACGCCCTGGATGATCCGCCCGTAGTTCTTCTTCTCCCCGAACGCGCCCCACTCGTTGAGCACGGCCTTCTCCGGATCCGACAGCAGCGGGAACGTCAGCTTCTCCGCCGCGACGAACTTCGCCAGCTTCTCCGGCTTGTCCGGCGAAATCCCGAGCACCTGGTACCCCGCGCCGTTGAGCGCCGCGAGGCTGTCCCGGAAGTCGCAGGCCTGCTTGGTGCAGCCGGGTGTGCCGGCCGCCGGGTAGAAGTACACGACGACCCGCTGCCCGCGGTAGTCCGACAGCGAGACCTTGTTGCTCTCACTGTCCGGCAGGGTGAACTCGGGTGCCCGGTCGCCGGTCGACAAACGCTGCATGCCGCCGAGCGTAGCCGGTCAGGCCGGGTCAGGCCGAGCCGCTGTACACGGCGACGACGGAACTCGTCGCCGTCGGCTTCAGCGACAGGCGCAGCTGAGCCGGCTGCTCGGAAACCGCGAACGCGACCGTCACCCGCACGTCACGCCCCACGGGCACGTCCTTGCCCGCGTCGACGATCCCGCTGTAGCCCTGCGTGGGATCCACGACCTGCTTCGCTCCGGCGCCGTCGAAGGTCGCCGACACCGACAGGCCCGACAACCGGTACGGCTGCGATCCGTCGTTGCGGATCGCGATCTCGAACGCGACCGCGCGGTCACTGTGCGGGTACGCGCTCGTGCTGGGCTGGAAAGGCTTTGGCGCCGACACGATGACCGTGATCCCGTCGGCGAACCGGTACTGCCCGCCGAAGTACACCGTCGCCTGCGCGGGGGTCGGCGCGGCTTGCACGGCGGGGCTGCCCGCGTCGTTTCGCGTCGCGATGCCGGACGATGCGGGCGCGCCGCACGCGGCGAGCCCGATGAGGGCTGCCGCGATCAGGGCGTGCCTCGGGGTGCGCACAGCGGCAACTTCCTTTACTCGTCACGTCGGTCCCGGCTGCGCCGTTCGGGGTAGACACTTCTGCCGGGACCTGCTCCACTCTGTCGGCACTCCGGCGCGACGGCGAGCGGCGCCACGGGGTTGAGGCGCACCTGGTGTAGGGCTGTGGCCGATCCGTGATCGGAACGGGATCGGTGGTGAGCGGAGTCACTTCCCTACGTGGCAAGCGCGAAAAAGAGGATGAACGCGCCGACCGCGATCACCCAGACGACGATCAGCCAGCCGAAGTCGCGCCACGGATCGACGGTGTGGTTGTCCTCGCCCGGCACGTACACGCCGCGCTGCTCGAACCAGTCGGCGAAGCGCGCTGCCCAGCGGAACGGGCTACGACGCGGCATGGACCTCACCTCCGGAACCCACCGTACGGCCTGGCGCCAATGGGCACTTCCGCTACCTCGGTGTCACGCATTGTCGAAAGTTCTCCCGATTGGCTGTGACTGTTATCACTATGATGGCAACGAACTGATAACGGCGGTTAAGGATGTCGCTGTGGGTGACGAACGAAGGGCTTGTGAGCGTGCCGAGTAACCAGGTGAATCCTCGTCAGGGTGACGACGGCGAGCAGTTGACCGTCGCCGAACTGCTGCGTCGCGAGGGCATGACGCAGGAGCTGCCCGTCGTGAAGGATCCTGTCGATGACACCCCGACCGACCGCATTCCCGTGGGCGACCTCCTGCGCCGCGAGGGGCGCTGGGACCGCCGCAAGGCGAGCAAGGTGGGTGCGCTGGCCGCCGGAGTCGCCGCGCTCGCCGGCATCGCCGTGACGGCACTGAGCACCGGCCAGCTGCACGACACTGCCGCCTCCACGGCCGGCGGCGGGGGTGGCGGGTACGTCCCGCCCGAGGCCAAGTCGTCGAGCCAGCTGACCACCGCGCCGAGCCTCGCCTCCAGCGAAACGACCGCCCCCGCGGGCACCTCCTCGCTCGGGCGGGTGGAGACCAGGCAGGCCACCGGCGGCGCCGCGCGCCCGACGACGGGGGCCACCGGCAGCCCGTCCACTGGCGGTCAGGCGCAGAGCGCGCCCAGCGTGCCCGCGGCGCCTCAGACGACTCAAGACGCCTCGGCGAGCGCCACCCCCGCGCCCACGACCACGACGACGCGTTCCGAGCCGCCGACGAGCGACAGCAGCACCACGACGGCGCCGCAGGGGCCCGCCGCCCGCCCGAGCCCGCCGAAGGGCACCGAGCAGCCCAAGGGCCTGCTGGGCGGCCTTCTCGACACGATCGGCGGCCTGCTGGGCGGCTGAACCATAAACCGCATTGATGCTCGGTAGCCGAAGGAGTTATTTCCCTAAGGGGCACAAGGGTTTCTAGGGTCGACGTGATACCGGTCACCGCAGACAGGAGCGTCGATGCCGCACCCGCTTACCCAGCTGCAGGTTCATACCGTCCGCAAACCGGCGAGGGTCTCGGCGCACGAGATCACCGCCGACGTGTGCGTCGTCGGAGCTGGCGTCGCGGGCGTCTCGGCGGCCATCGAAAGCGCCAAACTCGGCCGTGACGTCGTCCTGATCGACTCGCTGCCGGTGCTCGGCGGGCAGATGGTGAACTCGTTGATCGGGCTGTTCTGCGGGGTGTTCGGCAACGCTCCCGAGTACCGGCAGCTCACGCACGGCATCTTCGACGAGATCTTCGCCGATCTGGGGCCGACGGGGGATCTGCATTTCAACCGCCGCCACACGATCACCGTGGCCTACGACGAGGTGGTGCTCGGCCGCTGGATCGAGGAGCGGATCCGCCGGCTGGGCATCCGGGTCGTGCTCGGCGCCGTTATCCAGCGCGTCGAGGTGCACGAAGGCCGGATCGAGTCGGTCTCCTTCGCCTCGCGCTACGGCGACGTGGCCGTCCGCGCGACCGGGTTCGTCGACTCCACCGGTGACGCGGCGCTCGCCTGGGAGGCCGGGCTGCCGTGCCGCATCCCCGAGCGCACCATCTACGGCTCGCAGCAGATCGTCCTCGAGCACCTCGACGAGACCTATCAGCCGGAGCCGAAAGAACTCGCCGAGCGGGTGGACGAGAAGGCCGGGGAGTACGGCCTCATGCGCCACGACGGGCTCGCGTTCTTCTTCCCCGGCCGCAACACCGCGGTCATGAACATGACGCATATCGAGGCGCCGCTCGATCCCGTCGAGGCCTCCAACGCGCAGCTGGAGGGCAGGGCGCAGGCGGACCGGGTGGTTCAGTTCCTGCGCACCGAGTACCCGAAAGCCTTCGGCGAAGCCAAAGTGCGCGCCTACGGCTTCCCCGGCCGCCGCCAGACGCGCTGGCTCGCGGCGGTGCATCAGCTGACCCTCGACGACGTGCGCACCGGCCACCGCTTCGAGGATTCGGTCGCCCGTACGTCATGGCCGATCGAGCTGCACGACCGGCCCGAGGGCTACGTCTGGGAGCTGTTCGAGGCCGATCACGTGCATTACGTCCCGTTGCGCAGCATGCTCCCACCCGGCACGCACAACCTGGTCGCCGCGGGCCGCTGCGTCGACGGGGACGCCGCCGCGCTGTCGAGTATCCGGGTGATGGGCCCGTGCGCCGCGATGGGTGCCGGGGCCGCACACGCGCTCGACCTGGCCGGCAAGGAAAGCGTGCACGAAGTCGACTCCGCCGAGCTGCACGACCGGCTCGCGGCGAACCTGGATTGACGCCATGGAACTGCGCAGCAACTTCGAAAAGGGCACCTCCCGGTGGGCCACCCGGCGCGCGCAGTGGCGCGCGCTCGGACTGTCCGATGAGGACCTGGAAAAGCCGAAGATCGCCGTGGTGAACTCGTCTTCGGACCTCGCGATCTGCTACAGCCACCTGGACGGGGTCGCGGCGAGGGTCAAGGAGACGATCCGCGCCGCGGGCGGGGTCGGGTTCGAGGTGCGCACCACGGCGCCCTCGGACTTCATCCACAGCGCGGGTGGCCGCGGTGGGTACATCCTGTCGAGCCGTGATCTCATCGTGAACGACATCGAGGCCGGGGTCGAAGGTGCGCTGCTCGATGGCATGGTGTGCCTGGCTTCCTGCGACAAGACCGCGCCGGCGCAGCTCATGGCGGCCGGGCGGCTGAACATCCCGACGATCGTCGTCGCGTGCGGGTACCAGCCGTGCGGCACCTTCCGGGGCGAGCACTGCGACATCGAGGACGTGTTCCTCGCCGCCGGGCACGTCGCACAGGGCACGCTCGGCGTCGACGAGCTGACCGAGATGAGCGAGAACGCCGTGCTGGGTCCCGGAGTCTGCGCCGGGATGGGCACCGCGAACTCGATGCACATCGTGTGCGAGGCGCTCGGGATGGCGCTGCCGGGCAGCACGCCGGTGGCCGCGAACAGTCAGTCCATGTGGGACAGTGCCGAGCAGGCGGGGCGCCGCATCGTCGAGATGGTGCGGGAAGGACTGAAGCCGCGCGACGTGCTGACGCCGGGCGCCTTCGCGAACGCCGTGACGGCGGTGCTCTCGATCAGCGGTTCGATCAACTGCGTCAAGCATCTGCAGGCGGTCGCCGCCGAAGCGGAGTCCGATGTGGACGTCTACTGGCTGTTCGAGCGATACGCCGACGAAGTGCCGCTGCTGGCAGCGGTCCGTCCCAACGGCCCGCATTCCATCGAACAGTTCGAGGCCGCCGGCGGTGCGGCCGCCTTGTTGAAGCAGCTGGAAGGGCTGCTGCACAAGGAAACGATGACCGTCACCGGTCGCACCACGGGGGAGAACCTCGCCGATGTCGAGGTGGCCGACCCCGAGATCATCAGGCCCGCGGACCGCCCGCTCGGCAGCCGGCCGACCGTGGTCGTGGTGCGTGGTTCGCTCGCGCCGTCGACCGGGATCGTCAAGCTCGCCGTGGCCGAGGAACGCAAGCTCACCTTCGACGGCAAGGCGATCGTGTACGACTCGCCCGAGGACGCGATGGCCGGTCTGCGCGCGGGCGAGATCCGCGAAGGGCATGTGCTCGTCCTGCGCGGCCAGGGCCCGAAAGGCAGTCCCGGGATGGGCATGGCCTCCCGCCCGGTGTTCGCTTTGGACGGTGCCGGGCTCACCGGCAAGGTCGCCGTGGTGACCGACGGGCAGCTGTCCGGGTTGGTGAACAAGGGAATCGTGGTCGGTGAGGTCTCGCCGGAGGCGGCCGACGGCGGGCCGCTCGCGCTGGTCGAGAACGGTGACTGGATCGCCATCGACGTGGCGGCCAGGACCGTGGATCTCGTCGTCCCCGGAGAGATTCTGGCCGAGCGCAGGGCACGGCTGATCAAGGCGCCGGTTCCGGCCGGGCACGGCTGGCTTTCGATCTACCAGCGCATCGTGCGGCCACTCCAGCAAGGCGCAGTGCTGCGCGGTTAGGAGTACTCGTGGAAACCCTTACCGGTCAGGCGAAACGGTCCATTTCCGGTGGCGTGTTCGGGATGTTCGTCGACACCTTCGACGTCTACCTGCCCGCGCTCGTCCTCCCGGCGGCGATGAGCTACTTCCTGCCGCATTCGATGTCGCCGTCGGCCTCGGTCACGGTCTCGACGCTGCTGTTCTGCGTGAGCCTGCTGGGCCGGCCGATCGGCGGCCTGGTGTTCGGCAACCTCAGCGACAAGATCGGCCGCAAACGCGTCACCCTCATCTCGGCCGGCGGGTTCACCGCGTGCACGCTGCTGATCAGCGTCCTCCCTGGCTACGGCAGCTGGGGCGTCGCGGTGATCCTGGTGTTCGCGCTCCTGCGGCTGGTCAACGGGATCTTCCTCGGCGGCGGCTACGCGGCGCCGATCCCGCTCGCGCTCGAGCACTCGCCGGCGCGGCTGCGCGGGCTGGTCGGCGGGCTGATCGCCGCCGCGGCGCCGGCCGCCTTCCTGGTGATCAGCCTGATCCAGGTGCTCGCGCTGCGGAAGCTGCCCAAGGCGGACTTCCTGTCCTGGGGCTGGCGGCTGCCGTTCTTCCTCGGCGTGCTGCTGGGAATCGGCTATCTCGTGCACTATCTGCGTGTCGATGAGGGCAACGAGAGCTATTGGGCGGCTCGCCGCGCCGAACGGCGCCAGCCGGTTCGTGAACTGTTCAGCAGGCGCAATGCGAAAACGCTCGGCCAGGTCTTCCTGCTCACCTCGGGATACTGGTTCGCCGCGCAGATGGCGGTTTCCCTGTTGCCCTCGTTGCTGACCGGAGACCTGCACCAGGACGCGACGAATGTCTCCTTGCTCACGTTGGCCGGAAGCGTGTTCACTATTTTCTCGGTGATCGGTTTCGCGGTGCTGGGACAACGCGTCGGGCGGCGCAAAGTGCTGCTCGGCGCCGCCTGTGCCATCACCGTGGTCACCGCGCTGACATTCGCATTGATGGTTCATTTCGCGGAGGTGCGCACAGGTTTCTTCGCCGTAGCCGTGATGGGCATCATCGCGAACGCGCTGACCTCGGGCCCGCTCGGCGTGCTGATCACTTACCTGAACGAGCGATTTCCTCTGTCCGTGCGCTCGACGGGATACAGCGTGGGGTACACCTTCGGCCTGATCCTGCCGGGCCTGTACAGCGTTTGGTTGCTGGGCCTGGGAAACCTCATGCCCTATGCGTACGGCCCGGTGGTGCTGATCGTGCTCGGCGGTCTGCTCATGACGTTCGCCGTGCACAGTGGCCCGGAGACGACACAGATCGACAGCCTCACCGGCGAGGCCAGGACGGTGGAGAGGGAGCTGCGGCCGTGATACTGACCGACGAAGAGAAGTCGATGGTCGACGGGGCCGAGGGGCCCGCCGTCGCCGCGGCGATGGACCTGCTGGTCCGCTACGGCGAAGCGCTGGACTGCGAACGGTTCTGCGACATCCGCAACGTGGCCGGCACGATGACCCAGCCCTCGCCGGCGAAGGCCAAGATCGTGCAGGAACACGGCTGGGACAAGGCATATGCGATGATCAACCTCGATTCGGACGAGGAGTTCGAGGTGCCGCAGATGAAGATCCCCACCTGCCAGCTGCAGCACGGGTTCAGCGACGATTCGGTCGGCGTCGCGCCGTACCCGAAACAGTACGTCGAACTGCAGGCGGACGCGGAATCCTTCTACGGGCGCAAAGGCGTCAACATCCTCGCCACGTGTACGCCCTACCAGGTGGGCAACCTTCCGGTGCGCGGCGAGCACATCGCGTGGATGGAGTCCTCGGCGGTCGTCTACGCCAACTCGGTGCTCGGCGCCCGCACCAACTGCGAGGGCGGCGCGTCGACCGGCGCGGCGAGCCTGACCGGCAAGATTCCATGCTGGGGCAACCATCATGAGCGCAACCGGCGCGGCACGCACCTGATCGACGTGCGCGTGCCGGTGAAGAGCTTCCTGGACTGGGGCATGCTCGGCTATTTCGCCGGCGACCTCGTCCAGGAGGAGCGGCCGGTGATCACCGGCGACTTCGGGCAGCCGGAACTGGTTGACCTCAAGCACTTCGGCGCCGCGGCCGCCTCCAGCGGCGGGGTCGAGATGTACCACATCCCCGGTGTGACCCCGGAAGCGCCGACGGTCGAGGCGGCGTTCGGTTCCGCGAAGCTGCCCGAATCCGTCCACTATGGACCATCCGAGCGGCGGCGGATGTACGAGATCCTGAACTCCCAGGGCGAGAGCACCGACGTCGACTTCGTCCTGCTGGGCTGCCCGCACGCCTCGATCGACCAGATCTGGCGCGCGGCGAGGGCGCTGGACGGGCGCAAGCTCAAGGCGCAGCTGTGGCTGATGGTGCCGCGGGCGCTCAAGGTCGTCGCGGATCGCAGCGGGTACACGGAGGTCATCGAAAAGGCGGGTGGGCGCGTGCTTTCCGACTCGTGCCCGGCGATGTCCCGGTCGGCCCCGCCGGGGACGAAGGTCTTCGCGACCGACTCGGCGAAGCAGGCGCACTACCTGCCCGCGATCCTCGGCATCGAGGCGTGGTTCGGCACCTTGGAGGACTGCGTGCACGCCGCGGTCACCGGCCGGTGGACGGGGGAGCTGTGATTCGGTTACACGGCAGGAAAGTGGTACCGGGGATCGCTGAGGGCGAGGCGCTGGTCTCGCACGAGACGATCTCCGGCTGGGGAGGGATCGACCCCGCCAAGGGTGTGATCATCGAGCGGCGGCACGAACTGTTCGGCGTCTGCTTCACCGGCAAGATCCTGGTCTTTCCCGGTGCCAAGGGTTCCTCGGGCTGGTCCGGGTTCTTCCAGAGCACCCGCCTGATGGGCACCGCGCCGCTCGCGATGCTGTTCACGAACATCACCACGAAGGCGGCGCTGGGTGCCGTGGTCACCCGGGTGCCGAGCATCACGGGGTTCGACCGGGACCCGGTGGAGGTGATTTCCACCGGAGACTGGGTCCGCGTCGACGCCGACGCGGGCGTAGTCGAGATCAAGCCTGCTTCGTAAGTCCCCTGCCGCACAAAGGAGTGTGTCCCTTGTCCTCGCCGTCCGTACAGACCGTAGACGTCTTCCCGATCATCGAACGACAACGCGCGGGCAGGTTCTGGATCAGCCTGTTCGTGGTGTCCTGGGCCATCACCTTCCTCGACGGTTTCGATCTGCAGATCCTGTCGTTCGCCGGGCGCTACATCAAGAAGGCCTACCACCTGTCGGACACGCAACTCGGCACGCTCGGCACCATCGGCCTGCTCGGCACGCTGATCGGCGGTCTGGCACTGGGCTATCTCGGCGACCGGCTCGGCCGCCGCCCCTCGATCATGGTGGCGACCATCGGGTTCGGCATCTTCATGGTCGTGTTCATCTTCGCGCAGGACTACACGCAGCTGGTGATCCTGCGCGTGCTCGCGGGACTGTTCCTCGGCGGGATGCTGCCCTTGGCCTGGGCGCTCAACACCGAGTTCGCCCCGGCCCGGTTCCGCTCCACCTCGGTCGTGATCATCATGATCGGCTACAGCCTCGGCAGCGCCGCCGGGGGACCGGTGTCCAACCTGCTGATCCCGCGGTTCGGCTGGGAGTCGGTGTTCGTGGCCGGCGGCGTGGCCTCGCTGCTCGCGGTGATCCCGGTCGCGCTCGTGCTGCCGGAGTCGGTGAAGTTCCTGGCGCAGAAGGATCGCAAGCAGGACAAGATCGCGAAGATCCTGCGCCGCATCGACCCGTCGCTGAAGTTCGCCGAGGGCACGAGGTTCGTCGCCGGGCTGGTCGACAAGAAGCGGTTCAACCCGGCGCAGCTGTTCTCCGACAAGCTCCGCATGATCACCTCGCTGCTGTGGATCGCCTACATCTGCTCGTCGGCGGTCGTGTTCTACCTGGCGTTCTGGGGGCCGATCCTCAACGAGCGCCTCGGTTTCTCGACCTCGGCGGCGGCCACCATCGCGGCGTGCGCGTCCGTCGCGGGCGCGGTCGGGCAGTTGCTGATCGGCCGGTTCATCGACAAGCGGGGCGCGGGGACGATCGCCATCATGCCGCTGCTCGGGGTGCCGTGCCTGCTGCTGATCGGGCTGGCGCCGCTGAGCGCGGGCGTCTACATCCTGATCCTGCTGGTCGCGCACATCTTCATCATCGGCGGGCACGGCGGTGTGCACAGCATCGCGAGCATCTTCTACCGGCCCGCGATCCGGGCCAACGGCGGCGCGTGGGCGACCTCGATCGCGAAGTTCGGCGCGATGCTCGGCCCGTGGCTGGCCGGCGTGATCATGGACGGCGGTCTCGGCGCGCGGGGCACGTTCTTCGTGTTCGCGCTGTTCCCGCTGCTGATGTCCGGGCTGCTGTTCTGGCTCGGCCGCGTGCAGAAGCGGCTGCCTCCGGACGCGGACGGCGCGCTGACTTCGGTCAGCGGGGCATCCGCCGCCACACGGACCGAGGAAGCAGTCGCATAACGAAGAAGAGCGGTCGGAGCGCGGCGGGCACCCACACCTCGCCGCGCCCCCGCCGCAACGCCGCGACGGTCGCGTCGGCGACCTGATCCGGCGTGCTGGACAGCGGCGCGGGTTTCATGCCTTCGGTCATCCGGCCGATCACGAAACCGGGCCGGACGAGCAGGAGCCGGACCGGGCCGCCGTGCAGCGCGTCGGCAAGGCCGCTCGCGAACCCGTCGAGCCCGGCCTTGGCCGAGCCGTACACGTAGTTCGCGCGCCGCACCCGGATCCCGGCGACCGAGGAGAACACCACGATCTCGCCGTGGCCCTGCGCGCGCAGCACGCTGACGATCTCGGTGAGCATGTGCACGTGGGCGAGGTAGTCGGTGTGCACGATGGCGGCGGCGTGCGCCGCGTCGGTCTCCGCGCGCTCCTGATCGCCGAGGACGCCGAACGCCACCACCACGACGTCCAGCGGTCCGTGCTCCTTGACCACCTTGTCCAGCAGCGGGCGGTGGCCGGCGAGGTCGTCCGCGTCGAACTCGACGCGGACCACCTCAGCCTTGCGCAGCAAGGCTTCCTGCTCGTCGAGGTCGCCGCTGCGCCGGGCCGCCAGCACAATCTTCCGGCCGGGCTCGACGAGCCGTTCCGCGACCGCGAGACCGATCTCGCTCCGCCCGCCGAGGATCAGCACCGTTCCGCTCACGCGGAGCAGTCTGCCATGGTCAGTGGGCCGGTTCCGGCGTCGCCATGTGCACGACCTTGCGCGCCGGCATGATCGCCATGATCAGGCCCAGCACCGCGCTGCCGATGTGCAGCCAGTTGTCCGCGTCGTTGAGGTCGAGCGGGTTGCCCCAGCCCGACAGCGGGTTCGAGGAGATCACGCCGGTGATCATCAGGCCCCAGATCGCGACCAGGCCGTAGCCGATGAACAGGATCCAGCCGAAGGTGCGGGACAGGCCCGAGCTCAGCGCCGCCAGCAGGCCCAGCCCGCCGACCACGACGTGCACGACGTTGTGCAGCGGGTTGATCATGAAGCCGAGCAGCCGCACGTCGTGGTGGCCGGCGAAGTTGCCGAAGCCCGTACGCGTGAACCCGATGATGCCGATGACCAGGTAGACCAGGCCGACCAGGCCGGCGAGGAGCTGAACCGGTTGCAGGCCCTGCACGTGGATGCCATTCGAACGAGTCATGATCTCGTCCCCTTTTTCCGAGTGCCTCGTGGGCACAAGGGGTACCCCGTTCGTGGGAACGGCAAACCCGCTGCTCAGCGGGCCAGCCTGCCCAGCAGCGCCGACGCCACCCCGATCGCGACCGCCATGGCTCCGATGAGCACCCCGAAGTCCAGCCCGAGCCGGGCCGGGGTGCCGATCAGCAGGCCGCGCAGGGCCTCGACCTCGTAGCTGAGCGGGTTGACGTGGTTCAGCACCTTGAGCCAGCCGGGCATGATGTCGGCCGGGTACAGCGCGTTGGAGCCGAAGAACAGCGGCATCGTGATCGCCTGCCCGATGCCCATCAGCCGCTCGCGCGAGAGCACGAGCCCGGCGATGACGATAGACAGGCAGCAGAAGAACGCCGAACCGAGGACCAGCGCGATCGCCATCCCGATGAGCTTCAGCGGGTTCGAAGTCAGCGCGACACCCAGTATCGCGGCGAGGATCAGCACCATCACCGCCTGCACCAGCGCGCGCAGGCCCGCGGCGAACGCCTTGCCCGCCACCAGCGCGGCGCGTGGTGTCGGCGTGACGAGCAGCTTCGCGAGGACCCCGGCGTCGCGTTCCCAGATGATCTGGATGCCGTAGAAGATCGCGATGAACAGGGCCGACTGGGCGAGGATGCCCGGGGCGAGGTAGTCGAGGTACGGGGTGTTCCCGGTCGGGATCGCGCGGATCCGGGTGAAGGTCTCCCCGAAGATCAGCAGCCACAGCGCGGGCTGGATCGCCCTGGTGAGCAGTTCCGAGCGGTCCCGGCGCAGTTTCTGCAGTTCGATCAGGCACATCGCACCCACCCGGGACAGCAGCAGCCGCAGCTGCTGGGCCGGGCCGGGGTCAGCCCAGTCGGCGGGCGGTGCGGCGAGCGGCGCGGACATCGCGGATCCCTCCTCCGTCTTCGAGCTGGTCGCCGGTCACGGCGCGAAACACATCATCCAAAGTGGACTCCGGGCCGAGGCCGGCTTCGAGTTCGGCCGGGCTGCCGAGCGAGCGGATCCGGCCGCGGTGCATCAGTGCGATCCGGTCGCAGTACTGCTCGGCCTCGTCCATGTAGTGCGTCGTGACCAGCACGGTCATCCCGGTTTCGACGCGGACCTGCTCGATGCGCTCCCAGACGTTGGACCGTGCGATGGGGTCGAGGCCGATCGTGGGTTCGTCGAGGATCAGCAGGCGCGGCGAGCTGACCAGCGCCTGCGCCAGCTCGAGCCGGCGGATCATGCCGCCCGAGTAGCCGGAGGCCTGGCGATCGGCGTCGCCGGTCAGCCCGACGATCTCCAGCGCTTCGGCGACCCGGTGCTTGCGTTGCTTTCGCGGTACGTCGAAAAGCCGTGCGAACAGCGCGACGTTCTCCCGTCCGGTGAGCGTCGCGTCGGCGGAAAGTTGTTGCGGGACATAGCCGATCAGCCGCCGGACGGCCATCCGCCGCCGGGTCACGTCGAGCCCGAACACCTCGATCCTGCCCTCGGTGACCGGGAGCAGGGTGGTGATCATGCGGATGGTGGTGGTCTTACCTGCCCCGTTCGGGCCGAGCAGCCCGAACACCTGCCCGGCGGTGATTTCGAGATCGACGCCGTCGACCGCGGCCGTCTCGCCGAAGGTGTGGCGGAGCCCGGTGCAGCGGATGGCGGGGGTTTCGGTCATTCATCCTCCTCGATGGCGGTCACCAGGCGGCCGATGGCGGGCAGCGCCGCGGCGATCGCCGATCGGTCCACTTCGGACAGCTGGTCGAGCTTGCCCGCCACGTACTCGGTCCTCGTGCGCCGCCAGGTGGCGAGCCTGGTGTGCGCCGCCTCGGTCAGCTCCAGGCGCGCCGCGCGCCGGTCGGCCGGATCGATGCGCCGGTCGAGCATCCCGGCCTCGACAAGCTGGTTGACCAGCGTGCTGACCGAGTTGCCGGCGAGGTGGAGCTTGCGTGCCGCCGCGGCCACTCCGACGCCCGGCGCGTTTTCGACGACCCGGAGCAACTCGATCTGCGCCCCGCGCAGTGCCGGTTCGAGGCCCGCCTGCGCGACGACGCGCCGCCGGACTCGCCGGCGCAGCCCCGCCATCGTCGTCATCAGGCTCTCGGCGAGGGGCGTGTGGTCTGTCGGCATGCCTTCGAATATAGCTCTCAATAGGAGCTATTAGCAAGGCTTACTTTGTGCGCCCGCGTACTCTCGGCCGCATGTGCCGAAACATCACCGTCCTGCGTGGCCTGGAGCCGGCGGCCACCGCGGAGGAGATCGAGGCGGCGGCCCGCCAGTACGTGCGCAAGGTGACCGGTGTGCAGACCGTCTCGGACGCCACCCGCGAACCGTTCGAGGCGGCGGTCGCCGAGGTCGCCGCCGTCACCACGCGGCTGCTCGGCGAACTCCCGGCCCGGCGCAAGCCGCCGGCCACCGTGCCGCCGCTGCGCCGCCCGGAGGTCCGGGCGCGGCTGGGGCGCTGACCGGTCAGGCCCAGCCGCGTTTGGCCGCCTGGACACCGGCCGCGAACCGTGTGTCCACGGCCAGTTTGTGCAGGATCGAGGCGACGTGGCGGCGCACCGTGCGCAGGGAGACGTGGGTGTGCTCGGCGATCTCTTCGTCCTTGAGTCCGGACGCGAGCAGGGAGAGCACGTGGTGCTCGAACGGGGTGAGGCTTTCGCCGCCGGAGGTGCCGCTGGGGTGGGGCGTGCTCTGTTCCCAGAGGGCGTCGAACAGGACCGTGAGCGTGGTGATCACGGTGGCGGACCGGAAGAGGACGACGCCGGCCACGCCGGGCTGGTCCAGCGGCACCAGCGCGAAGGTGCGGTCGGAGATCAGGAGTTTCGTGGGCAGCGTGCGCCGGAGGCGGACCTCGCCGCCGCGGCGGACGATCGTCTCCGGGATGTGCTGGTACTCGGCCGTGAGGTAACCGGTGGTGAACACGGTCCGCCAGCGTGCGGGCGGGTTCGCCGCGGCGGGGGAGAGACTCGGCCGGCAGATGACACCGGCGGCGATGGGCACCTCGAGCGACAGCAACTCGTCGCGGGCGCTCGCCTGCAGGTCGTGGACCAGCGCGGGGATGCGGGCGGGATCGGTGATCACCTCTGCCAGCGGCGTGCGGGAATCGTCGCTGGCGGCGCTGTGCTGCGGTTCCAGCCGGATCAGTTCGTCGACGGCGCGTGCCGTCTCCTGTTGCCATTTCCCGATGGTGTCCGTGAGCGTGCGCAGGACCATCTGCGCGGCCGTGGCGGGCGCGACCGGGACCAGGCGCACGAGACCGTTCCATTCCTCGACGCGGGCGAAACCCGAATCGACCAGTTCGCGCTGGGTTTCCTCGAGCGTGTCCGCATCGTCGACGACGTGGTAGTGGTCCGTGGTCAACCGGCGGTACAGTGCTGTCGCCGCCGGGCTCAGTATCTGCTCCAGCATGTCCCCGGTTCCATCGCGCGCCATTGTGGACGAAGACATTGTGCGCCATGGGCTGGTGAAGCGGGGCAGAGTGTCTACAATGGATTAATAGTCGGGTTTGCCCGGTTGGCGATCAGAGGTAGGCGACGAGCCGCGCGGCGAGTTCCTCCGGGCGGCTGAGCGCGACGAGGTGGCCGCCGGGCATCTCGTCCAGGTCGATGCCGAGCCGTTCGCGCACCAGCGGGCGCTGGAACTCCGGTGGGAAGAACCGGTCGTCACTGCCCTGCAGGAACCTCATCGGCACGTCGGGCCACTTCGCGAGCGGCCACGGTTTGGCGAACGGGGTGCTCGACTGGGGCAGCTCGCCCCCGGCCATCGCCTGCGCGGTGACCTCCGGCGGCACGTCGTGGAAGAAGAACTCCAGCAGGTCGAACTGGTCGTGCAGCCGGTCGTGCCCGGTCGCCGACCACCATTCGCCGGGTGACTCGGCGGGCCTCGGGACCATCGCGTTCAGCATGATCAGCAGGTCGACCGGGACGCGTTCGCACACCAGCGGCGCGGTGAACCCGCCCATCGACTGCGCGACCAGGACCAGCCCGGACCGGTCGCCGATCGCTTCGACGACCGCATCGGCGTACTCGGCGAGGCCCGCGGAATCGTCGGCCGCGGGCAGGTCGACCGCGACGGCCTGGTGTCCGCGGGCGACGAGTTCGGGTACCACGCGGTGCCAGTACCACGCCTGGCCGCCGGCGCCGGGAATGAGGACGAAGGTGCTCATCGGCCCCGCCTCGCGAACTCGTCGGCGCTGAGCCCGCCGGGAAAGCGTGTCATGAAGTCGAAGGTGCCGACCCAGGCCGGCCGCACCGCGATGCGAGCCATACGCAGACCGGGTTCCTGCAGTTCCGCGGCCGCCCTCTCGCCCTGCTCGGGCCCGTAGTACCGCTGCTGCATGGTGAGGTAGTCGGGCGCGACGCCCTCGATCTCGGCCACCTCGGCGCGGCCGCGCAGGAGCAGGACTACGGGCGGCGGGCCCGCGGTGTCGATCGTGATGGCGACGTCGGGCCGCGCGCGCAGCGCGTTCAGCTTGGCCGTGCCGCCGAAGGTCGCGAACACGATTTCCGTGCCGTTCCAGTGAAACAGCATCGGCAATACGCGCGGCGTGCCGTCCTGCGCGACGTAGGCGAGGCGGGCGAGTTCGGTCGAGTCGAGCATGCGCCGGGCGATGTCGGACTCGAGGAGCCGGAGGTCGCCCTGGGGGATTGTCGTCATTCTCCTACTTTAGTAGTGAACACTCCTGAAACACAAGCTATACTTTCCGGCATGCGTAGCTACGAAGATCCATGCGGGGTGGCCAGGGCGCTGGACCTGGTAGGCGAGCGGTGGACGCTGCTCGTCGTGCGCGAGCTCCTGTTCGGTGCGAAGCGGTTCACCGACCTGGTGCGGGGCCTGCCAGGGATGAGCCAGAACGTGCTCTCCCAACGGCTCCGCGACCTCGGCGCCGCCGGTCTCGTCCGCATTGTCGAGCTCGGCCCGCCGGCGAACGCGCGCGTCTACGAACTCACCGAACGCGGCTCCGCGCTGGAGCCGGTGCTCATCGAGCTGGGCCGCTGGGGCAGCCGGACGGCGTTCAAACCGGGCGCCGAGCTCAGCGTCGACGCCTTGATGCTCGCGTTGAAGACGACTTACGTGCCGGGGCCGGACTTCTCCTGCGAGCTCAGGTTCGGCGCCGGCGTCTTCCACGTCGTGGCGGAGCGCGGGCGGCTGGACATCGGCCGAGGGCCGGCCACCCAACCGGACGTCGTGGCCGAGATGGATGCGAAAGTGTTGCGGGGCTTGGTTTTCGGTGGCCGGGGGGTCGCGGCGGCGATGCGCGCGGGGGCGCTGCGGCTCACCGGCGACCAGGCGGCGTTCGAACGGTTCGCGGGCTGCTTCCCCCGGCCGGAGCCGCTGTGACCCGGCGCGGATCGAGCACGTATCCGAGCATCCGGTGCGCACCCAGTTCGGGCCCGCCCGGCGGATTGGTCCCGTCGTGCACCCAGCCTCGTGCGGCGTAGAACGCGAGCGCCCGCGCATTGAAGTCCCACGCCCACAACCGCGCGAGCGCCACCCCCGCGCCGCGCCACACCGAGATCGCCTCGTCGTGCAGCGCGGTGCCGATCCCGTGGCGGAAGCAGTCCGGATGTACGTGGATCTGGTACAGCTCCGAGGTGACCGCCGGATCGGGCTCGGGGTAGTAACACGGCCCGATCATCAGGAATCCCACGACCTCCTCGCCGAGCTTCGCCACCCGGACGACGCGGTCCGGTCTGCGGATGATGCTCGCGTACAGTTCGGGATCGCGCGCGTTCGACCGGGCCAGCTTCTCCTCCGGCTGGAAGCCGCGGTAGTAGCTGCTGCGGGCGGCGACGTGCACGGCGAGGATGGCGGCGGCGTCGTCGCCGCGTGCCGGTTCGACTCGAACCTCTCCCATACTGGCAGGACGCTCGTCGCCGGCGGAGGTTGTGTCAAGTGGGCCTGACCCGGGCGGTGGTCTAGAGTCTGGGCGTGACAACGTCGCAGATCTCGACCTTGGCCGGCCGGGGGTTGTCGCACGCGATCAAGCTCAAGCGCTGGGTCGGTCCGGGAAAACCCGTTACCGCCAAAGGTGTCCTGAAACCCTCGCAACTGCCGGCCGCCGCGGCGGCGCTCGGTGTCCAGGTACCGGCGAAGGTGCGCACGGCCGCCGACGTACCGCCCATCCACTGGCCGTGGGTCGCCGCGGAAGCCGCCGGGCTGATCGAGGTCGGCGCCGCGAAGGCGGTCGCGTGCGAAGTGGACGGTGACCCGGCGCAGCTGTGGCTGACCGGGCTCGACGCGGTACTCGCCGCCGAATCGCATGACCGGGATCGCCGCGGAGCGTGCACCCTGTGCCGCGCGGTGCTCACCGCGGCCGCCGACGAGGCCCCGCTGGAGTCCGTGGGCGACATCGTCGAGGAATACGAGGACGCCGGCACGGCGTATAAGTCCTTTCGCCAGACCGGGCAGCTGCCGGTCGAGGAGGCCGTTGCGCTGCTGACGAGTTTCGGTGCGCTGGACGGCAAGAAGCGCCTGACCCCGCTCGGACGTTGGGCGCACGAGAGGTTCGAGGCCCGCGCGCCCGAGTCGGTGACGCCGGATCTGCCCGCCCCCGAGTTGCTCGCCCGGCTCGCGCCGCTGCCCGAGGACGAGGCCTGGCGCCTCGCGCTGCGCTGGTTCGGCGACCGCCGTCCCGTCTACGGCGCGGCGCAGTTGCTGTACGCCGCGGAGTACGCGGCCCCGGTCGAGCGGGTCGCCGCGGTGGACGTGGTCGCCGGGTTCGGCGAGGAAGCGCTTCCGGCATGGCGGAACTGCCTGCGGCACAAGAACTTGCGCCCGCACGCGATGGCCGCGCTGAAGAGCTGGGGCGAGGGCCGCGGGGTCGACGGCGCGCAACGCCGCTGGCTGATCACCGAGTACGCGCTGGCCGCGCGTGCGCGGCGGGGCCTCGAGGACGCGTTCCACTATGTACGCGACAGCGGTGGCCTGGCCGTGCTCGAAGACAGCGACCACTCCGGTGCGCGGGAGCTGCATCGGGCGCTGACCGCCGCGAACTTCCGCGTCCGCGTGCAGCAGCTGAAGATCTCGCGCACCACCGGCGAATGGTGGCGTGTGCTGGTCCCGGCGGGTACCACGCTCGGCGCGCTGCACGAGATCGTCCGGATCCTCGCCGGGCATCGCGGGGACGAGCTGCACGAGTTCGAGGTGGACGGTGCCCGCTATTCGGATCCGTTCCACGGCTTGGCGGAGCACCGGGACGAGCACGAGATCCGGCTGTCCAAAGTGTTCCCGCGGCCGGGCAACGGGCTGAGCTACGCCTACGACCTGGCGCAGCCGTGGGAGTACCGGATCACCTGCGAAAAGCTTCTCGAACCCGATCCCGGGGTGCGTTACCCGGCCTGCGTCTCGGTCACGGATCCGGAACTGGACAGGCGACTCGCCCGGCTCAGGATGCCGCAGCCGTGGGCCTGACGCGGTAGTCGTTCACCGAGTTCGTCAGCGCGCGCAAGGTTTCCCGAAGCTCGTCAAGGCCGGCGGAGTCCAGGCCCATCGCCTCGCCCATCGTGACCGGCAGCGAGATGGTTTTCTCCTTCAGTGATTCGCCTTTCTCCGTCAGCGTGACGCACACCGAGCGCTCGTCGTCGCTGCGCCGCTCGCGGCGGACGTACTCCAGCTTCTCCAGGCGCTTCAGCAGCGGGGACAGCGTGCCGGAGTCGAGGCTCAGCGCGGCACCGAGATCCTTCACCTGACTGCTGCCGTGCTCCCACAGCACCATCATCACGAGGTACTGCGGATAGGTCAGGTTGAGCTCGTCGAGCAGCGGGCGGTACAGGCTCGTCACCGCCCGCGATGCGGCATAGAGCGCGAAGCACACCTGGTCGTCGAGTCGGGGAGCCTCCGCTGGCATCTCGATCACCTCCTGGCCACATGGTGCGCCAGTTGTTCCCGGGAACGCAATTCAGGTGCTCTACATCTCATTGGAACCAATTAAGTTGTGAACAACTTAATTGGACGCTACTTTCGTCGTATCCGGTTCGACCAGCACCGGGAACCTCAAGGAGAAGGACATGACCGCCAACCCCCGGAACCTCGCCCTTGAACCCGCGGCCCAGGCGTTCGCCGAGGCCACCGACAACCCGCCCTACCTCTACGATCTCGGCCCGGTCGACGGCCGCAAGACGGTCGACGAGGTGCAGTCGGGCGAGATCGTCAAGCCCGAGGCCGACATCGAGGACACCGTCGTCGCCGGCGTGCCCGTCCGCATCCTGCGCCCGAAGGGCGTGACGGGCACGCTGCCCGTCATCGTCTACATCCACGGCGCGGGCTGGGTGTTCGGCAACGAGCACACGCACGATCGCCTGATCCGCGAACTGGCGGTGGGCGTGCGCGCGGCCGTCGTGTTCCCCAAGTAAAGCCTCTCGCCCGAAGTCCGCTACCCGGTCGCGATCGAGCAGAACTACGCCGTCGCCAAGTGGGTCGCCGAGCACGGCGCGGAGAAGGACCTCGACCCGAGCCGGATCGCCGTCGCGGGGGACTCGGTCGGCGGGAACATGACCGCCGCGCTCACCCTGATGGCGAAGGAGCGAGGCGATGTCGCGCTGAAGCAACAGGTGCTGTTCTACCCGGTCACCGACGCGAATTTCGACACCGGCTCGTACGAGCAGTTCGCCGACGGCTACTTCCTCACCCGCACCGGGATGAAGTGGTTCTGGGACCAGTACACGACCGACGAGTCCCAGCGCGCGGAGATCACCGCGTCCCCGCTGCGCGCGAGCCTCAACCAACTCGCCGGCCTGCCGCCGGCGCTCGTCGTCACCGGCGAGGCCGACGTGCTGCGCGACGAGGGCGAGGCCTACGGCGCCAAGCTTCGCCAGGCCGGGGTGCCCGTCACCGCCGTCCGGTACGCCGCGATCATCCACGACTTCGTGATGCTGAACGCGCTGCGCGAGACCCATGCCGCGGAAGCCGCGATCACGCAGGCGATCACCGTGCTCAAGGGCGCGCTCACCGCGTAAGACGTCCCAGTACGAACTCCCCGAGGCCGTCCACGTCGGTGTCCATCGCGACCTGGACGGTGCTCGGCGCGCCGGCCCCTTCACCTTCGCCGCGCAGCCCTGGCAACCGGCTGTCGACGAGGGTGCTGCCGCGTCCGGGCCCGAAAGACGTCTCCACCTCGATCGGGTAGGTCTCGGTGCGCAGGATGCCGGGGCGGATCGCCTCGGCCACGGCCACCGCGTCGTGCAGCACGATCCCGTCCCAGCCGAGCGAGCGGCGGTAGGACGCGAGATAGTCCGGGGTCAGCGCGTTCAGCGCGGCGCCGATCGGCCCGCCCGCGGCGAGTTTGGCCAGCCACTCGGCGTCCACGGCACATTTGTAGGTCAGGTCGAGCGGCACCATCACGCACGGCACGTTCTCCTCGACCAGCACGCGGCGGGCGGCTTCCGGGTCGCTCCAGATGTTGAACTCGGCGGTCGCCGTCGTGTTGCCGCGGTTGACCCCGCCGCCCATCAGCACGATCCGGTCGATCTTGGCCTTGACGTGCGGATGCGCGGCGAGCAGCAGGGCGATGTTCGTCAGCGGCCCGATCGGGGCGATCGTCACTGGTTCGCCGGCCTCTTCGAGCAAGCCGACCAGCAGCTTGATCGCGCCGCCGGGTTCGATGTCGCGCTCGGGTTCGGGCAGCGCGGCCGACCGGCCGGAGAGGCCGTCCTCGCCGTGGATGTGCCCGGCGCGGGCGGCCTGCGGGTGGATCAGCGGGCGGGCGGCGCCCGCGGCGACCGGGACGTCCGCGCGGCCGCACAACTGCAGGACACGCAGGGCGTTGCGGGTGGTGTGCTCGAGCGGGACGTTGCCGAACACCGTGGTGACACCGAGCAGGTCCACGTCCTCGCTCAGCGCGGCGAGCGAGATCGCGAACGCGTCGTCGACGCCCGGGTCCGTATCGATGATCAGCTGAGAGGCGGCCATACTGTCAACCTATGACATCCATGTGGGGATCGCCCGTGCTTTCCCGGGTCGGGGCCTGGCGGCGGGCCCGGCGGGACCCGCGGCAGGCGCGGTTCCTGACCGCCGACTCGCTGCGCTGGGTGCTGCGCAACCGCGCCTACACGCCCTGGTATCTCGTGCGGTACTGGCGGTTGCTGAAGTTCCGGCTCGCCAACCCGCACATCATCCTGCGCGGCATGGTGTTCCTCGGCAAGGACGTGGAGATCCACTGCCGCCCCGGCTACGGGCGGCTGGAGATCGGCCGCTGGGTGCATATCGGTGACGGCAACGCGATCCGCTGTCACGAGGGTTCGCTCCGGATCGGTGACAAGACCGTGTTCGGGCGGCAGAACGTGCTCAACGGCTACCTCGACATCGAGATCGGTTCGGCCACGCTCGTCGCGGACTGGGTGTACATCTGCGACTTCGACCATGTGACGAACGACATCACCCTGCCGATCAAGGACCAGGGCATCATCAAATCGCCGGTACGGATCGGGCCGGACACCTGGATCGGCACGAAGGTGTCGGTGCTGCGCGGCACGCGGGTCGGCCGTGGCTGCGTCCTCGGGGCGCATGCCGTGGTGCGCGGTGACATCCCGGACTACGCGATCGCCGTCGGCTCACCGGCACGCGTGGTGCGCGACCGGCGTGCGGACTACGAGGCCGACGCCGAGCGCCGCGAGGCGATCAAGGACATGGCCCGCAAGGCCGACAAGGCGCTGCAGGAGTCGCTGGGGGAGTCATGACGGAGCCGGTCGCCCGGATCTACCGGCGTTTTGCCGAACGGGAAGCGGGTGGCCGGTCTCCGATCTATCGGGACATCTCGCGGCGAGTCGCCGCGGACCCGGAGGTGCTCGCGTTCGTCGCCGCGTTGCCGAGGCCGAAGTGGCAGCCGAACCTGTTCTACGGCGCGGTGCAGTACCTGTGCGGGCCGATCCGGGGCTGGCCGTCGTTCCGCGTTTCTTTCGCGGAGCGCGCCGGCGAGATCCGCGAGGTGATGCTCGCGCGCACGACGCAGACGAACGAGCCCGCCCGCTGTGCGACGCTGTTGCCCGCGCTCGCCGGGTTGCCGCAGCCGCTGGCGTTGCTCGAGGTCGGTGCGTCGGCGGGGCTGTGCCTGCAGCCGGACCGGTACGGCTACGACTACGGCCGCGTGCGGATTCCCGGTGAGTTGATGCTGCCGTGCAAGGCGAACGACGCGACGCCGTTGCCCACGCGGGTGCCGGAGGTCGCGTGGCGGGCCGGGCTCGATCTGAATCCGCTCGACGTGCGCGATCCCGATGACTGCGCGTGGCTCGAGGCGCTGATCTGGCCGGGGGAGGAGGAGCGGATCCCGCGGCTGCGCGCCGCGCTCGAGATCGCGCGCCGTGACCCGCCGCCGGTGCACCAGGGCGACCTGCGCGCCGATTTCCTCGCGCTGGCAGCGCAAGCGCCGCGCGACGCGACGCTCGTCGTGTTTCATACGGCGGTGCTGGCCTACGTGCGCGACCCGGCCGACCGAGCGGCTTTCGCCGACGCGGTCGCCGAATCGGGCGCGGTCTGGCTGTCGAACGAGGCCCCGGGCGCGACCCCGCCCCCGGGCATCGGTCCCGAGCACGACGCCGTCCTGTCGCGCGACGGCGCCGTCCTCACCCGCGACCGCGACCCCATCGCCTACACCGACCCCCACGGCACCTGGCTCGACTGGCTCTAACGTCCGCGAGTTGGCTCGCCGGGTCGCTGGGTTGGTTCGCCGGGTCGCTGGGTTGGTTCGCCGGGTCGCCGGGCTGGCTCGTTGTCGGCCAACTCGGCGACGCCGTCGGCCAACTCGCCGACGCCGGGGGCCAACTCGCGGACGTGGGGGCCAACTCGCGGGTGGTCAGGCCTTGGGGACGGCGGGGTAGGGGACGAAGGTGCTGGTGTTCTCGTCGACGGTGAGCTGCTTGCCGATGGTGGGGAAGGCGCGCTGCGGGCACGCCTGCCGGTCGCACACCTTGCAGCCCATACCGATCGGCGTCGCGGCCGCGCGGTCGTCCAGGTCGAGGCCCGTGGAATAGACCAGCCGCCGCGCGTGCCGTAGCTCGCAGCCCAGGCCGACGCTGAACATCTTGCCGGGGCTGCCGTACCCGCCGATGTTGCGCGCGACCGTCCGCGCGATCCAGAAGTAGCTCTTCCCGTCGGGCAGGGTCGCGATCTGCGTGATGATCTTGCCGGGGGCGGTGAAGGCCTCGTAGATGTTCCACAGTGGACACGCTCCGCCGACCCGCGAGAAGTGGAACCCGGCCGCCGACTGGCGTTTCGACATGTTCCCCGCCCGGTCCACCCGCACGAACGAGAACGGCACCCCGCGCATCTTCGGCCGCTGCAGGGTGGAAAGCCGGTGGCACACCGTCTCGAAGCCGATGCCGAAGTGATCGCAGAGCCGCTCGATGTCGTACCGGAACCGCTCCGCCGTGGACAGGAACGGCCCGTAGGGCAGGATCAGCGCGCCGGCGAAGTAGTTCGCCAGCCCGACCCGTGCGAGCGAGCGCGCCGCCGGACCGGAGAACGCCCACGAGTCCGCCAGTTCCGTGATCAGCTCGTCGTATTCGAGCAGCGCGATCTGCGAGGCCATCCGGAACGCCCGCTGCCCGACTCGCAGGCTCGGCGCGAGCCGCAGCACGCGCGCGCCCGGCTCGTAGCGATGCTGCTGGCCCGCCGCTTCGTCGATGCCCTCGGTGGTGACCTGCACGCCGTAGTGATCGGTGAGCCGGGCCTGCAGCGTCGCGTGCACGTGGCCGGGCCGCAGGTCCATCGCGGCGGCCATCTTTTCGGCCCGTTCGTCGAGTTCGCCCACGTAGTTTTCGCGCTCGTAGAAGAAGTCGCGGACCTCCTCATGCGGCAGCGGCGCCGCCGCGCTGCCGTGCACCCCCATCCCGTTCTCGGTCACCAGCGCCGCGGTCGTCTCCACCGCGTTGCGGTAGCTGCGGTGCAGTTTCACCAGCGCCTGCGCGATGGTCGGCAGGTTGGTCGCCAGGTCGTTGAGTTCGCCGGTGGTCGCTTCGATGCCGACCGCTTCGTCGAGCATCGCCTCGCGCACGTCCGCGACCAGGCGCGCCGTGTCGGTGTTGGCGAAGAACTCGGTGTCCACACCGAAGGCTTCGGTGATGCGAAGGAGCACCGGAACGGTCAGCGGGCGCGAGTTGTGCTCGATCTGGTTGAGGTAGCTGGGGCTGATTTCCAGTAGCCGGGCGGCGTCGGCTTGGCTCATCGAGCGGCTCTCCCGCAGATGACGCAGTTTCGCGCCGGCGAAAGTCTTGTCCATTCGCGCCCTTTCCATCGGAGATCTTCCGGGCCGGACCGATCAAGAAACCGGTTCAGTCACGACGATTTCCACGACCTGCGAACCTCGCGTTCGCAACCTTCACAACATGCTACGAAAGATTCGCATAAATTGGCAAATTGGAGGCGTGGCGCTGTTTCCGCAGGACATGTCATGGTCAGGACAGGACGCGTTTCGTCGCAAACTTTGCAAAGGTGGAGACATCTCATGGCACAGAACTTCGAGCAGGCGGCGGCCGAGCTGACCGCGCAGTGGGAGACCGACCCCCGGTGGAAGGGCGTGAAGCGGTCCTACGGCGCGGCGGACGTGATCAAGCTGCGCGGCAGCGTGGTCGAGGAGCACACGCTGGCCCGCCGCGGCGCGGAGAAGCTGTGGCAGCTGCTGCACGACGAGGACTACGTGCACGCGCTCGGCGCGCTGACCGGTAACCAGGCGGTGCAGCAGGTTCGCGCCGGCCTGAAGGCGATCTACCTGTCGGGCTGGCAGGTCGCGGCCGACGCCAACCTGGCCGGCCAGACCTACCCGGACCAGAGCCTGTACCCGGCGAACTCGGTGCCCGCGGTCGTCCGCCGCATCAACAACGCGCTGGGCCGCGCCGACCAGATCAACTACGCCGAGGGCAACTCCGACATCGACTGGTATGCCCCGATCGTCGCCGACGCCGAGGCCGGTTTCGGTGGTCCGCTCAACGCGTTCGAGCTGATGAAGGGCATGATCGCGGCCGGCGCCGCCGGTGTGCACTGGGAGGACCAGCTCGCGTCCGAGAAGAAGTGCGGTCACCTCGGCGGCAAGGTGCTCATCCCGACCAAGCAGCACGAGCGCACGCTGAACGCCGCGCGCCTCGCGGCCGACGTGCTCAACGTGCCCTCGATCGTCGTCGCCCGCACCGACGCGCAGGCCGCGACGCTGCTGACCAGCGACGTCGACGAGCGCGACCGCAAGTACCTGACCGGCGACCGCACCTCCGAGGGCTTCTACGAGGTCTCCAACGGCCTCGAGCCGTGCATCGACCGCGGCCTGGCCTACGCCGAGTACGCCGACCTGCTGTGGATGGAGACCTCGACGCCGGACCTCGAGGTGGCCCGCAAGTACGCCGAGGCGATCAAGGCCCAGCACCCGGACCAGATGCTGGCCTACAACTGCTCGCCGTCGTTCAACTGGCGCAAGCACCTCGACGACGACACGATCGCGCGGTTCCAGCGCGAGCTCGGTGCGATGGGCTACAAGTTCCAGTTCATCACGCTGGCCGGGTTCCACGCGCTGAACTACTCGATGTTCGACCTGGCGCACGGCTACGCCCGCGAGGGCATGACGGCCTACGTCGACCTGCAGGAGCGCGAGTTCGCTTCGGAGGAGCGGGGTTACACCGCCACGAAGCACCAGCGCGAGGTCGGCACCGGCTGGTTCGACCTGGTGTCGACGGCCCTGAACCCGGAGAGCTCGACCACCGCGCTCAAGGGTTCCACGGAAGAAGCCCAGTTCCACTGACACACCGGTTCGCGGGGGCCGGTGCCTACCGGCCCCCGCATTTCGTGCCCGAGAGAGGTCGTCATGGCTAGCAGGTTCACGTCCCGGATCGAGGTCGCCGGTCCCCAGGGGGAACGCTTCGACGAGATCCTCACCCCGGCCGCGGTGGACTTCATCGCCAAGCTGGACAACGCGTTCGCCGGCCGCCGGCGCGAGCTGCTCGACGCGCGCCGGCAGCGCCGGGAGAAGCTCGCCTCCGGTGAGCAGCCACTCGATTTCCTGCCGGAGACCCGATGGATCCGCAACGACCCCTCGTGGCAGGTGGCCCCCGCGGCGGCCGGCTTGGAGGACCGGCGCGTGGAGATCACCGGCCCGACGGACCGCAAGATGACCGTCAACGCGCTGAACTCGGGTGCGAAGGTGTGGCTCGCGGACTTCGAGGACGCGACCTCGCCGACCTGGGCCAACATCATCGGTGGCCAGCTGAACTTGTACGACGCGATCCGCCGCGGCATCGACTTCTCCAGTGGCGGCAAGCAGTACGCGATCGGAGACGACCCGGCCACCATCGTCGCGCGCCCACGGGGCTGGCATCTGGTGGAGAAGCACATCCGCATCGACGGCCGCCCGGTCTCCGCGAGCCTGGTGGACTTCGGGCTGTACTTCTTCCACAACGCCCGCCAGCTGCTGGCGCGCGGCACCGGCCCGTACTTCTACCTGCCGAAGCTGGAAAGCCACCTCGAAGCGCGGCTGTGGAACGAGGTCTTCCTGATGGCGCAACGGGAACTCGGCATCCCGCGCGGCTCGATCCGGGCGACGGTGCTGATCGAGACGATCACCGCGGCGTTCGAGATGGAGGAGATCCTCTACGAGCTGCGTGAGCACGCCTCGGGGCTCAACGCCGGCCGCTGGGACTACATCTTCAGCCTCATCAAGAACTTCGCCGGGCACGGGGCCGATTTCGTGCTGCCGGACCGGGCGCAGGTGACGATGACGGTGCCGTTCATGCGGGCCTACACCGAACTGCTGGTGAGCACCTGCCACCAGCGCGGGGCTTACGCGATCGGCGGGATGGCCGCGTTCATCCCGAGCAAGGACCCCGAGGCCAACGCCACCGCGCTGGAAAAGGTGCGGCAGGACAAGGAACGCGAGGCCGGCGACGGTTTCGACGGTTCCTGGGTCGCGCATCCGGGCCTGGTGCCGGTGTGCGACGAGGCTTTCACCGAGGTGCTCGGCGGCTGGCCGAACCAGCTCGGTCGGTTGCGGGACGACGTCTCGGTGTCCGCCGACGACCTGCTCAACGTGGCGACCGCCGGCGGTGAGGTCACCGAGAAGGGCGTTCGCGGCAACATCAACGTCGCGCTGCGCTACATCGACTCGTGGCTGCGGGGGACGGGCGCGGCGGCGATCTTCAACCTGATGGAGGATGCCGCGACGGCCGAGATCGCGCGGTGCCAGGTGTGGCAGTGGGTCCGCAACGGCACGAAGCTCGGCGACGGCACCGCGGTGACGCCGGAGCTGGCGCGGGCCTGGCTGGACGAGGAACTCGCCGCGATTCGCGCCGAACTGGGCGACGGCCGTCTCGACGATGCCCGCGAGATCTTCGTGGAGACGGCGCTGGGTGACCGGCTGCCGAGCTTCCTGACGACCGGCGCCTACGCCCGGTACCTGACCGATCTCTGACTCGCCGTTTTCCCTCCTCCTGACGGGGAGAGCGGTGCGCGCTGGTCTCTGGCCGGACAGCGCGGAAAGGCCCGGTGGGAGCCCCAACTCCCGCCGGGCACTTTTCGCACTAGCGGGGAGAACGCTGGTTCTCTATGCTCTCGGTCATGAGCCGACCACCGTTCCCGCCGTTCGACGAGACCACCGCCGCCCAGAAGGTCCAGGCCGCGGAAGACGCCTGGAACACGCGTGACCCGGAGAAGGTCGCGCTGGCCTACACCGAGGATTCGGTGTGGCGTAACCGCGATCAGCACGTGGTGGGGCGCGCGGAGATCGTGAAGTTCCTGACGTCGAAGTGGGAACGGGAACTGGACTACGCGCTGCGGAAGGAACTCTGGGGTTTCCGCGGGAACCGGATCGCGGTCCGCTTCCAGTACGAGTCGCACGACGCGTCGGGGCAGTGGTTCCGCAGCTACGGCAACGAACTGTGGGAGTTCAGCGACGACGGCCTGATGCGCCGCCGCGAGGCGAGCATCAACGACCTGCCGATCAACGAGCAGGACCGCCGCATCTTCGGCCCGCGGCCGGAGGAGGAACGCGGCAAGTCCTTCCCGCTGTTCTGAGACCGTCGTGGTGCGCCGGAAAACCCGTTGGCGAACCACGGCGACCACTGCTAGCTTTCCGGAGGCCGTGCGAGAGAACGAGGAGGTGGTACCCGTGAACTTTTCGACCTGGGTGCTCCCCTCCGGGGTCACGGTCGGGCGGTAGGTCGTCCGGGAGCGCCGTTTCACGAGCACTCCCGAAAGGCACGACCATGCGATTCACTTCCGAACAGCGCCTCGACGACGGCGTCCTCGAACGCGAATTCACCCTCGGCGGGGTCCCCGGCATCCTGTGGACGCCCGGAGCCGCACCGGCCCCGCTGATCCTGCTCGGCCACCCCGGCGGGCTGCGCAAGATGTATCCCCGGCTGGTGGCCCGGGCCCGGCACGCCGCGGCGGAGGGCTACGCCGCGGCCACCATCGAACTCCCCGGCAGCGGTGACCGGCCCCGTTCCGCCGCCGCCGAACAGGCCCGCGCCGACCTGCGCCGGGCGCTGCGGGCCGGCGAGCCGGTCGCCGACGAGATCGTCGACCGGCTCGTGCTCCCGCTGGTGGAAGCGGCGGTCCCGGAATGGCGGGCCGCCCTGGACGCCCTCCTTGCGCTGCCCGAGATCGGCGGGCCGGTCGGGTACGCGGGAGGTGTGATCGCCATCGGCATCCGGCTGGCGGTGGTCGAGCCGCGCATCTCGGCCGCCCTGCTGTTCGCCGGGAGTTTCGTGCCCCGCGCCCTGTTCGAGGAGGCCCGGCAGGTCACCATTCCGCTGCAGGTCCTGCTGCAGTGGGACGACGAAGGAAACGACCGGCAGCTGGCGCTGGACCTGTTCGACGCCTTCGGCACCAAGGAGAAGACGTTGCACGCCAACATGGGCGGGCACACCGGCGTCCCGCAGTTCGAGGGGGACGCCGGGAACCGGTTCTTCGCCCGGCACCTGAAGTGAGGCCGGGCCGACAGGCCTCAAGCGGCTGGAGGATCGGCAGGCGTTGTGCGGGATCTTGTTCGTGACGTGCTGGCGCCGGTTACGGGACTGGTCCGACGCCGGAGTGTGGCAGCAGTTGCACGAAGTGTTGCTGGTCAGGTTGACCGCGGCCGGGTTGATCGACTGGTCCCGCGCCGCGATCGAGCGGGAACCGCAATGACGTCACCCAACTCGCCCCGCTGACCGGGCCGCCCGCCGGTCCGCGGGCGGCCCGGTCGCCCACGCCGACGCCCGGACACGTTGTATGCCGATCGCGCCTACGGCTTCGACAAGCACCGCGAACTGGTGCGCGCCAAGGGCATCGACCTCAAGTTCGCCCGGCGTGGCACCGAGCACGGTTCCGCCGCCTGCGCATCCGCTGGGAAATCCGCGACGACATCCATGAAGCCTTCCTCAGCATCGCCAGCAGCATCATCTGCTGGCGCCGACACAAACAACAATCAATCTGTTACGACCCCTAAGGCGCGAACACGTTGCCCGTCGGGATCTTCGGGCGCCCCAGGTCCTCCTGCTCCCCGACGCGAGCGCGCCGGTAGACCCGCACGGTCGCTTCGGCGATGCGCGCCCAGTCGAAATCCTCGGCCAGGCGCGCCCTGGCCGTGCGCGCCCGCCGCCGGGCCGCCTTGCGGTCGGTGAGGACCGAGTCCACCGCGGCCCGGATGGCGGCGCTGTCCCCGGGCTCGAACGCGAGGCCGGTGATGCCGTCGATGACCACTTCGCCCAGCCCGCCGGCCGTCGAGGCGACCAGCGGCGCCTCCGCGGCCGCGGCTTCCAGCGCGACGATCCCGAACGGCTCGTACCGGCTCGGCAGGACGACGGCGTCCGCGGCGCACAGCGCCGTGCGCAACTCACGGTCCGGCAGGTGCCCGGCGAAGTGCACTGCCCGGCGTATCCGCAGCTTCCGCGCCTGCGCGAGCAGTTCCTCCTGATGCCGCCCGCGCCCGGCGACGACCAGCCGGGTGCCCGGATGATCGCGGCGGATCGCCGGCAGCGCCGCCAGCAGATCCTGCACGCCTTTCTCCCATTCGAGCCGCCCGAAATACAGCAGCAGGGGATCGCCCTCCGGCGCGAACGACTTGCGGGCGCGGGCGACGTCCTCCGGCCGAACGCGCCAGCCCCGCTCCTCGATGCCGTTGTGGATCACCGTGATGTCGTCCGCCGGGATCTCGAACAGGCCCGCGACCTCGTTGCGCATGGCCTGCGAGCAGGTGATCAGCTCGTCCGCCCTGTTCGCGAGCCACCACTCCGCCGAGTGCACCTGCTGGTTCAGCGGATGGGACAACCACCCCGAGTGCCGCCCCGCCTCGGTCGCGTGGATCGTCCCGACGAGCGGCTTTCCGGATGCCTCGGCGAGCGCGATGGCGGGATGCGCGACGAGCCAGTCGTGCGCGTGCACCACATCCGGTTGCCAGGTCCGCAGCAGCTCCAGGCCCCGGCGCACCATGGCGTGGCCCATCGCGAGCGTCCACGCGACGAGATCCTGCTCGAACGTCACGTGCATCGGGTCCTCCGCGACCCGGATCACCCGCACCCCGTCGACCAGGCGATCCGTGGTCGGATGCGTCTGCGCGTCGGTGCCCGAGACGTGCCGGCACAGCACCACGACCTCATGCCCGTCGCGCGCCAGGTGGCGGGCCAGTGCGTGCACGTGGCGCGCGAGCCCGCCGACGACGACCGGCGGGTACTCCCAGGACAACATCAGCACGCGCATGGGCCGAGGTTACTCACTAGTCAACTAAAGTCCGAATGACACTCACAACAGCCGGGCGTCGAGTTGCCCGAAGACGCGGTCTTCCAGCGGCAGCGGGCGTTCGCCGCGAAGGACGGCGCCGAAGCGTTCGGTATGCACGCGGGCGCGGCGGCGGGCGTAGTCGGCGGCCGAGTCCTTGGTGACCATGAACGCCCAGTCGCTCGACAGCGCCAGCATCGCCTCGTTGACCGCCAGGTCCAGCACCGGGTCGCGTAGCGGTCCCGGCCGCACGGCCAGCAGGCGCCGCTGTAGTGCGGCGTTGTCCTCGACCATGTCCGCGACCTGCTCGCCGTCCCAGACCCGCCAGTCCTTGCCCGAACCCCACGACGACGCGGGCAGGTCGACCGGCGGGCCGAGGTGCCCAGCCTCCAGCGCGCCCCGCAGTGTGGTGACCCGGACCCCGGCCTCGGGGAGCGCGCGCAGGATCCCGTCGAGCCAGGCCGGGCCCTCATGCCACCAGTGCCCGAACAGTTCCGTGTCGTAGGCCGCGACGACCAGCGCCTCCTTGCCGTTCCGCGCGCGCAGGCGGCGCAGCCTGGTGACGACCGTGTCCACGAAGTCCTTGACGTGCAGGCGAAGGGTGTCCGCGGCGAGCGCCGGTTCGTAGGGCGCCTTGTCCGGAGGCGCGACCTGGTGACCGGTGACCCGCGACGGCTTCATCCCGACCTCGTGCGCCCAGGTGTGGAAGTCGCGGTAGTTCGCGTGCCCGGGGTAGCCGGCCTTCGGCGACCAGACCCGGTAGGTGACTTCGAGGTCGCGGCCGAAGCAGACGACGTCCGACGAACCGACCGTTCGCGCCGCCGAGGTGTCACCGCGCAGCGAGGGGCCGTCGACGAGGAACCGTTCGACCCCGGCGGCGGCGTAGCCGTCCTCCATACCGGGCGCGTACCCGCATTCCGGCGCCCAGATGCCCGCCGGGCGGTGGCCGATCCGCAGTCCGGTGTCGTCGAGCCCGGACCGGAGGGCGAACGCGCGGATCCGCTCGTCCAGCAGCGGCTGGAACGGGTGCGTGAGCGGACCGCCGATCAGCTCGATCGTCGCGGCGTCCACAAGGGACCGGAGGATCGGCGAAAACCCGTGCCGCCACTGGGTTTCCAGGTCTTCGGTCGCGTGCAGCGCCGCCCGGTGCTCGGCCGCGCCGAGTTCGCGGAGCACGGGCTGGCCGCGCCACAACGTGCTCGCGTGCAGCGCGCGCAGTTGCCAGTGACCGAGCCACTCGTGGAACGTGCGCAGGCTGTACGGATCGTCCAGTTGCGCGGCGAGGACCGGTGTCACGCCCAGGGTGAGCACGTCGCGGCGGCCCTCGCCGGCGAACCGGCGCAGGAGTTCGACGACCGGCAGGTAGGAATGCGCCCAGGCCTGGTAGAGCCATTCCTCGCCGACCGGCCACGAGCCGTGGTGCGGCAGCCAGGGCAGATGGCTGTGCAGGACCAGGCAGAACGTGCCTTCGCTGGTCATGGCCGCACCGCCACCGCGACGAGATCGAGGCACCGCGCCAGGTTTTCGCCGGTGATCTCGAAGTCCTCCGCACGGATCGCGGTGATGTCGGCCAGCAGCTCCGCCGGCCATTCGGCCTGCCCCGGCAATTGGCCCATGACGACGTCGAGCTGCGCGTCAATGATCGAATGATCGTACTTTTCGTCGAGCGCGCGCAGCGCGGCACCGTGCTGCAAGCCGTGCAAGAGCTCGACCTCGAACCCGGCCTCGCGCAGCAGCTCATCCAATTCGGACGGTGCGAGTTCGCGGGTGTGGTACGGGTTCAGCGGGGTGTCGCTGTCCGGGGTGAAGGTCAGGCGGTTCGGGGTGGTGACGACGAGCCGCCCGCCCGGCCGCAGCACGCGGCGGCATTCGGCGAGGAACCCGGCCTGGTCCCACAAGTGTTCGAGCACCTGGAAGTTTGCCACGACGTCCACAGTGGATGATGCGACCGGCAGGAAGGCGAGATTCCCCCGGACCGTCCCCAGCTGTGGATAACGCCGCGCGACGTGGCGCACGGTCGGCTCGTCGTAGTCGAGCGCCAGCACCCGGGCGGCGCGCTTCGCGATCAGCGCCGCGCCGTAGCCCTCGCCACATCCGGCTTCGAGCACGGTCGCGCCCGAGCAGTGGGGGAGCAGCGCGAGGTAAGCGGCCTCATGCCGGCGGAACCAGTAGTTCTCCTCCGGGATGCCGGGCACGGTCCGTTCCCCGGTCAGGTGCAGCGCCTCGGTGCGCGCGGATGAGGTCGTCACCCGCCCGACCCTACTGGGTGAAACGGCGCGCGCCGGACGGGTGTGGTGCAGCCTCAAGCACTGGTGAGACGATGTCGCTCCGCGTCCAGCGGCTCGATCTCGGCCAACTCGGTACCGAGGCGATCGCGTTCCTTCTCCAGGTCATAGCGGGCCTGCGATGTCACCCAGAATTGGGCAGACGTGCCGAAGAACCGCGCCGACGTCTTCCGGGCCCGCGTCGGTCCACCGAAAGCAGACCCGGTACTGGTCTTTGATCCGGATGCCGTGCTGTCCCGCTCGATCAGACGTCATGGCTGCTCTTACGGCCACTTCCGCAGCACGACCGACCAGGAGGCGTCGTCCACCCGGAACTCGGGCACCGGACTGCCCGCGCGGGCCATCGCGTTGCGGATGCGCCAGATGCCCCGGCCGAAGCGGTTCACGTAGCCCAGTGCCTTCATCGCCTTCGCCAGCCCCGGGTTGCGGTAGTCGTTGACGCGGTCGAAATTGTCCACTCGCACCTGACCGTACGGTCCGCCGGGGTTCGTGACCTCGATCCGGTCGTCGAACCAGGCGATGCGCACGGGCGCGTTGGACCGCTCGTAGTCGCGGTGCATGAGCGCGTTCATGCACGTCTCGCGCAGCGCCTCCAGCGGATAGTCCGGCTGCGTCTCCTCGCGGAACAGGCCCTCGCCCTCGGTGAGTTTCGTGCGCAGGTTCGCGCTGAGCAGGGCACTCAGCCTGGTCGCGGTGCCCACCAGGTTCCCGCGCAGCTCATGCTGATCACCGACCGGCGCGCCGAGATCCAGCCCCTGGTACCTCACGAACTGCACGTACGCCCCCGGCACATGCGCGCTCGGATCCTTGCCGATCGCCATTACCCCGAGGTTCGTCGGCGCGCCACCGGGCGTGGTCAGGCGCAGCCACGCCAGATCGGCCGCGACCGGGCGCTGGTTGTCCTCCAGCGATTCGATCGCCACGACCGACGGCAGATACGTGGTCTGGAACAGTCGAAGGTCGAGGTCGTTCTCGTCCGCGGTCTGGGCCGGTCTGGCGTCGAACGGAGCGGCCGCGAACCTCCTGATCTCGGCCACGAGCCGCTGCTCGTCGCCGATAGCCTCGTGAGTTGTCGTCACCCCAGCGCTCCCTTGGCTCGTGCGGCTGGGGGCACCCTATCGGGTGACGGTGGCGGAATGTTACAGGTCTGCCGAAACGGCTTCGATCACCGCGGACGGCGCCGTCCTGCCACCTGCTGCCGCACCTTTTCCACGGCGTCCTTCGCCTGCTGGCGGCGGCGCGGGTCGTTCGCGAACTGCTTCGCCTGCGCGATCGCGCGCCTGCCCTGCGGGCTGCTGGCGAGCCGGGCGAGCCTGGTGAACAGCGAGGCCACTGCTTTCCTCCCGATTGTCGGCTTTTCCAGCCAACGGTCCGGCGGCGGTGGCGGTTCCCGGCTCAGACGGGGGAAACCGTGATGCTCATGGCGCCGGGCCCCACATGCGAGCCGACGACGACGCTCGACTCGACGATGGACAGCTCGCGCAGGTTCTGGACGTGCTGGCGAAGCTGACCGACGACGGCCAGTTCCCGGTCCGTGGGCCGGAAGCACGAGACCGCCACCTCGCTGGGATGGGAGCCGGCCCGCTGCGCCGCGATGTCGACCAGCTTGTTCACCGCCCGCCTCGCGCCCGGCACCCTGGCCAGCGGCGCCACCTCGCCGCTCTTGACGGTGAGCAGGGGCTTGATGGACAGCGCCGTGCCGAGCATCGCCTGCGCCGCGCCGATCCGCCCGCCGCGGCGAAGGTACTCCAGAGTGTCCACATAGATCAGTTCCGAGGTGCTGGTGAACCGGCGTTCGGCCGCTTCGATCACCCTGCTGACATGCGCGCCCGCGGCGGCGGCCCGCGCGGCGGACAGCACCGCGAAGCCCAGGCTCATCCCGACAGTCCCGCTGTCGAGCGTGTAGACCGGGATCCGCACCTGTCTTGCCGCCTCTTGGGCGGCTTGTACGGTCGCGGACATCCGGCTGGAGATGTGCACGCTGACGATCGCGCTCGCCCCTTCGCTCACCGCGTCCTGGTAGTTCCAGAAGAAGGCCCCCGGATCGGGTGGCGCGGTCGCGACCTGCCGGTTGAGGCGCAACGACTCCACGAGCTCGTCCCGGTCGAACCGCGCTTCGTCGTCGATACGGTCTTCGACCTGCAGCTGGAGCTGGATCACCTTGATGCCCCACTGCTTGATGAGCTGGTCTGAAAGCGAAGCTGTCGAATCGGTAACTACTGCCACGTGAGGAGACACGGTCTGTGAGGTTAGCCCGAAAGGTCTACGGGCAGTAGCCCGTCCGCCTTTGCGGCCACCAGGAGTAGCGCGATAAGGTGAGGAAATTACTGGGACGATCGTCCTGGTAAACTGGGATTCCAGGTGAATGCCGTCACCTCGGCGCGCCACGAACGGCGAAGCTCCCTACGCTACCGGCTAGTAGGGCTAACCCGGGAGGTCGAAGGGGACCCATGACGAACATTGTTGTCCTGGTCAAGCAGGTGCCGGACACCTACTCGGAGCGGAAGCTGTCCGAGGCTGACCACACGCTGGACCGCGAATCCGCGGACGCGGTGCTCGACGAGATCAACGAGAAGGCCGTGGAAGAGGCCCTCAAGATCAAGGAAGCCGGTGAGGGCGAGGTCACGGTGATCTCGGTCGGGCCTGACCGGGCCACCGACGCCATCCGCAAGGCGCTGTCGATGGGCGCCGACAAGGCCATCCACGTCTCCGACGAGGCCCTGCACGGTTCCGACGCGATCGCCACCGCGAAGGTCCTCGCCGCCGCGATCGGCAAGGTCGAGGGCTACGACCTGGTCATCGCGGGCAACGAGGCCTCGGACGGGCGCGCCGGCGCGGTGCCCGCGATGCTGGCCGAACTGCTCGGCCTGCCCCAGCTCACCCACGTGCGTGAGCTGACCGTCGACGGCTCGGCCGTCAAGGCCGACCGCGAGACCGAGGACGGCCTCACCCACCTCGAAGCGAGCCTTCCCGCGCTGGTGAGCGTCGGCGAGAAGATCAACGAGCCGCGCTACCCCTCGTTCAAGGGCATCATGGCCGCGAAGAAGAAGCCGGTCGACACGCTGACCATCGCCGACCTCGGCATCGACGCGGGCGAGGTCGGGCTGGCCAACGCGTGGTCGCAGGTCACCGAGGCGGCCCCGAAGCCGCCGCGCACCGCCGGTCAGCGCGTCGACGACGAGGGCGACGGCGGCTCGAAGGTCGCCGAGTACCTGGTCGGCCAGAAGCTCATCTGAGAGGAGACGGACATATGGCTGAGGTTCTGGTTCTCGTCGACCATGCTGGCGGCGAACTCAAGAAGCTGACGTACGAGCTGCTGACCGCCGCCCGCGAGCTGGGCGAGCCGTCGGCCGTCGTGGTGGGTGCCCCGGGCACCGCCGGCAAGCTCAAGGAGCAACTGGCCGGCTACGGCGCGGCGAAGGTGTACGTCGCGGAGTCCGAGGATGCCGACAAGTACCTCGTGACGCCGAAGGTGGACGTGCTGGCGTCGCTCGCCGAGCGGGTCTCGCCGGCGGCGGTCCTGGCGGCTGCGACGGCCGAAGGCAAGGAGGTCACCGGCAGGCTCGCGGTCCGCCTGGGCAGCGCGCTGCTGTACGACGTCGTCGCGGTGAATTCCGACGGCTCGGCCGAGCAGTCGATCTTCGGTGGCGCGTACACGGTGCAGGCCAAGGCCGGGCATGGCGTGCCGGTCATCTCCGTGCGCCCCGGCGCGGTCGAGGCCACCGAGGCCCCGGGCGCGGCCGCGGAAGAGACCGTGGAGGTGCCCGCCGTCGACGCGGCGAAGGCCGCGAAGATCACCGGCGTCGAGCCGGTCGTCGGTGGCGACCGCCCCGAGCTCACCGAGGCCTCGATCGTGGTCTCCGGTGGGCGCGGCGTCGGTTCCGCCGAGAAGTTCGAGGTCGTGGAGAAGCTGGCCGACGTGCTCGGCGCGGCCGTCGGCGCGTCCCGTGCCGCGGTCGACTCCGGTTACTACCCGGCCCAGTTCCAGGTCGGCCAGACCGGTAAGACGGTCTCGCCGCAGCTGTACGTCGCGCTCGGCATCTCCGGCGCGATCCAGCACCGGGCCGGGATGCAGACCTCGAAGACGATCGTCGCGGTCAACAAGGACCCCGAGGCACCGATCTTCGAGATCGCCGACTTCGGTGTCGTGGGCGACCTGTTCAACGTCGCCCCGCAGCTGACCGAAGAGGTCGCGAAGCGCAAGGGCTGACAGCCGGACGGATCACGGCCCTCCCGCCGGTGCGGGAGGGCCGTTTTCGTACCTGAGAGAACCCTGAGAACCCGGTATTCACACAAAGTGCACGGACTGGTCATCCCGTGGGGGTCCTGGTGGTTTCCTGGTCGCCGGTACACCTTGTGCTATGACGCGGTCACAGTTACTCGTCAGCACCGAATCGCAGCCGGACGGTGCTCCGCACTACTCGCTCCTCGTCGCCTCCGAGACCGAGGAAGTCGTTGCGGCACAAAGACTTCGCTACGCCGTCTTCGCCGGAGAAATGGGCGCCGAGCTGCACTCCCTGCAGCCGGGCCTCGATGCCGACCGCTTCGACGAGTTCTGCGATCACCTCGTCGTGCGGGAGGACAACACCGGCGAAATCGTCGGCACCTACCGCATGCTCCCGCCCGGTCGCGCAAGCTCGGCGGGCGGGCTGTATTCCGATACCGAATTCGATCTCGCGAACCTTTCCAAGCTGCGCCCCTCGCTCGTCGAGACCGGCCGTTCGTGCGTGCACCCGGACCACCGCACGGGCGCCGTGGTGAGCCTGGTCTGGGCCGGTATCGGCCGGTACATGCTGCTGGGCGGGCACCGCTACCTGGCCGGCTGCGCGTCGGTCGCGCTCGCCGACGGCGGGGCTTTCGCGGCCGGGGTGTGGGACACCATCCAGGCCAAGCACTACGCGGCTGAAGAGCACCGGGTCACGCCATTGAACCCTTGGGACAGCACGGAAATCGCGCGCCCGTCGCGATCGCTGCTGCCGCCGTTGCTCAAGGGATACACGCGCTTGGGCGCGAAGGTGTGCGGCCCGCCGGCGCACGATCCGGACTTCGGCGTCGCGGACTTCTTCACGCTGCTGGACCTGCACCAGGTCGACGAGCGGTACCTCAAGTTCTTTCTGGGGACAGGCGGATGAGTCACGCCTGGATGCCGGTCTCGCCGTGCGGTGACGGGTGCCTGACGCCGGACGCCGCGGCCGTCGCGTTCCCGCGTCGGATGCTGCGGATCGGCTCGGCGGTCATGGTCGTGCTCGCGGCGCTCGCCTCGGCGCCGTTGCTGGTGCTCGCCCGCATGCGGGAACCGTTGGCGCGCTTGATCTTCCGTTCGGTGCTGCGGGCATTTGGCGTGCGTCTGGTGGTGCACGGCGGTGAGGAGTTCCGTCGCGGCGAGGCCGGGCGCGGTGCGCTCGTGGTGAACAACCACATCTCGTGGCTCGATATCGTCGCGGTCAACGCGGTGCGGCCGATGCGGGCGCTCGCCAAAAAGGAGATCGCGGCGTGGCCGGTGCTCGGCGGGCTCGTCGCACGCGGCGGCAGCATCTTCCTCGACCGGGAACGCCTTTCCACTCTTCCGGCGACCATGGCCGAGCTGGCCGACGCGCTGCGTGGCGGTTCGCTGGTAAGCGTCACCCCCGAGGGGACGACGTGGTGCGGGCTGGCGGCCGGCCGGTTCGCACCCGCGACGTTCCAGGCCGCGATCGACGGCGGCGTGCCGGTGCGTCCCCTCGCGCTGCGGTACCGGCTGGGCGACGGTCGCGAGACCACGCAGCCGGCGTTCATCGGACCGGAGTCGCTGATCGACTCGCTCCGCCGCGTCGCCCGGTTGCGGGGGCTGGTGCTGGAAGTGTTCGTGTGCGAGGAGATCGCGCCCGGCCGCGCCGCCGACCGCCGGGAACTGGCCGCGCTCGCGGAGTCGGCCGTCCATTCGGCGCTCGGCACGGTGCACCCACCGCGCCGATCGCGGGGGAAGCGGGTGGTTCCGCCAGCCGCGCCGGTGAGCCCGGCGTTGCACTGAGCGCCTGGATGCCGAACTCGGTGACCTGAATGTCCAACTCGCCGTCGTGGATGTAGATCTCGGTGACCTGAATGTCCAACTCGGCGTCTCGAACGTAGATCTCGGGGGTGGGGGGGAAAGTGGTTGACCTCTAGTTGGGTGGAGGTTGCAGGGTTGACGGGTGATCGTCGCCGCGCGAAGGGGCGGGGTGCTGTGGACCCCGGCGCATCGCACCACCACCGTTGCCAGCCTGCTCGTAGTGACGCTCATCGCGTTCGAGAACATGGGCGTCGCCACGGCGATGCCGACCCTCGTGCCCGCGCTCGGCGGCCAGTCCCTCTACTCCTGGCCGTTCACGGCGTTTCTCGTCGCCAGCGTCGTCGCGACCGTCCTGTCCGGACGGCTGTGCGATCGCCGCGGTCCCGCGTTCGCGCTCGTCGCCGGGCCCGCCATGTTCCTCACCGGACTCGTGCTCTGCGGCAGTGCGCCGAACATGGCCGTGCTGCTGGGCGGTCGCGTCCTGCAGGGCCTCGGTTCCGGCACGGTGCTCGTCGCCGTCTCGTTGCTGATCGCGCTGGTCTACACCGATCGTGAACGCCCGGCCATGTACGCCGCCAACTCGGCCGCGTGGGTGCTGCCCGCGCTCGTCGGGCCGTCGATCGCGGGCCTGATCACCGAGCAGTTCGGCTGGCGCTGGGTGTTCCTCGGTCTCGTCCCGCTCGCGGCAGTGGGGCTCGCCCTCCTCGTCCCCGTCGCCCGCAGGCTCGGCCCGCCGGAATCCGCGGCACATCAGCGGCGGGCGTCGACGACGGCCGCTCTCGCCGCGGCAGTCGGCGTGGCGGCGCTCACCTGGGCGGCGCAGCACCCTTCGCCGCTCGCGATCGCCTATGGGGCCGGTGCCTTGGTGGCGCTGGGTTTCGCCTTGCGCACGCTCCTGCCACCGGGAACGGTGACCGCGCGCCCCGGCCTCCCGACAGTCGTCGCATCGCGTGCCCTTCTCGGCGGGGCCTACGCGGGGATGGAGGCCTACCTTCCGCTGACCATGAGCCAGGTGCACGGCTACCACCCCGCGATGGCCGGGCTGCCGCTGACGGTGAGCGCCCTCGGCTGGTCCGCCGCGTCGGCCGTGCAGGGCCGTCGCCCCGACTGGTCTCGCGAAACGGCGCTGCGAGCGGGATTCGGTCTGGTCGCCGTCTCGCTCGTGCTGTTCGCCTTCGTCTCGCAGCCGTGGTTTCCGGGCTGGGTCGCGTTCCCCGCGTGCGTCATCGGCGGTGCCGGGATGGGCACCGCCTATCCCTCGATCACGGTCCTGCTGTTCCGCTTCTCCCCGGTCGCCGAACGCGGGTTCAACACCTCCGCGATGCAACTGGGCGACTGGGTCGGCTCGGCCCTCGTCGTCGGCTTCGGCGGGGTGCTGCTCGGGTTGCTGGCCTCCGCGCGGCAGCCGTCGAACGCGGTCGTGGTGCTGGCCGCCGTGCTCGTGGGCATGGCCTTGCTCGGTGCCGTGATCACCCGGCGGTGGCCCACCCAAGAGTGAATGGGACGGTCTACCCTGGGAAGGCGATGACCTACCTCGACCACGCGGCGACCACCCCGATGTTGCCCGATGCCATAGCGGCGATGAGCGAGGCGCTGTCCACCGTGGGCAACGCCTCGTCGCTGCATTCCTCGGGCCGCCGGGCGCGCCGGATGGTCGAGGAGGCGCGTGAGGCGGTCGCCGAGGCGATGGGCGCCCGGCCCTCCGAGGTGATCTTCACCGGCGGGGGCACGGAGAGCGACAACCTCGCCGTCAAGGGCATCTTCTGGGCCAGGCACAACGCCGATCCCGCGCGCAAGCGGGTCATCTCGAGCGCCGTCGAGCACCACGCGGTGCTGGACGCCGTGCAGTGGCTGGAGGAGGAGGCCGGCGCGGAGGTCACCTGGCTCGAGGTGGACGCGTACGGCCGGGTGCTGCCGGAGACGCTGCGTAAGGCGATCGCGCGGGATCCCTCCGACGTGGCCTTGGTCACAGTGATGTGGGCGAACAACGAGGTCGGCACGATCAACCCGGTGGCCGAACTCGCCGGGATCTGCGCCGAGCACGGCATCCCGTTGCACACCGATGCCGTGCAGGCGGTGGGCGGCGTGCCGATCGACTTCGCCGCGAGCGGCGCGAGCGCGCTCACCTTCACCGGGCACAAGCTCGGCGGGCCGTACGGCGTCGGCGCGCTGCTGCTGTCGCGCGAAACCGAATGCGTGCCGCTGCTGCACGGCGGCGGGCAGGAGCGTGACGTGCGGTCCGGCACCCTGGACGTGCCCGCAATCCACGCGTTCGCGACGGCGGTGCGGGCCACGGTGGGCGAACAGGACGAGCGCTCGGCGGAACTCGTCGCCCTGCGGGACGCGCTGATCGACGCGATCCGCCGTGAGGTGCCCGACGCGGTGCTCAACGGGCCGCCGCCCGGCGAGGGCCGCCTGCCCGGCAACGTGCACTTCACGTTCTCCGGTTGCGCGGGCGACAGCCTGCTGATGTTGCTGGACGCCAAGGGCATCGAATGCTCGACCGGATCGGCCTGCACAGCCGGGGTCGCGCAGCCGAGCCATGTCCTGCTCGCAATGGGCGCCGACCCGACCGACGCGCGCTGCTCGCTGCGATTCTCCCTGGGGCACACCTCGACGCGCCGGGACGTGGACGCCGTGGCACGTGAGATCGGCGCGGTCGTCGCGCGGGCCCGCCAGGCCGGGCTGACCGGAATGCGGAAGGGGGCGTGATGCGGGTACTGGCCGCGATGAGCGGGGGCGTGGATTCGGCGGTCGCCGCCGCCCGTGCCGTCGAAGCCGGGCACGACGTGGTCGGCGTGCACCTGGCCCTGTCCGCCAAACCGGGCACGCTGCGCACCGGCGCCCGCGGCTGCTGCACGATCGAGGACTCCCGTGACGCGCGCCGCGCCGCCGACATCCTCGGGATTCCGTTCTACGTCTGGGACTTCGCGGAGCGGTTCACCGAAGAGGTCATCGAGAGCTTCGTCGGCGAGTATGCCGCGGGCCGCACGCCGAACCCGTGCGTCACCTGCAACGAGAAGATCAAGTTCGAGGCGCTGCTGGACCGGGCGATCGCGCTCGGCTTCGACGCGGTGGCCACCGGTCATTATGCCCGGCTGTCGCATGTGGACGGTGTACCGGAGCTGCGCCGCAGCGTGGACGAGGGCAAGGACCAGTCGTACGTGCTCGCGTCGCTGACGCCCGAGCAGCTACGGCATTCGCTGTTCCCATTGGGCGATTCTCGCAAGACCGAGGTGCGGGCCGAGGCGGAGCGCCGCGGGCTCGCCGTAGCGCACAAACCGGACAGCCACGACATCTGCTTCATCCCCGACGGCGACACGAAGAGTTTCCTGGAGCGCAGGCTCGGCGAGCGCCCTGGTGACCTGGTCGACGCGGAGACCGGCGCGGTGCTCGGGCGGCACAGCGGCGTCCACGGGTTCACCGTCGGCCAGCGCAAGGGCCTCGGGCTCGAGCAGCCGGCCGTGGACGGCAAGCCGCGGTACGTGCTCGCGCTCGAACCGGTGTCCGGTACGGTGCGGGTCGGTTCCGCCGACCGGCTGGCCGTGCGCGCGATCGAGGCGGACCGGCCGATCTGGCCGGGGGAGCGCGCGCTGGACGGGCCGACCGAGTGCACGATCCAGGTGCGCGCGCACGGCGGCACCGCCGAAGCGGTCGCCGAGGTCGTGGACGGCGACGTGCGGGCGCAGTTGCGCGAGCCGCTCAAGGGCGTCGCGCCCGGTCAGGTCGTCGTGCTCTACCGCGGTGATCTGGTGCTCGGCAGCGCGAAGATCGCGCGTACCGCCTGATTCACAACAGGAGCTTGAAGCCGAGGTGGCTCTGCGCGAAGCCGAGGCGGCGGTAGAACCGGTGCGCGCCGTCGCGTGAGGCGTCCGAGGTCAGGAAGACGAGGGCGCAGTCGCGTCGCCTGGCCTCCTCGACGGCCCACTTCATCAGCTGTGCGCCCAGACCGCCGCCGCGGCGGTCGGCGCGCACGCGGACGCCTTCCACCATGGCGCGTCTCGCCCCGCGCCGCGACAGGCCGGGGATGAACGTGAGCTGCAGCGTGCCGACGACCTCGCCGCCGTCCTCGGCCACGGCGAGGAACTGGTTCGGGTCGGCGTCCACGGCGTCGAAGGCGCGGGCGTAGCGCGCCTGGTCGCCGGGGGACTCACGGTCGCGGCCGAGGTGATCGTCGGCGAGCATCGCGACGATCTGCTCGACATCGGGGGCGGTGGCACGTCTAATGTGGATCACATTCGGAGAGTATGGCACCGGCGCCAGAGGAGTCGCTATGACCACGCTTCGTTCCAGCACCGTCGCGGACGTCCTCCGCCGGAGCGCGGCGCGAGTCCCCACGAGGACCGCGTTGCGGTTCGCGGACAGGCAATGGACGTACGCGGAACTCGACGACGCGGTGAGCCGGGCGGCGGCTTTCCTGCTGAGCCTCGGCCTGACGAAGGGTGACCGGGTCGCCGCGTACGGTAAGAACTCGGACGCCTACCTGATCGCGTTTCTCGCCTGTGCCAGGGCGGGCCTGGTGCACGTTCCGGTCAACTACAACCTCGTCGGTGCCGAACTCGGATACCTGCTGGAGCAGTCGGGCAGCACGGTCGTGCTGGCCGATCCCGCGCTGGCGGACCGGGTGACCGCCGGCCGGGTCATCCCGCTGCGGGACGCGGAGGGCTCACTGCTGTCGCACGCGGAGTCCGGTGCGGTGCCGGAGATCGACGTCGAGCTGGCGGACACGGACCTCGTGCAGCTGCTGTACACGTCGGGCACGACGTCGCGGCCGAAGGGCGCGATGATGACCCACCGCGCGCTCGTGCACGAGTACCTGTCGTGCATCGTCGGCCTGGATTTCACCGAGCACGACGATCCGCTCCACGTCATGCCGCTCTATCACAGCGCGCAGATGCACGTGTTCCTGGTGCCCTGGCTGGCCGTCGGCGCGGTCAACACGCTGGTGGAGACACCGGAGCCGGGAGACATCCTGCGGCGGCTTTCCGGCGACGGGCACGGCGCGTTCTTCGCCGCGCCGACGCTGTGGGTCGCACTCGCCAACCATCCGGACTTCAAACCGCTTCCCGCGCTGCGCAAGGCCTACTACGGCGCCTCGATCATGCCGGGCCCGGTGCTGGCGCGACTGCGCGAGGCGATGCCCGAGCTGGGTTTCTACAACTGCTTCGGCCAGTCGGAGATCGCCCCGCTGGCGACGATCCTCGGCCCGGAAGGCCATCTCACCCGGCCGGACTCCGCCGGTAAAGCCGCGTTGTTCGTCGAGCTCCGGGTGGTCGACAGCGACGGGACGGACCTGCCGCCCGGGGAGCTGGGCGAGGTGGTCTACCGGTCCCCGCAGCTGTGCCTCGGCTACTGGGACAAGCCGGAAGAGACCGAAGAGGCGTTCCGGGGAGGGTGGTTCCATTCCGGCGACCTCGTGCGGCAGGACGAAGAGGGCTACATCTACGTCGTCGACCGGATCAAGGACGTGATCAACACAGGCGGCGTGCTGGTCGCTTCGCGCGAGGTCGAGGACGCGCTCTACACCCACCCGGCGGTGGCGGAGGTCGCCGTGATCGGTGTGCCCGACGAGAAGTGGATCGAGGCCATCACCGCGGTGGTCGTGTCCAAAGAGGACGTTTCGGCCGAGGAGCTGCTCGCGCACGCGCGGGAGAAGCTGTCGCCGTTCAAGATCCCCAAGGCGATTCGCTTCGTGGACGAGTTGCCGAGGAACGCGTCGGGCAAGATCCTGAAGCGAAACCTGCGCTGAACGGGTGCTATGTGATCCTGTCCGGTTTACGTTGCCGTGTTTGCCTTTGCGGTCGGTGAGTTTGCCCTCGGCGGCAGCGGTGGGGCCAACTCGGTGACGCCAGGGGCCAACTCGATGCCCTGACCAGCAAACAAGATCACGGGACACTAGCCCATGGCGTAGTGCCGCACGCCGTCCACTTCGGACATCGTCACCTTTCCCTGGTACGCCAGGAGATCCAGGTGTGCCTTGGTTTCCATCACCGCGAGCATCTGGTTGAACACGTCCAGCTCGCCGAGCTTCCGCATCCGTCGTGTCCAGCTCAGTTTCAACGCGGCCTGGTAAGCCGTCGATGCGCCTTCGGAAAGCGCTTTCGCGGTGTGTTCCAGCCGGTCTTCGTGATGGGCCAGCAGTTCGTCGACGCGGGCGTGGACGCTCGGGGACACCGGACCGTGCGCGGGCAGCATCCGGCGGTCGGGCATCCCGCGTACCACCCGCAGCGAATCGAGGAAGTCGCGCAGTGGCAACGGTGTCGCGCCGGGCTGGAAGCCGATCGACGGCGTGATGTGCGGCAGGACGTGGTCACCGGTGAACATCAGGCCGGCCGCCGCGTCGTCGAACACGACGTGCCCGGCCGTATGCCCCGGCGTGTGCACGATGTCGAGCGCGCGGCTGCCCAGCACGGTGCGGCGGCCGGGGGTCAGCCACTCGTCGGGCATCTCCCAGATGGACGCCTCGGTGTTGCGCGTGCCGTCGAAGAACCGCCGCAACTCGTCGAGGACCGGTTCCGCGCCGGCCTCGCCGAGCAGCCGCAGGTGCGTGTTGACCGGTTCGCGTTCGGGGTTCGCGGTGATCTCCAGCGAGGTCCGCTCGTGCTCGCCCAGCGCGATCCGGTTGCCGAACTCGCGCCGTAGCGCGACCGCCTGGGTGTAGTGGTCGCGGTGCACGTGCGTGACCAGGAACTGGGTCACGTCCCCGAGTTCCGCGCCGATCCCTTTCAGCGCGGCCTGGAACTGCTCACGCGCCTCGTCGAGGGCCCAGCCGGAGTCGATCATCACCAGTTCGGTTCCGTCGGTGACGGCGTAGACGTTGACCGCGCGCAGCCCGTCGTTGGGCAGGGGCAAGGGGATGCGGTAGACGCCGGGCGCGACCGAGTAGACGCCAGGCTCGGTCCACGATCGTGCTGCGTCCTCGGCAAGTGGTTCCACGCGACCTCATCGTCCCTTCCGTACCGGTTCGAATTACTTTGAAACGCTCACGGTCGGATTGTCTACAGGACGATGTTGAGACGCCTGTCACGTGTCGCGCTGGTCCTGCTTGAGTGCGGTGTCGACGGTCAGCGCGGCGGCGACGACCATGCTGGCGAGCGGATCGGAGAGGTGGTCGTACACCTCGACCACATAGTTGTCCGCCGTCGTGAAGGCCTCCTTCAGCACCCCCGCGAAGGTCTTGGTGACGCGCGCGACCTCGGTGCCGGCCGCGTCCGTGATGGAGAAGTTCCATGCGCGCCAGTTCTCCGCGCGCAACTGGCCGACCGGCTGCCCGCCGGCGGTGAACGAGAACCGGATCTTGCCGAACACGCTCTCCTGCGCGATCTCGCCGATCGGAGTGCCGTCGGCGCGGGTCACCACGAACCGGGACCGCACCATTTTGGCGGGCCTGGTCACTTTCAGCACGACGCTTCCGCCGGCATCGCGGACTTCGAAAACATGAGTCAGGAACTGGTCGTAATTCGTGAACAACCGGATCGCTTTGCGTAGCCGGGTCTGGCCGACCTCGACCACCGCGCCGAGCGGGCGGCCGTGCTGGTCGAAGACGCCGAATTCGGTCACCGTCTCGACCAGCTTCGCCTTCTGGTTCACCACCAGGACCGGTTCGGTGAACAGCGTGCCGCCGCCGGCTCGCCGCGAATCATTCGTCATGCGCCCAAAGGGTAGCCAGAGAAAAGGCGGAACGGCGAGCGTCGAGGCGAATTGCGGAGAAATGTCGTAATTCATTCGGGGAGCGGTCCCCGGGGGTGCGTGCCGCCGCCGGCCGGGTCACCGGCCACAATGGCGGGGTGAGTGAACGAGCCTGGCCCTCCGGAGCCGCGACCGGCGTCGGTTCCATGCCGGGAACCGACGCGGGTGAAGCCGCCGCGATCGTCTTCGGCGAGCTACCCGAGTTCCCGCACCTGCCCGAGCTTCCCGCACGCGGCGTCGGCGCTGACCTGATCGGGCGAACCTCCGCGTTCCTCGTGGACCTCGCGATCGAGGAGGTGCCCAGCGGGTACCGGGTCGCCGCGCATCCCGGCCGCGACCACCGCCGCGCGGTCGACCTCCTGCGCTGGGACCTCGACGCGGTGCATGAGGCGGCGGAGGGCGCGAGGGTGATCAAGACCCAGATCGCCGGGCCGTGGACGCTCGCGGCGGGGATCGAGCTGCCGCGCGGGCATCGCGTGCTCACTGACGCCGGCGCCGTCCGCGAGTTCACCGAGTCGATGCTCGAGGGCCTGGCCGCGCACGTCGCCGAATTGAAGTCCCGCACGGGCGCCGAGGTCGTGGTCCAGTTCGACGAGCCGACGCTGCCCGACGTCCTCGCCGGTTCGCTGTCGACGCCCTCCGGTTACGGCACGGTCGCCGCGGTCGCGGAGCCCGAGGCTCGTGACCTGCTCGCCACCGTCATCGAGCGCGCCGGGGCGATCACCGGCCAGCCCGTCGTGGTGCACTGTTGCGCGCCGCGCCCGCCGGTCGGGCTGCTGCGCTCGGCAGGCGCCGGTGCGCTCGCGCTCGACGCCACGCTGCTCGACGGTTCACCCGCGAAGCTCCTCGACGAACTCGGTGAGGCGTGGGACAGCGGGGTGCACCTGTTCCTGGGCCTCGTCCCTGCGCTCGCGCCGGAGAAACCGCCGACCCTGCGCGAGGTCGCCGCGCCCGCGCTGCGGCTGACCGATCGCCTCGGCTTCAACCGGTCGGTGCTCGCCGAACGCGCCGTGCCCACCCCGACCTGCGGTCTCGCCGGGGCGAAGGCCGGCTGGCTGCGCCGCGCGCTGTCGCTGACCCGCGATCTGGGCAAAGCGTTCGTGGAGCCGCCCGAAGGCTGGTAAACACGCAGGATGCGATGGTTCCGGCGCAGGAAGCCCGAAGACGAGGTTCCCGATCCGCGCACCCCGTGGCCGGCGCAGGAAGTGCCCGAGGATCCCGCCGTGGCGGCCGGGGTGTTCTGGCGCCGGTGGTTCGAACTGCTCCCTGAGGTCAACGCCGCGCTCGGCGACCGGGAGCCCCAGCGGGTCGAGCACGAGCTGTCCGTCGCGGTCGCCGCGCTGCACCCCGATCTCCACTTTTCGCTCGAACGTGGTCAGCGTGCGATCTACGCGCTCGTCGTGACGGGCCAGGAGGACCCGGCGGTGCGGCCGTATACCGACGCGTGGCGTGAGGCCGCGCCCGAAGAGGACGCCATCTGGGAGTATCACGACTCGGTTCCCCCGGTGCCCGATCCCTCGGAAGTGGCGGTGAACCTCGGCGGCCGGCGCATCTCGCTCGGCGAGTTCCGGGTCGGCGCGCGGGTCGAGGACGGGATGGTGGACGTAGAGGTGTACCACCCGGAACTGGCCGAGCTCGACGAAGCGGCCCGGTCGGCCATGACGTTCCTGCCGCTCGACGCCACGCTGGGCGAGCGCTTGGCAGGTGAGCGGCTACGGAGAGTGGAGGCCGCCGAGTCCGAACCCGCGGCGTCGATGTCGCTGCTCGAACTGCGTGAACTGGTCCGCGGCCTCGGCCGGACGATCTGACGAAACTGTCGGACGTACTGACTAGGCTTACCGGCTGTGAGTGAATCCCAGGAAGTCCAGGACGTGCCCGCCGACGTGCGGGAGCGGTACGGCGCGCTCGCGGACGAGGTCCGCGGCCACCAGTTCCGCTACTACGTGCTGGATTCGCCGACGATCTCCGACGGTCAGTTCGACGAGTTGCTGCACCGGCTCGAGGCGATGGAGGCGCAGTACCCCTCCCTGGCCACGCCGGATTCGCCGACGCAGAACGTGGGCGGCACGTTCTCCACCGAGTTCGCCGCGTACGACCATCTCGAGCGGATGCTGAGCCTGGACAACGTCTTCGACACCGAGGAGCTGCTGGGCTGGATCGAGCGCGTCGAGCGCGAGGTCGGCGGGTCCACGCAGTACCTGGCGGAGCTCAAGGTCGACGGGCTGGCCATCAACCTGCTCTACGAACAGGGCAGGCTCACGCGCGCGCTCACCCGCGGGGACGGGCGCACGGGCGAGGACGTCACGCTGAACGTCCGCACTCTCGAGCAGGTGCCCGAGCGGCTGACCGGCACCCGCGAGTTCCCGGTGCCCGGGCTGGTCGAGGTGCGCGGCGAGGTGTTCTTCCGCGTCGAGGACTTCCTGGATCTCAACGCGAAACTCGTCGAGGCGGGCAAGCCGCCGTTCGCCAACCCGCGCAACACCGCGGCGGGATCGTTGCGGCAGAAGGATCCCCGGGTCACCCGCAGCCGCCGCCTGCGGCTGATCTGCCACGGCCTCGGCCGGCGCGAGGGTTTCGAACCCGAGCGCCAGTCGCACGCCTACGACGCGCTGGCCGCATGGGGGCTGCCGGTTTCGCCGAACAGCAAGGTGTTCGACACCGCGGAGCAGATCCTCGCCCATATCGACTACTGGGGCGAGCACCGCCATGACGCCGAGCACGAGATCGACGGCATCGTGATCAAGGTCGACCAGGTGTCGCTGCAGCGCAGGCTCGGCACCACGTCACGCGCCCCCCGCTGGGCCATCGCGTACAAGTACGCGCCGGAGGAGGCGATCACGAAGCTGCTCGACATCCAGGTCAACGTCGGGCGCACCGGCCGGGTCACGCCGTTCGCGGTGATGGAGCCGGTGAAGGTCGCGGGCTCCACCGTCGCGATGGCGACCCTGCACAACGCCGAGGAGGTCAAGCGCAAAGGGGTGCTGATCGGGGACCGCGTGGTGATCCGCAAGGCCGGTGACGTGATCCCCGAGGTGCTCGGCCCGGTCGTCGACTCCCGCACGGGTGACGAGCGCGAGTTCGTGATGCCCGCGCACTGCCCGGAGTGCGGCACGCGGCTGGCGCACCAGAAAGAGGGCGATGTCGACATCCGATGCCCGAACTCCCGGTCCTGTCCCGCGCAGCTGCGGGAGCGGTTGTTCCATCTGGCCGGGCGCGGCGCGTTCGACATCGAGATGCTCGGCTACGAGGCGGCCACGGCGCTGCTGGAGTCGAGGGTGGTCCTCGACGAGGGTGACATCTTCGACCTCGACGAGGAGAAGCTCGGGCAGGTGGAGCTGTTCCGCACCAAGGCGGGGGAGCTCTCGGCGAACGCGCGCAAGCTGCTGGTGAACCTGGCCGCGGCCAAGGATCGTCCACTGTGGAAGGTGCTGGTGGCACTGTCGATCCGGCATGTGGGGCCGACGGCGGCGCAGGCGCTGGCGCGCGAGTTCGGTTCGCTGGCGGGGATCGAGGCTGCGAGCGAGGAGGAACTGGCCGATGTGGACGGTGTCGGGCCGACCATCGCGGCCGCGGTGACGGAGTGGTTCACCGTCGACTGGCATCGCGAGGTCGTGGACAAATGGCGCCGCGCCGGGGTCCGGATGGCGGAGGAGCGGGACGAGTCGATCCCGCGCAACCTCGAAGGCCTGTCGATCGTGGTGACGGGATCGCTCTCGACGTACTCGCGGGACGAGGCCAAGGAGGCCATCATGTCGCGCGGCGGCAAGGCGGCGGGCTCGGTGTCGAAGAAGACGGCGTTCGTCGTGGTCGGCGATGCCCCGGGCTCGAAGTACGACAAGGCGGTCCAGTTGAAGGTGCCGGTACTGGACGAGAGCGGGTTCCAGGTCCTGCTCGACAGCGGTCCCGAAGCGGCGGCCGAGGTGGCGCTGCCGGCGGGGGAGGAGGAGCCGGGTGAGTGAGATCGTGGTGCGCGCGGCGTTGCCGGCGGAGTTCGGCGAGGTCGGCGCGCTGGCCGTCGCCGCCTACGACGCGGACGGGTTGCTCTCCGCGGATCCGAAGTACGTGCAGACGCTGTCCGACGCGGCCGGTCGCGCCGAGCACGCCGAACTGCTCGTGGCGGTGAACCCGGCCGGTGAGCTGCTCGGTTCGGTCACCGTCGTGCGCTCGGGCACCCGGTACTCCGAGATCTCCCGCGAGGACGAACTGGAGTTCCGGATGCTCTCGACCAGCCCGTCCGCGCGGGGCCGCAGCGTCGGCGAGGCGCTCACCCGTGCGGTACTCGACCGCGCTCGCGAACTCGGCCTCCGGCGGGTGGTGATGTCCAGCCTGGACGCGATGAAGACCGCGCACCGCCTGTACGGACGGCTCGGCTTCGCCCGCCTCCCGGACCGCGACTGGCAGCCGGTGCCCGGAGTGTGGTTGCGCGCTTTCGCGGTGGAGGTGTGATCCGCCCGCGCCCGGCGGCAAGACATCGCGGATATCCACGCTAGATATCTGTGATATCCTCGACGTGTTCGCACAGAGGAGGCGTCGCATGACTACGGTGAAGACCCCGATCGAGATCGACCAGGAGGCTCTGTCCTTGGCGGCTGAGGTCCTCGGCACCAAGACGAAGAAGGAAACGGTCAACGCCGCCCTCCGCGAAGTCGGGCAGCGGCTCGTACGTCTGCGGGCGCTGGCCCGGCTCGGAGACATGGCAGATCGCGGTGACTTCGATGAGTTCGTCGGTAACAAGGCGGCCTACCGCAGGTGACCCCAGCGTTGTACCTGATTGACACGTCCGGCCTGTTCCGGATCGTGCAGGACAAACTACGGCAGGCATGGTCCGATCAGCTCGCCGCAGGCGTTATCGCGATCTGTCCTGTCGTCGAGTTGGAGTTCCTCTATTCCGCACGATCGCTTGCGGACCGGCTGGAGAAGCGGCGGCTGCTGGATGAGGTGTTCGGCTGGGTGCCGATGAGCGAACAAGTTTGGGAACGCGCAGAAGAAGTCCAACAGGTGCTCACGGAGACCGGGGGGCATCGGTCAGCCGGCCCCGTTGACCTGCTCATAGCCGCTACGGCAGAGCGTGAGCGGCTTACCGTACTGTGCGACGATCATGATTTCGAGACCGTGGCGGACGTCACCGGCCAGCCGGTCAAGCTGGTTACGGACATCTGACATCCACCCCCGCCGCCCGTTCGTCATCGGCAGCCGTCCGTGCGCATGCCGCGCCACAGCAGGTCGATGAGGCTCCTGGTCTGGCTCCGCCAGTCGCCGGCCGGGTCGAGGTAGAACAGGCCGCCCAGCCCGCGCACGACCGTCGCCGGATCGAGGTCGGCGCGCACGTTGCCCGCCTCGACGTTGGCCTCCAGCAGGGTGGAGACCGCGCCGACCACGGCCTCGTAGGTGTTCGCCGGCAGCTCCCCGCGTGACCCCGCCGCGGCGTGCAGGGCGTTCGCCAGGCCCCGCTTGGTCATCATGTACCGCGCCAGGTGATCGCTTATCCAGATCCGGAAAGCCTGTTCCGCGCTGTGCGTTTCGAGCAGGCTGGGCACGACGTCGACGAGATGTCGCAGCTCGCGCTGGTACACGGCCAGGATGAGCGACTCGGTCGTGGGGAAATGCCGGTACACCGTGCCGACCCCTACTTCGGCCTTCTTCGCGATGCTGTTGAACGAAACCTCGCCCGAACCGGCCAGCGCCGCCGCGGCCGCGGCAAGGATGCGCTCGTGGTTGCGCCGGGTGTCCGCCCGCCGCGGGCTGACCGCTCCCGTCGTCATCGTCCCTCCTGACCGTTCACCTCGCCGGCACCCGAAGCTGGAGCAACTCCACGGTGCGAAGCGGATTGTAATCCGCTAGCCTGGGCGGCGTGGTCGAGCGGATGAATATCCGGTTCGCCACGACCTCCACATCCATGCCCTCAGGCTTCCGCTACCGACGATCTGGGGAAAGATCCAGTTGGACATCTCACTCGAAGTCAATGGCAGGACCGAACGACTGAGCGTCGAGCCCGGTGTGACGCTGCTGGACGCGTTGCGCGAGCGCCTCGACATCACCGGTCCGAAGAAGGGCTGCGACCGGGGCCAGTGCGGCGCCTGCACGGTGCACGTCGGCGGCAAGCCCGTGCTCTCGTGCCTCACCCTGGCTGCCACCGTGAAACAGCAGGTGACCACGGTGGAAGGACTATCCACGGAGGACGGTCTGCATCCGGTCCAGCGCGCGTTCGTCGACGCCGACGCCCTGCAATGCGGGTTCTGCACACCGGGACAGCTCATGTCCGCGGTGGCCGCGGTCCGCGACGGCGTCGAAGACGTCCGGGAATTCATGTCCGGCAACATCTGCCGCTGTTCGGCCTATCCGAACATCGTCGCGGCAATCGAACACGCGAGGCAGGCTGATGCGTCCGTTTGAGCTCACGGCACCCGCCACCGTCGAAGCGGCGCTCTCGGCACCCGGCACCTTCCTCGCCGGCGGGACGACCGTCGTCGACCTGATGAAACTCGATGTCCTGACCCCGCAACAGGTCGTGGACATCAACGGCCTGCCACTGCGCGGTATCGACACCGGCGACGGCCTGCGGATCGGCGCGCTGGAGCGGATGGGCGACATCGCCGCGCATCCCGGTGTCTACCCGGCGATCTCTCGCGCGCTGCTGCTCAGCGCATCCCAGCAGCTGCGCAATATGGCCAGTATCGGCGGAAACCTGTTGCAGCGCACGCGGTGCACGTACTTCCGTGACGTCGCGATGCCGTGCAACAAGCGCCGGCCGGGCAGCGGTTGCCCGGCCATCTCGGGCGCCAACCGGACGCACGCCGTGCTTGGCACGAGCGACAACTGCGTGGCGACGCATGCCAGCGATGTGGCTGTCGCGCTGGTCGCGCTGGACGCCGAGGTGCGGCTGGCCGGTGCCGGCGGTGAGCGTGTGCTCAAGCTGGCCGATTTCTACCGCGTGCCAGGCGAAACGCCGGAGGTCGAGAACGATCTGCGACCTGGCGAGCTGATCACCGAGGTGGTCGTACCGCGGCTGGACTGGGCGTCGCGCTCCACTTACGTCAAGGTGCGGGACCGGCAGTCCTACGAGTTCGCGCTGTGCTCGGCCGCGGTCGCCCTGGACATCCAGGACTCGCGCGTCGCCGACGCCCGGGTGGCGGTCGGTGGCGTGGCCACCGTGCCGTGGCGGCTGCCCGCGGTCGAGGCGGCACTGCGCGGCGCGCCCGCGACCCCCGCGTCCTTCGAAAACGCGGCATCGGTCGCGGCCGAAGGAGCCAGGCCCCTGGCCGCCAACGGTTTCAAGCTGTCCTTGCTGAGGCGGACCGTCGTCCGCGCGCTACTCGAACTGACCGAGGGGAGCCACCGGTGACGAACCGTTTGGACGGGCCGCTGAAGGTCACCGGTGAGGCCCGGTACGGGTCGGACCACAACTTTCCCGGTATGGCTTACGGGTACGTCGTCGTCAGCACGATCGCGCACGGGGAAATCGCGGCCATGGACCTCGCCGCGGCGAGCGGTGCGCCCGGGGTGCTCGCCGTGTACTCGCCGTTCGACCCGCTGGAGCTGCGCACACCGACCTCGCCGATACTGGGCGACACCTGGGTTCCCTTGCAGGACAAGGAAGTCACCTACTACGGCCAGCCGATCGGGTTCGTGGTGGCGGAGACCTTCGAGCAGGCCCGGGACGCGGCCATGCTCATCGAGGTCACGTATCACGAGCGACCGGCGCTGACTTCGCTGGAGGGCGGGCTCGACTCGGCCGAGGACGCGTCGCCGACCGCCCGGCAGGAGCCACCCGCCCTGGAGATCCTCGCGGATGGCGTCGAGTCCATTGAGGACGCGCTGGCGGCGAGCCCGGTGGTCGTCGGCGCGACGTACACCACCGCGCCGCAGAACCATGCCGCGATGGAGCCGCACTCCGCGGTCGCGGTGTGGGAGGCGGGCGTGCTGACCGTCTACAGCGGAAACCAGGGTGCCAACCTCCAGGCGGCGGAGCTGGCCAGTGCACTGGACATCGATCCGTCGTCGGTCCGCGCGATCGACCCGTTCGTGGGCGGGGCGTTCGGTGGCAAGGGGCGCACGTCTGTGCCGGCGTTCCTCGCGGCGGCCGCCGCCAGGGACATCGGCCGCCCGGTCAAGGCCGCGCTGACCCGGGAACAGGTCTTCACCGCGACAGCGGGCCGCGCGGCGACCGTGCAGAAGATCTCCCTCGGCGCGGACGCGGACGGCACCCTGATCGCGTTGCGCCATGACTCGGTGTGCAGCACGGGCGCCGACCGGTCGTTCGTCGAGCCGACCTCGCACGGCACCTCGCGGGAGTGGTACGCCACCCAGAACCTGGCCATCAGCCAGAAGATCGTGCCGCTGAACGTCCCGCCGACGACGTTCATGCGCGCGCCCGGCGAGGCGCCCGGATCCTTCGCGCTGGAGAGCGCGATCGACGAACTGGCGGTCGCGCTGAACATGGACCCGATCGAACTGCGGCTGCGGAACAACTCGACCGCACCGCCCGGCAAGGACCTGCAGTGGTCGAGCAAGCATCTCGACGAGTGCTTCCGCATCGGCGCGCAGCGTTTCGGCTGGGCGAACCGCGCGCCGCACGGCCGCACCGACGGCGACTGGCTGGTGGGGCTCGGCACCGCGACCGCGATGTTCCCCGCCCTGCGGTTCCCGGCCACCGTCGAGGTGACGCTGCGAGCGGACGACACGGCCGTGGTCTCGACCAGCGGCGCGGACCCGGGCACGGGCCTGCTGACGGTGCTTTCCCTGGTCGGAGCCGAATCGCTGGACATCCCGCCCGAGCAGGTCACGCCCCGGCTGGGCGACTCGGCGCTCCCACCGGGTGGCATGTCCGGCGGCTCGACCGCGACGGCGAGCGCGGGCACCGCCATCATGATCGCCGCGGCCACGGTGATCGACGATCTCGTCGCGCTGGCGTCGGCCCCGGGCGCGCCGTTCGAGGGCGAGGAGGTCTCGTACGCGGACGGCCGGGTGCTGGCCGGCGGCCGGACCATGACGTTCGGCGAACTGCTGCGGGCGCTGAACCGCTCGTCGATCTCCGCGACCGGTTCGTCGGCGCCCGGCGAAGAGCTGACCAAGCACTCGTTCAGCTCGTGGGGTGCCCAGTTCTGCGAGGTTCGCGTGCACCGGTGGACGCGTGAGGCCCGGGTGTCGCGCCTGCTCGGGGTGTTCGACGCCGGCCGGATCATCAACGAGAAGGCGGCCCGCAGCCAGATCATGGGCGGCATGATCTGGGGCGTGTCGGCCGCGCTGCACGAGGGCCTGGAGATCGAGGCGAACGGGCGGCAGGCCAACGGCGACTTCGCGGGTTACCTGCTTCCGGTGAACGCGGACGTCCCCGAGGTCGGCGTCCATTTCGTCGAGTACCCGGACACCCTGCACAACGCCGTCGGCGCGAAGGGGCTGGGCGAGATCGGCACGGTCGGCATGGCGGCCGCCGTCGCGAACGCCGTCTACAACGCCACCGGCGTCCGGGTCCGCCACATCCCGATCACGATCGAGGACCTCCTCGACGAGTGAGGTGCGAAGGGCCCCCGCGCGATGATCAAAGCGCGGGGGTCCCCCAGAGCGCGCCGATGGGAATGGCGCGGAAGCGGGGACCGAACGGGAGGGTCTGCCGGCCGGTGTAGAGCACGATCCCGACCTGCCCCGTGTTGATTTGGCCGCTCCTCAGCCGTCGAGGACGACGGCGACGATTCCGGCGAAATGAGCCAGTCGCGCCACTTCGGCGGCCCGGAACATCGGGCCGCCGGGGCGGCCGATCAGGAGTGCCTTCCCCGGCTTCCCGAGCGGTGTCGCGGCGAGTTCCGTGCCGAGCTCCTGCCAGGTCTCCGGCACCCAGTCGTCCTCGGCGTCGAGGATCGTGGCGCGTTCCAGCGGTAGCCACGGCAGGTGCTCGATCGGGGCTTCGGGTGCGGCGCTGGAGGAGGCCAGGCGCTGGATCCGGTCGTCGGTGGTGGACACCACGATCGACCAGCCCGCGCGGATGATCCGCGGCACGCCCTCGACCAGGACCTCCAGCCCGGTGGCCGGCTGCCCCGCGATCTCCTCCACGAGTTCCAGCTCACGGTGGGTGTCGAGGACGCCCGCGTACGGGCGGACCGCGTCGACCTCGACGCCGGGGATGCTCTCCGCCGCGGTGATCAGCGCGTCGGGCAGCCGGCCGGACGGCAGTTCGATCACCAGGTCGTCGATCGCGACGCCCCCGCCGCGTTCGACGACGTCCACGCTGAGGATGTCCGCCCCGATCGTGCCCAGCGCCGTCGCGACCGCCCCGAGGGTCCCCGGCGAGTCCGGGAGCTGCACCCGGATCAGGAAGGACAACGCGATCCCCTTTCGGGACTGGGCGCTCCCGCCTTGCCGGGAAGCGCGTGCCGGCCGCTGATTGTGACAGACCCGGCGTCCCAGGGGGAGTCACCGTCCGCGTTCCGAGACCGTTCCGGTGGCAACCTGGCATAACCCGGTCGAGCCGGTCGGTCCCGCGGCCATAGACTTGCGGGTGCCGAAACCCCAATGACCAGTAAACCCGGGAGAAGCCCGCGTGCCCAACATTTCCCGTGCCGAGGTCGCGCATCTCGCCAAACTCGCCCGCCTGGCGGTCACCGACGAAGAGCTGGACGTCTTCGCAGGTCAGCTGGACCAGATCCTGGACTCGGTGGCCAAGGTCGGCGAGGTCGCGAGCGAGGACGTTCCGCCCACCTCGCACGCCGTGCCGCTGACCAACGTCTTCCGCGAGGACGTCGAGCGTCCCGGGCTGACCCAGCAGCAGGCGCTGGCCGGCGCACCGTCCGCCGAAGAGGGGCGTTTCCGGGTCCCGCGGATCCTGGGGGAGGAACAGTGACCGAGTTAACACGGCTCACCGCCGCCGAACTGGCCGAAAAGATCCATCGCCGCGAGGTGTCCTCGGTCGAGGTCACCCAGGCGCACCTCGACCGCATCGCGCAGGTCGACGACTTGGTGCACGCCTTCCTGCACGTCGACGCCGAGGGCGCGCTCGCCGCGGCGAAGGCGGTCGACGAGGCACCCGAGCCGGTGTCGCCGCTGGCCGGCGTGCCGCTCGCGCTCAAGGACGTGCTGACGACCAAGGGCATCCCGACCACCTGCGGGTCCAGGACCCTCGAAGGCTGGATCCCGCCCTACGACGCGACGGTGACGCGCAAGCTGCGCGAGGCCGGGGTGCCGATCCTCGGCAAGACGAACATGGACGAGTTCGCGATGGGCTCGTCCACGGAGAACTCGGCCTTCGGCCCGACGCACAACCCGTGGGACCACGCGCGCATCCCCGGCGGTTCGGGCGGTGGTTCGTCGGCGTCGGTCGCGGCGTTCGAGGCGCCCCTGGCGATCGGCACCGACACGGGTGGCTCGATCCGCCAGCCCGGCGCCGTGACCGGCACGGTCGGCGTGAAGCCCACCTACGGCGGGGTTTCGCGGTACGGGCTGGTGGCCTTCTCGTCCTCGCTCGACCAGGCGGGCCCGTGCGCCCGCACCGTGCTCGACGCCGCCCTGCTGCACGAGGTCGTCGCCGGGCACGACCCGATGGACTCGACCTCGATCGACGCGCCGGTGCCGCCGGTCGTCGCGGCCGCCCGCGAGGGCCTGCGCGGCGACCTCGCGGGCGTCAAGGTCGGCGTGGTCACGGAGTTTTCCGGCGAGGGCTACCAGGGTGGCGTGCTGCGGTCCTTCGAGGGCGCGGTCGCGCAGCTGCGGGAGCTGGGCGCCGAGGTCGTCGAGGTGTCCTGCCCCAGCTTCGTCTACGCGCTGCCGGCCTACTACCTGATCGCGCCGAGCGAGTGCTCGTCGAACCTCGCCCGGTTCGACGCGATGCGCTACGGGCTGCGCGTCGCCGACGACGGCGAGCACAGCGCCGAAGAGGTCATGTCGCTCACGCGCGAGGCGGGGTTCGGTCCGGAGGTCAAGCGCCGCATCATGCTCGGCACGTACGCGCTGTCCTCCGGTTACTACGACGCCTACTACGGCTCGGCGCAAAAGGTGCGCACGCTCATCACGCGTGACTTCGACACCGCGTTCGAGAAGGTCGACGTGCTGGTTTCGCCGACGACGCCGACCACGGCGTTCAAGATCGGCGAGCGGGTCGACGATCCGATGGCCATGTACCTGTCGGACATCTGCTCGATCCCGGCCAACCTGGCCGGCAACGCCGCCATGAGCGTCCCCAGCGGACTGTCCGATGAGGACGGTCTACCGGTCGGGCTGCAGATCATGGCGCCCGCGCTCGCGGACGACCGGCTCTACCGGGTCGGCGCGGCCTACGAACTGGCGCGCGGTGACATCCTGGGCCGTCTTCCCGAGCTGAAAGGAGCGCTCGCGTGACCGCGGTCGCCGACCTGATGGACTACGCCGAGGTCATCGAGCGTTACGACCCGGTGCTGGGGCTCGAGGTGCACGTCGAGCTCAACACGAACACGAAGATGTTCTGCGGCTGCCCGAACGTGTTCGGCGGCGAGCCGAACACGCACGTCTGCCCGACCTGCCTCGGCCTGCCCGGCGCGCTGCCGGTGCTCAACGGCAAGGGGGTCGAGTCGGCGATCCGGATCGGGCTCGCGCTGAACTGCGAGATCGCGCGGTGGTGCCGGTTCGCGCGGAAGAACTACTTCTACCCGGATATGCCGAAGAACTTCCAGACCTCGCAGTACGACGAGCCGATCGCGTTCGACGGGTACCTCGACGTGACGCTCGATGACGGTGAGGTCGTGCGGGTCGAGATCGAGCGCGCGCACATGGAAGAGGACACCGGCAAGTCCTTGCACGTCGGCGGCGCCACTGGGCGGATTCACGGCGCGGACTACTCGCTGCTGGACTACAACCGCGCGGGCGTGCCGCTGATCGAGATCGTCACGAAGCCGATCGTGGGCACCGGCGAGCGCGCCCCGGAGGTGGCGCGCGCGTACGTGAACACGCTACGGGATCTGTTGCGCGCGCTGGATGTCTCGGACGTCCGGATGGATCAGGGCTCCCTGCGGTGCGACGCGAACGTTTCGCTGATGGCTCGCGGTGCGACGGAGTTCGGCACCCGCACGGAGACGAAGAACGTCAACTCGCTGCGCAGCGTCGAGCGGGCCGTCCGGTACGAGATGACGCGGCAGGGCGCGGTGCTCGCCGGCGGTGGCACTGTCACGCAGGAGACGCGGCATTTCCAGGAGTCCGACGGCACCACGTCCGCGGGGCGCACGAAGGAGACCGCGGAGGACTACCGGTACTTCCCGGAGCCCGACCTGGTGCCGATCGCGCCTTCGCGCGAGTGGGTCGACGAGCTGCGGAAGACGATGCCGGAGAAGCCGGCGGACCGGCGCAAGCGCATCCAGACGGAGTGGAACCTGACGCCGGAGGAGCTGCGCGACCTGTTCAACTCGGGCGCGGTCGACCTGGTCGAGGCGACCGTCGCGGCGGGCGCGAAGCCCGGCGAGGCACGCGGCTGGTGGGTCAACTTCCTTGCCCAGGAAGCGAACTCGCGCGACGTCGAGCTGACCACGCTGCCGATCACCCCGGCGCAGGTCGCGCGGGTGACCGAACTGGTGGCCTCCGGTGAGCTGACGAACAAGCTCGCACGCGAAGTCGTCAAGGGTGTGCTGGCCGGTGAAGGCGAGCCCGACGACGTGGTGGAGACGCGGGGCCTCAAGGTCGTCTCGGACGACTCGGCGCTGCTCGCCGCGGTCGACGAGGCGCTGGCCGCGCAGCCGGACGTCGCGGACAAGATCCGCGGCGGCAAGGTCCAGGCCGCGGGCGCGATCGTCGGCGCGGTCATGAAGGCGACCAAGGGACAGGCGGACGCGAAGCGCGTGCGGGAACTGATCATCGAGCGGGTCGGCGCCTGAGTTGAGGCGTGCGGACCCGGCGCCGGCGTACTCGCCGGCGCGGGTTTCCTGGCGGGAATGGGTGGCCCTCGGCGCGGGTCTCGTCGCCGCGGGGTCCCTGTTCCTGCCGTGGACGAATCTGTCCGCGACCAGGCAGGACATCGAGGACGCGCTGAACTCGCTGCCCCAGAACGAGGTCGCGCGCGACGCGTTCACGACGGGTTTCCTGGCCTGGTCCGGCCCGATGCTGCTGGCGCTGGCGGGGGTGGCGGTCGTGCTGCTCGGTCAGCGCCCGGTGGTCCGGCGCAGCGGGCTGCCGCATCTGTGGCTGATCGCGGCCGCCGTGGCGCTGATGCTGATGGTGCTGGCGTGGCTCGGGATGGGCTGGCAGTTCAGCGCCGACGTACGCGACTTCCTGCAGCAGGAGGGCGGCGTCGCGTTCTACGGCGGCTTCGGCCGGTACGTGGCGATGCTGTGCGGGGCAGTTTCGGTGGCGGCGGCGGTGCTCGACGTGCGCGCCCTGCGGCGGCGCTGATCGTCAGTCCTTGCCGTTGCCGCCGCCGGAGTTCGGCTGTAGCTGGATGACGACCACCCGGTCGTCGCTCGACACGGGCTTGCCGCCGTCCTTGTTGACGGTGCCCACGACGGCGTACTGCGCGTTCAGCGGGTCCATCCCGCCGTACCGGCCGTAACCGATCCCGGTCTTCCCGTCCATGACCGCCTTGGGCTGCCCGCCGACCGAACCGTCGAGGGTGATCGGGACCTGCTGCAGGTTCCCGGCCGTCGAGGTCGCGATCATCAGCGACTGACCGGTGTCCGCGCAGCCGGTGAGACCCGGTTTGTCCGGCCAGGTCCACACCGGCGTCGACAGTGGGGCGCCCGCCTGCACCCGGAACAGCAGATCCGCCGTGTCACCGTGGTCGGTCACCCAGATCCGGCTCGCGTCGGCGGACTTGCACAGCCCGCCCGGCGAACGCAGCCCGGTGGCGTACACCCGCGAGCCGGGGGTCGGGTTGCCCGCCGCCGGGTTGCCCGCCGTGTCGATCCGCAAGATCTTGCCGGCCAGCGAGTTCGGGTCGGCCCCGGCCGACGGATTGCCTGCGTCACCCGTCGCGACGAGCAGGGCACCTTTGCCGTCGGTGGCCAGCGCGCCACGGTTGCCCGTCGGGCCCTTGGGAATTCCCGTCAGGATCGGCTTCGCCTGCTGGCCTTTCGTGAAGCGCACGACACGGTTGTCCGTCGCCGTGGTGATGTACGCGAAGACCAGTTGATCCTCGGAGTACGTCGGCGACAAGGCCAGGCCGGTGAGGCCTCCGTCGCCGGTCGCGTCGACGTCGAGTTTGATCAGCTCCGTGGGCTGCGCGCCCGTCATGACCTGCAGGACCCGGCCGCTCTTACGCTCGCCCGCGAGCGCGGCCGGGCCCGACTCGGTGCCCGGCAGGGCGGCCACCGTCGACACGGTGTCGAGGCAGGTCGCGATGACCGCCTTGTCGAAGTCCGTGCAGCCCTGGGGCGGGGGGATGGATGTCTGCGGTGCGCTGGGCCGCGGCGTAGCGGACCCCGAACTGCCGTCGATCTCGGGCAGTTGGGGCTGCGGGCCGGCGGGTGCGCTCAACTGCGGCGCCGGCTCGAACGTCTGGCCCGCCGCGCGGTCGTCGAAGCTCGCGCAGCCTGCCAGCAGGACACCGCAGGCCGCGACCAGCCACGGAGCCCGTCCCCACCGAATGCGCATAGGCTTCCAGCCTAGGCGGGCGCCCGTGAGTCACTGGTGAGTCCCCGAGCTATGCCATCCGCGTCGAACGCGATCGGCCACCGCCCGGTGCTGGTCGAGAACGCAACCTGCCAGGTCAGGCCTTGCGGCCGTAGTGGCCCACGGCCGGCTCGAGCAGGTCAAATGCGCGGCTCGCCGACTCCGCGAGGACCTGTCGGATGTCATCGCGCGGCTGGTCGGCAAGGATGCGCCTGGCGCTTTCGGCGAACAGCACCCGGTGAACGGACGCGAGCTGGGCCGCCACGATCCGCTGCTGCGCGTCCTCCACACCGGTCTCGCCTGGAGAAGTCATGTTCGACGAACCCGCCGAGCGCCGGGCCATCCTTGAGGTCGGCCAGGCCCTGCAAGACGCCTGGAACCGCGGCGACGCCGCGGGCTATGCGTCGCTGTTCACCGACGATGCCAGCTTCGTCGCGTGGAACGGACTGCACGGGTACGGTCGCCAGGCCATCGGGGATGCTCATCGACCGCTCCTCGAGGGGCCACTTGCCGGCTCCCGGCTGGTTGTGGTCGATCACGCGGACTCCCAGCGGCCCGAATCGCTGCGGCTCGTCCGCCCGGATGTGGCGATCATGGTCACCTCGGGTGCGGTGACGCTTGCCAATGAGGGGGCACCAGGCCCAGATCACGACTCTGTGCAGACCTTCGTGCTGGTCAAGAACGGCGACCGCGGGCAGATCACGGCCTTCCACAACACCCGCCGGCAGGCGCAGCCGTGAAACCGAATTCCGGGGTCGTTGGATCCTGCTGGTCCGGAAGTAGGCATCAGCGCCGGTCACTTCAGAGCGACATGTCATCGACGGTGAGTCCCCGGTCGGAAGAACTCGAGCACCCTCCGGCTGGCGTCCGGCGAGGTCAGCATTTCCTGGATCCGTGCGGACATCCGGGCGGCGGCGCCGGTGCGTTCGAACATCTCGCCTTCGTATTCCCTGACGGCGGCGGGGAAGTCGTCCGGGTGCGCGGCCAGCGCGAGACCGAGCACGGCGCCGTCGAGCAGCGCCATGTTGGCGCCCTCTCCCACCGGCGGCATCAGGTGCGCGGCATCGCCGAGCAGCGTGACGTCTGGCTTGGACGGCCACGTCAGGCCGGCCGGGAGAGTGGTGATCGACCGCGGCACGACCGTGTCGTCGCAGGCCGCGATCAACGTGGTGAACCGTGAGTCCCAGCCGGGGAGCAGGTCGATCAGCCGCGCCCGGGCGGCGGGCGGGTCGTCGAACGGGATCCCGCTGGTAGCGAACCAGTCCTCGGCGGTGTTGTAGAAGCTGATGCCGATACGAACGCGCCCGTCGCCGTTGCGCTGCGCCGCCAGGGAAAGCCCGTCGCCGAGCACCCAGTAGTTGCCGCGCCCGACCATCGCCGCGAGGTCGGGGTGCGTGCGGTCGATGTCGGGAATGCCGATCTCGACGACGTTCTGGCCGATATGCGCCGGGCGGGCGTCGGTGAGCAGTGCGCGGACCCGGGACTGCGCGCCGTCCGCGCCGACCAGCAGGTCGTACGCCGCACTGCTGCCGCTGGCGAAGTGCAGCAGGCCGCCTCCGGCGGAGGCGAATGCGTGCCCCCAGCGCACCACGTCTTCCGGGAGGGAATCCAGCAGCAGGTTGCGCAGATCGGCGCGGTCGACCTCGGGTCGATCGAGCGGGGCGTCTTCGGGTGTGTCCTCGTGGAGCAGCAGGGTGCCGTCCGGCTCGAGAAGACGCATGTCCTGGCCTTCGCCACGGGCAATCGCGGAGAACTGGTCGATCAGACCGGCCTCGCGCAGGGCCTGCTGGCCGGAGTGGATGTCGAGCATGCCGCCCTGACCACGAGCGTCGCGTGACGATTCACGTTCGTACACGACGGCGTCGATCCCGTTCACGTGCAGCACCCGGGCGAGGGCCAGGCCACCCAGCCCGGCTCCGACGACGGCGATCGTCATGACTTCCCCTCTCGATACACTGTATTGGTATAATACACTGTATCTGACCCTACGATGTATTGTCGGCGGCATGTTGGTGTGGGAACGGCCGGAGCCACCGGATCGACCGGTGCCGGCCCCGTTGAGCCGGGAGCGGATCGTCCGGGCGGCGATCCGGCTGGCCGACGCGGATGGCCTGGAGGCGGTGTCGCTGCGTAAGGTCGCGGCCGCGCTCGACGTCGGGCCGATGCGGCTGTACGGCTACATCGCCACCAAGGACGAGTTGCTCGACCTCATGGTCGATGCGGTCCACGCCGAGATCCGGCCCACCGGAGACGGGTGGCGAGAGGTACTGCGCTCCCTTGCCGAAACCACCCGGCAGGCCGTCCACCAGCACGAATGGCTCGCCGACCTGATCGGCGGGCGGCCCCGGCTCGGGCCGCACTCGATGGCGAGGGGAGAGGCCGTGCTGGCCTCGATGGGGGGCGTGGACGTGGACCTCGTCATGCCGGTGGTCGAAGCTGTCGACGCCTACGTCATCGGCGCGGTGCGCCGGGAGATCGCCGAACGGCGCGCCGAGCGGGCCTCCGGCATGGGCAAGCGGCAGTGGCAGGAAACGCTCGGGCCCTATCTGGAGCGGACCTTCGCGACCGGCCGATTCCCCGCGCTGGCCACGGTCGTCCGCGACGCGGCCCACCTGGACGCCGACCAAACCTTCCGCATCGGCCTCGATTTCCTCCTCGACGGCATCGACGCCCGTATCTCGGGATGACGGCCCACCTCTACAGTGGACCGATGGCGGTCAAGCAGATCCAGGTCACCTTCGATTGCGCGGAACCTGAGCGCGTCGCCCGGTTCTGGTGCGAGGTGCTGGGGTATGTCGTACCGCCGCCACCGGACGGGTTCGCCACCTGGGGCGATTTCGACCGCTCGCTGCCGCCCGACCGCCAGGGCGCGGCGTTCGCCTGCGTTGATCCGACGGGCGTGGGCCCGCGGCTGTTCTTCCAGCGCGTTCCCGAAGGCAAGGTCGTGAAGAATCGGGTACATCTCGACGTGCGGGTCGGCACCGGGCTCGTGGGTGAAGAGCGCGTCGCCGCATTCGAGGCGGAGTGCGCACGACTGGTCGCGCTCGGCGCGGTACGCGTGCGACTGCTGCGCGCCGATGCCTACAACGAGTCGTGCCTCGTGATGCAGGACGTCGAGGGCAACGAGTTCTGTCTCGACTGAGTGGCCCGGCTAAGTTCGGGGCATGACGATCACTGTCCTGGTCCCCGGCGAGGACGGCGTGCGGGCGCTCTCCGAGCTCATCGAAGTCGAACCCGTCGTCTACACCCCCGGTGAACCGCTGCCGCCGGAAGCCGCGAAGGCCGAGGTCCTCATCCCGGGCGCGCACCCGGCCGGAACCCGTGCCGGCCTGCTGGAGCAGTTGCCGAACCTCAAGCTCATCCAGTTGCTGTCCGCGGGTGCCGAGCAGTGGGTCGGTCTCGTCCCCGAGGGCGTGCTGCTGTCGACCTGCCGGGGCGCGCATGGCGGCAGTACGGCCGAATGGGTGGTCGCGGTCCTGCTTTCGATGCATCGTGAGCTGGGCTCGTTCGCGGCCGATCACGCCGCCGGACGGTGGCATCGCCGGGGTACCGACACGTTGCAGGACAAGCGAGTGCTGATCGTCGGCGCCGGCGACCTCGGCAACCAGTTGCGCCGCCGGCTCGAGCCGTTCGACACGGTGGTCACGATGGTCGGCATGCGGGCCCGTGACGACATCCGGTCGGTCGACGAGCTGCCCGGACTGCTCCGTGACCAGGACGTCGTGGTGCTGGTGGTGCCGCTGACCTCCCGCACCCCCGGGATGGTCGACGCCGCGTTCCTGGCTCGGATGGCCGACGGCGCGGTGCTCGTGAACGCCGCGCGCGGGCCGATCGTGGATACCGGCGCACTGGTAGCGGAACTGAACTCCGGCCGCCTGAGCGCGGCACTCGACGTGACCGACCCCGAGCCGCTGCCCCCGGAGCATCCATTGTGGACGGCGCCCAACCTGCTGCTGACCCCGCATGTGGCGGGCACGGTGCGTGACGCGGCGCGCCGTTCGTACGCGGTCGCCGCCGCGGAAATCGCCCGGTACGCGGGCGGTGAACTGCCGAACAATCTGGTGCACGGCGAATATTGAGCGCGGTAGCTGTTCACTCGAACGGGGGTAGTGCTCTACTCTGCGCGGCGTGACAACCCAAAGCGATGACTATGGCCGGCACAACCTTTTCGAGGACTCCGGCTATCACGACGCGGTCGACGGGGGCACCGCGCTGTCCGAGCCCGAAGATCGCCTCGGCTACGACGAGGGCCGAACGCCCCAGTGGCACGGCGGGCTGAGCTTCGGGCTGCTGATCATGCGCCTCGTGCTGGGCGGCACGCTCGGTGCGCACGGGCTGCAGAAGGTGTTCGGGCTGTGGGGTGGCCCGGGGATCAGCGAATTCTCGCGCATCCTCGGCGATCAGGGCTACACGAGCCAGCTCACGGTGTTGTCGTGGGTCGGCGGGGTCACCGAGATCGCCGGTGGAGCGCTGCTGATCTTCGGCCTGTTCACCCCGGCCGCCGCGGCGGCGCTGCTCTCGGTCACCGCCAACGCGGTCTATCTCAAGTATCAGGCGGGTTTCTTCCTCGGCAGCGGCGGCGGGTTCGAGTACCACCTGGTGCTCGGCGGTATCGCACTGGCCCTGCTGTTCACCGGTCCCGGCGGGATTTCGATCGACACGAACACCCCGTGGCGCCACCGTCCCGTGCCCTTCGGCATCGTCGGCCTCATACTCGCCGCGGGTGCCGTCGTGGCGGTCACCTTCCTCTTCCGCCGGTAACCCTGTGAGCCGGGCTCACAGGGGGCGAGAGGGGTCAGCGGGTGTAGTCGCGGACGGCGCCGGTGTCGGCGGAGGTGGCCATCCGGGCGTAGGCGCGTAGCGCGGCGGTGACCGGGCGTTGCCGCGCTTCCGGCTGCCACGGGCGCTCGCTCGCGTCCATCTTCGCGCGGCGCTCGGCGAGCACCTCGTCCTCGACCAGCAGTTCGAGCTTCCGCTCGTGCACGTCGATCAGGACCCGGTCACCGTTCTCGACCAGGCCGATCACGCCGCCCGCGGCCGCCTCCGGTGAGATGTGGCCGACCGAGATCCCCGAGGAACCACCGGAGAACCGGCCATCGGTGATCAGCGCGCACTTCTTGCCCAGCCCCGAGCCCTTGAGGAACGCCGTCGGGTGCAGCATCTCCTGCATCCCCGGCCCGCCGGCGGGGCCTTCGTAGCGGATCACCAGGACCTCGCCTGGCTGGATCTTCTTGCCCAGGATCGCCGAGACGGCATCCTCCTGGCTCTCCAGCACATGCGCCGGACCCTCGAAACGCCACAGCTCCTCGTCGATCCCGGCCGCCTTGATCACCGCGCCGTTCTCCGCGAGGTTCCCGCGCAGGATCGCCAGCCCGCCGTCCTTGGTGTACGCGTGCTCGAGGTCTCGAACACATCCGGCCGCGGCATCCACGTCCAAGGAAGACCACCTGTTCTCGGTCGAGAACGCCTCCGTGGTGCGGACCCCGCCGGGCGCGGCGTGGAACAGTTCGAGCGCTTCGGCCGATGGCTCCTTGGCACGAATGTCCCAGGTGGACAGCCACTGCTCGAGCGAGGGCGAGTGCACCGAGCGCACCGAGGTGTTGAGCAGTCCGCCGCGGTACAGCTCGCCGAGGATCGCCGGGATGCCGCCGGCGCGGTGCACGTCCTCCATATGGTAGTCGGAGTTCGGCGCGACCTTGGACACACACGGCACGCGGCGGCCGATCGCGTCGATGTCCGCGATCGTGAAGTCGACCTCGCCCTCCTGCGCGGCGGCGAGGATGTGCAGCACGGTGTTCGTGGAGCCGCCCATCGCCATGTCGAGCGCCATCGCGTTCTCGAACGCCTCCCTGGTCGCGATCGACCGGGGGAGCACGCTTTCGTCGTCCTTCTCGTACCACCGCTTCGCCAGCTCGACGACCGTGCGGCCGGCGCCGGAGAACAGCGCGCGCCGGGCGGCGTGCGTGGCGAGCGTGGAACCGTTGCCCGGCAAGGAAAGCCCGAGTGCCTCGGTGAGGCAGTTCATCGAGTTCGCGGTGAACATGCCCGAGCACGAGCCGCAGGTCGGGCAGGCCGAACGCTCCACAGCGGACAGACCGTCCTCGTCGACGGAACTGCTGGCCGAAGCCGAGATCGCCGTGATCAGGTCGCTGGAGGGGTGCGCGACCCCGTCGAGCACGACCGCCTTGCCGGCCTCCATCGGCCCGCCGGAGACGAACACCGTCGGGATGTTGAGCCGCATCGTGGCGTTGAGCATGCCCGGGGTGATCTTGTCGCAGTTCGAGATGCACACGAGCGCGTCGGCCTGGTGCGCGTTGACCATGTACTCGACGGAGTCGGCGATGATCTCGCGCGAGGGCAGCGAATAGAGCATGCCGCCGTGGCCCATGGCGATCCCGTCGTCCACCGCGATCGTGTGGAACTCCCGCGCCACACCCCCGGCCTCGGCCACCGCCTCGGCCACGATCTCGCCGAGGTCCTTGAGGTGGACGTGGCCCGGCACGAACTGGGTGTAGGAGTTGGCGATCGCCACGATCGGCTTGCCGAAGTCGCTGTCGGTCATGCCGGTGGCCCGCCACAGGGAACGGGCGCCCGCGGCGTTACGGCCGTGCGTGGTGGTTCGGGAGCGCAAAGCAGGCATGGCTTCGAGGTTACGCCCGCGCTGATCAGCGCACACACGAGGCGGCCGAGTGGCGGCCGGTCCCGGCGGAATCGCGACCGGAATGTGGGAAAGCGCAGGTCGAACCGCATACCCGAGAACGGGAAAGAGGCGTAACCGGGCGCAGCGAAAGCGGATACGCGGTGGCAATACGGCGCTGAGAGCTTTCGGCGAATCCGAGCGAAGGGATCGAGAATGGGCCTCGCTGACAATCCGCAGATGGAGGACTACTCGCTGCGCTACACACCCGCGGCGTTCCGCAAGTGGTCGCCCTGGATGGTCTTCCTGTCCTGCCTGGTGGGCATTTCCGCGATGGCGGGCTACGCGCTGGACGCGGCGTTCGTGGACGCGTTCGGGTTCACGAACGCACTGGCCGGTTTCCTCGTCGCCGCCGCGGTGACGTTGCCGCTGACGCTGGTGATCGCGTTCGCCATCGCGCGCAAGCACGTCGACATCGACCTGCTCACCCGAGGTTCCGGGTTCGGCTACCTCGGTTCCACGCTCACGTCGCTGGTCTACGCGACGTACACGCTGATCTTCCTCGCCTACGAGGGCGCGATCATGGCGCAGGCGGTCACCGCACTGACGCGTTTGGACATCCACCTGTCCTACGTCGTCGTCTCGGCGGTGATGATCCCGCTGACGCTGTACGGGATGTCGTTCAGTTCGAAGTTCCAGGCGTGGACGTGGCCGATCTGGATCGCACTGATCGGTATCGCGCTCGCCACCGCCGCGACCGCGCCGGACGCCGGGCACAACATGGTCCATCCGGCGACTGTCTCGCCCGCCGGGCTCGCCGGACTGACGGTGATCGCGGTGTTCACCATCGCCGCCGCGAACCTTTCGCTCGCGACCCAGGTGGGGGAGCAGGGCGACTACCTGCGCCTGATGCCCGACCCGGAGGCGAAGAACCGGAGCCGGTGGCGGCTCGCGGTGATCATGGGCGGGCCGGGTTTCTCGCTGTTCGCCGTCGGCATCTTCTTCGCCTCGACCCTGCTGGTCGGCTACGCCTCGACGAAACTCGACGCGGCGCACGTCGGCGTGCCGGTGGACCTGTTCACCGCCGTCTACGAACGGCTGACCGGCAACCACACGGTCGCGCTGATTCTGGCCGGGGTCCTGGTCCTGCTGTCCCAGATCAAGATCAACATCATGAACACCTACTCGGGTTCGCTGTCCTGGTCGAACTTCTTCTCGCGGCTGCTGCACCGCCACCCCGGGCGCGCGGCCTGGGTCTTCCTCCAGGTCGGGCTGTCCCTGGCGCTGATGGAGATCGACATCTTCAACCACATCGTCGAAGTGCTCGCGTGGTACTCGAACGTCGGCGTCGCCTGGATCGGGGCGATGGTCGCGGACCTGGTGATCAACAAGCGCTGGCTCAAGCTCGCGCCGCCGGACCTGGTGTTCCACCGGGCGCACCTCTACCACGTCAACCCGGTCGGCTTCGGCTCGATGATCGTCGCCGGGGTGGTCTCGATGATCGCGTACTACGGCGCCTTCGGGGTGACCGCGGCCGCGCTGTCCCCGTTCATCGCGCTCGCCGTCGCGGTCGTCCTACCTCCGATCGTCGCGCTCGCGACCCGTGGCCGCTGGTACCTCGCGCGCCTGTCGGAACTGCCGGCGAACGACGGCGAACTGCCGTGCTCGGTGTGCGAGGGCAGCTACGACGTGGTCGACATGGCGACCTGCCCGCACCACGGCGGCACGATCTGCTCCCTGTGCTGCTCGACCGAGGGCGCGTGCCACGACGCCTGCAAACCGAACGCCTGGCGGCCGCCGAAGGGCGCGACACCGCTGGGCATGCCGAGTTTCCGCCGTGAGAAGGAACTGGAGGTCGCGTGATGAAGGCCCTGATCGTCGTCGATATGCAGAACGGCTTCTGCCATCCGGACGGCTCGCTGCCGAAGCTCGGGATGGCCCTGTCCGGCGCCGGGGAGGCCGTGGCCAATGCCGCGATCGCCGTCGAGCACGCCCGCGAAACGGGCCTGCCGGTGATCTTCACACGGCACGTCTACCGCCCCGGCTACCACGACGAAGGCCCTTGGCTGGCCGGGCGCAGCCAGGATCTCGCGTCCGTGGGCGGACTGCTCGCCGGCAGTTGGGACGGAGACGTTGTCGACAATCTGAACAGGAATGCAGACGATCTGATTGTCGACAAGTGCCGTCTCGACGCGTTCCAGTGGACCTCGCTCGAACCGTTGCTGCGCGGGCTGGGCGCGACGGAACTCGTGGTGTGCGGAGTGGTCACGAACTTCTGCGTCGAGAGCACCGTGCGCTCGGCGATCATGCGCGACTTCGAGGTCACGCTGCTCGAAGACTGTTGCGCGGCGCAGACCCCGCGGCTGCACGAGATCGGCGTCGAGGTGATGCGCGACTGCGGGTTCGCCACCGTCACCACGGTCGCCGAATTCGCCGGGGTCGCGGTGGCCGCATGATCGGGCTGGCAAGTAACGGCGAGGTCATCTACCGGAGACCCCAGGGCAACGGCAGGTACTTAGCGTCCCGAACCATGAGGAAGCGGGTGCATGAGGTGCGCCGCCTGCGGGACATGCTGCGCGGGGCCGTGCAAGGCGGGCACTACCCGGACGGCCAGCTACCGAGCGAGGCGGAGCTGATGGCTTCGCACCAGGCATCGCGCGCCACCGTGCGGGAGGCGCTGGCGCTGCTGCGCGCGGAGGGGCTGATCGAACGGACGCAGGGCATCGGCACGCACGTCGTCGCCAATCCGGTGAAGACTTCGCTGCCCGAAGCGCACGGGATCATCAAGCCCGCCCGGGACAGCATGTTCAACCAGCGGATGCGGCCGCGTGAGCTCGACCGGTCCGTGGTGCCCGCGCCGACGACCGTCGCCGAGCGGCTCGGCGTCGCGCCCGGCACGCCCTGCCTGCGGCTGGAGTACGTGGCCCTGCACAACGAGGAACCGGTCGCGGTGGCCACGAACTACGTGCTGTTCCCCGAGGCCGGGAAGCTTCGCGACACACCTTTCGTCTCCGACTGGTACCGGCTGCTCGACGATGCCGGGGTCCCGCTGTCGGATTCGGAGTTCGTCTTCGACTGCGAACTCGCCGACGCGCCACTCGCTTCGGTCCTCGGCGTCCGCGAGGGCTCGCCGCTCATCTCGATGGAACAGATCATCTACGACCTCGCCGGTCGCCCGTTCGACCTGGCCTTCATCCACACCTGCGGCGAGCGCTTCCGGTTCGTCTCGCGGGGGCACGAGGAGTTGCGATGACACCCCGGACACTCACCGACGCGGCCAAGGCGCTGCGCGAAGGCACCACCACCTCCGTCGCGTTGACCGAGGCCGCGATCGCGGCGGCCGACGCGCGCGACGCGACGATCGGCACCTACCTGGCCCGTTTCGATGAGTATGCGCTCGAGCGGGCGGCGCAGGCCGACACCGAGTTCGCACGTGGCGAGGATCGCGGCCCGCTGCACGGGATTCCCTTCGGCGTCAAGGACATCCTCGCGATGGCCGAGGGGCCGACGACCGCGCAGAGCCTCATCCTCGACCGCGCCTGGGGCGCCGGGAAGGACGCGCCGGTGGTGTCCCGCGTCAAGGCGGCGGGCGCGGTCATCACCGGCAAGACCACGACCATGGAGTTCGCCTGCGGGATGCCGGACGCGACGAAACCGTTCCCCGTCCCGCGCAACCCGTGGGACCCGCGAACCTGGCCGGGCGGTTCGAGTTCCGGCACCGGCAGCGGGGTCGCGGCCGGCCTGTTCCTCGCCGGTCTCGGCACGGACACCGGGGGCAGCATCCGCATCCCCGCGGCGTTCTGCGGGGTCAGCGGCCTGATGCCGACCTTCGGGCGGGTGCCGAAGTCCGGCTGCGTACCGCTGGGCTACAGCCTCGACCACATCGGCCCACTCGCCCGCAGCGCGCGAGACTGCGCCGCGGTGCTCGAAGTACTCGCCGGGCTTCACGAAAGCGATCCCGACTGCGTGGACGCGCCGTTCACCGCGCCGGAGTTCACCGGCGATCTGAGCGGGATGCGGATCGGCGTCGTTCGGGAGCATCACTTCCCGGACGCCGGCGACCCCGCGCTGGCCCCGAGTTTCGACGCCGCGCTCGCCGTGCTCGCCGAACAGGGCGCGACGCTCGTGGAGGCGGAACTGCCGTACTGGCACGAGATGATCACCGCGGACATGATCACGATGGGCTGCGAGGCGCTGGCCTACCACCGCACCGATCTGACCGACCGGTGGACCGACTACTTCGTCGCGACCCGGGCGATGATGGCGACCGGCGCGATGGTCACCGGCGCGGATTACGTGCAGGCGCAACGGGTCCGGCGGGTCGCGCAGGACGCGCTCGCGGAGCTGTTCGAGACCGTCGACGTGATCGCGTGTCCCACCGCTTCGACGGGTGCGCCGAAGGTCGACGACCTCGCCGGGCCGGACGGGCAGCCGGATGTCGGCGCGCTGTTCTCGACGGTCCACACGCAGTACTGGGACACGGTCGGCAATCCGGTCCTAGCCGTCCCGATGGGCTTCACCGCCGACGGCCTGCCGCTTTCGCTTTCCCTGGCCGGACCGGCGTTCGGCGAGGCCGCGATCCTGCGCGCCGGTGACGCCCTGCAGCAGAGCACCGACTGGCACCTGCGGGTCCCCGAACCCGCCGTCGAAGGAGTGGCATGACCGGCATCCTCAAGACCCTGCTGTCCGCCGCCAAGCTGCCGGCTTCCGACAAGGAGATCAGCGCCTACACGAAGGCCTACGAGACGCAGCGCGCGTCCGTCGACGCCCTCTACGAGGTCCCGGCCGCCCGCTATGTGGACCCGGCGCTGCGCTTCCGCGCCGGCGCCCGGATCAAGGACTGGGCGAGCTGATGTTCCGGACGGCGAAATCCCGCTTGTGCCGGGAAGAAGGCGGGCCCTTTCCTGAGTAGCGGCTGATTGGCGGTCCCGCGGTCGCCAACGCGGCTCTCGCGGGGTGGCGATCGAGGCGTCGGCGGGCTGCTCGCGGGCAGTTGGCACGGCGAGCTCACGGCGGGACTCGGCTCGCGGCCCGGCGATCTGGTGGTCGACAAGTGCCGGTTCGACGCGTTCCAGCGGACCTCGCTGGAGCCGCTGGTGCGCGGGCTCGGCGCGACCGAACTCGTGGTGTGCGGGGTGGCGACGAACTTCTGCGTCGAATCGACCGTGCGGTCCGCGATCATGCGCGACTTCGCGGTGACGCTGCTCGAAGACGCGTGCGCTTCGACGACGCCACGGCTGCACGAGCCAGTCAGCGCGGCTCTTCCTGCTGGCTCGCCTCGGGCGTGAGGTCGTCGGTCAGCCCGGTCGGATCCTTGACCCGCCCGCCCGACACCAGCGCCAGCACCGGAAGGTGGCGCGTGCGGACCGACGGCAGCGGGATCGTGCTGTCGTCGGCCAGCACCGCGCGCACCTTGGCGCGCTTGGTGATAGACAGCCCCTTCAGCGCGTCCCACGGCAGCTCGCGGTGCCCGAACACCGTGCGCACGTCGAGGCCCTGCGGGGTCGCGACGGTCTTGGTCCGCACCACGAAGACGATCAGCGCCAGCGGGATCGCGTACAGCGCCCACAGCCCGGGCACCTCGGCGAACGCCGTCGGCGCGAGGCACACCATCAGGCCGAAGATGGCGAGCAGGGCGATCAGCGGGACGCGGAACGTCGCCTTCCTGCGCTTGGCCGGCTGCGGTGGGTCTGTCACTTCGGGCACGGTCAAATGGTGCACCCGGTCCGCGGGGCCGTGGAACCCAGGGCCTCCGACCATAGGAACGCCCAGTATCCGGGATCACGATCCCGCAGAGTTGACACTCCTCGCAACGAACCGTTAACGTCGGCCACGTGAAATTCCTGACCAGCATCGTACTTTCCAAGCGCGTCGACGCTTAGGGAAACACCGCTGCGTCGACGCGCGACCCTCGTGCGGCCTTCCATGGTCGGCGGGGGTTTTTTGTTGTCCACCCCCACCCGAACGAGTGACACCGACGAAAACCACGAGGCAGAACTGATGACAAGCGCCACCTCGCGTTCGGAAGCGAAGACCGGACCGACGCCCAGCCCGGCGTCGCTCAACCGCCCGAAGCCGGCCCCGCCCGCCGGCACCCCGGTACGGGTCACGGGCGCGCAGTCGCTCGTGCGCGCGCTCGAGGCGGTCGGTGTGGAGGTGGTGTTCGGGATTCCGGGTGGCACGATCTTGCCGGCGTATGACCCGTTGCTGGATTCGACGAGGGTGCGGCATGTGCTGGTTCGTCATGAGCAGGGGGCGGGGCATGCGGCGACGGGGTATGCGCAGGCCACTGGGCGGGTGGGGGTGTGTATGGCGACCTCGGGTCCGGGTGCGACGAACCTGGTGACGCCGCTGGCGGACGCGCATATGGATTCGGTGCCGGTGGTGGCGATCACGGGGCAGCAGACGCGGGCGTTGATCGGTACGGACGCGTTCCAGGAAGCGGATATCTGCGGGATCACGATGCCGATCACGAAGCACAACTTCCTGGTGAAGGATCCGGGGGAGATCCCGCGGGTGATCGCGGAGGCGTTTCATCTGGCTTCGACCGGGCGTCCTGGTCCGGTGCTGGTCGATATCCCGAAGGACGTGCTGCAGGAGCAGACGTCGTTCGCGTGGCCGCCGGAGATGCGGTTGCCGGGTTACCGGCCGACGTTGCGCCCGCACGGTAAGCAGGTGCGTGAGGCGGCGCGGTTGATCGGGCAGGCGCGCCGTCCGGTGCTGTATGTCGGTGGCGGGGTGATCAAGGCGCAGGCTTCGCAGGAGCTGATGCGGCTGGCGGAGCTGACCGGGATTCCGGTGGTGACCACGTTGATGGCGCGGGGTGCGTTCCCGGACTCGCACCGGCAGCATCTGGGGATGCCGGGGATGCATGGCAGTGTCGCGGCGGTGGCGGCGATGCAGCGCGCGGACCTGCTGGTCGCGCTGGGCGCCCGGTTCGATGACCGGGTGACGGGGCAGCTGGGTTCGTTCGCGCCGGAGGCGAAGGTCGTGCACGCCGATATCGATCCGGCGGAGATCTCGAAGAACCGCAAGGCGGACGTGCCGATCGTGGGGGACTGCGCGGAGATCATCACCGAGCTGATCGAGGCCGTGGGGGCCGAGACCGAGCGGTCGGGCGAGCCGGATCTGAAGGCGTGGTGGACGCAGGTCGATTCCTGGCGTGACACGTTCCCGGTCGGCTACGAGTGGCCCGCGGACGGGACGCTGTCGCCGCAGTACGTGATCGAGCGGATCGGGCAGATCGTCGGGCCGGACGCGGTCTACGCGGCGGGTGTCGGGCAGCATCAGATGTGGGCGGCGCAGTTCGTCAAGTACGAGAACCCGCGGACGTGGATCAACTCCGGTGGGCTGGGCACCATGGGTTTCGCCGTGCCGGCCGCGATGGGCGCGAAGTTCGGGATGCCGGACAAGCAGGTCTGGGCGATCGACGGGGACGGCTGTTTCCAGATGACCAACCAGGAACTGGCCACCTGCGCGATCGAGGGCGCGCCGATCAAGGTCGCGGTGATCAACAACGGCAACCTGGGCATGATCCGGCAGTGGCAGAACCTGTTCTATGCCGAGCGGTACTCGCACAGTGATCTGGGCACGCACAAGCACCGGATACCGGATTTCACCCTCTTGGCCGAGGCACTCGGGTGTGCTGGACTTCGGTGCGAGACGAAGGAAGAGGTCGACGAGGTCATCCAACGGGCGATGGCGATCAACGACCGGCCCGTCGTGATCGACTTCGTGGTCGGCAAGGACGCCCAGGTGTGGCCCATGGTCGCGGCCGGCACCGGCAACGACGAAATCATGGCGGCGCGGGGCATCCGGCCGCTGTTCGACGACGACGAGGTGACCCCGAAGTGAGTACCCATACCCTCAGCGTGCTGGTGGAGAATGTGCCCGGGGTGCTCGCCAGGGTGGCCGGGCTGTTCTCCCGCCGTGGTTTCAACATCGAGTCTCTCGCCGTCGGGCCCACGGAGAACCCCGAGGTGTCCCGCATGACGATCGTGGTCGCCGTTGAGGACTTACCGCTCGAACAGGTGACCAAGCAGCTCAACAAGCTCGTGAACGTCATCAAGATCGTGGAGCTCGAGCCGGCCGTGTCCGTGCAGCGCGAACTGCTGCTGGTCAAGGTCCGCGCCGACGCCACGGTGCGCAGTCAGGTGCTGGAGACCGTGCAGCTCTTCCGCGCCAAGGTGGTCGACGTCTCGCCCGAGGCGCTCACCGTCGAGGCCACCGGCACCGGTGACAAGCTCGGTGCCCTCTTGCGCATGCTCGAACCCTATGGCGTGCGTGAGATCGTGCAGTCGGGCATGGTCGCCGTCGGGCGTGGCGCACGTTCGATCACCGCCACCTCGCCCCGTTAACGAAAGAACCGGAAGGAACAAGTTCCCCTCATGTCAGTCGAAATCTTCTACGACGACGACGCCGATCTGAGCATCATCCAGGGTCGCAAGGTCGCCGTGATCGGGTACGGCAGCCAGGGTCACGCGCACGCGCTGAGCCTGCGCGACTCCGGGGTCGATGTGCGCATCGGTCTGCCGGAGGGGTCGAAGTCGCGCGCGAAGGCCGAGGAAGAGGGCCTGCGGGTGCTCAGCCCGGGAGAGGCCTCGGCCGAGGCCGACCTGATCATGATCCTCGCGCCCGACACCAAGCAGCGCTTCATCTACGCCGAGGACATCGAGCCGAACCTGAAGGACGGCGACGCGATCTTCTTCGGCCACGGCTTCAACATCCGCTACGAGCTGATCAAGCCGCCGGCCAACGTGGACGTCGCCATGGTCGCCCCGAAAGGCCCCGGCCACCTCGTGCGGCGGCAGTTCGTGGACGGCAAGGGTGTGCCCTGCCTGATCGCGGTCGAGCAGGACCCGTCGGGCAACGCGCAGGCGCTGGCGCTGGCGTACGCCGCGGCGATCGGCGGCGCGCGGGCGGGCGTGATCAAGACCACCTTCAAGGAGGAGACCGAGACCGACCTGTTCGGTGAGCAGTCGGTGCTCTGTGGTGGGACGACCGCGCTCGTGCAGACCGGCTTCGAGGTGCTGACCGAGGCCGGGTACGCCCCGGAGATCGCGTACTTCGAGGTGCTGCACGAGCTCAAGCTGATCGTCGACCTCATGTACGAGGGCGGGATCGCACGCATGCGGTACTCGATCTCGGACACCGCCGAGTACGGCGATCTCACCCGCGGCCCGCGCGTGATCACGCCCGAGGTCAAGGAGAGCATGCGCAGGATCCTGGGCGAGATCCAGGACGGCACGTTCGCCCGCGAGTGGGTCGGTGAGGACGAGGCCGGCCGGCCGAACTTCACCAAGCTCCAGGCGGCCGGTGAGCAGCACCCGATCGAGGAGACCGGGCGCAAGCTGCGTGGCCTGATGTCCTGGGTGGACCGTCCGATCACGGAAACCGCCTGATCGTCCGCCGCCTCCGCGGGCTCACCCGTGGAGGCGGCGCCGCCGGAGCGCGAGCTACCGTGTGGCCATGAACGATCACGTTCGCGTCGACGACAAGGCCGACGTGCGAGACGCGCTCGATCTCGAAAGCGCGCGGTGGCAGCGGGCGGAGCCCGCGGGAGAGTCCATTCCCGACGCGGTCGAGTTCGCGTTCATCCCGCATACGGACGGCAGGACGTACACCGCGCTGCGTTCCTCGACCGAGCCCCAGGGCACGGTGCTCGTCTTCACCGAGTCCGAATGGGACGCGTTCGTCGCCGGCGCCCGCGACGGCGAATTCAACCTCCCGGAAAGCTAGTGCCGCGTGATCCTGTCCGGTTCACGTTGCCGTGTTTGCCCGTGCGGTCGGCGTGTTTGCCCGTTGCGGTGGTGAGTTGGCCGGTCCGGTGGCCGAGTGTGCCCTCGATCGGCAGCCGTGGGTTCGCCTGGTGACGTGCCCGGTAACAGTCGTGTGAACAGCGCGACTAGACTCCAGGACATCCGCCGAGCTGCGTCTTCTTTGGGAGTCTCATCGTGACCAACCCCAGCAAGCCCGTCGTCCTCCTCGCCGAAAAGCTCGCGCCGTCCGTGCTCAGCGTGTTCGGCGACGATGTGGACGTCCAGCATGTGGACGGCACCGACCGCCCGGCACTCCTGGAAGCGGTGAAGGGCGCCGACGCGCTGCTCGTCCGGTCCGCGACCCGGGTCGACGCCGAGGTCTTCGGCGCGACCAACCGCCTCAAGGTCGTCGCGCGGGCCGGGGTCGGGCTGGACAACGTCGACGTGCCGGCCGCGACCGAACGCGGCGTGCTGGTGGTCAACGCGCCCACGTCCAACATCGTTTCCGCCGCCGAACACGCCGTCGCGCTGCTGCTCGCCGTCGCCCGCCGGGTGCCGGCCGCGGACCAGAGCCTGCGTGGCGGCGAGTGGAAGCGCAGCTCCTTCACCGGTGTCGAGCTCAACGGCAAGACGCTCGGCGTGGTCGGCCTCGGCAAGATCGGCCAGCTCGTTTCGCAGCGGCTGGCCGCGTTCGGCATGTCGGTCGTCGCCTACGACCCGTACGTCTCGGCCGCGCGCGCCGCGCAGCTGGGCATCGAGCTGCTGGCCCTCGACGAGCTGCTCGCCCGCGCCGACGCGATCTCCATCCACCTGCCCAAGACGCCCGAGACCAAGGGGCTCATCGACGCCGAAGCGCTCAAGAACACCAAGCAGGGCGTGATCATCGTGAACGCGGCCCGCGGCGGTCTCATCGACGAGGAGGCGCTCGCGGACGCGATCCGCAGCGGTCACGTCGGCGGCGCCGGGATCGACGTGTTCGCCGCCGAGCCCACCACGTCCAGCCCGCTGTTCGAGCTCCCCAACGTCGTGGTCACCCCGCACCTTGGCGCTTCCACCGCCGAGGCGCAGGACCGCGCGGGCACCGACGTGGCGCATTCGGTGCGCCTCGCGCTGCGCGGTGACTTCGTCCCGGACGCGGTGAACGTCTCCGGCGGCGGCGCGGTCGGCGAGGAGGTGCGGCCGTACCTGTCGCTGACCCAGAAGGTCGGCACCGTGGTGTCGGCGCTGAGCCAGAAGGCGCCCGCGTCGGTCACCGTGACGGTGAGCGGTGAACTGTCCAGTGAGGACGTCGACGTGCTGCAGCTCGCCGCGCTCCGTGGCGTGTTCACGCGCGTCGTCGACGACCAGGTGACGTTCGTGAACGCGCCGCGGCTGGCCGAGGAGCTGGGCGTGGGCGTCGAACTGGTCACCGAGAGCGAGAGCCCGAACTGGCGCAGCCTGGTCACCGTGCGCGCGGTGCACGAGGACGGCAGCACGGTGTCGGTGGCGGGCTCGGTCACCGGCAAGGACGAGGTGGGGAAGCTGGTCGAGGTCAACGGCCGGCACTTCGACATCCGCGCCGAGGGCCACATGCTGCTGCTGGAGTACCCGGACCGCCCTGGCGTCATGGGCCGCGTCGGCACGCTGCTCGGGGAGGCCTCGATCAACATCGAGGCCGCGCAGATCAGCCAGACCACCGACGGCACCGACGCCATCATGCTGCTGCGCGTGGACCGCGAGGTGGACGCGCACCTGCTGGAGCCGATCGCGGCGACGGTCGGGGCCCGTACGATTCGGGCGATTACGTTCGAATAACACCGTTCCCCGACGAACGTCGGATTCCTCCGTTTCGCCCTAGAAGGCCGCCGGGTTCCGGGTTAAGTTCTCTATCCTCGCCAAGATCAGGAGAGGACTCCATGAGAACCTGGGCCCGGCGGTCTTCTGCGGCCGTTTTCGCCATCGCGCTGACGGCTTCGGTCGGCACGGCCAGTGCGGCTTCCCCGGATGAGCTCGCGGCCGGTGTGCCCACCGCGAAGGTGGACACGGCAGGGCTCGTGGGCAAGCTCTCGCCGCGGCTGGCGAACGCGCGCGGGCAGGCCACGGCCTTCATCGAACTGGTCCAGCAGCCGGCCGTAGACGCCTTCAACGCCGAGCAGGCGAAGGGGAGCGGTGCGGAGAAGGCGAAGCAGGCGGCGAACGCGGCGAAGGCGGGCGTCACCGGTGCGGTGGACGCGGTGCTCGGCCAGTTGCGGTCGCTCGACGCGAGTGCCAAGAAGCTGTTCCAGACGGCCAACGCGGTCGCCGGCGTGGTCGTCACCGCCGACGCGGCGAAGATCCGCGAAATCGCCCAGCGCCAGGATGTCGTGTCCGTCCGGACCGTCGTGCCGAAGACCCGGGACAACGCCGGCGCCGCGCAGTTGACGAACACCCTCACCGCATGGCGGCAGACCGGCCGCTACGGGGACGGCGTGAAGGTCGGCGTCATCGACGACGGCATCGACTACACACACGCTGATTTCGGCGGCCCCGGCACCAGGGAGGCGTACGCCTCGATCGACCGCGCGAAGCCGACTTCGCTGTTCCCCACGGCGAAGGTCGTCGGCGGCACCGACTTCGTCGGCGACGACTACGACGCCAGCGGCACGAGCGGTTCCCCCGAACCCGCCCCCGACCCCAACCCGCTGGCCTGCGGCGAGCACGGCACCCACGTGGCAGGCACGATCGGCGGGTTCGGGGTCGGCGCCGACGGCAAGGCGTTCACCGGTGACTACTCGACGTTGACGCCCGGGACGCTGAACGCCATGCGGATCGGCCCGGGCACGGCGCCGAGGTCGCTGCTGTACGCGATCAAGGTGTTCGGCTGTGCCGGCTCCACGAACGTCACCTCGCAGGCTCTCGACTGGGCACTGGACCCCGATGGCGACGGCGACTTCTCCGACCGTCTCGACATCGTGAACCTTTCGCTGGGCAGCGATTTCGGTGCACCCGACGATCCGGACTCGCTGTTCGTGCGCAAACTCGCCCGTAACGGAGTGCTCTCGGTGATCGCGGCCGGCAACGGCGGCGACCTCTACGACGTGGGCGGTTCGCCGGGCAACACCCCCGAGGCGCTCACGGTCGCGAGCAGCCGCGACGCTTCGGTGCTGCGCGACGCCGCGGACGTGACCGCGCCCTCGGACGTCGCGGGGCAGAAGGGCGGCCAGTACAGCCAGAACTTCACCGGCTACGACACGTTCGACGCCACCGATGCCGTGGTGAAGCTGTCCGCGGCCAACGCCGACGGCTGCGCGCCCTACAGCGCGGCCGACAAGGCCACCGCGTCGGGCAAGTACGTGTGGCTCGAATGGGACGACAACGACGCCACGCGCGCGTGTGGTTCGGCGGTGCGGGCGAACAACGCGCAGGCGGCCGGGGCGACGGGCGTGCTGCTCTCGTCCAGCCTGGAGCACTTCGCGGCCGGGATCGCGGGCAACGCGGCGATCCCGATGTTCCAGTTCACCGCGTCGGCCACCACGGCCGTGCGGCCCGCGCTCGACGCCGGCACGCTGAACGTGCGCCTCTACGGCGCCGGCCGGGCCAGCCTGCAGACCTACGATCAGTCCATTGTGGATACCCCGAGCTCGTTCACCTCGCGCGGTACCCGTGGCCCGGCCGTCAAGCCGGACGTGGCCGCGCCGGGTGACACCATCTCGTCGGCCTTCCGCGGCAGTGGCAACGACCGCACGGTGCTGTCGGGCACGTCGATGGCCACGCCGCATACCGCCGGGGTGACCGCGCTGGTGCGGCAGGTGCATCCGGACTGGACGGTGGAAGAGGTCAAGGCCGCGATCATGAACACCGCGGGCCACGACGTCGTCGCCGGCGGCAAGACCTACGCGCCGCAGCGGGTCGGCGCCGGCCGGCTCGACGCGAAGGCCGCGCTGGACACGTCCGTGCTGGCGTACGTGGCCGACGATCCGGGGACGGTGAGCGCCGGGTTCGGCACCGTCGAGGCGGGCCGCCCGCTGTCGCTGACGAAGACGATCAAGATCGTGAACAAGGGCGCCCGTCCGACCCGGTACGGCGTCGCCTACGAGGCGGTCGATCAGTTGCCCGGCGTGCGGTACGAGGTGTCCACGAGTTCGGTGTCGCTGCCGCCGCGGGGGCTCGCGTTCGTCCGGGTCACGCTCCGGATCACCGATCCGTCCGCGCTGCGCAAGATCATCGATCCGACGATGGATACCACGCAGGCGGGCCTGGCGCGGCAGTTCGTCGCCGACGCGTCGGGTCGCGTCGTGCTCACCCCGGGCTCGGGTGCGGCCCTGCGGGTGCCGGTGTACTCCGCTCCGAAGCCGGTTTCCGCGATCACCGTGCCGCGCACGCTGCACTTCCGCGACGGCGATCAGGCGACGTTCGCCCTGGCCGGCACCGGTCTGGAGCAGGGTGAGGGCAGCCAGCGGTACCAGTCGCTGGTGAGCGTGTTCGAACTGCAGGCGTTGTCGCCGAAACTGCCGCCGTGCCGCGGCAAGCTCGCCGAGGACTGCACGGTCAACGACACCGCCAAGGGTGCCGACATCCAGTTCGTCGGCGCGGCTTCGACGGCCCCGGCCGCGGAGCAGGCGGGCCGCCCGCAGGACGCGCTGCTCGCGTTCGGCATCTCCACCTGGGGCGACTGGGCGAACCTTGGCAGCAACACGATCCCGTTCGTGGACATCGACACCACCGGCGACGGCAAGCCCGACTTCGAAAGCTACGTGACGAAGGCGACCGGCACGGACGTCCTGCTGGTGAACACCGTCGACCTGAACACGGCCGGTGAACCTTCGGTCGCCGTGGCGGCGGCAAACGGCCAACTCGGGGACGTCGACACGAACGTCTTCGACACGAACGTCGTGGTGCTGCCGGTCAGCCTCTCGGCGCTCGGCATCGACCCGGCCGCCCCGAGCCACCGGATCACCTACACGGTCGGCGTGGCCGGGTACTACCCGGCACCGGGCAGCCCGAACTCGATCATCGACTCGGTGAGCACGCCGCTTTCGTTCGACCCGCTCGCGCCGGGCTACTCCGTTCGGGGCTCGGGCGGTCCGGCGCTGGCGTACGTGGCGAAGCCCGGCGCCCGGCTCGAGGTCACCCGCGATGCGGCCGCCGCGGACGCGGACACCGGTGAGGGCCTGCTGGTCCTCGCGCACCACAACGGCGCGGGGTCCCGCGCTCAGGTGATCAACATCCGCTGAGGCGAGGTGACAGCGCGCCCAGGTGTCGTCAGGCGCGCAGTCACCCACCCTGACGGGTGTCTCGTGGCATGGGAAATTACGGCATAAGGGTGGTGCGGCTTCGACTGAATGACGACGGGCGGTAACCTCCCCGTCGCAGTAGTTTTCGTGCGAATGGGGCTCGGCAGGCCTCACCGCACCGGTCGACGGAGGTGTCTGGATGCGACTCGCGGTGATCCCAGGAGATGGGATCGGACCCGAAGTGATCACCGAGGCGCTGAAGGTACTGGCCGAAGTCACGCCAGGCGTCGAAACCACGACCTACGACCTGGGTGCCGCGCGCTGGCATTCGACCGGGGAGCTGCTGCCCGAATCCGTGCTCGGTGAGCTGCGCCAGCACGACGCGATCCTGCTCGGCGCCGTCGGCGACCCGAGCGTACCGAGCGGCATCCTGGAGCGCGGCCTGCTGCTGCGCCTGCGGTTCGAACTCGACCACCACGTCAACCTGCGGCCGGCGCGGCTGTACCCGGGGGTTCGCGGCCCGCTCGCGGACACGTCCCAAGAGATCGACATGCTCGTCGTCCGCGAGGGGACCGAGGGCCCGTATGCGGGCAACGGCGGCCTCCTGCGCAAGGACACCGAGCACGAGATCGCGACGGAGGTCAGCGTCAACACCGCGTTCGGGATCCGCCGGGTCGTCGCCGACGCGTTCAACCGCGCCGAGGAACGCCCGCGCAAGCACCTCACGCTGGTGCACAAGACCAACGTGCTGCTGCACGCCGGCTCGCTGTGGTCGCGGATCGTCGAGGAGGTCTCGCTCGAGCACCCCGACGTCACGGTCGCGTACTCGCACGTCGACGCCGCGACCATTCACCTGGTGACCGACCCGGCGCGGTTCGACGTGATCGTCACCGACAACCTGTTCGGCGACATCATCACCGATCTCGCCGCCGCGGTGACCGGCGGTATCGGGCTGGCGGCGAGCGGGAACCTCGACATCACGCGCCGCAACCCGAGCATGTTCGAGCCGGTGCACGGCAGCGCGCCGGACATCGCCGGCCAGGGTCTCGCCGACCCGACGGCCGCAGTGCTGTCGGTCTCGCTGTTGCTGGACCACCTCGGCCACCGCGAGGCCGCGCGCCGGATCGAGGCCTCGGTGGCCTTCGACCTCGCGACCCGTGACCAGGCCAACCCGGGTTCGACGCACGCGATCGGCGACCGGCTCGCCGCGCTCGTCTCGTCGAACGCGCGGCCCGTGGCCTGAGCTTTCGTTCGCGGCCCGCTCCTCGGTTTGCCCGGGTCCCCGGCTGTCCCGCGTAGTCCGGGATCTCAGGGACTGAGCCGCGCTCCACGAGTTTGGCCGGCGGCGGACCATGTGGCATAGTGAAGTCGTGACTTCTCACGCCGTGATCATTATCGGCAGGCGCGCCGGGTAGTGTCCGCATCGGACACCGGCGCGCAAACCTCTCGCACCCTTGCGGGAGGTTTTTTCTTTGCCCTCAAGCCGTCTAAGGAGACCATCGTGACCCGCACGGAGCCCGCCGGAACCCCGCTCGGCGATGAGTTCCATCTCTACGACACGACCCTGCGCGACGGCGCGCAGCGAGAGGGGATTTCCTACTCCGTGGCCGACAAGCTCGCGGTGGCGCGGCTGCTCGACGAACTGGGCGTCGGGTTCATCGAAGGCGGCTGGCCGGGCGCGTTGCCGAAGGACACGGAGTTCTTCGCGCGGGCGGCTCGCGGGGAACTGGAACTGAAGCACGCGGCGCTCGTCGCGTTCGGGTCCACCCGGAAGGCGGGCACCACCGCGGACAAGGACGCGCAGGTCAAGGCGCTGCTCGACTCGGCGGCGCCGGTGGTCACGCTGGTCGCGAAGTCCGACCGCCGGCACATCGAACGCGCGCTGCGGGTGGACGTGGCCGAGGCGTGTGCGATGGTCTCCGACACCGTCTCGTTCCTCGTCCGCGAAGGCCGCCGGGTTTTCCTTGACGCGGAACACTTCTTCGACGGTTACGGCTACGACCCGGACACCGCGCTGCGCGTACTCGACGCCGCCGCGAGCGCGGGGGCCGACGTGGTCGTGCTGTGCGACACGAACGGCGGCCAGTTGCCGCTCGGGCTCGCTGAGACGGTGCGCGAAGTCAAGGCGCGCACCGGTTTCCGGCTCGGCATCCACTGCCAGGACGACACGTCCTGCGCGGTGGCCAACAGCGTCGCGGCGGTCCAGGCCGGCGCTACTCAGGTGCAGTGCACCGCGAACGGTTACGGGGAACGGGCCGGCAACGCCGATCTGTTCGCCGTGACGGGAAACCTGGTGGCCAAGCTCGGCATGGACGTCCTCCCGACCGGGGGAGCGGCCGAGCTGACCCGGGTCTCCCATGCCCTTGCCGAAATCGCGAACATCGCCCCCGACACCCACCAGGCTTATGTCGGGGCGTCGGCCTTCGCCCACAAGGCGGGGCTGCACGCGAGCGCGATCAAGGTGGATCCGTTGCTGTACAACCACATCGATCCATTCTCTGTCGGCAACGACATGCGGGTCCTGGTCACCGAGATGGCCGGCAGGGCCAGCCTGGAGCTCAAGGGACGTGAGCTCGGGGTGGACCTTGCCGGCCGGCCGGAGGCGCTGACCAGCGCCATCGACAAGGTGAAGCGGCTGGAGGCCGAGGGCTGGTCGTTCGAGGCCGCCGACGCTTCGCTGGAGTTGTTGCTGCGCAGGGAAGCCGGGGAGCACCTCGACGACGTACCGTTCACTTTGGAGTCCTACCGGGTCGTGCTCGACCACCGCGGTGACGGTGAGGTGATCTCGGAGGCCACCGTGAAGGTGCACGTCAAGGGGGAGCGGGTGATCGAGACCGCCGAGGGCAACGGCCCGGTGCACGCGCTGGACGCCGCGCTGCGCAAGGCACTGAGCCCGTATCTGTCCTGGTTGGACACTGTCGAGCTGGCTGACTACAAGGTCCGCATCCTCGCCGGCCATCCGGGCACGGACGCCACCACCCGCGTGCTCATCACCTCCAGCGACGGCGATCGCGAGTGGACGACGGTCGGCGTGCACCCGAACATCGTCGAGGCGAGCTGGCTCGCCCTGTGCGACGCGCTTGTGCACAAGAACCTGCGTGGCTGAGTGCCGTGAGGGGGTCCCTCACGGCATATCAGGGCATGAGGGACCCCCTCACGGCACAGCCGGTAGACTTCGGCGGCGTGCGGTTAGCTCGGATTGCTCATGCCGGTGGTGTCGCGTTCGCTTCGATCGAGGGGGACGAGGTCCTCGAGATCGCCGAACATCCTTTCGGCAACCCCAACTTCACCGGCAAACGCTGGCCGCTCGCCGACGTCCGGCTGCTCGCGCCGATCCTGCCCTCGAAGGTGGTCGCCGTCGGGCGGAACTACGCGGCGCACGCGGCCGAGTTCGGCAACGAGGTGCCGTCGTCCCCGATGACCTTCCTCAAGCCCTCGACGAGCGTGATCGGGCCGAACGCGGCCATCAAGCTGCCGGCGGAGTCCGAGCGGGTCGATTTCGAGGGCGAGCTCGCGGTCGTGATCGGCCAGCCGGTGAAGAAGGTCCCGGCCGCGCGCGCCGCGAGCGTGATCCTCGGCTACACGATCGCCAACGACGTCAGTGCGCGCGACCTGCAGAAGGCCGACGGGCAGTGGGGCCGCGCGAAGGGGTACGACACGTTCTGCCCGCTCGGCCCCTGGATCGAGACCTCGATCGACCCGTCGGACCTGGCGATCCGGACCGAACTGGACGGCGAGGTCAAGCAGGACTCGCGGACCTCCAAGCTGATCCACAAGATCCCCGAGCTGGTCGAGTTCGTCTCCGGCGTGATGACCCTGCTGCCCGGGGACGTCATCCTCACCGGCACCCCCGAGGGTGTCGGCCCGATGTCCGACGGGCAGACCGTGTCGATCACGGTCGAGGGCATCGGCACGCTCACCAACACCGCCCAGAACGCCTAAGGACGCCGGGCGAACTCCGGCGCCCGCTCCGGGAACAGGCCCACGCCGATGAGGTAGGCCGGGATCCGTTGCGCGCCGGGGATGACGCGCAGCAGGCGGGCGAGCGGCTTCGGCGGGCCGCTGCGGCGGCCTTCGATCGCCGGCCGGACGATGCCGCGGTGCATGGCGCGCTGGATCGCCTGGACCAGAACCGTCGGCAGCCGGCGGCGCCGGTGCACGCGAGCCAGGTCGCACCGGGTGACCCGGCCCCGGCGCAGCGGGCCGGCCAGCAACCGTGCGGTCGCGACGGCGTCCTGGACGGCGAGGTTGATGCCGACCCCGCCGATCGGGGACATCGCGTGCGCGGCGTCGCCGATGCACAGCACGCCATCGGCGTGCCAGCGGCGCAACAGGTTGAGCCGGACGTCGAGATGGTGGACGTCGTCCATCGACTCGAGCTTGCCGGCGCGATCGGCGAACTCCGGCAGCACGTCCGCGATCCGCGCGCGGAACGCGTCCAGGCCCTCGGCCCGCAGTTGCGCGTCGAGGCCCTTCCGGGCGAGGTACGCGATCTGGAAGTAGCCTTCGCGCGGGATCACGATCGCGAAATGGCCGTGCCGCATGCCCGGCACGAGGGTCGCCCGCTCCTGTCCTTCGCGGGGCAGCCGGAACCACCAGGTGTCCATCGGCACCGGGAACTCGCGCGGCCGCAGACCGGCGAGGGTGCGCACGACCGACCAGCGCCCGTCGCAGCCGACGGTCAGCTCCGCGGCGATCTCGCCGATCTCGCCGGCGGCGGTCCGGTAGCGCACCCCGGTGACGCGGCCCTTGTCCCAGCGCAGGCCGACGACCTCGGTGTCCATGAGCAGGTGGAAATGCGGCTCGGCGCGCCCGGCCTCGGCGAGCAGGTCGAGCAGGTCCCACTGGGGGACCATGGCGACGTACGGGTGCGGGATGTCCAGCAGCCGGAAGTCGGCGACCGTCAGGGTGGCACCGCCCTCGGTCGGGATCGCGACCTGATCCAGCCGGCTCTGGGGCAGCGCCGCGAACTTGTCGCCGAGGCCCAGTTCGTCCAGCAGCACCTGGGTGGACGGGTGCACGGTGTCGCCCCGAAAATCACGCAAGAAGTCCCCGTGCTTCTCCAGCACGGTCACGTCGACCCCGGCCCGCGCCAGGAGCAGCCCCAGCACCATCCCCGCGGGGCCGCCGCCCGCGACCAGGCAGGTCGTGCGTTCGGTCATGCTCTCCACCCCTTATTCATCGTTCGTTGAATATCTCCAGGATGGCGCTCGGATACCCGCTCGTCAAGCCGGATACGCTGGTTGGGCTATGACTGAGGTACGCGCACGCTTCTGCCCTTCGCCGACCGGTACCCCGCACGTCGGGTTGATCCGCACGGCGCTGTTCAACTGGGCCTTCGCCCGCCACAACGGCGGGAAGCTGGTGTTCCGCATCGAGGACACCGACGCCGCCCGTGACAGCGAGGAGTCCTACCAGCAGCTGCTGGAAGCGTTGCGGTGGCTCGGCATCGACTGGGACGAGGGTCCCGACGCCGGCGGCGAGTACGGCCCGTACCGCCAGAGCGAGCGCCGCGAGATTTACGCCGACATCGCGCGCCGCCTGCTCGAGGCCGGTGAGCTGTACGAGGCGTTCTCGACGAACGAGGAGGTCGAGGCGCGCCGCAAGGCCGCGGGGCAGGACCCGAAGCTCGGCTACGACAACTTCGACCGCGGCCTCACCGAGGAGCAGCGCGCCGCGTTCCGCGAAGAGGGGCGCGCGCCGGTGCTGCGGTTGCGCATGCCGGACAAGGACCTCGGCTGGCACGACCTCGTGCGCGGCCCGATCAGCTTCCCCGCCGGCAGCGTGCCCGACCCGGTGCTGGTGCGCGCGAACGGGGATCCGCTGTACACGCTGACCAACCCGGTCGACGACGCGCTGATGCGCATCACGCACGTGCTGCGTGGCGAGGATCTGCTGCCCTCGACCCCGCGGCAGCTGGCGCTCTACGACGCGCTCCGCCGGATCGGTGTCACCGATTTCACCCCTGAGTTCGGCCACCTGCCGTACGTGATGGGGGAGGGCAACAAGAAACTGTCCAAACGCGACCCTCAGTCGAACCTGTTCAACTACCGCGACCGCGGGTTCATCCGCGAGGGCCTGCTGAACTATCTGGCCCTGCTCGGCTGGTCGATCGCCGACGACCGGGACGTGTTCAGCGTGGACGAACTGGTCCAGGCCTTCGAGATCGGCAAGGTCAGCGCGAACCCGGCCCGCTTCGACGCGAAGAAGGCCGAGGCGATCAACGGCACGCATGTGCGGGCGCTGCCGGCCGAGGACTTCGTGGAGCGGGTGATCCCGTACCTGACCGCCGCCGGCGTCCTGCCCGCGCGGCCGGGCGACGGGCAACTGGCCAAACTGCGCGCGATCGCGCCGCTGGTGCAGGAGCGCGTGACGGTGCTCGGGGACGCGGCCGGGCTGGTGCGCTTCCTGTTCATCGACGAGGCGAAGTTCGCGCCCGAGGAGGACGCGGCGGCCAAGGCGCTCGGGCCGGATGCGGAGCCGGTGCTGCGGGCCGCGCTCGAAGCACTGGAGGGTTTGCCTTCGTGGGAGGCTCCGGCGATCGAACAGGCGCTCAAGGACGCGCTCGTGGAAGGCCTGGGTCTCAAGCCCCGTAAGGCTTTCGCGCCGATCCGGGTGGCTGTCACCGGTCGCACCGTATCGCCGCCGTTGTACGAGTCGATGGAGTTGCTCGGCCGCGAATCCTCACTCGTACGGATCATGCGCGCGCTGCCGGACAACGGAGAGTAGAACGGGGGGCGCGCGAATCGACGAAGGTAATCACCTTGTCGGTCGAATCGCGCAAGCGCTGTGTCCCCTAGCCTCACCTGGTGGATTTCGCGCGCCCTGGCTCCGCTGCCCCCGTCACCACCCTCGGCATCCCGGCTGACCCGTGGAGCCCCCCGAGCCTGCGGCTGGTGTGCCTGGACATCGACGACACGCTGATCGATTTCAGCGCGGCCTGCCGCGGCGCGCTCGCGATGCTGATCGGGCGGCAGGACATGTGGCCGGCGTGGGAGCGGATCACGGATCGGCACGTGGCACTGGTCGTGGCGGGCGAGGTCGACTACGCGTCGATGCATTTCAGACGCACCCAGTGTTTTCTGGGGGAGCTGGGCGTGGAGGTCGATGCCGAGGACGTGCTCCGCTTCGAGGCGAGACGCAAGGACCTGGTGCGGCGGTCGTGGCGCCTGTTCGGCGACGTGCTGCCGTGCCTGGACTGGCTCCGGGCCGCCGGCGTGCTGCTGGCAGCCGTGACCAACGCCTCAGGTGAGCACCAGCGTACGAAGCTGGCGGACCTGGGGCTCATTCGTTTCTTCGACTACATCGCCATCGCCGGCGAACTGGGCGTCGCGAAGCCGGATCCCGTGATGTTCCACTCAGTGTGCGCCAAGCTCGGCTGCGAGCCCGGCGAAGCCGCGCACGTCGGCGACAAGCTCCGGACGGACGCGGTCGGGGCGCGCGAGGCCGGCCTGGAGGGCGTCTGGCTCGACCGGCACGAGACCGGTGACGAGGTACCGGACGGCGTACATGTGATCGGCGGGCTCGACGAGCTCCCGCAGCTGCTGGTCAGCGAATTCGCCCGGGTCGGGGTGCCGGCGCAGCGGTGACGCGGGCCCCGTTGCGGGGTGCGAGCGGCGATAGTCTAGTATTTTCTCTCGGCGGAGCTGAGCCGGAACACGACCGGAACGGCGAAACCGTTGGGGTATGGTGTAATCGGCAGCACGACTGATTCTGGTTCAGTTAGTCTAGGTTCGAGTCCTGGTACCCCAGCTGCGGAGAGTAGAACTGCTCTGGTAGGTTACCTTCCGCAACCAAGAGTAAGCCCCCGTCGTCTAGCGGCCTAGGACGCCGGCCTCTCACGCCGGTAGCGTGGGTTCGAATCCCATCGGGGGTACGCGCTGGATCAAGGACGAGTGGGCCACTCCCAACCGGAGTGGCCCACTCGTTTTTGTGTCGGGATGGCGACGGAGGGTAGTTCGCTGTCGGCGGCGGCGAGTTCGGCGAACATCCATTTTGGCCGGTGACAAACGACCTGGGCACTGCCCGCCCTGGACTGTCCGATGTGGATCTGTTCGGGATCTACAACCCCAGCTGGTCGCTTGCCGCCGTCACCCGGCCTCTCGACGCGGCGGGCTCAATTCGGCCAGAGCGTTCGGACGGCGTCGGGGAATCCGGTCACCCCGCGCGGACCGAGCAGGGCCAGGTTGAACAGGAAGCCGGGCAGGATCGACAGGATCACCCGGGCCAGGACTTCCGCCGGTGCCGTGGTCCAGGCGCCGCTCCGCTGCCGCTCGCGAACGAGCCCCGCCATGTCGTGACTCATGCTGACCGTCGCGGCTTCGAGTCGTTCGGCCAGTGCCGGATCGCGCAGGGCTTCCGACCAGACCATCACCGCCATGCTGGCCAGGTGCTTGTCGCGATGTCGCTCGATGACCGCTTCCAGTAGATCCGCCATCACCGCACCGACCCCGCGCTGGCCGTCGCCGTTGGTCAGCGCCGTGCGCAGCACCTCGGTGACATCGTCCAGGTTCTGGGTGGCGACACCGACGATCATGTCTTCCTTCTTGGGGAAATAACGGTAGACGGCACCGGCCGACTTACCGGCCTCGGCGAAGACGTCCTGCATGGACGTGCGATGGAACCCGTTGCGCACGAAGCAGCGGCGGGCCGCCGCCAGGATCGCGGCGCGCTGATCGTCCTTGTACTGCTCGCTCACCCGCGGCATCTCGCCTGCTCCTTCGCCTTGACACCTGACGCGTACGAGCTTAGCGTAAAAGAAAAGCGGATGTCCGTCCTTTTTTGGAGGAGAAGGCTCATGCGATTGCCACTGCTCGGCCCGGCGGACCTGACCGCCGAGCAGCGAGCCCTGTACCGCCGCTTCGACGCGATGGTGCAGGGCGAGGAGTACGGCGGCTTCGAGGTGCGCGACCCCGATGGCGCGTTCATCGGACCGTGGGGCGTGATGATGCACTTCCCGGATCTGGCGCAGCCGCTCGGGCATTTCATCGACCTCGCCCAGCGGCTGCCCGGCCTGTCCGAGCGTGCGAGGCAGGTCGTCATCCTGACCATCGGCGCGCGCCTCAACGTGGCCTACGAGATGTACGCGCACGCCCGCCTGGCCGCGCGATCGGGATTGCGGCCGGATCAGGTGGCGACCCTGCGCGCGGGCGGGCGGCCGGCCGGTCTCACCGAGGAGGAGGCGCTCGCGGCCGACGTCGCGACAACCTTGACCGCGCCGGGCCCGCTGCCGGGACCGTTGTACGACGCCGCGGTCGGGAAGCTGGGGCAGCAGGCCTTCGACGCGATCGTGTTCGTGACCGTCCACTACCTGGCGCTCGGCACCGTCCTCAATGCGTACGACGTCGATGCGCCGGAATAAGGAGAGTTTCATGTTCGATGGCAACCCTGATCCCGCGGATTTCGGAACGTTCGGTCGTTACGCGGAAACGCCGGTAGACGAGATGACGCCGGAAATGCGGGGCGCGTACGAGTACACGGTGCGGCTGCGAGGTCTGGTGCCCGGTCCGCACAAGATCTGGCTTGCGAACCCCAAGCTGGCCAACGCCATCGTGCCGACGGGCGCGTACTTCCAGACGGACTCGTCGCTGTCGAAGGCGGAGATCGAGATCGTCACCAATGTCGTCAACGGACGCTGGCTCGCCGCGTATCCCAACTATGAGCACGAGAAGATCGGGGTGGAGCTGGGTGGTCTGGCGCCGGACCAGGTCGAGGCCCTCATCGCCGGCCTCCCGACCTCGTTCGACGATCCCCGGCAGGAACTGGTGTACGAACTCGCGTCGACCCTGGTGCGCCCGCGTGTGGTTCCCCTGGGCTTGTACCGCCGGGCCGAGCAGACGATCGGTGTGGCCGGCATCGTCGACGTCACCGTGCTGATCGGGTGGTTCACCAGCGTGTCGCTGACCCTTTCCGCCTTCGACGTGCCCGCGAACGCGGTTGGTCTCAACCAATAACCGAAACGGAGGTTGCCATGCCGATGGCCCCGGTACCGGAGGTCACCCTGACCCCGGTCGCCTATTTTCCCGAAGAGTACTTCCCGGAAAACCTCGCCGTCCGCGCCGACGGTTCGGTGCTGGTCACCGCGGTCCTGCAGCAGGAACTCTGGCTCGTGCCGAGGGCGGACTCGCTCGTGGAACCCGTTCTCGTGCACCGTTTCGACCATCCGGTCACCGGCCTTGCCGAAGTCGGACCCGATGTGTTCGTGATCAGCGTGACCGAGGGATACACCACCCACGAATCGCATCTGGTGCGGATCGACCTCAACGGATGGCGGCCGGGGGACCCGGCATCCCCGGAAACCGTGTTCTCGTTCGACGACGAGCGGGTCCGCGCACTGAACGGCAGCTGCCTGCTCGGTCCCGGCGTGCTGGCCGTCGCCGACTGTTTCGCCGGGCTGATCTGGCGGGTCGATTTGGGCGAGGGCGCGCGGAGTGCGACGGCGCGGGTCTGGCTGGCGCACGACACCATGGCCGACGATCCGGACAGCGAGGTCGCGCCGCCGCCGCAGCCCGGTGTCAACGGCGTCCGGTACAGCGCGCGGCGCGGATATCTCTACTACACCTCGACCGCGCAGCAGGTCTTCATGCGGGTACCCGTCGACCCGGACACGCTCGACCCGGCCGGTGGCGCCGAGTTCGTCGCCGCCGTCGACAACGCCGACGACTTTTGTGTCGACGCCGACGCCGGATTCGCTTACGTCACACGGCATCGCGCCAGCACCCTCGACAGGGTGCCGCTCGAGCCGCGGCACGGCAGCGAGGTTCGGCACGTCGCCGGTGACCCGTTCGACGAGGCTCTGATCGGACCGTCCAGCGCCGCGTGGGGTCGCGATCCTGGCGATCACGGCCGCGTGCTGTACGTGACGACGGACGGCGGCACGACCGCACCGCCCGGCGGAACCGTGCGCAACGCGGCGCTGCTGCGCGCCGAACTGCGGCCAGGACATCAGCGGTCGCAAGGGTACCCGCTAGTGTCGTGTGATCCTGTCCGGTTTACGTTGCCGTGTTTGCCCGTAGGGTCGGTGGGTTTGTCCGCTGCGGTGTCGAGTTGGCTGGTCCGGTCGCTGACTTTGCCCCCGGCGACAGCCGCCGGCCAACTCGATAACGCCCCGAGCCAACTCAGCGACGCCAAGGGCCAACTCGGTAGCCTGGCAAACAAACACACCCGCGCGCAAAGACAACAAGATCACGAAACGCTAGGCGGCACAATTTGTGCACGACCATTCGATCCGGAAAGCGAGTGAAGGCCCGTGAACTACCCCAGGGTACGGTGGGACAGGTCGGCCAATGCCGCGTCCATTGACCTCGGAGAATCCAGCGGCCCCAGGCGCGGGCTTCCGGTGGAGGACGGCGACGGCAATGTCGTCGCCGTCCTCCGCTTTTCCCCGGAGGGCGAACTGGTCGAGGTCGAACTGCTCGAGGCCGACGTCCAGTTGCCGAAGATATTCCGGGACTAGTTGCGCCAGACGGTCACCACGTAACCGCTTCGCTCGGCGATGACGGTAATCCGGCCGTCGGTGTACTTGTACCTGCCGTTCTTCTGCTTTCGCGCACGACTGCAATAGTTGTGCACAACCGTTTCCACGTGATCGGAGGTGATGCTGTCGTTCGCCATCTCCTCCTCGGCGTGGAGCGTGTATCCGGTAACGACACAGGATGCGCCGGCCATGATCGTCACGGTCGGCGCCGGCACGGCCGCGGTCGCGACCTGAGTCGCGCCGGCGCCGGTCACGAGCATGATCGCGATACCGGCTATGAGCCGGGCAGCGGTTCGCATGAGGGCACCCCCGCTCAGGTCTCGGTCAGGTAGGCGTCGGCGATGGAACCCGGGTGCGTCCACTTGAAGGACACCTTGGACCCACCCCAGAACCCGCAGGACTGGCGGCTTTTCTCGGTGATCTGCCCTTCGAAGACCGCCTTCACGTACGCACAGCCGCTGCCACCGTCATGCTGCACATACCCGGAGACCGTCACCTCACCGTTGCGGCAGGTGACATCCCAGTGCGCGTGCGCGCTGCCGGTACTCGGATTGAGCGTGGCGCCGCAACTGGCGAACGGTCCCACGGAATTGGTCGCTGTTCCGGCGATATTCGCGGCCGGAGAACCGTCGAGCGGCGACGCCGATGCCGACTCGGTCATCGAGACCGTGGCCAGCGCGGCGGCCATCGTTGTCAGGACAATTCCGGCACGCGAGAACAAAGCACGTGAACTCATCAAACCCCCCAGTAAGATGATCAAAAAGTCAACAGGCGATACGACGCCCTGACGTGTCTCCCCCATCGACCCGATCGATTTCCGCTCGATCGATTCCCGTTGTACCGCTCGTGGAAATTCACCTCAAGCGAGATCCGGCGACGCCACTCGAAGGGAGTAGGCCGGACAACGCGACGGCGCCGACCACTGCTACGACGAGCACCGCGAACGCGACCGACATGAGCGCCCGGCCTGGCGCGCTTCTCCTTGGCGCTCAGTCGAAATGCGACTTCTGGATCATGCCGTGCACACCCGTGGTCCGGTCGACCACCTGGGACACCTCGAAGTCCGCCGCCGCGGACAGGTAGGCGTAGGCGACGGCGCGGTCCATGCCGAGGTCGTGCTGGAGGAAATCGAGCGCGTTGACGACGGCGCGGCGCATCGCGATGTTGAGATCACTGCCCTGGCCGCCCCTCGCGGCGTCCGGATCGGACAGCCCGATGGGGATCCACACGTCGCGCGTTTCGCCGAACGGGTAGTGGAAGGCGACCGAGGGCGCGTCGCCGGAGCCCGCTTTGCACACGGTCAGGCGGAAGGTCGCGCGCATCGATCCCTCCATCGCGGTGAGCGAGACCTCACCGCTGCCCATCGCCAGATGCGGGTCGCCGGTGTAGAACAGCGCGCCCTCGGCGAAGACCGGAAGGTAGAACGTGGAACCGACGGTGAGCAGGTTGATGTCGATGTTCCCGCCGCCGAGCGTCGGCGGGATGGAGTTGAGCTCGGGATCGGTCAGGCTCGTCGCGGGCGCGAACGCGACCCCGGTCATCCCCATGAACGGGCGCAGCGGGAACCGCACGTCCTTGCCGGCGCCGCGTGGCATCGCCCCGACCGCGCCGTGCGCGCCCGATTCGACCGGCGTGAACACCGAGACGTTGCCGTACTCCGTCGGCACGCCGGTGGCTCGCCCGTCCGTCGCGATAGGCGGCATGACCTCCGCGAGCGTGATCCCCGCCGGGGCCGAGCCGTCCGGCATCCTGGCCAGCGCGCCCTTGCCGTGCCGGCTGGACACCACGCCGTAGGGCACGCGCGGCAGGAACGACAGCATCTCGATCTTCAGCACGTCGCCGGGCGCCGCACCGTCCACATAGATCGGTCCCGTGACCACGTGCGGGCCGTCGCGGTCGAAATCGCGGGGCGTATGGCTGTAGTTCGCGGCGATCGCGATGGCATCGGTGAGCACGTTGCCTGCCGGAACGCCGTGTTTCCCGAAGTATGCCACGGGATCGCGGCCCTGGTCCTCGAGGATCCCTTCGTGGGAGACGGAGTCCACGGTGACGGTTTCCCCCGAACGCATCCGCAGCACCGGTTCGGCGCCCGTGGCCGGCACGTAACCCCAGAGGACCTGATCGGGCAGCGAGGGCAGGTAGTGCTGGCCGTGGACCGGGCCCGTGCCCGGCTGCAGGATCTGCCGCGGCACCGTGACCAGCGGCGCGGCCCCGGCTGTCGCGGTCCCGCCGGCGACGGCGGCGCCACCACCGGCCACGACCGCGGCCGCGCGCAGGAAATTGCGGCGGCCCAGCCCGTCGACCAGAGTGTCACGGGCGTTCTCGGGTGCGTTCACGAATCCTCCTGTCGTCCCGCCGAAAATCTAGCCGCCGGCAGGACGTTCGCGGTCACGTGACGGCGTTCGTAACACAGATCTTTTGCTGGTGTAACAACAGGAATGCGGATCGCGAATGGGACTAGATGAACGTTTCCCGTGAACCGGACATCCAGCAGGTCCTCGCCAGGGCCGGCGAGAACGGGGGCCCGTTCTGGTCACGCGAGGACGGGAACATCCACGCGCCGGCGGGATTCTCGACCATCGACGTGCTGAACGTCCTCGGCGAATTGGGCGCCACCGTGGAGAGCCATCCCCGGCTCGCGGAGGCGATCGAGTTTGTGTTCGGCTACCAGGCGGCCGACGGTGCGTTCCGGTACTCCAGCGCGAGCAGCAAGTTCCCGTGCATGACCGGCCAGATCCTGGCGGGACTCGGGCGGCTGGGGGCGCTGGACGGCAGTCGCTGCCCGGCTGCGTTTTCCTGGCTGCTGGACAACCAGAGTGAGGACGGCGGCTGGCGTTGCGCGACGGTCAAACTCGGCAAGTCGCCCGAGACCGACGCGGCCAATCCGGGGGCGACCTTGTATGTCCTGGACGCGTTTCGTCATCGTCCCGATGCGGGCGGTGACCGGCTCGACTACGCGGTGGAGTCACTCCTTCACCACTGGGAGACCCGCGAACCGCTCGGCCCATGCGCGTTCGGGATCGGCTCGCGGTTCCTGCGTGTCGAGTACCCGTTCCTGCGCTACAACCTCTTCTACTACGTGTACGTGCTCTCGCATTACCCCTCAGCCGTGGGCGACCGCCGGTTCCAGGAGGCCGTCCGCGCGCTCGCCGCGCATGCACGGGAGGGCCAGATGATCGTCGAAGCGCCACATCGAAAATGGCTGGAGTACGACTTCGCGCGCAAGGGCCGCCCGAGCGCGCCGGCCACGGCACGATGGCGAGAGATCCAGGCCCGCGGCTAGTGGGAGGATTCGTGGGGCGCGCGCAGGGCGTGCTCGCGGACGCTACGGTTTCGGGGTGACGGCCTACGACGACTTCGAGTACCTGGACACCTCGAACCTCCCACCGCGGCAGCAGCGGATCCTGGTGACGATCCGGGACTGGGTGGTCCGGCACGGGTATCCGCCGAACACCCGCCAGATCGGGGACGCGGTCGGCCTGCGGTCCTCGTCCTCGGTGTCGAAACACCTGGCCGCACTGGAGGAGAAGGGTTTCCTCCGCCGTGGCGCCGCGATGTCCCGCCCGATCGACGTCCGGATGTTCCTCCGCTCGTCCGAACCGCGCGAATCATCGGATGATTCGGTGGCCGTGCCCGTGGTCGGGGACATCGCCGCCGGGACGCCGATCTCCGCGGAAGAGCACCTGGACGATCTGCTGAAGCTGCCCCGCGAACTGACCGGGCGCGGCACCGTTTTCGGCCTTCGCGTGCGCGGGGACTCGATGATCGACGCCGCGATCTGCGACGGGGACATCGTCGTCGTGCGGCGGCAACCCGAGGCGCATTCCGGCCAGATCGTGGCCGCGATGATCGACGACGAGGCGACCGTGAAGGTGTACCGCCGCCGCAACGGGCACGTCTGTCTCGAACCGCGCAACCCGGCGTACGAGGTCATCGACGGCGACCGTGCGGTGATCCTGGGCGTCGTCGTTTCGGTGCTGCGCAGCGTCTGACCACCGGTTCGCCCGGCTCCCCGGGGCGCCCAAGTTACTCCAGCCGCAGTTTGTGATCTTGTTGAGGTGCCACGGACCGCTGATGGTGCGGACGGGATCGGCCTTCGCCGGTGTGGGTGTCCGTTCCTTTCCCGTCTGGCTGAGTCCGCCGGCGGAGGGAATCCTTGATCTCGCTGAGCCTGGCCGCTGCGGCCGGGGTCCACTCCGCCGGTTGCTCACTGGCGCGCAGAGCGTGGTCGATCTCGCTGAGCTTGGCGGCAGACACCGCGCCTGCCCGCTCGGTCAGGTCTTTCCGGCTCAAGGTGGTCAGCCAGGTACACGGGGTGACGCCCGGCCATGGGAACCCGAACCGCAGCACGCCGTCAAAGGGCAGTCCTTCCTGGGCGCCGACTGCGACTTCGATTCCCAGGCCGGAGATGTCGGTATGGGCTGGGGCGACCACCTGCATCGCCCGGAACCCGGATGGATCTTCTTCGGAGAGCAGCACGACAGGCCGGCGCTCATCGAAGTCGGCCCACCAGACCTCGCCTCGTCGCATGTGTCCTCCTGGTACTGCGGCCGTAGAGCATGATCTTGGGCTTGCCGGTGCTGGAGACGGGGCGGCCACCGGCTGCTCATCCCGGTTTGTGACGACACGTGAAGACCATCTGGTGGCCGCTGGCCCCAGCGTAGACACCGGCCGCTGGCTGGGCGTACTTGACGAGCTGATGACCCGGATCGGAGGGCGTTTCCGCCGGGTGGAGCCGCGGCGGCGGGCTCGGGCGTTCGTGCTGGGCCTGCTGGCGGAGTTGCCGCGCAAGAACTGCTGGACGATCGCCGTGCACGGGCACACGCTGATAGACCGGGAGCTGCGCCTGCCGAAGTCGCGGACCGCAGATGACGGCCGCTGCGCGGCGGCCGGGATCCTCGCGGACGTGAAGTTGGCGACCAGGCCGCAGCTCGCCTGGCAGATGATCGAGCGAGCCGTGGCCGCGACGGAGCCGTTCGCCTGGGTAGCAGGCGACGAGGTCTACGGCGGTAACGGGCCGTTGCGCACCTGGCTGGAGACCCGGCGCATCGCCTACGTGCTCGCGGTCGCCTGCGACCAACGGGTACCTGCCAGGCCGGGCGCACCCCCCGCGCCGATCAGCTGGCTGCCCGGCTGCCCCGCCGGGCCTGGCAGCGGTGGACCTCCTGGTACCGGTGGGTCACACTCGCCATGCTCGCCGCTGCGCCTCTCACCATCGCCGCCGCCCTCGAGCACACGCACGGGTCCTGCCCGGCAGACCAGATCCCGCTGACCCACAACGAGATCGCGCATCTCCTCGCCGGCCTGACCATCCAGCCCGCGCACGACACCTCGCACCCGATGCGCTGGTCACGCTGTCGACGCCGCCACCAGCACCGCGCCCGGACCTGCCACTACCAGCGGCAAACAGCCGAAGACCGGGAAACATAACGATCTACGGCTGGAGTACTGGTCACCAAAGGTGTGAACGCCCACCGGATTTGGCACGAGGCTTTGCGATTGCCGCAAGAAGGCGCTTAGCATGGCCACTGTGCCCCCGGTCGATCTGTCCGAAGTCGTTCGCCGGCGCATTCGCGGGCTGCGGCAGGCGCGCGGATGGAGCCTCGACTCGCTGGCCGCTCGATGCCACCTCAGCCCGTCCACGCTGAGCCGGCTGGAGACGGGTAACCGGCGTATCGACCTCGACCAGCTCGTCGCGCTCGCCCAGGCGCTGGGTACCACGATCGATCACCTGGTCGAACCGGTCGACGACGCCGACGTGATCATCCGGCCGGTGCGGCATCAGGAGGCCGGCCTGACCACGTGGGTGCTTTCGCGCGACGCGGCCCGGCAGGGCGGCCGCCTGGTCGCCAAGATGCGGATCACGCCCGAACGGCGCACCGGGCCCGGGCATCTGGCCGTGCACCCCGGCTGGGAATGGTTCACCGTGCTCGACGGCACCGCGGTGCTCCATCTCGGCGAGCGGCGGATGACGGTCGGCACGGGCGAGGCCGCGGAATTCTCCACCATGATCCCGCATTCCGTCGGCGCACTCGGCGGGCCGGTCGAGATCCTCACCATGTTCGATCAGGACGGGGAGCGGGCGCACGCCGGCTCGGCCGGTGAGACATCCGGCAGCTAGCGCCCGGAAGTCACCCGCACTTCAAATCCCGGTAAAGGCCTTCCCCTGCCGATCGCTAAAGTGAGCGCGCCGTGCCACGTGATCGATTGGTGCGGTTTCTCTGGGAGGAAGGAATCGTGGCGTGGCGCAGCTTGTGGATGTTTCACCGGACGGGTTGGGTGTGGCCGAACCGTCCGTGGCAAGGCGAAGATGGTCGCGGTGGAACGCGGCGTGGTGGGTCGGCGCGCTCGCGTTCGTCGCCGGGTTGGCCTTCGTCATCGGATCGGTGATCTGGAACAGCGGGAAGCTGTTCGCGCCGCTTGACGACGTGTATATCCACCTGCAGTACGGCCGTCAGCTCGGTTCTGGGTATTTCTTCCAGTTCAACACCGGTGACGAAATCAGTGCCGGGGCCAGCAGCATGCTGTACTCGTTCATTCTCGGCGCCGCGTATGCGGCGGGCGCGCACGGTGGGTTTTTCCTCGCCTTCGCCGTCGCGTTCAACGTCGGCTGCTTCGCCGTCAGCGCGGCGCTGACCTGCTTGTTGGGCGCTCGCCTGGTCAACCGGACGGTGGGGGTGTGGGCGGGGGTGCTCGTCGCGCTGAGCGGTCCGCTGCTGTGGGGAGCGGCCAGCGGGATGGAGGTCGGGCTGGTCATGCTGCTGGTGACCGGCCTGCTGTACACGTTCGTCCGGGAGCAGGTCGCCGCCCGGTTTCGCGGCACGCCGGTCGTGGCCGCGTTGCTCGCGCTCGTCCGCCCGGAGGGCCTGATCTTCGCGGCCGCGATCACGTGCGCCGTGCTGTGGACACTGTGGACGCGGCGCCGCCGCACGATGCTCGGCTGGGCGCTGTGGAGCCTGTTGCCGCTGGCGGTCGGGGCCGGGCAACTGCTGTTCTACCGCTTGGCTACCGGTACCACGTCGGCGAACGGGGTCCAGGCCAAGTCGATGTTGTATGACGCGCCCGTGTTCTATCTGGGCGAGTTCGCCGACCGGCTGACCGCGACCCTGCGGTCGCTGGCGGGCACGTTCCTCGGGTACACCAGCCAGGACTTCGCCTTCCCGGGCGCGTTGCTGATCGCCGGTGTCGGCGCGGCGTACCTGCTACTGGAGCGGTCCCGTCGCCCGCTGGTGATCGCGGTGCTCGCCGGGCTGGGCGCGGCGGTGCTGTCGCTGTCGACGCTGGATACCGCGCTGTATCACGAGTTGCGGTACTACCAGCCGTTCGTGCCGGTGTTCCTGCTGCTGGTGGTGTCCGGGATCTACGGGCTGGCCCGGATGCTGTCGCAGCCGCGTGCCCGCCGTTTCGCGCTGCACGGTGGTCTCGCCGTCGCGCTGGCGTTCTCGCTCATCGCGGTGCCGATGTGGGGGGTGCGGTACGCGCGGGCGGCCGCCGGGATCCGCGAGACCGACGTGTCGTACGCGGTGTGGATGAAGGACAACCTCCCGGCCGGGGCCACGGTCGCGGTCAAGGACGTCGGCGCGGTCGCGTACTTCAGCGGGCACCGGATCGTGGACCTGCTGGGCCTGGGCACGAACGGGCTCGCCGAACCGGTCAACAACGGGATCGGTTCGCTCTACGAGGCGGTGCGGCACCTGCCCGCCCGCCCCGGCTACTTCGCGACCTACGACACCGGGCCCGGGCCGACGATGGCGCCGCTGCGGGACGTCGGCGTCCTCGAACAGCCCGCGGTCGCGACGTTCGAGGTCGTGACCCCGCCCGACCTGCGCGGTATCGTCTCCGTTCCGTTCAAGGAGTTCACCGTCGCGCGCGCCGACTGGAGCCTCGCCGACAACGCCGACAAGCTGTCCGGTGACGTGCGGGACTACCTCAACGTCGCCTACCTCGACGCGGAGAAGGCGCACGGCTACCAGTACCTGCCTGCCCAGACCGCTATCCAGCCATGGACGCTCCTCGCCCGCGAAGACGACGTGATCGACAGCGGGCGCGCCATCATCGGCGGTGAGGCGTTCACGATGAGCGGCCTGACCCCCGGCCACGACGCCATCCTCACCGCACGGACCGCGATGCACGGCGACGCCGGCATGCGCGTGCTGGTCAACGGCAGCCTGGTGGGCACCTGGACCCGTGAAGACACCGAAGGCCCTTGGGACTACTCCACGTTCACGATTCCCGGTTCGGTGATCACCGATTCGGCGGTCCACATCGAACTGCGGCAGCTACAGCCGCCGCTCGGCCCGTACCCCGACTACACCTCCTTCGGGTACTGGATCACGCAATAGCCACCGCGCTCGGCCATGCTGCACAGGAATCAGCGGGCAAGCCTGTGCAGCATGACCGTGGGGTCGGGGCCCGGGTGCTCAATACCGTGAGATCCGTCAGTCGTGATTCACGCACCCGGAAGGTGGGCACATGACGGAACTTCTTTCCCGGGAGGACTTCCGCGCCGAACTGGAGGAAGCGATCAAGGGCCGCGAGGCCAAGAACGCCTCGTTCAGCAAGGCCTGGGCCGAAGGCAAGCTGCAGCGGAACCACTTCGCACGCTGGGCCGAGAACCACTACCACTACGTCGGCCCGTTCGCCGACTACCTCGGCTACATCTACGGCAACACGCCGGACACGTGCACCGACGCCAAGGACTTCCTGCTGCAGAACATGTACGAGGAGGAACTGGCCGACATCCGCCACACGGATCTGCTGATCCGCTTCGCCGAGGCATGCGGCACGACGCGCGAGCGGATCGAGGACCCGGCGAACATGAACGCGGTCACCCGCGGACTGCAGGCCTGGTGCTACACCACGGCGATGCGCGAGCATTTCGCGGTCGCGACCGCGGCGCTCGTGGTGGGCCTGGAGTCGCAGGTGCCGAGCATCTACAAGAAGCAGATCGTGCCGCTGCGGGAGAGCTACGGTTTCACCGAGGACGAGATCGAGTTCTTCGACCTGCACATCACCTCCGACGAGGTGCACGGCGAGCGCGGCTACCAGATCGTGCTCGACCACGCCAACACCGTCGAGTTGCAGCAGCGCAGCCTCCAGTTCGTCCGCTGGGGCGCGGAAATGCGCTTCTCCTACACGAAAGCGCTCTACGACACCTACGTCGCCGAGGACCTGGTCGCGGCCTGAAAGAAGATGCTGGAGGCGGCTTGCGTGGCGGTGCCGGTAGCGGAACCTGAGGCGGCCCCTCACTCCGGGATCTCGAACTCATGAATGCCGATTCACCACGTTCGAGCTGTCCTCGCGAGGAACCACCTCAGAACCCGCGGCGGCGCAAGTTGACAGCGTGGTGAAAGCGGCTCCGGCGCTCGACAAGCAGCACACACTCACGCTGGGCGGGTCGCTTCGGGGCGGCCCGCCCCTCTCATAGGAGTACGCGATGTGGGTCTATGCGGCCGAACTGGCCGAACTGGCGCGGCGCAAGAAGAAACGGGTCACCATCGGCGAGGACGCGGTCGCGCTCTTCCTCGTCGACGGCGAGGTCTACGCGCTGGCCGACGTCTGCGTCCACAAGGGACGGTCACTCAGCCGCGGCACCCTGTGGCGGGCCAGCGTGATCTGCCCCGGGCACCAGTGGGCGTTCGACCCGGAGACCGGCCGGGCCGAGGATCAGGACGCCTGCCAGCCGACCTACGCCGTCGAGGTCCGCGACGGGAAGGTCTTCGTCGATCCTGTCCAGCGCGTCACGAGCGAGGCGACATGATCACCGCGATCGCCGTGGTCGGCGCCGGGCAGGTCGCCGCCGTCGCGGCGCGTACCCTGCGCCGGCGCGGGTTCGACGGCCGGATCGACATCATCGGCGACGAACCGCACCGGCCCTACCAGCGCCCGCCGCTGACCAAGGAGTACCTGACCGGCGGTGACGAGGACGGGCTGTTCCTGCTCCCCGAACACTGGTGCGAGCGCAACGACGTCCACCTCAGGCTGGGCAGCCCCGTGGCCGCGGTCCGTCCCGGCCGCGTCGAACTGGCCGGCGGCGAGGAGGTCGCCGCCGACCGTGTGCTCATCGCGACGGGCGGAGCCCCGCGCCGCCTGCCGGGCGTGACCGGCGAGCGCATCCACTACCTGCGCACTCTCGACGACAGCGAACGCCTCCGCCCGCTGTTGCGCCCCGGCGCCCGGATTCTCGTGATCGGCGGGGGATTCCTCGGTTCCGAGGTCGCCGCGGCCGCGCGCGCGAAGGGCGCCGAGGCCGTGCTCATCGAAGCGCTCAACGCTCCGCTGGCGCGGGTCGTCGGCGCGGACATCGGCGCGGTCTGCGCCGAACTGTACCGATCCGAGGGGGTCGAGGTGCATCTCGGCGAACAGGTCGAATCCATCGATGACGCAGCGGACGGTGTCGTCGTCACGACCGCCACGCACCGGTTCGAAGGCGACGCGGTCGTCGTCGGTATCGGGATGGTGGCGAACACCGGCGTCGCCGAACGCTCGGGAATCGCCGTGGACAACGGGATCCTGGTCGACGAATACTGCCGCACGAGCATGCCGGACGTGTTCGCCGCCGGGGACGTCGCCAACCACTTCCACCCGGCCTACGGGCACCGCGTCCGCGTCGAACATTTCGACAACGCCTCCAAACAGGCCGCCGCGGCGGCGAACGCCATGCTCGGGCGCGGCCGCGCCTACGACGAACCGCACTGGTGCTGGTCCGACCAGTACGACCACACGCTGCACTACACCGGGCACGCCGCCAGCTGGGACGAGGTGGTCGTGCGGGGCAGTACCGCCGACCACGACTTCGTCGCCTTCTTCCTGCGGGACGGCGTGCTGCGTGCGGCGTTCGGCATCGACCGTGGCGGCGAGATCACCGCCGCGCGGCAGTTGATCGGGCGGCGGGTGCCGGTGCATGTGCTCAAGGACGAGGACGTCGATCTCGAGGAGCAGCTATGAAAGGCAACTTCATCGGCGGCGAATGGGGCGGTTCCGGCGCCTGGTTCGAACGCGTCAACCCCGCCGACCCGCGCGAGATCGTTTCGCGCGCCCCACAGTCCACTTCGGACGAGGTCGCGACCGCCGTCGGCGCCGTCGCGGCCGGTTACCCGGAATGGTCGGACAAGGGTCCCGAGTTCCGGGCGCGAGTGCTGGAAAAGGCGGCCGCGGTCCTGGAATCCGATCCCGACGGGCTGGCCAGGGAACTGGTCCGCGAAGAGGGCAAGACCCTCGCCGAGGCGCGGAACGAGGTCAACCGGACCCCGCAGAACCTGCGGTTCTACGCGGGCGAGGCACTGCGGCTCGCCGGCGAAACCTACCCGACCGGAGACGGCAGTCTCGTCTACACCTCGCGCGAACCTGTCGGCGTGGTGGCGGCGATCACACCGTGGAACTTCCCGCTCAACCTGCCGTCCCGCAAGCTCGGCCCCGCGCTCGCGGCCGGAAACGGCGTCGTGTTCAAACCGAGCGAGGTCACCCCGCTGATGGGTCAGCGCATGGTGGAAGCCCTGCTGGAAGCGGGACTTCCGGCCGGAGCGATCGCGCTCGTGCACGGTGACGGCTCGGTCGGCGCCGCGCTGGTCGCCGACGAACGGGTCGGGGCGGTGACGTTCACCGGATCCACGGCCGTCGGCGAGAAGATCCACGCCTCGGTCGGCGCGAGCCGCCGCTGCCAGCTGGAGATGGGCGGCAAGAATCCCGTGGTGGTCCTCGAAGACGCAGATCTGGACCGCGCCTGCGACATCATCGTGCGGGGCGCCTTCAGTCTCTCGGGCCAGGCGTGCACGGGTACCAGTCGCGTCATCGTGCACGACGCGGTGCACGACGCGCTGCTGGACCGGGTGCTCACGCGGGTCAAGGACTGGCGCATCGGCAACGGGCTCACCGACGGCGTCCGGATGGGACCGCTGGCGACCGAGGCTCAGTGGCGCAAAACCCGCCAGTACCTCGAAATCGGTGAGGCGGACGGCGCGAAGTTGCGCACCGGCCAGGAACCCTTGCCGGACAGCGAGTTCGGCTTCTTCGCCCGGCCCGCGGTGTTCACCGGCGTCGATCGCGAGTCCCGGCTGGCGCGGGAGGAGGTGTTCGGCCCGGTGCTGGGCTTCCTGCGCGCCGGCTCCTTCGAGGAGGCGGTCGAGGTCGCGAACGACACCGACTACGGGCTCTCGGCCGGGATCGTGACGAGGGACATCGCCAGGGCGCTGGCGTTCTCCCGGCAGGTCCACAGTGGACTGATCAAGGTCAACCAGCCGACGTCGGGAATGGCCGGGAACGCGCCCTTCGGTGGTGTGAAGCGCTCCAGCACGCAGACCTTCAAGGAACAGGCGGGGGAGACGATGATGCGCTTCTACACCGTCGACAAGACCGTCTATCTCACCCCATAGGAGAATCCCGTGGAATACCATCGTGTCGCCAGATCGGGCCAGGTGCCCGACGGCTACGTCCGCCGGTTCTACGCCGGTGAGCTGGAAATAGCTCTCGCGCGGTTGCGCGGCACCGTCTACGCGACGTCGAACTACTGCACGCACCTGGACTGCCTGCTCTCGTCCGGAAAGCTCGTCGACGAGGGCATCGGCTGCTCGTGTCACGGCAGCGTGTTCGACCTGGAGACGGGGGATCCGGTGGCCCCGCCGGCCACCGAGCCGATCGCCACGTACCCGGTCCGTGAAGAGGACGGCGAGATCTTCGTCGGCATCACCGGAGAGGACGTCAAGGCCGGTGGCCCTCGGCGCAGGAAGCCGTTGCAGCATGAAACCCGCTGAGCCCGCGACCGTTCCGCCGCAAGGCGACTACGTCCCGGCGATCATCCACAACGGACTCGCGTTCAGCGCCGGGATGACACCGCGGGTCGGCGGGCGGCTCGCGGTCCGCGGTGTGATCGGAGCGGACCTCGGCGAAGAGGAGGCGCGCCGGGCCGCGGGGATGGCCGCCTCCAACGCCCTGCGTGCGATCGCTGAGGCCGCCGGGGGCCTCGACGCGATCGAACGGTGCCTGCGGATGACGGTGTACCTGGCGTGCGTGCCCGGGTTCACGGCGCATTCGCGGGTCGCCGACGGCGCCTCGGTCGCCCTGCGGGCTTGGCTGGGCGACCGGGGGCAGGCGGTCCGCAGCGCCATCGGCGTGCGGTCCCTGCCCTCGGGCGCCCCGGTCGAGGTGGAGCTCACCGCCGCAGTGCGAGAGTGAGCTCCTCGAACGCCTGGAGCGCGGCGGCACCGACGGCCTTGTCCTGGTCGCCGTTGCCCCCGCTCACCCCGACCGCGCCGACGATCTGGCCGTCGAACTCGATCGGGAAACCCCCGACGAAGATCGCGAACTTGCCGGGCAGCATATGGCTGATCCCGAACGCCTCGTTGCCCGGCAGCGCGGGCCCGTTGGGTGGTTCGTTGAACTTGTGCGTCGCCCGCTCGTGCCCGGCCGCGGTGAACGCCTTGGCCATCGCGATCTCGACCCCGGTCAGGCGGGAGCCGGGCAGCCGGTGCAGGGCGAGCACGTGGCCGCCGTCATCACACACGCAGATCGTCTGCTTCACGCCGAGTTCCTCCGCCTTCGCGCGGGCGGCCGCGAGCATGGGCAGCGCGTCGTCGAGCGTGATCCGGTAGACCTGATGCACGGTATGCCTCCTTCGTAGAAACCGGCGTCTCGGTAACGAATCTGCCTTCCGGGGCCCGCGAGCGGCTACGGTCACCTTGTCCCAGGAACCCCCGGGATCCCTGTGCAGCCTGTCCAAAGGAGCGATCATGTTGCCGGCCGAGCACTCGCCGTTGACCTTCGCGCGCCTGCTACAGGAGCGGCTCTTCAGAGACGCCGTCGTGGCCGGGGACACCGACCGGCCGATCACCTGGTGCCTGGCCTGGGACGAGATCGACGGCCCGCTCGAGGACGTGCTCGTCTACGCGCACGCCGGTCAGCTGGACCCGGCGGCCGTGCGCAAGCGCGGGGTGGTCGCGCTGATCGTCGCCGGCGCGACCGAGGTCCCCGAGCTCGACGTGCCGGTGGCGATCGTGCCCGAGCGGATCACCTACCGCGAGGTGGGCAGGCTCGTCGCGGAGCTGGCGCTGGCTAGGGAGACCCATGTGCTGCGCTACGGGCTCACCGTGCACCGTTCGCTGGCCGAACTGCTCTACCGCGGCGCCGGGCTCGCTGCGCTGTGCCATCAGCTCGGCCGCCTTTCGCGCTGCCCGGTCGCGATCCTCGACCGGCAGCGCCGTCCGCTGGCGTGCGAGCCGGGCGAACTCGACCGCGAAACCGTCCTCGCGACCCTGCACGACGGGCTGCCCGCCACAATCGACGGCTGGCACGGCCACGAACCGCGCACGATGACGCTCGACGGGACGACGTGCATGGTCAGCCCGATCATGCTCGGCGGGCGGCATGACGGCTGGGTCGCGGTGCTGGAGACCGCCGAGCCGCCGCATCCGCACGACCTCGCCGAACATCGCGTCGTGGTCGAGCAGGCGGTCACGATCGTCGGCACCGAGATGCTCCGGATGCGCAGTGTCGAACAGGCGGAGGAGCGCGCTCGCGGCGATTTCGTGCATGCCTTACTACACGCGCGGTTCTCGAACCTGCGCGATCTCGAAGCCCGCGCCGCGCACTACGGCTTCCCGACGGAAGGCACCTTCGGCGTCGTCGTGGTAGGCGGGCTCGGCGCCCCGGACGAAGCCGACTCGCCGAACACGTTGTTCCAGCTCGCGCGGGAGATCACGCGCCTGCCGTCCAGCCAGGACCGGCACACGCTCGCCACGGTGGTCGGGGACGTGCTCGCGGTGATCCGCGAGGTCTCCGACGACGATCTCGCCGAGTACGCGACGGTGCTGGAGCACGAGTTCGCGCGGCGGGTGCCGAAGCCCGCGATCGTCGCGTTCGGACGGAGCGTCACCGGGGCCCGCCGGATCATCGACAGCTATCGCGAAGCCCGGATCACGCTCAAGCTCCGGCAACGGCTCGGCAACGGCACCGCTCGTGGCTTCGAGGATCTGCGGGTGTTCGCCGTGCTCGCCGATCTCGCGACGGGGGAGCAGGGCAAGGCGTTCGCGCGCGAGATGCTGGCGCCGCTGCGTTCGGGCGGGGCCGATCTCGAACAGGCCGTGTTCACCTACGTCTCGTGCGGCGGCAACGTCAACGCGGCCGCGCGCGAACTGCACATCCACCGCAACACGATGCTGTACAAACTGGACCGCGCGTCGCGGGCGCTGCGGCTGGACCTGCGGCAGGCCGAGCACCAGTGCGCGCTGTGGCTCGCCGGGAAGCTCGACCTGCTCGCGGACACGATCGCGACCGTCGACCGGGACGTGCTGCCTACCTGAGCGCCGGGTCCGGGCCGGCGAAGGACAGCCCGAGCCCGCACAGCGCGACCACCGCGCAGCCGCCGAACAGCAGCACACCGTCCGGGTAGCTCGCCGCGACCCAGGCGGCGCCGAACGCGGAACCGGCGAACCGCACGAGGTTGAACAGCCCGAGCGCGGCCCCGGCTCGCCCGGCGGGTGACCTCGTCGCGCCCGTCGCCGAAGTCGTCTGCACCAGCGCGATCCCCGCACCGGTCAGCACGCCGAGCATCGCCAGCACCACCAGGCTTTGCCCGCTCGCCTGGAGGTAGGCGCCGACTCCGACCATGACACACGCGAGCGCGAGCAGGCCCGCGCGAAGCAGCCGGCGTGGGCTCGTGCGATCGCTGAGCAGGCCCACGAGCGGCGCCGAAACCGCCAGCGAAGCGGGTAGGGCGAACACGATCAGCCCGGTGAGGCCCGTGGAGTAGCCGAGCGAGCCGGTCACATACAGCGGCACGGCGACGAGAACCGCGCCGAGGCAGAACATCTGCGCGAACACGGCGAACGCGCTGCGCAGGAATCGCGGCTCGGCCAGGGTTTTCGGTGCCACCAGCGGATGGGAGGACCGGTTCGAGACCAGCACGAAGACGGTCAGGAACACGGCGCCCAGCACGGCCGCCGCCCAGCCGGCCGGGATCTGGGGCGCGAGCATGACCAGCGCGGCGCCGGTGGTGAGCAAGAGCGCGCCGGGCCAGTGCAGCGGATCCCGTTTCGGGGTCCCGGCGGGCAGGAGGAACCCGGTGCCGGCCGCGGCCAGCGCGGTGACCGCGGCGAGCAGCCAGAAGATCGCCCGCCAGCCCAGCAGTTCGCTGACCAGCCCGCCGAGCGGCGGGCCGGCGGCCTGACCGATCCCGTTCGCGGCGGCCCATGCGCCCATCGCGCCGGCCCGCCCGTTGGCGAGCGTGCCCATCACCGTGGCCGGGACCGCCGCGCAGGCCAGTCCCTGCACCGCGCGGCAGGCCACCAGCACCGCGAAGGTGGGCGCCAGCGCGGCGCCGAGGAGCCCCGCGGTCATGAGCGTCAAGGCGGCGGTGAGCACGCGCCGCCGCCCGAACCGGTCGCCCACCCAGCCCGCCAGGGGGATCGTCGCCGCGAGCACGAGGACGAACGCGGTGACCGCGAGCACGCCCGACGGAAGCGGGACCCCGAAATCGCCGGTGATCTCCGGGAGCGGGACGTTCACCACGTTGTTCGCGATCGTCGCCAATGTGGTCGCGGTGAGCGAAATACCCAAAGCGGGCAGGCGGAGCCGCGTGGGAAGTACGGCCGTCACGAAACCTCCGGTAGGGCAACCACATCGTTATTGCGGGAGAATGTTCTTGTGCTGTGCCGTTCGTTACCAATCCGACGGCAGCCACGGCGGAAACGGGTGTCTACGAGCAGGTCGGCCGCGGACCGTGTCCGCCTACTTTCGGTCGGATTGGTAACGTCGCGGATGCGCGGCAATGAGCGGTCCTCAGCATGCGGTGCCGCGGGCAGCGGCTGCTACGGCAGTGTGCACAATTCGGCGAACGTGCATTGTGCACATTATGGGTAGACGTTGCCGGAGCGAGCAGGGAGTCTCTTCGGTTAACTCCCACCGGACCCCCTCGGAGAGGACAACCGATGCCGCTCACCGCAGCTCACTGGGTCTACCTGGCCGGTGTCGTGGTGATCATCGCGACGATGATCCTGCGCAAGAACATCGTGGTGCCCGCCGTACTCGCCACGTTTCTCACCGCGCTCACGTTTTCGCACAGCGTCATTCGCGGTATCTCCGCGATTTTCGACGCGAGCCTGGTCGCCGCGACCAACCTGTTCAATATCTTTCTGATCATCGCCCTGGTCACCGCCATGCTGCACGCCTTGCAGGCGATAGGCGCGGACCGGAAAATGGTGGCTCCCTTCCGGCGCCTGATGCGGGGCGGGCACCTCGCGTTCTGGGGCCTGGTCGTCATCACCTACTTCATCTCGCTGTTCTTCTGGCCCACCCCGGCGGTGCCGCTGATCGGCGCGGTGCTGGTGCCGGTCGCGATCCGCGCCGGACTCCGGCCGATGGGCGTCGGACTCGCGGTCGCGATCGCCGGACAGGGCATGGCGCTTTCCTCGGACTACGTGATCCGGGTGGCGCCCGGCCTGTCCGCGAAGGCGGCCGGGGTGGACGCGAACGTGGTGGCCGACCGCGCGATGGTGCTGTCGCTCGTGGTCGGCGGGGTCGCCCTGCTCGTGGCCTACGCGATGGAGTTTCGCCGGATGCGCAAGCCTTCGCCCGCGCTGCTGGCCGAGTGGGAGGCCGGCGGGGAGTCCGAGATCGCCCAGGAAATCGTGGTGGTGAAAGAGGAAGAGCGCGAACTGGTGAGCGCGGGGGGCGGTCGCGGCGGCGACATCTCGTTGCGTGGCGGGTCTTCCACGAGCGTCACCGGTGTGGTGGTGGACCCGGCGCAGCCCGCCAAGCCCGGGGTGTCCACGTTGTTCGCGATCTTCGTGCCGCTGGCCTACCTGGCGCTGATCGTCTACATGATCGTGGCGAAGGCGTCCGCGGCGGTGCCGGATCTGGCCAGCGGGGACGCCGCGGCGCTGGTCGGCGGGGTGGCCGCGCTGATCGTGTTCCTCGCGGCGCTCGCGGACGACCGCAAGAGTTTCCTGGAGACCTCGGCGAAGCATGTGGTCGACGGTCTGGTGTTCGCGTTCAAGGCCATGGGTGTCGTACTGCCGATCGCCGGGTTCTTCTTCATCGGCAACGGTGACTACGCCGGGAAGATCCTCGGGCTCGACGATTCGGCGAAGGCCCCGGCGTTCCTCTACGACCTGGTCACGGCCGCGCAGGCGCATATCCCGCACAACGCGTTCATCGCCGCGTTCGGCATCCTGATCATCGGTATGGTCGCCGGGCTGGAGGGCTCGGGGTTCTCCGGCCTGCCGCTCACCGGCGCGCTCGCCGGCAGCCTCGGCCCGGTGTCCGGGATCAGCGCGGCGTCGCTGGCCGCGGTCGGGCAGATGGGCAATATCTGGTCCGGTGGCGGGACGCTCGTGGCATGGTCCTCGCTCATCGCGGTCGCCGGTTTCGCCCGGGTCCCGGTGATCGAACTGGCCCGGCGGTGCTTCGTGCCGGTGGTCGGCGGGCTCGTCGTGGGCACCCTGGTGGCGGTGGTCTTCTTCCGGTGAGGCTTGACGGCGGCGTAACCTGGGGTCGTGTTAACGACGGCTAACCTGCCGGGCGAGGTCACGATCTGGGAGGTCGGGCCGCGCGACGGGCTGCAGAACGAGAAGACCGTGATCGACCTCGGCACCAAGCTGGAGTTCCTGGACCGGCTGGCGGGCGCGGGCCTGCGCACGATCGAGGCGACGAGCTTCGTGCACCCGCGCTGGGTGCCGCAACTCGCCGACGCCGCCGACCTGCTCGCCAAGCTGGAGCGGCGGGCGGGCGTGCGGTACCCGGTGCTGGTGCCGAACGAGCGTGGCCTGGAGCGCGCGCTCGCGGCGGGTGTCGAGTCGATCGCGATCTTCGCCAGCGCCACGGAGACCTTCGCGCGGCGGAACCTCAACCGGTCGCTGGACGAGCAGTTCGCGATGTTCGACCCGGTCGTCCGCCGCGCCCGCGACGAGGGGCTCGAGGTGCGGGCGTACCTGTCGATGTGCTTCGGCGACCCGTGGGAGGGGAAGGTGCCGGTCGCGCAGGTCGTCCGGGCCGGCAAGCGTTTGCTCGACATGGGCTGCTTCCAGCTGTCCCTCGGCGACACGATCGGCGTCGCGACGGCCGGCCAGGTCGAGGAGCTGATCACGGCATTCGATTCGGTCGGAGCCCTGGCCGTGCATTTCCACGACACCTACGGCCAGGCGCTGGCGAACACCCTCGCGGCACTGCACTGTGGAGTGTCCACCGTGGACTCGTCGGCCGGCGGCCTCGGCGGCTGCCCGTTCGCCGGCTCCGCGACCGGCAACCTGGCGACCGAGGACCTCGTCTGGCTCCTCGACGGCCTCGGCATCCAGCACGGCGCCGACCTGCCGGCGTTGGTCGAGACGAGCGTGTGGATGGCGGAGAAGCTGGGGAAGCCCAGCGCTTCCCGGGTGGTCACGGCGCTGGCGGCGCCGCCGCGATAAGGCTCTCCCAGGTGAGGTGCGTGAACGGTCGTCGGCCCCGCGCTCCGGTCTGGCTGCGCGGCCAGCAGCCGGAACGTTCTGGCCGCCACCGGCGACAGCCGCCGGTAGGTCGCGCCGATGACGGCATCAAGATCCGTCCCGGATCGGAGTTCCCCGGCCAGTTGGCGCACCGGCAGCGCGGGCGTCTGGGCGAGGTTCGTCCCGGCGATACGCAACGCGAGCGGGCGCCCGGCACAGTGTTCGATCACGGCTCCGGTCGCCTCCGGATCAGCCCTGACCCGATCCGGGCCGGCCGCCGGCCGGAGCAGTTCCCGGGCGTTCTCCAGGTTCAGCGGGGTGACCGGGATCTGCTTACCGGGCAGGTCGTGCAGGAAATCGCGGCTGGTCACCACGGTCGTGTTCCCCGCCGCCGGCAGCAATGGCAGGACCTGCCCGGCGGACGTGGCGTTGTCGAGCACCACCAGCACCCGCTTCTCCCTGGTAACCGACTGGAAGTAGCCGGGCAGCTGGGCCGGCTGGAGCGAGGCGACGGTCGAGGGCGGGATGTGCAGCCCGAGCAGGAACGCGGTCAGCACGGCCTCGGTCTGGCCCTCGCCGGGCGTCCAGTCGAGGTCCGCGTACAGCACCTCCCGGCCGTACCGTGCGGCGGCGGCCGGGGCCCAGGCCGACAAGAGGGTCGTCTTGCCCGCGCCGGAGGGGCCGTGGAGGCCGACGACGGCGGCGCTCAGGGACAATGCGTCGTCGAGCCGGCACAGATATCGCCGGTGGCCGACCAGCTCACCGGACACCTTCGGCAGCCGCACCGGCCGTGGCGTGTGCTCGAACTCGTCCACCTTCGCGTCCTCACCGCACCGATTCTGATCGCCGAGACGAGCATTTCACATCGGGCGCGGTATGTCGCGGTGAGGCGCGAAGGCTCACGAAAAAGTCGATCACCGTCCACCGTGGACAGTGATCGACTTCGAGGCCGCCCGAACCGGGTCCTCACCAAGGGGCGGTGGGGACCCGGCCCCGCTCAGTGGCCGAGCGGGAGTTCGCCGTGGAGTAGATCGGTGTGCAGGCTGTCGACCCCCGGTACGGCCGAGTGGGCCATGCCGGCGAGCGAGCCGTGGGACAGCGAGTCCGGCAGCACGCTCGCGTGCGAAACCGTGCTCTCCACGGTGTGGGTCACCTGCGGCACGGCGGCGTCCGCGGCCGGCAGGGCCGGGGGCTGGGCCACCACGTGCACCGGCAGGTCGGCCGGCAGGTGCACCGGCGCCGACACGGTGGGCAGGTTGGAGGTGAGGTCACCGGCCATCGAGACCGCGGACGTGACGTGGTTCGCGAGATCGGCGCCGCCCGCGGTGACGGCTCCGCCGAGGCCCGTTCCGGCGGTCGAGATGTGGTCGCCGAGCATGGCCGAGCCGTTGGCGATACCCGAGGTCGCCATCTCGGTGCCGGAGGTGACGTAGCTCGTGGCGGTCTCCGTGACCGGGGTGCCGCCGGTGAGCGCCGCCGAGTCGAGGGTGCCGCCGAGGTCGCTCACCGAGCCGAAGCTCGGCACCGACAGCGGCAGGCTGTCGGTCGTGATCCCGTAGGTGCCCAGTGGCGACTCCATGCCCGCGCCGAGCGAACCGGTGGTCGCGGCGAGGGCGCCGGTCACGTCACCGGCCGGGGTGCTGGCCAGCATGCCCGTGGCCAGACCGTCCGCGCTGCCCTGGAAGGTGCCCGAAACGCCCATGGCGTCCGTGACCGAACTCAGCGTTCCGGCCGTCGAAAGGGCCGTGTCCGGCAGGCTCTGCGCGACGGAGGCGACGGTCTCCAGGTGCGTGAGCGCGCAGTGCAGGTCGTCGGTGCCGAAGGCGTCGGTGGGCAGCGAGGCGAGCCCGCTCTCGACCGCGTCCGCGACGGGCGCCGGCATGGAGTCGGTGACCAGGGGGGTGACCTCCTGGACGTCGGCACCGGTGATGTCGCCGAGGCCGGCGGCTGAGAGCGCGGAGGCCGGGTCGCTCAGGAAGGCCGAGCCGAAGTCGGCGTTGGAGATCAGGTTGAACACGAACTCGTGCAGGGTTTGGATCGGTTGGGACAACGGATACTCCGCAATCTAGGGGGCGGGGACATGCGTGTGGGGGGTTTCCCGCCACACGGCCCGACCGAACCTAGAGATCAACTTGTGCGGGCACATCGGGGATCAAGCCGCATCTATACACAGAGTTGGTCAAGACCTACTTAGGGGGTTAGGGGATTTCACCCTATTGTGCAAAGCGGTGTGCAGGTGGCGGCGGTAGGTGACCACGCCAACGGCTCCAGCCGCGATGACCGCCCACCCGATCGGGCGGCCGATCGCGAGGAAGGTACTCGTCGACAGGGTCAGCGCGAGCACCAGGAGCAGGGCCGCGTGCACGAAGAGGAGAGCGCCGATCAAGGCCGTCATCACCGACAGCGCCCGCCGCTGGGCGGGCCCGGCGGGTATGTCCGCGCCTTTGCGGCTCGCGATCATCCGGAACGCGACCAGGAGCAGCGGTCGGCCGATCGCGGCCGAGACGAGCAGCACCAGCCCCAGCGGTCCGGTGACGATCGCGTCGTGCAGCTTGAGCACCAGTGGGTTGCCGCCGGTGAGCCCCAGCACGATGAGGACGATCCCGAACATGACGGTCGCGGACACGCCGACCGGATCCAGCCGGCGGCGGATCGCGAACCCCGCAGCGGTCAGCACGACCGGGATCGCCGCCCCGATGCCGAGCGAGAGCACGTCGTTGTGCAGGCGCGGGGACAGGACGAGGTAGACGGCCAGCGGCAGGACGGCGTTCCGCAGCAGGCTCGGCAGGAGTGTGCGCAGCAACGCTTTCGGTTGCGGTGCGGGTGTTGTCATGGTTCCGATGCTCGTGCCCGCGCGGCGTCCTGTCGTCGGCGCGCGGGTGGGACCGCGCGTGCACCCGTGGTTGGTTCGCCGGCCGTGGTCCTACACCGCTGGTTTGATTTCGCGGGCGCGCTCCCGCGGGCCCGGACCGCTTCGCGCACCGACCGGTCGTACCCGCAGGTCCATCAGCACGACGTCGGGCCGCCCAAACACGCCAGAAACTTAAGTCTGCACTTGACTTTTACCGGCCGGTGGATAAAGTTAAGTGCATGCTTAAGCATCAGGCGGTGGATCGAGTGTTCCACGCGCTCGGGGATACGAACCGGCGGGTGGTGATCGAGCGCCTGACCCGCGGCCCGGCCACCGTGAGCGAGCTGGCGGCCCAGCTTGGGGTGACCGTCGCCGCGACGGTCCAGCACCTCCGGGTGCTGCAGGACAGCGAACTGGTGCGGTCGGAGAAGGTCGGGCGGGTCCGCACCTGCCAGATCGATCCGGCCGGCCTCCGCAACGCGGAGGCGTGGTTGCAGCGCCAGCGCACGGCATGGGAGCACCGCCTGGACCGCCTCGGCGCAGTGCTCGACGACCAGACGAAGGAGTAAGGATCATGACCGACCACTCGGTGAAACACAGCACGTTCACGCTGGAACGGACCTATGCCGCCGCGCCCGCCGTGGTCTTCGCGGCCTGGTCCGACCGCGACACGAAGGCGAAGTGGTTCGCGGCCGAGGACAGTCGCTACTCGCTGGACTTCCGAGTCGGCGGCACCGAAGCCGTGCACGGCGGCGAAGGGGCCGACCTCGTCGCGAGGAGCGAGTACCACGACATCGTCCCCGACGATCGGATCGTCTACACCACGACCCTGTTCAGCGACGAGGTCCTGTCGACCGTGTCGCTGACCACCGTGCGGTTCGTCCGCGACGGCGACGGGACCCGCCTGGTGCTCACCGAACAGGGCACCTTCCTGGACGACCGGGAACAGCCCGAGTGGCGCGAGCAGGGCACCGGCGACTGGCTGGACGCCCTCGGCCGTCAGGTGGCCCAGCGATGACGGCGGAGGGCGACCGGGAGAGTGGAGACCTTGTCGCGCGGCTGGCCTGGGCTACCCCGCTCGCGTGGTGATCACGGCCAGTCGACGCTCAGGTACTGGATCTCGGTGAACTCGTGCAGCCCTTCACGGGCGCCTTCCCGGCCGAGCCCGCTCTGCTTCAGCCCGCCGAACGGCGCGGACGGATCGGAGACCAGACCGCGGTTGATCCCGACCATGCCGGCGTCGGTCGCCTCGCCGAGACGCAGGGCGTCCTGCAGGTTCCCGGCGTAGACATAGGCCGCGAGGCCCATTTCGGTCGCGTTCACCTGCGTGAGCAGCTCCTCCTCGTCCCGCCAGGTGACGACCGGCGCGACCGGGCCGAAGATCTCCTCCTGGACGACGTCCGCATCCGGGGGCACGTCGGCCAGCACGACCGGCGCGAAGAAATACCCCTTGCCGTCACTGGGAATCTCGGCGCGTGCCACCACCCGCGCACCGGCCGCCAGCGCCGAATCGACGAGCTTCGTCACGCCGTCGACGGCCTTCGCGCTGATGAGCGGGCCGACGTCGCCCGAGGGGCCGACGTTCAGTGCCTCGACCCGCTTTCCCAGCCTGGCAAGGAAATCCTCGGCGACGTCGGCGTGCACGTAGAACCGGTTCGCGGCCGTGCAGGCCTGGCCGCCGTTGCGGAACTTCGCGATCATCGCGCCGTCGACCGCGGCGTCGAGGTCCGCGTCGGCGGTCACCACGAACGGTGCGTTCCCGCCGAGTTCCATCGAAGCGTTCACCACGCGGTCCGCGGCCTGGCGAAGCAGGAGCCGGCCCACCCGGGTCGAGCCGGTGAAGGAGATTTTGCGCACCCGGGGGTCCTCGAGCCAGGTGGTGACCACGGAACCCGCATCGGTGGTGGTCACCAGGTTGACCACACCGTCGGGCACGCCCGCTTCGGCGAGCAGGCGGGCGATCGCGAGTGCGGTGAGCGGGGTTTCCGCGGCGGGCTTGAGCACGACGGTGCAGCCCGCGGCCAGCGCCGGGCCGATCTTGCGGGTGGCCATCGCCGCCGGGAAGTTCCACGGGGTCACGAGCGCCGCGACGCCGACGGGCCGCCGGGTCACAACCGTGCGGGTGCCACCGGCGGGGGAGGGGCCGTAGGCGCCGTCCGCGCGCACGGCTTCCTCGCCGTACCAGCGGAAGAACTCCGCGGCGTAGGTGACTTCGCCACGCGCGTCGGCGAGCGGCTTGCCGTTCTCGCGCACGATGAGCGCGGCCAGTTCCTCGCGGTCGCGCAGCATCAGTTCGAACGTGCGGTGCAGCAGTTCGGACCGCGTGCGGGCCGGAGTGCCGGCCCAGGCGCGGGCGGCCGCCGCGGCCGCGTCGACAGCCGCGGTCGCCTCGGCCGGACCGCCGTCCATGACCATCGCGATCGTCTCGCCGGTCGCGGGGTCTTCCACGGGGAATTCGGTCATGCTTCCAGCCTGAGCCGGAGTGGCCATGCCGTCCATTGCCTGTTTTCTTGGCTTGCTATGCCTGTCCGGCATACTGGGCACGTGGAGTTGCGGACCTTGCGGTACTTCGTTGCCGTCGCCGGACGGGGCTCGGTCAGCGCGGCGGCCGAGGTCGTGCACGTGACCCAGCCCGCGCTTTCCCGCCAGCTGCGGCATCTGGAGCGTGAGCTGCGGCTCGACCTGTTCGACCGGCGCGGCAACCGGCTCGAGCTGACCGCGGCCGGCGCGCAGTTTCTGCCCGTCGCGCGGGATGTCCTGCGGCGTGCCGACGACGCGTTGTCCGCCGCCGAGGCGTTCGCCGCCGGTCACCTCGTGCGGATCACGATCTCCGCGCCGACCACGACGCTTACCGACCTGGTCGCCCCGTTCCTGGCGACCTTCGGGCCCGGCGACCCGCTGCCGACAGTGGTCGAGACCACCGGCACCGGGGCGCTGCGGCACGGCGCCGACCTCGCGATCGTGACGCAACCTCCCGCCACGGAATGGGATTCGCTCGCGCTGGCGGTATTGCCGTTGTGGGCCTATGTGCCAGCCGGACATCCGTGGCGTCGGCGCAAGCGCGTGCGGCTGGCGGACCTGGTGCGCGAGCCGCTGGTCGTGCTCGACCCGTCGTTCCGCGCGCGGCAGATCCTGCAGGAGGCGCTCGCGACGGATGGCCTCGGGACGCGGGAACTCATCGAATGCGGCAACGCCCAGGTCGCGCAAGCGCTTGCGGCGGCGGGACGGGGCGTCGCGGTAGTCTCGGACGACCCCCGCTTCGGGCTGCACGGGCTGCGGATCTCCGGCGCCTCGGCCGAACTGCGGATCTCGCTCTTCGCGGCCTGGGCGCCCTCGCATCACGCGGCGAGTTCGCTCGCATCGCTCGCGCACCGCCTGCGGACCTTCGCCGCCGACCGGTACGGCACCGAAGTCCTCCCGACGTCTGGAGTGTCGAGCGTCCACCCGGCTCCGTGCGCGAACGGTCACCGTCCAAGGGCGGCGACTCCGCACAGGCTGACCCGGCGCGGTGCGTCCTCCTCGTCCGGGACGTAGTCCGGATCCTCCGGGCGCCAGTCCGGCAGCGGCACGAGCCCCGGCTCGACGAGTTTCAGCCCGGTGAAGAACGCGGCGACCTCGTCCGGATCGCGGATCGCGGATCGCGAGATTCTCCGCGACCGCACTGTTGTACGCGCGCGTCGACTCGCTCTGCAGAGCGCCGGTCCGCCCGCCGACCCGCGTGAGATGGCTCAGCGCGAGGTAACTGCCGGGCGCCAGCGGCGCGAGGTAGGCACGCACCAGATCGTGCGCATCGGGGACGAAATGCAGTACGGAGATCATCAGCACGGCCACCGGGCGGGAGAAGTCCAGCATCCGGGTCACCTCCGGCGAGCCGAGCACCGCGCCCGGATCCCGCAGGTCCGCCTGCAGGATGGTCGCAAAAGCGTTGTCGCGCAACAGGTCCCGGCTGATCGAGACCGCTTCCGGTTCGTGGTCCACATAGACCACGCGCGCCTGGGGATCGACCGCCTGCGCGATCTGGTGCACGTTCCCCGCGCTGGGAATGCCCGAGCCCAGATCGAGAAACTGCCGCACCCCGGCCTCGCACAGGAAACGGACGGCCCGGCCGAGGAACTGCCGGTTGTAGCGGGCCCCGACGCCCGCCATCGGGAACGCCCGGAGCATCTGCGCGGCCGCCTCCCGGTCGACCGCGTAGTTGCTGGTGCCGCCGAGCAGGTAGTCGTAGACACGCGCCGCGGCGGCAACAGTGGGCTCCGCGCTTTCGGACATCAGGTCATCCCTTCGCGGAAGCTCCGCTGGACCCGGCGGAGGAACCGGCGGGTCGTCTCCGGGCTCAGCGCGGCGATGGTCGCGTTGAGCCAGAGTTGCTCGTACTCCTGGATGTTGTCGTCGGGCACGAGGCGGCCGGCGACCGGGGTGAAGGCGAAGTCGAGATGCCGGCGAAACTCGCCGATCACGCCGGGCGCGGGCAGGCGCAGCAACGCGAACCGCTGGTCCAGCACGGTGTCCGAGACCAGCCCCGGCGGCGGCGCGAACGGCACCACCTGCAGCGTGACGTTGGGGTGCGCGGACAGCCGCAGCAGGTGCTCGATCTGCTCGTCCATCACCCGCGCGCCGCCGCGGACCCGGCGCACGCAGGATTCGCTGAGCACCGCGTACAGCTCGGGAGGCTCTTTGTGGGACAGCACTTGTTGCCGCTCGTGAACGGCGGCGACGCTTTCCTCCGGCCGCGCTCCGACCCGCAGATACGATTCGCTCTGCAGCAGGCTCGGAATCCGCTCGATACCCACTATTCGGATCAGCCGGGCGTCCTCCTCGAGGTCGATGTACTGGCGGAACGATTCCGGATGTGTGGCCCGCGCCCCGCGCCAGCGGCCGCGCTGGGATGTGCCGCTGTTGAGCCGCAGTGCCAGTTCGAGCGCGACGCCGTTCCTGGTGCCGTAGGCGTTCAGCAGCGCGTGGAGGTCTTCGTCGGTGATCCCGCCGTCGCCGTTCTCCAGCCGGGTGATCTTGTTCTGCACGCTGCGCGGCGTGGTGCCCGGCCAGATCAGCCCGCCGACCTCTTCCTGGGTGAGACCCCGCTGCTCGCGCAGATGCCTCAGCAGCGCGGCGAGCTGGAACCTGCGGCCGGTCGGGGTCCGGGCCACCGGGGGAACTGTCACGGCATTCTTTCGATCTGGCGAAGTGGCGGGACGAATTCTAAACAGCGTTCCGGGTTTAATCCAGCTTTCGTACTCGTCCTGGCTGTGCGGAGGGGTCGCGATTCGGGAAGTACTCTGGTCGGCATGCGGGGTTTCGTACGGCTGGCGTGCCGATGACGGCGCACGCTTCGGCCGAGACCGCCCGGCGGCGCAGGCGGCTGGTCACGGGGGTCAAGGATGCGCTGCGGGACCTGAACCGGCAGCTGTCCGTGCTCGACCACCGGGTCGGTGCGCGAGCGAAGCTGAAGGACGCCGATCTCGACTGCCTGGACATCATTTCGCGCCAGGGCCCGCTCGGCCCGAGTGCCCTGGCCCGCCTCGCCGGCCTGCACCCGGCGACGATCACGGGGATCCTGGACCGTCTCGAACGCGACGGCTGGGTCGTGCGCGAGCGCGACCCGGACGACCGCCGCGCGGTGGTGGTGCGGGCGCTGCGGGAGCGGGGCGGGGAGCTGTTCCGGTTGTACGGCGGGATGAACCGGTCGATGGACGAGCTGATCGCCGGTTACCGCGACGACGAACTGGAGCTGCTGGCGGGGTTCTTGCGAAGGGTGACCGAGGCGGGCGAGCAGGCGACGAACGAGCTGAACGGCCCCACCACCTGAGCCGTTACCGCGCCTCGCGCGGGCCGCGTGCTTGGCGGCGAGGTCCATGCCGAGCCGCGCGGCGTCTTCCGTTGGGTGCGCCGCAAAGGCCCGTCTGCCGGTACTCGGTCAACCCAGCACCAACGGTTCCGACAGCCGGTGTCCCCGCCGCAGCGCCTGCTCCACCGGATCATCCGGATCCGCCGGACCGCGGCCGGGCCCCGGCTGGAACTCGATCTCCGGCGCGCCGGGCACGCGGCGGCAGTGCCCGCAGAACCCGCTGGGCTCCAGTGGGTTCCCGCAGGCCGCGTGCCGGAAGAGCGTGCGCGGGCCGTTCGGCGCCAGGTTCCGGTTCCCCCACGCATCCAGCGCGTGCAGCGCCGGCCAGAGATCCAGACCTTTCTGGGTCAACCGGTACTCGTGCCGGCCGGGGCGGTATTCGTGCCGGTCGAGGATATGTGCGGCGGTGAGCCTGTCCAGCCGGACCGTCAGCACTGCTTTCGGAATTCCCAGGTGGCGGTGCAGGTCGGTGAAGCGCCGCAGGCCGAAGAAGCAGTCCCGCAGGATGAGCAGGGTCCATCGCTCGCCCACGACCTCCAGGGTGCGTGCGATCGAGCACTCCTGGTTCGCGTAGTCGGACTTCAGCGCCATGCGGCCAGCGTAGTCGGCGGTTCAATGAACAGACAGAACCAGCTATGGTTCGAGCCTATGCGGGTTTTTCCCGGGCTGACTCGCGTCGACCTCGGCGAGGTCCCTTATCGCGAAGCGGCCGAGGCGATGCGTGGCTGGGTGGCGGAATGCCAGGACGGCGCGGTCGGTGACCGGCTGTTCCTGCTGTCGCACCCGCCGGTGGTCACCTACGGTCCGCGCACGTCACCGGCCGACCTGCCGGTGTCCGGGCTGCCGGCGGTCGAGGTCGACCGGGGCGGGCAGGCGACGTACCACGGGCCGGGGCAGATCGTCGGCTACCTGGTCGCGCATGTGCGCGAGCGCGGGCCCGCGGACGTGGTGCGGTGGCTCGAACACGGGATCATCGACGCGCTGGCGACGCTCGGTTTCGAAGCGGTGCGGCGCGAGACGCCGCCGGGTGGGGCCAGTCTGGTCGGGGTGTGGACGCCCGACGCGCGGAAGATCGCCTCCATCGGGATGCGCATCCGCCGTGGGGTGAGCAGCCACGGGTTCAGCCTCAACGTCGATCCGGACATGTCGGTGTTCGGCACGTTCGTCTCTTGTGGACTGTCCGATCCGATCACCTCGTTGCGGGAACTCGCCGATGAAGCGCATCGCCCCGTCCCCGGTACGGCCGCGGTGCGAGACGCACTCGCCACCGCCCTCGGCGCCACGCCACGATAACGACCTCCCGACCCCGACGCACGTGCCCCGAAAGCCGGACTCGGCGCGCCTGAGTTCGGCACTCGCGGGGGCCGAGTCAGGCGTTCGCCGCGGGTGAGTCCGGCTTTAGCGAGGCTTGCGAGCCGATGCCCGTGTGCGTATATTCGTTGACGAGTAATCGGAGGCGAGTGGGATGGCGAAGCGGCGGAGGGTGGCGAACCTGCTGGCGCTGGCCGTGCTGGGCACGGTCGTGCAGCGGCCGATGCACCCCTACGAGATGGCGTCGATGCTTCGCGCGCGGGGCAAGGAGCAGGACCTCCCGATCAAATGGGGTTCGCTCTACACCGTCGTCCGCAACCTCGAGAAGCACGGCCTGATCGAGGCCACCGAAACCGCCCGCCAGGGCGCCCGGCCGGAGCGCACCGTGTACCGCATCACCGAGGAGGGCCGGGCGGAACTCGTCGACTGGGTACGCGAGCTTGTCTCGACTCCCGAGCGTGAGCAGCCGAGGTTCGAGGCCGGCCTGTCGATGCTCGGCGCCCTCACACCGGCCGACACGGTCGAGCTTCTGCGTCGCCGGCTCGAGACCCTCGAACAGCAGCTTGCCGCGCAACGAAAAGCGCACGCCGAGCACACTCAGGAGCTCCCGCGCCTCTTCCTCATCGAGGAGGAGTACGACCTGGCGATCCGCGAGGCCGAAGCGGCGTGGGTGCGCCGTTTCCTCGGCGAACTCGCTGACGGCACGTTCCCCGGCCTCGCCATGTGGCGGGCCTTCCACGAGACGGGGCGTATCCCGCCCGAACTGGCGGAGATCGCGGAAAGGGGCAGTACCACGGATTAGCGGCAATGCCGCGTAGTTAGTGGTCTTGGTAGGTCGTCAACCGTCAAGGATCTGGACGGTGATGGTGGTTGTGTAGTTG
>NZ_VDFW01000021.1 GCF_006152065.1 Amycolatopsis alkalitolerans
ACTCTACCACCAACCAGCGGGAGCTTGGCTCCGGGCCCTGCATCACCCGGTCACCCCGGCGACAAAAGAAAGATTACACGCGGCGAAACCCGTCTGAAACAGGGGGGTCCGTTAGCGGTGAAGTCACTGGTCAGAGCACTGGAAGCAGCGTCCTGAGCTCGTACGGCGTCACCGCGCTGCGGTAGTTGTCCCACTCTGCCCGCTTGTTGCGGAGGAAGAAGTCGTACACGTGCTCGCCGAGCGCCTCGGCCAGCAACTCGGACCGCTCCATCTCCGCCAATGCTTCACCGAGATTCTGCGGCAAATGGTCGTACCCGGCGGCTTTGCGCTCGGCGTCGGTCAGCGACCAGATGTTGTCCTCCGCGGGCGGCGGCAACTCGTAGCCCTTCTCGATCCCCTTGAGCCCGGCGGCGAGCACCACCGAATAGGCCAGGTACGGGTTGCAGGCGGAGTCGATCGTGCGGATCTCCACGCGTCGCGAGGACGCCTTGCCGGGCGAGTAGTTGGGCACGCGCACCAGCGCCGACCGGTTCGCCCGGCCCCAGGACACCGTCGTTGGCGCCTCTCCCCCGGTGATCAGCCGTTTGTACGAGTTGACCCACTGATTGGTGACGGCGGAGATCTCCCGCGCGTGGTACAGCAACCCGGCGACGAAAGCCTTCCCCGTCTCCGAGAGTTCGAACGGGTCCTCGGGGTTGTGGAAGGCGTTGCGATCCCCCTCGAACAGGGAGACGTGGGTGTGCATCCCCGAGCCCGGCTGAGCGGTGAACGGCTTCGGCATGAACGTCGCGCGCACGCCCTGGGTCAGCGCGACCTCCTTGATGACGTAGCGGAACGTCATCACGTTGTCGGCCATGGTCAGCGCATCGGCGTACCGCAGGTCGATCTCCTGCTGACCGGGTGCGTTCTCGTGGTGGGAGAACTCGACCGAGATGCCCATCGCTTCCAGCGTCTCGATCGCATGCCGGCGGAAATGCGTCGCGGTGGCGTGGCTCGCCTGGTCGAAGTACCCGCCGTTGTCCGCGGGCTCGGGCTCGCTGCCGTCCTCGGTCACCTTCGAGAGCAGGAAGAACTCGATCTCCGGATGCACGTAGCAGGTGAACCCGGCCTCACCCGCCTTCGACAACTGGCGGCGCAGGACGTGCCGCGGATCGGCCCAGGACGGCGAACCGTCGGGCATCGCGATGTCGCAGAACATGCGCGCCGAGTAGTGCCCGCCTTCCTCGGTCTCCCAGGGCAGCACCTGGAAGGTGGACGGGTCGGGTTTGGCGATCATGTCCGATTCGTAGACGCGCGCGAAGCCCTCGATGGCCGACCCGTCGAACCCGATCCCGTCGGTGAACGCGCCCTCCAACTCGGCCGGGGCGACGGCCACCGACTTGAGAAACCCCAGGACATCGGTGAACCACAGGCGGACGAACCGAATATCCCGTTCTTCGAGCGTGCGCAGCACGAACTCCTGCTGGCGTTCCATGGCCGCACCTTATGCGCGTCGTGTTAACACGATGTTTCGTGGTTCTCCCTGTGCCACGACCGAGGGAATCGCGAGCGAGAAGAGCGCAGCGAGACCGCACAAACCGCCGGCCAGATACCACGCGAGGTCGTAACTTCCGATCTCGTCGTGGATGACACCGGCACCGTACGCGGCGATCGACGCGCCGATCTGGTGCGAGGCGAAGACCCAGCCGAAGACGATCGGGCCGGTGAGGCCGAACCGTTCCCGGGCCAGCGCGACCGTGGGCGGCACCGTCGCCACCCAGTCCAGGCCGTAGAAGACGATGAACGCCCACATCGGCGGCTCGGTCGTCGGCGCGAACAGGTGCGGCAGCAGCAGGAGCGAGGCCCCGCGCAGGAAGTAGTACCCGCCGAGCAGCCACCGCGGATCGATACGGTCGGTGAACCAGCCCGATGCGATGGTGCCCGCGACGTCGAACACCCCGACCAGCGCGAGCAGTGAAGCCGCGGTGGTCGGCGGCATTCCGTGTTCGTGGGCGGCCGGGACGAAATGGGTACCGACCAACCCGTTCGTCGATGCGCCGCAGATCGCGAACCCGCCGGCCAGCAGCCAGAACACGCGGGTCTTGGCGGCGTCCCGAAGGACGGTCAACGCGCGCCTCGCCGTGCCACGGGTCGGCGCGGGCTTCTCCTCCGACTCGGTCGCGCCGTAGGCCGTCGTGCCGACGTCGGTCGGGTGATCGCGCAGGAAGACCAGCACGAACGGCACGACCACGAGCGCTCCTCCGGCGACCGTGAGGGCGGCCGAGCGCCAGCCGTGGTTCGTCGCGAGCGAAGCGATGACCGGCAGGAACACCAGTTGCCCCGCCGCGCCCGCCGCCGTCAGCACGCCGCTGACGAGCCCGCGCTGCCGCACGAACCACCGGCCGGTCACCGTCGCCACGAACGCGAGGGCCATCGATCCCGTGCCGGTACCGACGAGCACTCCCCAGCACAGCAGCAGTTGCCAGCTCGCGGTCATGAACACCGTCAGCCCGCTGCCGGCCGCGACCAGGACGAGCGCGCCCCCGACGACGCGGCGCATGCCGAGCCGTTCCATCAGCGCGGCGGCGAACGGGGAGATCAGGCCGTACAAGAGCAGGTTGATCGAGACGGCGGCCGAGATCGTCGCGGTGGACCAGCCGAATTCCTGATGCAGGGGATCGATGAGCACGCTCGGCGCGGCACGGAAACCGGCTGCCCCGACGAGTGCGATGAAGGCCGCGAAGGCCACGAACCAAGCGCGGTGCACCCGCGTTCCAGTTGCCACCTGATGAGGGTGCAAGATCACCGGCCGGCGAACGAGTGGCCGAAGCGCCAATATGTGCAAGAATGCGGCCATGCACAGGATCGTGGTGCTCGCGCTCTCCGAGGTCGTCGGATACGACCTGAACATCCCGCCGCAGGTGTTCTCCGGCGCCCGCAAGGACGGGCGGGCGCTGTACGACGTGCGAATCTGCGGGGTGGACGACCGGCCGGTGCAGGTCAGCTACGGGTACGAGGCCAAGCTCCAGCACGGGCCGGAGGCGCTCGCCGAGGCGGACACGGTGATCGTCCCGGGCACCCGCGCCACCGCGCCGCGCCATCACGGCACACTGTCCGCCGAACTGGCCGACGCGCTCGCACTCATCCCGGATGACGCGCGGGTGATGTCGATCTGCACCGGCGCGTTCGTGCTCGCCGCCGCCGGCTACCTCGACGGGCGGCGGGCGACCACGCACTGGGCTCACGCCGGGGACTTCCGCCGCCTGTACCCGCGGGTCGAACTGGATGAGAACGTGCTGTTCGTCGACGGCGGGAAGGTGCTCACCTCGGCCGGGCTGTCCGCGGGCGTCGACCTGTGCCTGCACGTGATCCGCTCGGACCACGGCAGCGCGGTGGCCAACCGGGCGGCGCGCTACTGCGTCGTGCCGCCGTGGCGTGACGGTGGTCAGTCGCAGTACATCGAGCGGCCGCTGCCGGCCGACGAGGGCAGCACGGCGGCGACACGCGCGTGGGCGCTCGAACGGCTCGGCGAGCAGCTCGGCCTGGAGTCGCTGGCGCGGCACGCGCGGATGAGCGTGCGGACGTTCAGCCGGCGGTTCCGGGCCGAGACCGGGATGTCGGCGCGCGCCTGGCTGAACCAGCAGCGGGTGCTGCACGCGCGGCATCTGCTCGAGACGACGACGCTGCCCGTGGACCGCGTCGCCGCCGAATCCGGGCTCGGCACGGCCGCGTCGTTGCGCCAGCATCTGAACGCCACGATCGGGGTCGCGCCGCTGGCCTACCGGCGCACCTTCGCCCGCCCCTGACCGGCCCAGCTACCGTGTCGGCATGCTCCGCCGCCGCACCGCGGGTGTGTTCCTGCTGATCATGGCTCTCGCCGCCGGCTGCTCGGCTTCCCCCGACACCCGCGGCCCGCTGCCCGACGCGACCGGACTCGTCACCGCCGCGGCCGCGACGCTCGCCGGTATCCGGAGCGTCCGGTTCGATCTCAGCGTCAGCGGCAGCATTCCCGGGATGGACGTGCGCGAGATCAAGGGCTGGGCGAGCCGGGACGGCACGGCGAGCGGTCAAGCGGACATGCAGGAGTCGACCAACCGGTTCGAGCTGCGGTACGAGATCGCCGGGGACAGGCTGACGCTCACCGACAAGCACGGGACGCGGACGCGCGAACCGATGCCGGCTGAGTACGCGCCGGCCGGGCTGCTGGAGCAGGGCCTGCCGAAACTGCTGACGAGCGCGACCGGGCTGAAGACGGAGACGAAGGAGAACGTCCAGGGCGTCGAGACGTACCGGGTGACCGGGGAGCTCGGCAAGGACGTGATCGCCTCCGTCGTACCGCAGATCCAGTCCGATGTGGACGTGAAATTCTGGGTCACGCGGACCGAGCCGCGCACCCTCGTGCGGATCTGGATGCAGGTGCCGCCGCGGCAGCCGAACGAAGGCGCCGTCATGCTCGAGCTGGCGCTGTCCGGGGTGAACTCGCCGCCCCCGGCCTCGACGCCTACCGGCTAGGGCAGCGCGTTCCCGGCGGGGGCAGGGTGCCGTCGACCAGGTACGCGAGTCCGTTGACGTCGACGCACTGGTCGCCGTGCAGGAACGCCGTATGCTGCGCGCCCTCGTAGGTGAGCAGGCCGCCGTGCATCTGCCGCGCCAGGTTCACCCCGTCCTGGTACGGCGTCACCGGGTCGTCGACCGTCGAAATGACGAGCGGCGAGGGCACCCCCGGCCGGATCGGGTCATGCGGCTGGGCGGTACTCGGCACCGGCCAGGACCCGCAGATACCGGGCTCTCCCTCGTCCGGCCGGCCGCCGCCGAGGAACGGTGCGGCCGCGAGCATCTGCTGATACGTCGCGGCGATGGCGGCGGGCGGCTGGCGCGGGTTGTCGACGCACCGCACGGCGTAGTAGGCGGCCTGCAGGGAGGAGTAACGGCCATCGGGTCCACGCTCGTAGTAACTGTCCGCGAGCTGGAGCAGCAGGCTGCCGTCGCCGGTCGCGAGCAGGTTGAGCGCGGCGTTGAGGATCGGCCAGGACCGCTGGGAGTACATGGCCTCGACGACACCGGTCATGGCGTCGTCGTAGGACAGCCGCCGCCCGCCGGCCGCCGTGGCCGGGGCGGTCAGCAGCGGGCGGGTCAGCTCCTCGAACCGGGCGACCGCATGCGACGGGTCGCCGCCGACCGCGCATCCGGTGTGCTTCGCGCAGGCGGCGGCGAACAGGCCGAACGCGCTGGCGAAGCCGGCACCTTGCGCGACGAGCGACCGCATCTCGTCTTCGGCCGGGTCTATCGCGCCGTCGAGCAGCAGGGCGCGGACGTTCGCCGGGAACGCTTCGGCGTACTGGAACCCGATCTGGGTGCCGTAGGAGTAACCGAGATAGGTCAGCTTCTTGTCGCCGAGCGTGGCCCGCAGGATGTCGAGATCCTTCACCACGTCCCGGGTGCCGACGTTCGCCAGCATCCGCGCGCCGTACTGGGTGCGCTGGACGCATTTCGCCGCGAAGTCCTGGCCTTCCGCGCGCCACGCGGCGTCCGACCCGGGCGTGGTGCCGTCGCCGAGATGGCTCGCGCGTTCGGCGTCGCGCTCGGCATCGGACAGGCAGCGCACGCGTGGCTCGCTGGCACCGACGCCGCGAGGGTCGAAGCCGACGAGATCGAACCGGAGCCCGATCGCCTGGTTCGCGACGGTCGGCACGAGCCGCGCCGCAGCCTCCATCCCCGAACCGCCCGGACCACCAGGATTCATCACCAGCGAACCGATCCGGTCCGCCGGATCGGACGCCTTGTGCCGCAGGACGCCGACCGTGATCGTGGGTCCCTGCGGCTGCGCGTAGTCCAGCGGGACCATCAGGCGCGCGCACTCGACGCCCGGAGTGCGGAACGCTTCCTGGCTCTGCTCCTCCGTCGCGTACGGCGCGCAGCTACCCCAGGCGAGCTTCTGGTCGTAGAACCTGTCGAGGGCGTGGGCGTCGGACACGGGGGAAGGCCCTGGCCGCGGCAAAACCTGGTTGGGCGTGCAGGCGGTCAGCAGGCACAGCACCAGGCCGAGCGCGGCCGGCAGCCGGCTGCGACGGAAAGGCATCCCTCATATCGTGCCAGCCCGGTCACTGCGCGGCACAACGTTTACCCGCCGGTGGGAGTGTCCCGTCCACCAGATAGTCGGTGCCCGCCTGGTCGACGCACGAATTCCCTTGCAGGAACACGGTGTGCTGCGTGCCCTCGAAGGTGAGCAGTGCGCCGTGCATCGCTTGCGCCAGGTTCACCCCGGCCTGATACGGCGTGGCCGGATCGTTCGTGGTCGAGATGACCAGCACCGGCGGGATACCGCCGACCTTCGGCTCGTGCGGCTCCGAAGTGTTGGGCACGGGCCAGTACGCGCACGCGTCGAGCGCCGCGCCGTTGGGCCTGCCGTCGTCGAGGAACGGGGCGACCTGGTCGTAGCGGTTCTCAGCGGAGAGGATCTCGGCCTTGTTCGTGACCCGCGGGTCGTCCACGCACCGGACGGCGGTGAAGGCGTCCTGCGTATTCGTGTAGTGGCCGCCGCTGTCGCGCTCGTTGTACTGGTCCGCGAGTGCCATCAGCGTCGCGCCGCGGCCGCTCTTCAGCTCGTCGAGACCGGAGTTCAGCGACGGCCACAGCTGCTGCGAGTACAGCGCCTGGATCGCGCCGAGCGTCGCGTCGTCGAAGGTGAGCTCACGCCCGTCGGCCAGCCGCGCCGGGTTGTCGATCAACGGCCGGACCAGATCCTGGAAGGCCTTCGTGGCGCCGGCCGCGTTCTGCCCGAGCGCGCAGTCCGAACGCGCGGCACACCACGCGGCGAACCGGTTGAACGCCACGCCGAACCCGGCGCCCTGTGCGACGAGCGATTCCACCTCGTCCTGGTTCGGATCGAGCGCACCGTCGAGGACCATCGCCCGGATGTTGTCGGGGAACTCCTCGGCGTAGGTGTAGCCCAGCCGCGTGCCGTAGGAGTAGCCGAGGTAGGTCAGCTTCTGCTCGCCGAGGGCGGAGCGCAGCACGTCCATGTCCTTCGCGACGTCGCGGCTGCCGAGATTGGCGAGCATCGCCGTGCCGTATTCGGTGCGCTGAACGCATTTGGCCGCGAAGTCCTTCGCCTCCGCTTCCTGCTTGGCCACCCCGGCGGGCGAGCCGTCGGTGTCGAGGTCCTCGGCGCGCTCGGTGTCTCGCTCCTTGTCGGTGAGACAGTTCACCTCGGGTTCGCTCGCGCCTATACCCCGCGGGTCGAAGCCGACCAGATCGAACCGCTGACCGACGTCCGTGTTCGCGACCTGCGAAGAAAGGCCGGCCGCGGCGGCCATGCCGGAGGCCCCCGGCCCGCCGGGGTTGAGCACGAGGGCGCCGATGCGGTCGCCCGAGGCCTTGTGCCGCAGCACCCCAAGACTGATCGTGGCGCCCTGCGGCGCCGCGTAGTCCAGCGGCACGGTCAGTCGCGCACACTGGAGTCCTTGCGTACCAAAGAGGGATTTCGCGTCGTCCGAAGTCGCGTAGGGTGCACAGTTGCCCCAGGTCAGCGGCTGCGCGTAGAACTTGGCCAGACCGGCGGGAACCGGACCGACCGGACCTTTCGTCTCGGTCTGGGTCTGCGGCTGCGGGGTGCTCGGCTGTGTCGAGGTGCAGGCGGCGACCGTCAGCAGGCTGACGCCGACGAGGACGGCTGCTCGCAGGGATCGGGACCGGGCACGCTGGAGGAAGGGCACGGCGTGATCGTGCCATCCTGGCGGGGAACACGGGACCACCACCACCTCGTTGGCAGGTGGACCGCAGGAAGAGACAGGAGACCAGGGGTGCCAGCACTGATCACCCGGATGGGCAAGCGGCTGCGCAGGCTCATCGAGCGACCGGGCAGCGCCGAGCTGACCCGCTACGAGGCGTTGCTCCCCGAGATCGGCGAGCTCGAAGCGGAGCTGGATGGGCTCTCCGACACCGAGCTCACCGAGCGCGCCGGCAAGCTCCGTCTGGAAGCCGAGTTCGCCGAAGCCCAGCTCGTCGAGCTGTGCGCGCTGGGCCGCGAGGCCGCGCGCCGCGCGCTTGACGAGCGCGCCTTCGACGTTCAGCTGCTGGGCACCATGGGCCTGCTCACCGGGCATGTCGTGCAGATGGAGACCGGTGAGGGCAAGACGCTCTCGGGTGCGCTCGCGGCGGCCGGATACGCCCTGCAGGGCAGGCGGGTGCACGTCACGACCGTCAACGACTACCTCGCCCGGCGCGACGCCGAGTGGATGAAGCCGGTGTACGACCTGCTGGGCGTCTCCGTCGGCTGGATCGAACCGTCGCTGACCCGTGACGAGCGGCGCGAGGCCTACGCGAACGACGTCACCTACGGCGCGGTGAGCGAGATCGGTTTCGACGTGCTGCGCGACAGGCTGATCACCCGCGTCGAGGAACTCGCGCAGCCCGAGCCCGAGGTCGCGATCATCGACGAAGCGGACTCGGTGCTCGTCGACGAGGCACGCGTGCCCCTGGTGATGGCGGGTTCGGTGGACCACGCGACCGCCGACGTCGAGGTCGCCAACGTCGTGCGGCGGCTCCGCCTCGGCCTGCACTACGAGACCGACTCCGACGGCCGCAACGCGTGGCTGACCACGGCGGGGGCGTCGGTGGTCGAGAAGGCGCTCGGCGGGATCGACCTGTACGGGGACGCCGGCTCCGAACGGCTCGCGGCGGTCAACGTGGCGCTGCACGCCCACGCACTGCTGACCCGCGACGTCGACTACATCGTGCGCGACGGGAAGGTCCACCTCATCAACACCTCGCGCGGGCGGATCGCCGAGTTGCAGCGCTGGCCGGACGGCCTCCAGGCGGCGGTCGAGGCGAAGGAGCAACTGCCCGCGACCGACCGCGGCGAGATCCTGGACTCGATCACCGTGCAGGCGCTGATGGCGCGGTATCCGCAGGTGGCGGGCATGACGGGCACCGCGGTGGCGGTCGCCGAGCAGCTGCGCGAGTTCTACAAGCTCGAGGTCGCGGTCATCCCGCCGAACACCCCGAACGTCCGCGAGGACCATTCGGACCGGATCTTCGCGTCGCCGTCGCACAAGCTGCGCGCGATCGAGGCGGAGATCCGGGAGGTGCACGAGACCGGGCGGCCGATCCTGGTCGGCACGCAGGACGTGGCCGAGTCCGAGGAGCTGGCGGAGAAGCTCGCGAAGGTGGACTTGCCGTGCGTCGTGCTCAACGCGCGCAACGACGCCGAAGAGGCCGCGATCATCGCCGAAGCCGGGACGTACGGCGCGGTCACGGTGTCGACGCAGATGGCCGGCCGCGGTACCGACATCCGGCTCGGCGGCGCCGACGGCAAGGACCGCGAGCGGGTCGCGGAACTGGGCGGGCTGCACGTGATCGGGACCGCGCGGTACCCGTCGAGCCGCCTGGACGGGCAGCTGCGCGGCCGGTCCGGCCGCCAGGGCGACCCGGGAAGCGCGGTGTTCTTCGCTTCGCTGAACGACGAGCTGGTGCTGTCGAACGCGCCGGACGTGCCCGACGGCATCCACGCCGACGACGACACCGGCGAGATCAGCGACCCCGCGGCCCAGCGGCAGATCAACCACGCGCAGCGTGTCGCCGAGGGCGTGCATCTGGAGATCCACCGCAACACCTGGCGGTACACGCGGCTGATCGAGCACCAGCGGCGCGAGCTGCTGGACCACCGCGACCAGCTGCTGCGGACGGATCTCGCCGTCACGAAGCTGAAGGAAGCGGCCGCGAAGCGGTTCGAGGAGCTGGCCGAGTCGCTCGACGAGGACGCGCTCGACCACGTGTGCCGGGAGATCATGCTGTTCCACCTGGACCAGCTGTGGTCGGATCACCTGGCCTATCTCACCGACGTGCGGGAGAGCATCCACCTGCGCGCGATCGCGCGGGAGACGCCGCTCGACGAGTTCCACCGGCTCGCGATCCCGGAGTTCCACAAGATCATCCCGGCCATCGAAGAGCGTTCCGTGAAGACGCTCGAAGAGGCGGAGATCGGCGAAGACGGGGTCGACCTGTCGGCGTCGGGCGTGCGGCGGCCGAGTTCGACGTGGACGTATCTCGTGCACGACAGCCCGTTCGATTCGGACTTCGAGCAGACCCTGAAGCAGGTCCGCAGCCTGCTCAAGCGCGGAAAGGACTGACCCACCGGGCGGGTTGCGCTTGCGCACATTCCGCTGTGGACAACCGCGGCGGTGCGCGAGAATGGGTGCATGCCGCAACTCAGGATCGCGCTGGCCCAGGTCAACTCGACGGTGGGCGACCTCGCGGGCAACGCGCAACTGCACGTGGACTGGGCGCGCAAGGCCGTCGAGGCGGGCGCCCACGTCGTGGTGTTCCCCGAGATGTCCCTGACCGGGTACCCGGTCGAGGATCTGACGCTGCGCGCGACCTTCGCCCAGGGCTCCCGGCAGGCTGTCGACGATCTGGCGCGTCGACTGGCCGAGGCCGGTTGCGGCGATCTGCTCGCGTACGTGGGGTATCTCGACCTCGACGAGGTCGGTCCGCGTGACGCGGCCGCGGCGCTGTACGGCGGTGAGGTGGTCGGGCGCCAGTTCAAGCACCACCTGCCGAACTACGGCGTGTTCGACGAGCACCGCTACTTCAAGCCGGGGCAGACGCTCGACGTGCTGCGGCTGCACGGGCTCGACATCGGCATGGTGATCTGCGAGGACATCTGGCAGGACGGCGGACCGGTGTCGGCGCTGGGCAAGGCTGGCGTCGATCTCGTGGTGTCGCCGAACGCCTCGCCGTACGAACGGTCGAAGGACGACGTCCGGCTGCCGCTGGCCGCCCGGCGCGCGGCCGAGGCGGGCGCGCCGCTGGTCTATGCGAACCTCGTCGGCGGCCAGGACGACCTGGTGTTCGACGGGGATTCGTTCGTCGTGGGCGCGGACGGTGAGCTGCGGGCGCGGGCGCCACAGTTCACCGAGCACCTGCTGGTGGTCGACCTCGACCTGCCGGCGGGCGGGCATGGTGCCGAGGGGTCGTTCGGGGGGCTGGCGGTACGGCGGCGGACGCTGAGCACCTCGCCGGTGCCGGAGTACGAGCCGGTCCCGGCGCCGATCAGCGAGCCGCTGTCCGAAGAGGCCGAGGTGTGGTCGGCGCTGGTCGTCGGGCTGCGGGACTACGTGCACAAGAACGGCTTCCGCTCGGTGACGTTCGGGTTCTCCGGCGGGATCGACTCGGCGGTCTCGGCGGCGCTGGCGGTGGACGCGCTGGGGCGGGACGCGGTGTACGGGGTGTCGATGCCCTCGGCGTACTCGTCGAAGCATTCTCGTTCCGACGCCGCGGAACTCGCGCGGCGGCTGGGTTGCCACTTCCGGACCGAGCCGATCGAGGACATGGTGCGGGTCTACGTCGATCGGTTGAAGCTCGCCGGGACCGGGCTCGCGGAGGAGAACATCCAGGCGCGGGTGCGCGGGATGCTGCTGATGGCTCTGTCCAATCTGGACGGTCACCTCGTGCTGGCGACGGGGAACAAGACCGAGCTCGCGGTGGGATACTCGACGATCTACGGGGACGCGGTCGGCGGGTTCGCGCCGATCAAGGACGTGTTCAAGACCTACGTGTGGGAACTGGCGCGGTGGCGGAACGCGGAGGCCGAGAAGCGCGGTGAGATGCCGCCGATCCCGGAGAACTCGATCAGCAAGCCGCCGTCCGCGGAGCTGCGTCCTGGCCAGCTGGACACCGACTCGCTGCCGGACTACCCGCTGCTGGACGACATCCTCGACGACTATGTCGAGGGCGACCGGGGGTACGCGGACCTGCTCGCGGCGGGATTCGACGCGGAGACGATCGACCGTGTGATCCGGATGGTGGACAGGGCCGAGTACAAGCGCCGCCAGTACCCGATCGGCACGAAGATCACGTTCAAGGCGTTCGGCCGCGACCGGCGGCTGCCGATCACGAACGGCTGGCGTGAGGGCGATCAGCGCGGCTGAACGGCCGGCGCGCCTTCGGTGTGGCGCGGTAGCCCGGCCAGATCACCGGCAGGCGCTGAGCAACCGGCGCAGGGCGGCCGGGGTATGGCCGCAGTGCTCGCGGACCGTGCGGGTCAGGTGGGCCTGGTCGGCGAAGCCGAGGTCCGCGGCCAGGCCCGCAAGGTCCGCCTCGCCGCCTTCGAGCCTGTCCAGGGCGCGACCGACACGTACGCGATTGCGGTAGCGGGTCAGCGAAACTCCCAGCTGCTGGGGAAAGGCGCGACTCAGCCGGTACGGGGAGACGGCCAGCATCTCCGCGAGCGGGAGCAACCCGCGCGACGCCGGGTGATCGGCGTGGATCGCCGCGCGGGCCCGCGCCACGAGGGTTCGGTCCGCCCTGGTCGACTCAGGGCGGTCCAGGGTCGCGGCGACGAGCGCGAGCAGCCGCTCGGCGAGCGCATAGTCGACGTCACCGTTCGTGGCGGCGGCCAGTAGCCTGCGGTGGGCGAGGTCGAGCCGGGCATCGACATAGAGGCTCGACGCCGGGCGGTTGTGCACCATCGAGTGCCAGATGCCGGGGCTGAGGCTGATCGAGGTACACACGTCGCCGCCAGCCGGATGCGCGAAACGCTCTTCGTCGCCGGGCAGGCTGAGATAGCCGAGCGTCGGATCGACGTCGGCCGTCAGGCCCGCCACCTTCCGGCGGAAACGACCACGGCGCACGAGGACCAGCCCGTACCCCGAGCGCGGTTCGGGCGCGGACCAGTCGTGGTGGTCGTCCCGGCACGACACCAGGTGCACGGCGAACTCCGGCCTCACGGCCAGTTCGACGGCGATACGCATGGCGCGCACGCTACGCCGGGGGTACGACGATTCCGGGCGCAAGAATCTTCAATACCCGTGGTGTGCGACGCGGCAGGCTCTTGTGCACGGCAAGAGGAGGAACCGCAGATGACAGCCATACTTTCCACCGTTGTGATCGACTGCGCCGACCCGGCCGGGCTCGCCGCGTTCTATGCGAAGGTCACCGGATGGGACATCACCTCCAGCGATGCGGACACCGCGTATCTGAGTGACAAGGGCGCGATCCAGCTGGGGTTCCAGCGAATCGCGGGGTACCGGTCGCCGGGCTGGCCCGACGACGCCAAGCACTTCCACCTCGACTTCGGGGTCACCGACGTCGAAGCGGCCGTGCCCGAACTGCTCGCGCTCGGCGCGGCCAAGCCCGAGTTCCAGCCGGGTGGTGCCGACTGGACGGTGCTCACCGATCCCGAGGGACACCCGTTCTGCCTCGTGCCGGAGAATTGAGCGGTGGCACAGGGCTTCACGGTGTTCGACACCGCCATCGGGTACTGCGGAATCGCCTGGGGTGAGCGCGGTGTGGTGAGTGTGCGTTTGCCCGACGGCAGCGCCGAGCGCACCCGCGCGCGGTTGCGTGCGAGCGTCTCCGACTCGGCCGAAACCGAGCCACCGCCGCACATCCGGCAAGCGATCGCCGCGATCGTGGCGCTGTTACGCGGTGAGCCGCGCGATCTGCGGGAGGTCCGGCTCGACCTGGAGGGCGTGCCGGAGTTCCATCGCCGCGTGTACGAGGTCGCGCGCACGATCCCGCCCGGAAAGACGCTCACCTACGGCGACGTCGCGCGCCGGCTGGGCATGCCGGGTTCGGCGCAGGCAGTGGGAAGGGCGCTGGGCAGTAACCCCTTTCCGATCGTGGTGCCCTGCCACCGGGTGCTCGGTGCCGACGGCAGGATGGTCGGGTTCTCCGCGCCTGGTGGGGTGGCCACCAAGCGCAGGATGCTGGTGATCGAAGGAGCGCGGCCCGACGAGCCGACGCTGTTCTAGGCCGGGGCCGACGAGGTGGTCCGGCGGATCGGGCGTGCACCGACCTCGGGGCGCGGAAGTCGAGTTCGGCGTCTGGAACGTCCAGCTCAGCGTCCCCACGGTCGAACTCGCCGTCTGGAACGTCGAACTCAACGTCCCGAACGTCGAACTCGGCGTCCCCACGGTCGAACTCAACGTCTGGAAGGTAGATGTCGGCGGCGGGAGGCGGGCGGGGCGGGGAGTTAGGGCGGGGGTGGTTGCCAGGGTTGGATCCACGGGGAGGGGGGCCAGCCTTCGGCGGCGGCCAGCAGGGGGAAGGCCTGCGCGCCGTCGATGTGCTCGCGGACGATGTCGGCGTGCCCGGCGTGGCGGGCCGTCTCCTGGATGAGGTGCAACAGCACCCACCGGACCGACCAGGCGTCGACGTCGTCCGGGAACCACGGCACGCCCTTCGGCACCGGCACCGGCCGGCCCAGATCGGGGATGCCGGCGATGATCTCCTCCGTCTCACCCGCGACCTGCTCGTACTCGGCGAGCACGGCAGGCAGTGTGTCCTCCTCGGTGAACTCGAAGTCGGCCGCGTACGCGCTCGCTCTTTCCTCCACCGTGCCGACAGGCTTCCGTTGCAGGACGGTGCCCAGCCAGCCTCGTTCGGTGCGCGCGACGTGCTTGAGCAGGCCGCCGATGGTCAGCGTGCTGCGGCTGGGCGCGAGACGCGCCTGCTCGTCGGTCAGCCCGTGGGCGGCCAGCCGCAGGACGTAGCGCTGGTGAGCGAGAAACGCGAGCAGGCCCTCGCGCTCGTCACGGACAGGGCGGACATTGCCGGACATCGGTGCTCCTTCGCTCGGATGCGGTTACCTGAGTGCATCCTCGCACCGGGGTCCGACAATTTCGGAAAGTCCTTGTGCCACAAGGAGATCAGGCGCGCGGGCGGACGAACGGGAACGGGACGATCTGGCGGATCGGCGCCCCGTTCAGCATCATCAGCAGCCGGTCGATGCCAAGGCCCAGCCCGCCCGTCGGGGGCATCCCGTGTTCGAGCGCCTGCAGGAAGTCCTCGTCCAGTTCCATCGCCTCCACATCACCGCTGGCGGCGCGCAGCGACTGGGCCTCCAGCCGCCGGCGCTGCTCCAGCGGATCGGTCAACTCCGTGTAGGCCGTCCCGATTTCGGCGCCGAACGCGACGAGGTCCCACCGTTCCGCCAGCCGCGGATCCTCGCGATGCTGCCTGGTCAGGGGCGACACGTCGGTGGGGTAGTCCGTGTAGAACGTCGGGGCGATCGTGGAAGCCTCGACGAGATGGTCGAACGCCGCGAGCACCAGGTCACCGTGACCCGCGTCGCTCGCGAACGGAACACCCGCCGCGGCGCAGTAGGAACGCAGCGCCTCCACGGAAGTCGATGGTGTGACCTCTTCCCCCAGCGCCGACGAAACCGCGTCGTGCACGGTGACGACCGGCCAGTCGCCGGAGATGTCGTGCTCACCGTCCGGCCGGCGCACCACGGGGCGCCCGTACGCGGCCACGGCGGCCTGTTGCACCAGATCCCTGGTCAGCGCCCGCATCGAGTCGTAGTCCGCGTACGCCTGGTAGGCCTCGAGCATCGTGAACTCGGGGTTGTGCGTCGCGTCGACACCTTCGTTGCGGAAGTTCCGGTTCAGCTCGAACACCCGCTCCATCCCGGCCACGCACAACCGCTTGAGATACAGCTCCGGCGCGATACGCAGGTACATCCGCATGTCGTAGGCGTTGATGTGGGTGACGAACGGCCGCGCGTTCGCGCCACCGTGCACCCGCTGCAGCATCGGGGTCTCGACCTCGAGAAAGTCGTTGGTGTGCAACCGATCCCGGACCGCGCGGACCACCGTGCCGCGCAGCCGCAACAGCTCCGGCAGGTCCGGATCGAGGTAGCGGCGCCGCACCCGGGTGTCCGGGTCGGCGAGGCCCTTTCGCCTGTCCGGCAACGGATGCAGGCATTTCGCCGTGAGCGTCCAGTCTTCGACACGGACCGAGAGCTCGCCCCGCCGCGAAGTCACCACTTCGCCGCGCACACCCACCTGATCCCCGAGGTCGACCCCGGACCGCCACAGTTCGTCCGCCCCCAGCATCAACTGCAGCTCACCGCTGCTGTCCCGCAGGCGAGCGAAAACCAGCCCGCCGAAGTCCCGCAGCGCCACCACCCGCCCGGCCACGCGCACCTCGCAGCCCGTCCGCGCGTCCGGCGGCAGCCAGCCGAACTTGCGCGAAACCTCGGAAAGCACGGTGTCGCGGACGAACCCGGCCGGATAGGGATCGACGCCCGCCTTCCGCAGCCGGTCCAGCTTCGCGATCCGCACCCGGACCTGTTCCGGTCGTCGCACCGCCGGCGGCTCGGACCGGATCTCGTCGATCTCCTCGACCCCCGCCAGGAACGCCTCGCTCACCCCGCCGCCGGAGATCGACCGGCGCGGCTGCGGCAGGAAGCCCTCCAGCGCCCCCGCGACCAGGCTGACCCGCGCGAGCCGCCGCGCCGAGCCGTAGCAGAGGAACCGCGGCTCCCATTCGGGCCCGTACTTCGCGTTCGAGCGGTACAACGACTCCAGCTGGAAGAACCGCGACGCGACACCCAGCACGGCACGCCAGGCGCGCAGCACCGGCCCGGCGCCGATCCGCTCCCCCGCCGCGAAAACCGCGCGGAACATGGCGAAGTTCAGCGAAATCCGCTGCGCGCCGAACTTGCCGGCCACGTCGACGAGCCGCGCGACCATGAACTCGTTCAAGCCGTTCTCGGCGTCGCGGTCACGGCGCATCAGGTCGAGGGACAACCCGCGGCGCCCCCAGGGCACGAACGACAGCAGCCCGCGCAGGGTGCCGGACGCGTCGTACGCCTCGACCATCACGCACCGGCCGTCGCTCGGGTCGCCGAGCCGGGACAGCGCCATCGAGAAACCGCGTTCGGTCTCCGCGCCGCGCCACTGCTGCGCCCGCTCGACTATCTCGTCCATTTCGGACGGTGAGATCTCGTTGTGCCGCCGGGCGACCGCGGTGTACCCGGCTCGTTCGATCCGGCTGACCGCCTGGCGCACGGTACGCCGTTCCGGGCCGGTCAGGCTGAAGTCGCGGACGTCGAGCACGGCCTCGTCACCGAGTTCGAGCGCCTTGAGCCCGGCCCGCGCATACGCCCGCGCGCCGCGCTCGCTCGCCCCCAGCGCACCGGGCGACCAGCCGTAGGTGTGCGCCTCCGCCAGCCACGCCTCGATCGCCTGCGGCCATGCTTCGGGATCCCCGATCGGATCCGCGCTGGCCACGCTGGTACCGGCGAGCACCCGGTAGGTCACCGCGGCCCGCCCGTTCGGCGCGAAGATGACGCTCTTGTCCCGCCGTGTGGCGAAGTACCCGAGCGAATCGTCTTCGCCGTACTTCGCCAGCAATGCCCGCAGCCGTAGCTCTTCGTGGTCGGTTCGGTGCCGGCGGCTGCGCACACCACGGAAGAACGTCGACAGGGTCAGCACCGCGACGAGGCTGCCGCCCAGGTCGAGCGCCAGATCCAGCCACGGTGGGCCTTCGCGGACACCGAGCCGCCGCAATTGCACAAGCTCACCGGTCGCGTGGTTGGCCGCCCACAGGAAGGTGTCGCCGAGGCCGGTGAGCCTGCCCGGCCACGCCACGAGCAGCGCCCAGCCGCTGAAGATCACCATGAGGATCCCGGACGCGCCCACGATCAGCCCATGCCGCCACGCACCCGGTGCGAGCCGGGCGGGAAACGCCGGGCGCAGGGCGAACAGCAGCACGATCAACCCGATCGAGAGCAGATCGCCGACGCTCAGTGCCCCGAACGGCACATGCGGATGGCGTTCCCCGAGAATCTCCGGCGCCCACAGCAGGGTCGCCTGGTAGCCCAGGTTCATCGCCAGGCCGCCGAACTGGAACAGGATCAGCGTGTTCAGCGCCGCGCGCTTGCGCCGCCGCAACGCCGCGCCCAGTACCACGAGCACCAGAGCGATCAGGATGTTCGAGTCGGCCGGGATGTTGACCAGGCTGAACAGCCCGACGGTCCATACGTAGAACCTGTGGTGCCCGCCCCAGATCAGCAGGGCCACAGACATCAGCGCGCCCAGTTGCACGACGGTGGCGACCACGCCACCGGCCTTACGTCGCCATCGGGGAACCATCGTCACCACCCGTGTGAAGCTCATCGCACGCGCTTGGGCGCGCGCGTCCACCAGTGTCACGCTGGAGTTCCCAGATCCACGACCCGGGGACCCGATGAGGGCCTCGAGGGAAGGTTGGTCGACGACGATGTCCACTTCTGGTGAGACCGCTGCGCCCTACGGCAGCGGGCCACGGCAAGCCGCACCCGTGAAGAAGGTGCGCATCCACCATCTGCAGGAGCTCAAGGACCGCGGTGAGCCCTGGCCGATGCTGACGGCGTACGACATGTACACCGCCGAACTGTTCGACGAGGCGGGCATTCCCGTGCTGCTCGTCGGCGACTCGGCCGCCAATAACGTATTCGGCTACGAAACCTCGCTGCCGGTGACGGTCGACGAACTGCTCCCGCTGGTCCGCGCGGTGACGAGGGCGACCAAACGCGCCCTGGTGGTCGCCGACCTGCCGTTCGGTTCCTACCAGCTCTCGCCGGAGCAGGGGCTCGCGACGGGCATCCGGTTCATGAAGGAGGGCCGGGCGCACGCGGTCAAGCTCGAGGGCGGGCGCCGGTTCGCGCCGCATGTCGAGGCGCTGACCAGCGCCGGTATCCCGGTGATGGGGCATATCGGGTTCACCCCGCAAAGCGAGCACAACCTCGGCGGCTACCGGGTGCAGGGCCGGGGCGAGGCCGGCGAGGCCCTGGTCGAGGACGCGCTGGCGCTGCAGGAGGCCGGGGCGTTCGCCGTCGTGATGGAGATGGTGCCGGCGGAGGTCGCGAAGCGGATCACGCATGAGCTGAAGATCCCCACCGTCGGCATCGGCGCGGGGCCGGACTGCGACGCGCAGGTGCTGGTCTGGCAGGACATGGCGGGGCTGCGCCGCGGGAAGACCCCGCGCTTCGTCAAGCGCTACGCGGACCTGGCCGGAGTGCTCTCCGGGGCCGCGACGGCGTTCGCCGACGAGGTGCGACGAGGCGAATTCCCGGCGCCCGAGCACGCATTCCACTAGGCCAGCCTCTCACCCGACCGCCCACCGACACGCTCCGCGTGGCTCACCTCCGCCGGAACCTTTCGGCGAGCTGAGGATCGTTCTCCCACCAGAGGCCGCTCGGGGCCTCGCCCTTCTCCTCCCGCTCGTCGAGTTCGCGGTCGATCCGCTTGGCCTGCCGGTCGTCGTCGCGCATCCACCGGGTGAACAGCGCGCCGACGAACGGCAGGCCGGCCACGTCGCCGCCGATCCACAGGATGCCCGCGCCGATGATCTGGTCGGTATGCGGGTCAGGGCCCCACGCCCGGGCCAGCGCATGGTAGTAGTCCGCGGCGCGCAAGGGGCCGAGCCACAGCACGAGGCCGAGCGCCGCGTCGAGGATGACCTCGGTGAGGCTGACGCCGAACGAAACCAGGTGATGGTCCTCGCGCGGCGTCGGATCGACGCGCAGCCGTGTCCAGAAGTAGACGAACCCGCAGCACAGCACGCCGAGCCGGACGATCTCGTCGACCGCGCCGTGCCGGAGCGTGAGCTCGTACAGCGGGGTCAGGTAGATCGCGAACGGCGGAATGATCAGCAGAACGGTGATCACCAGCGGGAAGGTCAGCGCCCGTGCGAAGGTGCCACGGCCGAGTTTTCGCAGCCGGTCCGCGAACGGGGCGGTCGCGAGCACGAGGGTCAGCGGGGCGCCCAGCGCCAGCAGCAGCGGGGTGACCATCAGGAACACCACGACCTGCACCGCGCGGGCCCAGAACAACTCGTCGTCGTAGACGCCCAGGAACGAGCAGGTCATCAGCAGGATCGTGGCCAGCCCGGCGAGAAACGCGGCGCGGCGCCCTCGTGGCCAGCCGGGCATCCGGTGCGCGGCCGCCAGGTAACCGGCACCGAGCACCAGCACGAAAACGACCGCCGGGACGTCGAATGTCCTGGCCGTGAACACGCGACCCCAGGAAAGCGGGACATTCATATCGAGAAATACACCAAACTACCGATTCCGGCGACGACACAGTAGACCGCGAACGGGTTCAGCGTACGCGTCTCGAAATACCGGATCAGGAATCGCACCGAGATATACGCCGCGATTCCCGCCACCAGGCTCCCGGCCATCGCGGGCCCGAGCGACGCCCGGTTCTCTTCGGTGAACAGGGACGGCATTTTCAGCACCCCGGCGGCCAGGATCACCGGCGTGGCGAGGAGAAACGCGAACCTGGCCGCGTCCTCGTGGTCGAGCCCGCGGCGCAGGCCCGCGACCATCGTGATGCCGGAACGGCTGATTCCCGGGAACAGGGCCAGGATCTGCGCGGCGCCGATGAGGACGGCCTCGACCACGCCGAGCCTCGACAGGCGGATGTCGGACGCTTCCTCGAGGCTGACCGCGCGCATCGGCATAGTGGCCTCGGCGGAGAAGTCGATGGTCTCGTCAGCCGCGCGCGACTCCGTCTTTCGCGGTCTGCCGAACCGTTCGACGGCCAGCAGCACGGCGCCGTTGAGCGCCAGGAAGATCGACGTGGGCACGGGTTTGCCGAGGAAGTCGCGCAGCGGATGCTCCAGCAGCAGGCCCGCGATACCGACCGGGATGGTCGCGAGCACCAGCAGCCAGGCAAGGCGCTGATCAGGGTTCACGACCTCGCGGTCGCGGATCGAGGTCCACAGGCCGCGGATGATGCGTACCCAGTCGCGCCAGAAGAAGATCACCAGCGCGAGCGCGGTGGCCACGTGCATCGCCACAAGGACCGAAAGGTAGGGCGAACCCTTGCCGATACTCAGATCGGTTGCCCATTTTCCGCCGATCCACGCCGGCAAAAGAATACTGTGCCCGAGACTGGACACCGGGAACAATTCGGACACACCCTGCAAGGCGCCGACGACAATAGCCTCGAAATATGTCACTGCGGACATTGAGGACCTTTCCCTGGGCGCGACGCGACGAACCAGGGTCGAAGGTACCTGACCGAGTTTCGGTGTTTTCTTGGAGTCGCCCGCTCGTCACAACGCCCGGCGGAGCTCCCGGTGGGCAGCGACGAGTGACGGTCCGTACCACGTCAGGTAACGGCCCGAGACGAGCGCGTAGCCCACCCCCGGGAACGCCTCGGGCCCGTCCGCGGCGGTGAACTCGTACGGTTCGTCCGGCAACACGAGCAGATCGGCCTGGTCCGAGGCGAACCACGAAAGCATCTCCTCGAGCTTCGGGCGCGGGTACCGGTCCTCATGCTCGCCGTACACAATGGACACGCCGAGCCGCCGGAGGACATCGCCGGCGAACGTGTCCCGCCCGAGGATCACCCACGGTTTGCGCCAGACCGGGACCACCGCGTGGCGGCGGACCGGCGGCGTCTCCCGCCACAGATCCTCCGCCTGGACAAGCCATTCGGGCTCGTCGGCCTCGAAGGCCTGCGCGAGCAAGCGGCGCAGGGAGGCGAGCGCATGCGGCACGGTCGACGGCGCCTCGGTCACCCAGACCGAGAACCCGTTGGCACGCAAGTGTTCTACGTCCTCCAGGCGGTTCTCCTCGGAGTTCGCGAGTACGAGATCCGGCCGAAGCTCGACTATCCGGTCGACTCTCGGGTACTTCGAGCCGCCGACCCGCGGCACGTCGAGATGCTCCGGATGCGTGCAGTACTCCGTCGCCCCCGCGACCACGCCAGGCATCGTGGTCTCGATCGCCTCGGTCAGGGACGGGACCAGCGACACGACACGACGCGGCACGCCGCGCAGCGGGACGTCCTCGCCGAGGTCGTCGAACAGCGTCATTCCAGGTGCTCCACGATCATGCCCGTTCGAACGACACCTTCCGTTTCGCCACATCCACGGCCGTGAGCCGGACCGTGATCCGCTCGCCCTCCGGCAGGTTCGCGCCCGCGCATCTTCCCATCACGGGCGGATCCTCCACCAGGATCTCCGCACGGGCCTCCTCCGCGCGAAGCACGACCGCCTCGAAGGTACCGCCGATCCGCTCGGCCAGCATCCACGCTTCGACCTGGTCGATGCACGCCCGCTCGACCCGTGCGGCAAGCGAATCCGACGCGCTCATCAGCAGCGGCAGGTCCGGTAGCGCGGCACGCACCCAGCCCGGCACCTCGCGATCCGCGCTCACCGACAGGCAGATCTCGGCCGCGAACCGGTCCACCAGGCGCCGGATCGGGGCGGTCACATGCGCATACGGGGCACCGATGCCCGCATGCGTCGTCGAGGGTGGCAGCTGGCCTTCGAACGACGTGTACCCCGCGCCGCGCAGCAACCTTCTGGTGCACGCGGACAGCGCCATCGACTCGGGCAACGCCGGGTCGACGCCCGCGAGCAGCCTCGCGACCGGCACTCCGTCGGGCCAGGCGATGCCCAGCGCCTGCGCGGACCGGCGCAGCCAGGCGAGCGAGTCGCCGTCCGCGTCCGGGAGCGTCCGCAACACGCCCACGCGCGCTTCGATCATGATCGAGGCGGCCGCCATGCCGGTCAGCAGCGAGATCTCCGCGTTCCACGCGTCGACCTCGTTCCGCGGCCGCATCCCGAGCGCCCAGCCGTCCGCGGAGTCGCCGTTGATGGCCTGCTCGGGTAGCTGCAGCTCGACCGCCCCGCGTTGCACGGCCAGTTCGCGGCGCAACCGGCCTAGCTCCGGCAGCACGGTGACGGACGGGTGGGCGGCGCCCGTTTCCAGTGCGGCCTGGACGGATTCGTAGTCGAACTGCTCGGCGGACCGGACCAGCGCGCGCCGGACCCGGATCGCGGTCGGCTCGCCCCGTGAGTCCAGGTCGATCGTCCACAGCACCGCGGGCCGCGTCTCCCCCGGGAGGAGGCTGGCGGCGCCTTCGGACAGCACCGGCGGATGCAGCGGGACATTACCGTCCGGCAGGTACAGCGTCTGCCCGCGGCGGCGGGACTCGCGGTCCACGGGACCGCCCGGTACGACGAACGCGCCCAGGTCGGCGATGGCGTACTGCACGCGGAACCCGTCGCCGCGGCGGGACAGGAGCATGGCCTGGTCGAGGTCCTTGGCGCCGGGCGGGTCGATCGTCACCAGCGGCAGGTCGGTGGCGTCCTCGCGGTCCTCTTCGCGCGGGTCCACGCCCGCCGCCTCGGCCTCGGCGAGCACCTCCGCGCGGAAGGACTCCGGCAGCTCGAACTCGGCGCGCAGGTGACCGAAGCCCCCGTCCGCCGTAGTTGCGCCGGGCACCAAACGAGGCACGTACTCACCCTAACGCGACCGGACCGGGTTGATCCCCTGTTCGTGGCTGGGCCGGCCGGGTGTACCTTGCTCGAGCAGTAATGAAAATCGATATCATTTTCGGATGGAGCCAGCCGTGAAGGTCGCCTTCGTCGGCAAGGGCGGCAGCGGGAAGACCACGCTGACCTCCCTGTTCGCCGCTTACCTCGCCGCATCGGGGAGGCCGGTACTGGCCATCGACGCCGACATCAACCAGCATCTGGCCGCAGCGCTGGGCGCGAGCGAAGAAGAAGCCGCCGCGCTGCCGACGCTGGGCGAGCACCTGCTGCTCCTCAAGGACCACCTCCGCGGCGGCAACCCGCGGATCGCCAGTGCCGAAGCGATGATCAAGACCACCCCGCCGGGGCGAGGTTCCCGCCTGCTGCGGCCGTTCGCCGAGGACGCGGTGCTCGACCGGTGTTTCCGGATGGTCAACGGGGTGCGGCTCGGCGTCACCGGCCGGTTCACCGAGGGCGACCTGGGCGTGGCCTGCTACCACTCGAAGGTCGGCGCGGCGGAGTTGCTGCTGAACCATTTCGCCGACGAGGCGGGCGAGTACGTGGTGATGGACATGACCGCGGGCGCCGACGCGTTCGCCTCGGGCCTGTTCACCCGCTTCGACGTGACCTTCCTGGTCTGCGAACCGACCTTGCGCAGTGTCGGCGTGTACCGCCAGTACGCCGATTACGCACGGGACTTCGGCGTGCGGCTCGCGGTAGTGGGCAACAAGGTCACCGACGACGAGGACGCCGAGTTCCTGCGCGGCCAACTCGGTGACGCGCTGCTGTGCTGGCTGACCGGATCGGGTCACGTCCGCGCGACCGAGCGTGGTCAGGTCCGGCCGATCGAGACGCTCGAGCCGGGCAACGTGGCGGCACTGGAGAAGCTTGTGTCCACTGTGGACTCGGTGGAGCGGGACTGGGTGCGCTACCACCGGCAGGCCGTGCAGCTCCACCTGCGCAACGCGCGCGCGTGGGGTAACGAGCGGACCGGCCGGGACCTCGCCGAGCAGGTGGACCCGGAGTTCGTACCCGGCACGCATGCCCGGGCCTGAGAGAGAAGGAGAAGAGCATGTCCTTGGACGTACCCGCCGCGCTGCTGGAGCGCGCCTCGTCCGGCGAGGTGACCGACGCCGAGTTCGTCGCGTGCGTGCGTGACTCGCTGCCGTACGCGTGGCAGGTGATCAGCGAGGTGGCCGCGGGCCTCGCGGACGGGGCCGACTTCGCCGACCACGCGACCCCGCCGCCGAGCGAGACCGAGCGCGGCCAGTTGTTGCGGGCCCTGGCCTCGGACGCGATCCGCGGCGGTCTGGAGCGGCATTTCGGGATGAAGCTGGCGTTCCAGAACTGCCACCGCGTCGCGGCGTTCCGCCCGGCCGCCGTGGACAGTGCCGCCTATCGGGACTTCATCTCCCCCACCGGCCAGCTCCTCAACCAGACCCCCGAGCTCCGCGACTGCTAACCCGCGGAGGTGGTCAGGGGCGGTAGCGGTAGGGGAGTTCCGTTGGTTGGCCTGTTGGGCCGAACTGCGGTGGGTCCTCGTCCGGGTAGTTGTCGAACCAGCCGCGTTCGGCGGCTGGGATGCCGCGGGGCGGGGTGTCGGTTTCGGGCTCGACGGGGTCGGGGTCCTGCGCAGGGTCGGGGTCCCGCGCAGAGTCGGAGTCGCGCACGGGATCGGGGTGGCGCACGGGGTCGGGGTCAGCCTGTGGCGCAGAGTCGGCCTGGTGTGCGGGGTCGGACTGGGGCGCGGGGGCGGGGGGCTCGAAGCCTAGCGGCGCCACCGGTGGCTTGGTTTCCTCCTCGGCGGGCGGCTTCGCCTCCGGGGGCTCTGGCAGCGGCGGCACGTCCTCGGGTGCTTTCGCCGGTGTCGTACGCCAGACCGGTGCCGGGGGGATGTTCATCGCCGCCGCGCGCGGGCGGTCCAGGGCGGGCTCGGCCGGCGGCTGCTGGGTGCTGCGCGGCGCGATCGGGTCGAGCACCGAGACGAGCACCCGCGTGTGCTCCGGGTCCTCGACCTTCCGGCCGCTGCGCTCGCGATAGACCATGTCCCCCTCGGCGTCGATCTCGACCAGGTAGCCCGCCTCGGCGAGCTGCTCCTCGTCCAGGTCGACCAGGTTCTCGTACCGCGAAGGCACCACGCGGTACACCGGCCACGACAGGCGCTGATGTGCCTGGTGGAACTGCGCGAGCAGCGCGGCCATCTGCTGTTGCCACGGCAGGGACATGCCCTCGGCGAGCGAGCGTGGCAGCACCACGTAGTTCTCGTCCACCCCCGGCCAGTTCGGGGCGAGGTAATCCGCCAGCGGGGTGCTCGAAGCCGGGCGCGCGGACGACCGCGGCGGCGGGGGCGTGCCGAACAGCTCCCGCGCATCGCCCGAGGAACCGCGACGTTTGCCGAATTTCTTGGCCACAGGACTCTCCGTTGATCACACACCCGGCCGCACGGCCTGCGGCACGAGCTCGTTCTCGTCGAACGACACCGACCGCACGTGCACGGGCACGCCGGTCTGCTGGGCTTCGACTATCTTCCCATTGCCCAGGTACATCGCCACATGGTGAATAGTGTTCGGGTTCGACGGGTCGTAGGCCCAGAACAGCAGATCCCCAGGCTGGGCGTCGCGAACCGGCAGCATCGCGCCGTCGTGGTACTGATCCTGCGACACCCGGTCGAGCGTGATGCCGGCGGCCTCGTACGCCCGCAGCATCAACCCCGAGCAGTCGTACGCGTTCGGCCCGGTGGCGCCCCACACGTACGGCTTTCCCTGCTCCCCCAAGGCGAACGCGATCGCCCTGGCCGCCGCCTGGTTCGCCGGCAACGCCAGCCCGACGCTCTGCCCGCACCCGACCATGTCGGCTACCTGACCGACGTGCTGCACCAGGTACGCGGCCATCGGCTCCCACCGGTGGTACCGGTCCGGGAACGCCGAGCGCTCGACGTCCTGCGCCGAGGTGCCCGGCCGCTGCTGGTCCCAGCCCGGCACGGCCAGCAGCACGTCGTAGAACTTGTTGATCTCGTACCCGACGTCCTGCAACTGGGCCACGCTGCCCCAGCCCATCGACGGCCGCATCTGGAAGACGCCCAGCGAGTCCCGGTCGCCGTAGCCGAGGTTGCGCAGGCCCGACTCCGTCATACCCGCCTGGATCGCGATCTGCCAGGCCCGCGGCGAAAGCCCGCGCTGCTTGCCGACGGCGATGATCTGCTGCACGATCTGCTGCTGCTGACCGTCGAGGTTGCTCGCCTGCCCCTGCGCGGTCTGCGCCTGCCCCGGGCTCGTCGGCCCGATCGCCGCGTCACAGCCGGTGTTCTGCACCGCCTGCGCCTGCGCGGCCTGCTGGTCGGTCACCACCTTGACCACCACGCCCGCGGTCAGCACCGCCCCGAACAGGGCGGCGACCACCACCCCGATCAGCAACCCGAGCCGCATGGTCAGCTCGCCTGGTCGTACTTGGCCACGCGCCAGCCGGCGGGGGTCTCCGTGACGGTGATGCTCAGCTTGGGGCCGTCCGTGGGTACGACGGCGACGACGGAACTGGTGTAGGACTGCGCGGCGACCGGTTCACCGGTCAGCTTCGTGGCCGGGATGTTCGTCGGGTCCACACTGGACATCTGCGGCAGGAACTCGTCGGTGGTGTAGGGGCGCAGGCCCGCCAGCCATTGCGCGTTCGTGATGCCGGGCGGGTGGTTGACCCACGCCTGCGCCCACAGCTTCGCGACGCCCAGCGCCTGCGGGTTCGGCGCGGCCGGGGTCGGTTGCAGGAGCGGCGCGGTCAGGCGCGTCGACATCGGCACGGGCGAGCTTCCGGGCTGCCGCGCCGCCGAAGACGAGGTGTCCGGGATCGTCGCCGGGGTGATCTTGTTCTGCTGCCGCGGCCCCAGCAACTGCGGCACGAGAAGCCCGATCGCGATGACGAGGATCGCGACGCCGATCGCCGTGCCGGCGAGATGGCGCGGCGAGCGCAACGGGAATCCCCACAGGCGGCGGTAGACCGCGGCACGCCCGCGGTTGGTCCTGATCGGCATGGCTCACCTGACCACTTCGTCGGTGTCGCGCACTTCGATCCCCCGTGAGGGCCGGTACAGCACGAAAACCGGCTTGCCGCCTACCAACTCGCGCTCGGCCCGGCGTGGTTGCGGCGCGCTCGTCCGGTGGGGCGCGGGCGGTGTGGACCGCAGCCGCGACGGCACGACGACCGAGTCGGGCAGATCGTCCCGGTTGAACACGGGCGAAGTGTCCACGCGGCGGCTCTGCGGCTGCGGCGGGACCCAGCCCGCGTCCACCCGACGGGTTGAGCCCGGCGGCGCGGAGTACACGTACGCGTCGTCCCCAGGGGCACGAGCGGAAGGCGCGTACGCCGGGTACACCCCCGGACCGCCACCGGCCGGCAGCGCGCGCCGATTCCCGTTGCCCGGCAAGGATCCCCCGCCCGGCCACGGGGCGCCGGACCACGCGGCGGCAGGCCGCGCAGCCATCGAACCCGCGCCGTCGAGTCGCTGCGCGTTCGCGAAGATCGTCGCCTCGGGGCGGTCGCGGCGACCGCCGGCCGTCGCACCGATCGGGCCACGGGTCTCGAGATCGCTGTCGTCGGAGTCGCGGACGTTCTGCCAGAACTCGTCCTGCGGCGTCGGCCCCTGCTTCCGGCGGAACCGGGAGAAGATCCCACCGCTGGGCGCCGGGATCGACGAGCCGACCATGCCGACGGACATCTCGACCATCTGCCACAACCGCCGCACCGGGCGGCCGACGAGGAACAGCAGTACCGTCACCAGACCGGCCATCACCATCTGCGTGAGCATCGACAGCGAATTGCCGGCGGCGAAGATCGCCTGCAGCAGCAGGGCGTGCACCCCGGCGAGCACGGCGAGCACGATCAGGTTGAACGCGACCCCGCCCAGTACCTTGCCCACCCGGCGGAGGATGTCGTGATGCACCAGCGCGACCAGGCCGATGAGCGGCGCGGTCAGCGCGAACAGCCGGATCAGGACCTGCGCCAGCAGCACGGAAGCCTTGGCCAGCAACTGGAACAGCGCGTACACGAGACTCTGCAGCAGCGCCAGGAAACCTGCACCCGTTCGGCTGCCGCCTTCGCCGGTGAAGTACGGCGTGGCCGGGCCGAGCTGGCCGGCGATGTTCTTGTACGAAGCCTGTTTCGCGTCGATGACGGACTGGTTGGCGTCGTCACCGTTGCGGATCTGATCCCACGTGAACGCCTGCGCGTCGAGCAGCGGCCGGCCGAACTGCTGCGCCTGCGCGGCGTCGGACGCGCCGAACTCGCCGCGCAGCCAGTTGTCGTAGACGACCTGGGTGTGCAGTTCGGTCGGCAGGATCTCGCGGACCACCCGGTTGCCCGAATCGTCCACGAACCCGGCCTGGATGTTCGTGGTGGTCTGGACGATCGCCTTGTCTATCGGTTCGAAATAGCGCAGCATCGCGAGCGAGGACGCGGCGAGCCATACCGCGCCGAGCCCGTAGAGCGCGCGTTTCGACACCGCCGACAGGTCGCCGCGCCAGATGTTGCGGAACATCATGATCGCGAGCACGAGCGCCGCGAGACCGAACAGCTGGGCGTAGATGTTGTTGTAGACCTTCTCCGCGCCGCTCTTCACCGCGCCGTAGATCGGGTTGAGCAGGCCGCCTTCCATCACCGTGTAGTGCAGCGAGTTCGTGGCACCGACGATGTTCTTGCCGATGTTGAACAGCTCGTTGCCCGCCCACGTGTCGATGGTCGAGTTGGGGCTCGTGATGCCCGACAGCGGGCCGCAGTCGGTCTGGTAGACGTACCAGACCATCCCGGCGTAGCCGTAGTCGAGGTACGCGCTGCCGTTCTCGCCGTGGGTGGCCGGCGGGTCGATCGCGCCGACCATGCCCGAGCCCGGCCGCTCCGGCGTCGGCGCCTGGCCGCAGGCCGCCGCCGACGCGGACGGCGCCGTCGCCACGGCCTGCAGACCGAGCAGCACCGCGACCGCGAACATGGTGGCCCAGCGGCCCGGACGCCGGCCCTTGAACCCGCCACGGCGCACGAATCCCTTGACCGCGTGCCAGCCCCAGGCGAAACCCAGCACGGCCGCGAGCGTGAGCAGGGTCGTCATGCGGCGTCCCGGCCGTGGCCGCCCCGCTTACCCGCGGTCGCGTGTTCCCCCTCCGGCTCGGTGCCGTTCCCGTTGCCGCCGTGGACCTCCTCGGCGAGCAACTGCTCCTCGGTCAGTCCGACCTCGCGCTCCGCCGCCAGCTCCAGGTCCTGCTCCAGTTCGTCGTCCGGCGGCGGGACGGGCACGTAGGTGGCCTCCTCGGGCTCGGCGTCGTGGTTCGCGGGCACGGTCTCCTGGGGCTGCGAGCCGGGGGTGGTGTCCATCGCGGCGCGCAGATGCTCCAGATGCGGACCGGAGAAGTCGACGCGGATGCGCTCCACACCGCCGGCGCCGTCGCCGAAGATGAACTGCCGTGGCTCGCGGTCGCGCTCGACGTCGCGGTGCGCGCCGGGGCGGCGGCCCAGTGCGGCGACGACCTGCTCGTAGCCGACCCCGACCGGAACCTTCAGCAGCCGCAGCGCATCCGCCTGCGCTTCGTCGTCGTCCAGGCGGCCGACGAACACCGAGTCCAGCAGCGCGACGAAACCCTGGATCCGCAGAAAGTCCGCCGGGATCTGCGAGGACAGCAGCACCCGGACGTTCCACTTGCGCGAGTCACGGGCGAAGCGGTTCATCAGCACGCGCCCGGTCGGCACCTCGGACAGGAAGAACGCCTCGTCGATCCAGACGCCCTTGCGCTGGTCCTTCGGCTTCTCGTAAACCGACCGCTGGGTCAGCCAGGCCGCGAGGTTCAGCATCTCCACGCCGAGCGCCTCGGCGTCGGTCCAGTGCTCGCGGCTGACGCCGTCCTTCGGCAGGGTCAGCCCCGCCATGGTGAGCACCGTCAGGCGGTCGTCCCGGGTCTCGGAGTACGGGTCGGCGTCGTTTTCCGGGATCAGCAGGGACATTCGCTCGCGCATCTCGTCGAGGAAGTCCGCCACGACGACCGCGTGCTCGTGATGCTCGCTGGAGTCCCGGCGCAGCGCGTCGATGACCTGGCCAGGGTCGGCGTCGTAACGGCCGCCGACCGCGCGGACCGCGCGCAGCAGCACGATCCGGCTCTGCGGCATGCGCGCGACCTCGTACGGCAGGATGCCGCTCAGCACGTCGAGCACGAGCCGCCGCCGGGTGGCCCCGGCCAGCGCCCGCTCGCGACGCCACGCTCGCTCCGGGTTCTCCTCGTCGAGGAAGTGCTCGAGCAGCGGCTCGGCGACCACGCGATACGGGTTGAGGATCCCGGGCTGGGCGTTGAGCAGGTTGATCGGCCGCGCGTACGGTTTGATCTCCGGCAGCTCGCACAGCCTGGACAGCGGGCCGGACGGGTCGAGCAGCGTCCAGTACGCACCCGCGCGCAGCGTCTTGTAGACCATGCCCCCGCCGAGGAACGAGTTGTGCGTTGGGATGCACGTTTCCCCCGCGAGATACATGTGGTCGGCGTTGTCCACCTGGACACACCGCACCGGCACGGACTCCACCGGCACCACATCCGTGATATAGCGATAACGGTTCGTGTCCCGAACCCTCGGATTGAGACGCGCCAGTTTCTGGGAGAGCCGAAACACCTTGTCCGAGGTGGTGAACGACAAGATGTACGCAATCGAGGTGTGTGGATGCCGCCCCTTCACCCGCTTCCTGCTCAACCGGACCTGGTACCCGAGACTCAACACCAGTTCGCGGACGTCGCGAGCCAGCTGCTCGTTGGTGACCGAAAACTGGATACCACCCGTCGGCTTGCAGTACCCATCCGTGTCGAGCAGACCTGCCAGTAGGGCACGGCGTTGCCGCTCGGAGGCTCGCAAGTAGCGGGCCGGGATGTGCTTGTTCCCCAGCAGGCCCATCTGCCGCAAACGCGTCTGTACGGTGCCCGGCAAGCTGTAGTCCCGTTGCGACGGACGATAACGGCACTCTTGGCCGCCTGCCTCAATCTCCTCGATGATCTCACAATCGAACACCGTGATGGCCGCTCGGCACGATGTTCCGTCTCCGAGCCAGGCGCCAAGCAGATAGGGATCGACGGGTAGCTCCTTGTCCGGCAACTCGAACGCCGATGCGACCGGAACCGCATGGTTGCTCTGCGGACCAGACCTGAGGGACTCGGCGATCTCGGCCGTCGTGTGCACCGTAGGACGTTGATTGGCTACCAACGAAATTTCTCCACGACGCCAGTGGCCACGAACGAAACGGGAATGGTAGAACTCGCCATCAGCACGCGCGGCAGGGGTCCGCTGGTAGTTCCATCGGGTCGTCGGCTGGTCACAACCACACGCACAGCTTCCCGGAGGCGGCAGCGGGCTGGGGACAGCAGCGGCGGCCAGCCGGACTCGTTCATCAAGGCGGTTCTGCGCCTTCCAGTCTTTCCTCGTCCGTGTCAACCACTGATGCTCTGCATCCGCGCGAATGACCGAACCGTCGGAAAACACCACGTCGAAACACGGGCGGTCGAACATGACCTCGGTTGCCGCGATCACCCGTGTCGGCTTGCCGTCCATACCCAGTAGCTGATCACCAACCTTGACCTCACCCATCGTGGTCCAGCCGGTCGCCGTGGGCAGCGGCGTGTCCAGGGCGAGCGCCTTGCCACCGCCGAGGCCCGCGACCATGGCCGTCAGGCCCGAACCGTCGCGGATCTCCTGCGCCATCCACGGGTCCCAGGCGACGGGGCGCCGCGTCGCGGTGACCGTCTCGCCGAGCAGGATCCCCCGCCGGTCACCGACCTCCGCGGTCGCCGTCGGCACCGCCGCGGCCGCCCAGACGACCGACCCGCGGCGCATGTACGCCGAGGCCGCCAGCGGCTCGCCCGGGATGAACTCACGCGCCATCGCGTACTGCGCCTCGGGATGCTCGATCGCGATCTTCGGCTTGTACAGGTCCAGCAGCTGCTGGGCCAGGCGCAGCGCATCCCGCTCGGTCGGGCCGGAGACCGCCAGGCGCCACCATGACCGCACCCGGGTGGCGAGCGCGGTGAAGCCCGAGGTCATCTCGTCGTCGATCTCGAGCACGCGCGACGCCTGCCGCGACAGCGACTGCGGCGGCTCGAGTTCGTGCTCGTCGGTGTAGTGCTTGACCTGCGAGCGGACCTTGTTCATCTGCCGCTGCAGCTCCCCGGCGACCTCCTCCGGGCGGCGCACGTAGATCCGCGCCGACCATTCGACGGAGGCCGGCAGCCGGTCGGCGTGCTGCACCCACGGGTCGTCGACCTCGGGGATCTGCAGGCCGTGCATCTGCCCGACGGTCAGCACCGCGACATGCCGGCGGACCCCGGCGTTCGACCCGGTGCGCCCGCGCACGGTCAGCGTCGGCGCGTAGGGCTCGGCGTGGAAGTCCGCGGCGTCGGTGAAGCTCGCCAGGTCCTCCGGCTCCCACTCGTCGCCCGGCACGGCGGGCAGGCTGCGGGGCGCGGGCAGGCCCAGTGAACAGGACCGGTGCATCAGCCAGACCATCTCCTCGGCGTGCACCGGGCGGCCTTCCAGCCCGGAGGAGCCGATGACCTGGTCGAGGTGCTCGACCTCGGAGTCCAGCGCGGTCAGCTCCGCGTCCACGGCCTCCGGCAGGATCTTCCGCAGCAGCGGCGCGGCGCTCTCCACCGCGCGGTCCACCATCCGGCGCGTCTGTACCTGGACGCCGACGTAGACCTCCTTCTCGGCCATCGAGCGGCCCATGAGCTGCTGCTGCTCGCCGATCAGGTAATCGTCGAAGGACAGCGCGCCCGGGGTGTCCCGCGGGCGGCCGACGGCGTTGTGCACGTGGGCCTCGGCCCACATCCGGATCGGGTACGGCCGGGTGGTCACCCGCAGGTGCAGCCAGCGGCCCTGCAGCTCGGCGTACTGGCCCGCGATCGCGGCGATGAGGTCCCGGCGCTGCGAGTCCGACCGGAACGACCAGCGCTGCGGCGCCAGCCGGTACCACGCGTAGACCTCGTGCCCGGTGCGCAGCAGATGACCGTCGATGCTGCGCGCGGCGATGGACGGGGTGTAGGAGGGGATGGCCTGCTCGCCGGGCAACCGCCGGCCCTGCCTGGGTTTCTTGGCATTCGGCGACACGCCGCGGCCGGGCTGCGGCTGCCACTGCGTGGCGCCGCCCGCGTCGTGCTCCCGGTCCTTACGGCGACCGAACAACAGCTACCTCCTCGCCGGAGCCGGGCTACGGCGTGGTCTCGACCTGTCAGTGTTGTCTCCGGCCACCTTCCGGGGGCCCACCCCCACCGCGTTGTCTCCGGCCCCCTTCCGGGGGCCCACCCCCACCGCGTTGTCTCCGGCCCCCTTCCGGGGGCCCACCCCCGCCGCGCGCTTGTGCTTGGGCAACGGGCGCTGCGGGCGGACCCGGAGCTTGGTGGCGGTCACCGCGCCGCCCTCACCCCGTGGCCGCTCACGCGGGGCGTGCAGCTCGCGCAGCCACATCGTGAACACCGCACCGAGCGGGCGCTCGTGACTGATCTTTCTCGTGATCAGCCTGGTGATCAAGATGGTGGCGACGAAGGCCCACGCGGTCGAAAAGAATCCGAACCCGACGCCGAGCTGGCGCTCGACGGTCAGCACGACCAGGAAGATCGCGATGCCCAAGCCCCAGGCGACGTAGCGGGCGCGCCAGGGGAACGTGGCCTTCGGCGGGCCGAGCCAGACCGCGTCGACCCGGTAGACCTCGTCATCGGTTCGAATCCGCACGAGGGCCCCGTCAACCGGTGAACAGGCCGGCGATCCATTCGCCGACGTTCACGCCCAGGCCGCTGACCGCGAGACCGATGATCGCCAGTGCGATCACGACACCGGCGAGCCGGCGCATGACACCGGCGTTGTCGCCCTTGCCGCCGCCCAGCCAGAGCAGCAGCAACGCGACGGCCAGCAGTACCAGCGGGATGATGTTGTCGAGCATCCACTGCTGGACGCCTCGTGTCTTGATCTCGCCCTGTGCGAGGTGCTGCACAAGCGTCATCATGGTCATCGCGTACTCCCGGGTGCGAGGAGTGTGGTCGGGTGGGTCTCGCCGGGCGGGCCCACGGGGTTGGAGCTTGTCCGGTCCGGTCTACCTCATCATGGCGTGACTAGCTGTAACGGTCAAAGTGCGTTCCGTTGCAGTTCGTCGCTCCATGCCAGACACAGTGAGGCCACTCTCCCTGAACTCGTCGCCCTCCATCATCGCTGCAAGGCCGCTCAGGATTAACCCCGTCCACTCGTATTTCGTAGTTTGACCTATCGGTGAGCGGTTCGCTCACTCTGTGTTGGTCGAACCGCCGCTCGATTCCGGCGGGACATAGTCTGGCATGCCCCGTTCGGACGCAGGAGTTCTACCCGACAATCACACCGCGCCCCGGATAGTCGATCATGAACCGGTTACCCATTCGCATGAACTCTTCCCCACGACGTCACTATCCGTGCACGTCAGGCGCGCGGCGCGGCGAAGAACCCGTCCGGGAAGGCGCCTGCGGCCACGGCCGTCCGGCTCAGACCGCGGCCGAGTTCGCGCAGCCGCTCCGACTTCTCGGCGCCGAGACGGCGCCATGGCGCGGCGGCGGCCGCGTTGGTCTGCTCCTCGACGCGTTCCCGCACCTGCTCGCCCTCCTCGGTGAGGCCGCCTTCGCCGTCGAGGACCCCTTCGTCGCGCAGCCGGGCGCTCGCCGCGTCCCAGTCTTCGTCGGACCAGCCGCGCAGCGTCTTCGCGGCGGCGGCGACGAAACCCTTCCCGGTCGCGGTGTGGGTGATCAGCGCTTCGAGCCCACGGAGGCCGTTGCTCACCAGCGCCGCGATGTGCCCGTCGCCGCGGTACTCGCGCAGGAGGGTGATCGCATGCCACAGGACGAGATGCGGTTCGGCGGGCCAGTCCAGTTCGGTGTGACCGGCGTAGAGCGGGCGCCCGTCGGGCGTGCAGGCTTCGGCGGCCTCACGCGCCAGTTCGGCCGCCTCGGCGACTTCGGGGGACGACACGGCCTCGCCGAGCAGCCGCCGCAACACGACGTCGACAGCTTCGAATCGCGCCTCGACGATCCGCGCCGGGCTGGCGAGCGTCCAGGCACGTGGGATGTGCTTGGCGACGAGGGCCGGGTTGAAGTTGTAGAAGGTGGCGGCGACCGTCCCGGCGCTGACCTCGCCCATCGGCGCCGAGCGGCTCGCGAAGTAGGTCATGCGGCCGGGCCGCAGCCCCGTGGCGGCGAGCCGCTCGTCGGTCTCGGGGGCGAAGTAGCTCGCCGAATGCAATGGATCGAGGGCTCGATGACACCGGAACGCCAGCGTGCGGGCTTCTTCGCTCTCCACGCCGTCGACCTTAGGGGTGATCAGCCCGGAGCCCAAGAGGCGGACGAGTTGGCCTGTAAGCCGGATCCTGTGCCGCTTGCGCGGTGGCGGCCATCCATCTAGGCCTGCCGTCGCCGGCAGGCTCGAGCGGCCTACCCGCAGGCTCGGGCGGGCAGCCCTCGAACGCCTGCGCAGGCACCGGTGAAGGTGCCCTCTTGGCCTTGCTCCGGGTGGGGTTTACCGAGCCATCCCGGTCACCCGGGATGCTGGTGGTCTCTTACACCACCGTTTCACCCTTACCCCAGCAAGCTGGGGCGGTCTGTTTTCTGTGGCACTTTCCCGCGGGTCGCCCCGGGTTGCCGTTGGCAACCACCCTGCCCTGCGGAGTCCGGACTTTCCTCGAAGGCTCGCGCCCTCGCGGCCGCCCGGCCAACTCGTCCGCCTGATCAGGGTAGCGTGACGAGGTGCTGGCGGCGTCCGGGAGTCTTGGCCTGCTGCTCGTCGTTCTCGGCTTCGCCACCACGCGGCCGCGCGGACTGCCCGAGGCGACGGTCACGCTGCCGGCCGCCGGGCTGGTGCTGCTCGCCGGCTGGGTCTCGCCCGCCGAGGCGTGGCGCGAGACGCTGGCGCTGCTGCCGACCCTCGGCTTCCTGGCCGCGATCCTGCTGCTCGCGCATCTGGCCGACCTCGACGGCGTCTTCTCCTGGCTGGGCGCGCGGCTCGCGGTCGCCTGCCGGGGACGCCCGCGCCGCCTGCTGGCGCTGACCTTCGCCGCGGCGGCCGGGACCACGGCGGCCCTGAGTCTCGACGCGACGGTGGTGCTGCTGACCCCGATCGTGCTGCTGACGGCCAATCGGCTGGCCCTGCCCCCGCGGCCGTATCTCTACGCGTGCGCGCACCTGTCCAACTCGGCGTCCACACTGCTGCCGGTCTCGAACCTGACGAACCTGCTCGCCTTCACCGCGTCCGGGCTCACCTTCGCCCAGTTCGGCGCGCTCATGGCCGCCCCGTGGCTGGTGACTATCGCGATCGAACTGGCCGTGTTCCTCCGGTTCTTCAGGCCTGACCTGGACGGGTACGCGGCCGACGCGCCCGAGATCCCGCCCGCTCCCGTATTCGCCCTCGTCGTGCTCGGCGTGACGCTCGCCGGGTTCGGGGTGGCCTCGCTCGTGCACGTCGAACCGGTGGTGGTCGCCGCGATCGCCGCGGCCGTGCTGGCGGCACGGGCGCTGTCGGCCCGGCGGATCCGGCCCGTGACCCTGATCGCCGAGGCGAACCCCTTGCTGTGCCTGTTCGTGCTCGGACTGGCCATCGTCGTCGAGGCCGTTTCCCGGCAACTGCTCGGCGCCCCGCTCCAGGCCCTGCTGCCCGATGGGACCAGCCTGCCGGAATTGCTGCTGACCGCGGCGCTCGCCGCCGTCCTGGCTAACCTGGTCAACAACCTGCCGGCGACGCTGCTGCTGTTGCCGTTGGCGGGCTCGAATCCGGGGCTCCTGCTCGCCGTGCTCCTCGGGGTGAACCTCGGCCCGAACGCCACCTACCTCGGTTCACTCGCGACGCTGCTGTGGCGCCGGGTGCTGGTGAGAACCGGGGAACCGCCGCGGTGGCAGGAATTCCTGCGCCTCGGCGCGCTGACCGTGCCGCTCACACTCGCCGCGTCGGTCGCCGCGCTGTGGCTGGCGCTTCAGGTGAGATGACAGGTGTCGTTCACCAGGCGCACGGACGCGTTGCCGTCCGGGTAGAACTCGACGATCGACAGCGACGCGAGATCCAGGTGCAGCCGGAACAGCAGCGACGGGCCCGCGTCCAGTCCGAGGCGCAGCAACGATTTGATCGGCGTCACGTGGCTGACCACGACCACGGTGCCCCCGGCGTGCTCCCGAGTCAGCTCGTCGCGGACCGCGAGCACCCGGCTGTGCACGCGTTCGAAGCTCTCGCCGCCCGGCGGCGGTACCGAGATGTCGCCGAGCCACCTCGCGTGCAGCTCCGGATCCCGCTCCGCGGCCTCGCGGAAGGTCAGCCCCTCCCACTCGCCGAAGTCGGTCTCCAGCAGCCCCTGGTGCGTCTCGACACGGCTACCGAGCGCGTCCGCGACCGCCTGCGCTGTCTGCTTCGCCCGCGACAGTGGCGACGCGACGACCGGGAGCGTCTCCCCGTCGGCCATCGCGGCCACGCGTTTCGCCGCGGCCTCGGCCTGCTGGCGGCCCAGTTCGGTCAGCGGGATGTCCCCGCGACCGGAGTACCGGCGCTCGACGGACAGCTCCGTCTGGCCGTGGCGTAGCAGCAACAACCTCGTCGGTTTGCCCTGCGCCCCGGTCCAGCGGGCGGGTGTGGTGGCCGGCTCGGCCTGGGTGTCCATCGCCTCGTTGGCGAGCCGGTCGGCGTGCGCGTTCTGCGCGCGCGGGATCCACTCGTATCGCACGCGCTCGAACCGCGCGGCCAGCTCGCGAGCCTCGGCCGCGAGCGGCTGCAGCGCCGCGTGCTTGATCTTCCACCGCCCGGACATCTGCTCGACCACGAGCTTCGAATCCATCCGGACGTCCACAGTGGACGCTCCGAGCTCGGCCGCCGCGGTCAGCCCCGCGACGAGGCCGGTGTACTCGGCCACGTTGTTGGTGGTGACCCCGAGCCCCTGCTTCCGCTCGGCGAGCACCGCACCCGTCGCGGCGTCCTTCACCACCACGCCGTAGCCAGCGGGGCCCGGGTTGCCCCGCGAACCGCCGTCGGCTTCGACGATCACGTTCACAGGCCGGACTCCATCGTGCGCACCATGATGGCGCCACAGTTGTCGCACTGGACGACCTCGTCTTCGGCGGTCGCCTTGATCTCCGCGATCGTGCTGCGGTCCAGCTCCAGCTGGCACGCGCCGCACCGGCGGGAGCGCAGCAGCGCGGCACCGATGCCCTTGTGCGCGCGCACCCGCTCGTACAACTTCATCAGCGGTTCGGGGAACCGCGGCGCCAGCTTGGCCCTGTCCTCCTCGCGGCGGGCCTGCGTGGTGTCGAGGTCGGCGACGCTCTCGTCGCGGCGGCGACGCGCGTCGGCCAGTTGCTGCTCGGCCTTGTCGACCTCGGCGCCCGTCCGCTGCGCGTCCATCTCCAGCGCCTCGCGGCGTTCCATCAGCTCGAGCAGGTCGTCCTCGAGCGCGGACTGGCGCCGGGCCAGCGTTTCCAGCTCGTGCTGCAGGTCGGTCATCTGCTTGGCCTGCACCGAACCGGACTCCATGAGCTTGCGGTCGCGCTCCTCGCGCGCCCGCACCGACTCGATCTCCTTCTCCTGGCGGGCGATCTCGCGGTCGAGGTCGGAGCCCGCGGTCTGCGTCGAAACGAGCGCGTCGCGCCGGCTACGGACCAGCTTCTCGGTCTCGTCGATCTGGGCCAGTTCCGGCAGCGTTCGGCGACGGTGCTCCACGCGGGACAGCTCGGCATCCACCTTGGCGAGGTCGAGCAGCTGACGCTGGACGGCGGGGTCTGCCTTCACTCGGTGCGCTCCCTTGCGGTTCGGATGGTCCACGGGTCCGTACGGCGGGTGGACACGTGGCTGTCGACGTTACCCGTAAAGGCTCGCCGCAGGACCCCCGAGGCTTGCTCGCACCAGGGCCACTCGCTCGCCCAGTGCGTCACCCCGACGAGCGCGGGCCCGCCGGCCTCGAGATGCTCGCTCGCCGGGTGGTGGCGAAGGTCGGCGGTCACGTAGGCGTCGGCCCCGGCCGCGGTGGCCGCGGCGAGGTAGCCGTCGCCGGCGCCGCCGGACACCGCGACCGTCCTGATCGGACGGTCCGGATCGCCCGCGCCGAGGACCCCGGGTTCGGTTTCCGGCAGGGCGTCGGCGACGCGCTGCACGAATATGGCGAACGCTTCGGGCTCGGGGAGTTCCCCGATCCGGCCGATCCCGGACTGATCGTCGAGCGACCCGAGGACGCGCAGCCCGATGGCCTCGGCGAGCGCGTCGGACACCCCGGGGTTCGCGGCGTCGGCGTTCGTGTGCGCGCAGTAGAGGGCGATCCCGGCGCGGATCATCCGGTGCACGAGGCGGCCCTTGGCGGTGTCCGCCGGGACGCCGTGCACCCCGCGCAGCAGCAGCGGGTGATGCGCGACGATCAGGCCGGCGCCCAGTTCGACGGCCTCGTCGACGGTCGCCTCGACCGGGTCGACGCACACGAGCACCCGGTCCACGTCCTCGGCCGGGTCACCGCAGACGAGGCCGACGGCGTCCCAGCTCTCCGCCAGCCCGGGCGGGTAGGCCTCCTCCAGTACGGCGATGATCTGCGAAAGTGCGGGCATACGGGGATCTTCGCACCCGTCACTATGGAGGCGTGACCACACTCCACATCTGTTTCGTCTGTTCCGGGAACATCTGCCGCTCCCCCATGGCGGCGCTCGTCTTCGGTGAGCACCTGCGCCGCGAAGGGCTTGCCGGCCGCGTGCGGGTGACCAGCGCCGGCACCGGGCCGTGGCATGTCGGCGAGCCCGCCGACGCACGCGCGCTCGCGACGCTCGAAGCGGCCGGCTACCGCGGGAAGCACATCGCCAGCCAGATCGACGAAGACCATCTCGAAGCGGATCTTCTCCTGGCCGCCGATACCGGGCACGTCCGCGACCTGCGCCGCAAGATCGACGACCCGTCGCGAGTGCGCCTACTGCGCGAGTTCGACCCGTCGGCTCCCGAAGGCGCCGAGGTGCCCGACCCGTACTACGGCGGCGGCGACGGTTTCGACGAGGTGCTGGCGATGATCGAGCGCACGGTCCCCGCCCTGGTTGATTGGGTTCGAGACAGGCTGGGCACACTGCACGTGTGACGAGTCACATTGGGGCCCGGCCGTGAACGCGCGCGACGCCGTCGAGCGGCTGTACGGCCGGCAGGTCACCGGTGTCCGCCATTGGGGCGGCTCGATCTTCCTCGTGAGCAGCGGAAACGAGACGGTGGTAGCCAAGCAGGGCGTCGGGCCGGGCGCGACCACAGCCGAGGCCGCGGGCCTGCGCTGGCTCGGCGAGTCCGGCGACGTGTCGGTGCCGCGGGTCCACGCCCACGACGATGAGTGGCTGATCATGCAGTACGTCCCGCCCACCTCGCCCACGGCGGAAGCCGCCGAGACGTTCGGGCGGAACCTCGCCAGGCTGCATCTGCGCGGCGCCGAGGGGTTCGGCAGCCCGCCGCCCGGCGGCCCGGTCGACGCGTGGATGGGCGTCGCGCCGATGCGCAACGAGACGTGCCCCGACTGGCCGTCCTTCTACGCGCAGCACCGCATCCTGCCGTACCTGCGGGAATGCGCCGACCAGAAGCTGTTCAGCGCCGACGAGGTCGAGGTCTTCGAGAAGCTGTGCGGCCGGCTGAAGGAGGTCGCCGAGCCGGAGCCGCCCGCCCGCCTGCACGGCGACGCGTGGAGCGGCAACGTCCATTGGGCGCGCGACGGCGTGTGGCTGATCGACCCCGCGGCGCACGGCGGCCACCGCGAAGGTGATCTCGCCATGCTCCAGCTGTTCGGTACCTCACAGCTGAGCCACATCCTCGGCGGATACGCCGAAGGCGCGCAGGACGAGGGCGCCCCGCTCGCCGCGGGCTGGCAGGACCGCGTCCCGGTCCACCAGCTGTTCCCGCTGCTCATGCACGCCGCGGTGTTCGGCGGCGGATACGCCCGGCAGGCACTGATGGCGGCCCGGGCCGCGCCGCGCTGACCGTACGGGGCTACCGTGGGAGCGTGCGGTGGAAGTTCCTGCTCCGGCCCAGCTGGCTCGCGCTCGTCGCGGGTGTCCTGGCTTTCGCTTTCGCCTGCTTCTACCTGCTCTCGCCGTGGCAGTTCGGCCGCAACTCGGAGCGCGAGGCACAGAACAGCGCCATCGAAGCGTCTCTGAAGGCCGGGCCGAAGCCGCTGGACAGCGTGCTCACCCCCGGCGCCGCGCCCGACCAGCACACCGAGTGGACCCGCGTCACGATCACCGGCACGTACCTGCCGCGGGACGAGGTGGTCGCGCGGTTGCGGACCGTGCAGGGTGAACCGGCGTTCGAGGTCCTCACCCCGTTCCGCGCCTCGAACGGCGAGGTCGTGCTGATCGACCGCGGGTACGTCCGGCCTGGCGACCACGGCTCGGTGCCGCCGTATGCCGCGCCGTCCCCGGGCACGGTCACCGTGGTGGCCCGGATCCGGCAGGACGAGACCGACCAGAAGAACCGCCCCGCGTTCGCGGACGCCTCGACCGGCGGCAAGCTGCAAAGCTATGACGTGGACTCCCGGGTCGTCGCGCGCTCGAGCGGGCTGCCCATCCGGCCGGGCTACTTCCAGCTCGGCCAGAACACGCCCGGTGTGCTGAACGCGCTGCCGCTGCCGCAACTGGACACCGGCCCGTTCTTCTCCTATGCCCTGCAGTGGATCGCGTTCGGCGTGATGGCGCTGGGTGGTCTCGCCTACTTCACGATCCGCGAGCTCAAGCCGGGCGGCGTGCTGGCCGAGATGGGCGACCGCGCCAAGGAAAAGCGGGCACGCCGGCGGAAGTCCGTGGCACAGATCCTGGCCGAGGACGAGGCTGCCGAAGACCGGTCAGAAGAGCCAGCGCGGCAGAACTGATCGCGGTCAGCCACCCGATCACGCGCGAAAGCTCGACCGCCCTCGTGACGTGTCCGGCGTCGGGATTGCGCCCGTCCCCGAGCACCGGCCGTTCCTGAACCCGGTGCGGGTAGACGGTCCGGCCGCCGAGGCGAATCTCGAGCGCCCCGGCGAAGGCCGCCTCGACCCGGCCGGAGTTGGGGTCCGGATGCGCGACGGTGTCCCGCTGCCAGGCCCGCCACGCGCCGCTCGCCGAACCGCCGACGACCGGGGCGCTGGTGACGGTCAGTGCCGCGGCGACCCTCGCCGGCGCGAAACCGGCCAACCGGTCAAGGCTTCCGGTGAAGCCGGGGCCGCGCAGCAGGCTGAGCACGCGCGCGCCGACGAGCCCGGGAATCCCCGCGACCGCGCCCCAGAACATCGGCGCCACAACGGAATCCGACGTATGCCGGGCGAGCGACTCGACCGAGGCGCGGGAAAGCCCGATGACCTCAAGGCTTTCGGCGCACCGATCGTCCAGTCCGGACAGCGTTTCACGAGCCGCCGCGAGCTCACCCTCTTCGAGATCGCGCGCGAGCGCCGTACCGTCCGCCGCGAGCCTCGCGCCACCGAGGACGGCCCACGTGGCGATGGCTGTGCCGAGCGCCTGAAAAACGGGACTGCGCCTGCTGATCCGCTCGACGACGACCGCCGCGACGACGAGCCCACCACCCGCGGCCGCGCCGGGCAGTGACCGTTCGAGTGCCCTGGGTGCGCCCCGCTCGATCACCCCGTCAGCGGCCGCGCCCAGCAGCAGCCCGATCGCCCGCGCCGCGTTCATTTCGCCCCCGGTAGTCGTCTTCCGGGGGCGAAGACTACTCGAACTGCTCGGCCACCTCGTCGCGCGCCTGCTCCATGATGCCGCGCATGGCCCGCTCGGCGGCCTCGGCGTCGCCGGCGTCCACGGCCATCGCGACCTGGACATGCATCGCGACCGCGGCGGGCTGGGGTTCCGGCGGCATCAGCCCGTGCGTGGTCCGTCCCGTGAGGACCTGGGCGACGACGTCGGAGAGCTGGCAGAACATCGCGTTACCGGACGCGGCGAGCACGACGTGATGGAAGGCGATGTCGTGTTCCAGGAACGTGGTCAGGTCCCGTGCCTTGGCCGTGGTCTGCAGCCGCGTGGCCAGCGCGCGCAACCTGCCGCGATCCTCCGGACTCGCGCGCAGCGCGGCGAAACGCGCGGCGGTGGGCTCGACGGCCCAGCGCAGTTCCATGAGCGTGCGCAACGCCTGCGCGCGGTTCTCGTTGTCGAGCTGCCAGCCGATCAAGCGCGCGTCGAAATGGTTCCACTCGCACCGGTCGCGCACGGTGATCCCGACGCGGCGCTTGCTGCTGGTCAGGCACATGACCTCGAGGGCGCGGACTACTTCTCGGGCGACCGTGCGCGAGGCGCCGTAGTCCTCCTGCAGTTCTTCGAGCCGCAGGACCGTGCCCGCCGGGAGTCGCCCGGTGACGATCGCGGTACCCAGTTCGTCGAGCATCCGCCCGTGCCTGCTGTCAGCCACCTGGATCAATGTAGCGACGCGCAGCGTCTCCGTTGAGGGGGGCGGTGGGGAAGAGGCTGGCGGTTATACCTCTGTTTCGACTAAGTAGTACTTGTGCTCTCATCAAGTATTACTTTTAATGGGCACCGGTTCGAGGACAAGGGAGTCGTGAGGACGAGATGACGGTCGTCGTGGTGATGGGTGTGGCCGGGTCGGGCAAGACGACCGTCGGGCAGGAGCTGGCCGAGCGCCTGGGTGTCGAGTACGCCGAGGCGGACGCGTTCCATCCGAAGGCGAACATCGAGAAGATGTCGTCCGGCCATCCGCTCACCGATGCCGACCGCCGGCCGTGGCTGCACGCGATCGCGGCGTGGATCCGTGCGCACCAGGCTGCCGGTGGCGTCGTCTCCTCCTCCGCGCTCAAACGCGAGTACCGCGACGTGCTGCGCACCGGGGGCGATGTCTGGTTCCTGCACCTGAACGGGCCGCGGGAGCTCATCGCCGACCGCATGCGGCACCGGCACGGTCACTTCATGCCGGTGTCCCTTTTGGACTCCCAGCTCGCCGACCTCGAACCACTGGAAACCGATGAGCGCGGTGTCGTCGCGGACATCACCAAGACGCCCGGGGAAATCGTGCGCACCGCGCTCGACGCACTGCCAAAGAAGCCGAAGTGAACCTCTATAACCCCCGCGGGTTAGGGAGCGGTGACGTAGGGCTCGAGCTGGAGCTGGACGCGGTGCACCACGTCGCGGCGCTCGCGCAGCTGGCGGCGGAAGGACGGGTTGTCCGTCGCCGCGATCTCGGCCGAGTAGTCACCGAGGCGGCCGGCCAGCACCTCGTGCAGGACCTTCGCCTCTTCTGCCGTCAGCTCGAGCTTCATCGCTTCTCCCGCGGATTCGGTGGTTGGTGCTACTCACCTTCGCGCGAAAGGGGCGGCGTCTCGATGGCCGAAGGTCCCCGGCGCCGGGGCCTTCGGACCACCGTCACGTAGCCGGTGTTGAGCACCACCAGCACAGCGAACACCACCGCGAGCACCGCATGCCCCGTCGCGAACAGGGCGGCGACCGCGGCGCCGAACACGACCGCCTTCACCACCAGCACACCCGCGACCGGCAACCCGAAACTCGCGCGCGGCGCGGCGAACAGGCTCCAGACGACCGCGGCCAGCACGGGCGCACCGACGCCAAGCACGATCTTCAGCCCCGCGCCGTCACCGACCGCGAAACCCCAGTGCGCCAGCGCCGCCAGGGCCAGCAGCTCGAGCAGGAACGCCAGCCCGTCGTTCACCAGCCGCACATCACGCCCCCGACTCGGCGTACGCCCAGGCTGCCAGCATCACGCGGGCGATCGAGGAGTTGCCGGGCAGCATGATCGTCGAACTCCCGTCCCCGATCGGGGTCGGCCGGCCGGCGTTCTCGAACGCGGCCCGGACATCCGCGCGGGCGACCCACAGCGCTTCCTCGATCTCCCCGTCCGCGAGAGTCAACGGGAGCGACGAGTCCGCCCGCGCGGCGAAGCCGAGCATGATCGAACGCGGGAACGGCCACGGCTGGCTGCCGAGATACCGCACATCGCGCACCTCGGCGCCGACCTCCTCCCGGATCTCGCGCGCCACGCAGCCCTCCATGGACTCCCCCGCCTCGACGAAACCGGCGAGCACCGAATACCTGCCCTCCGGCCAGACCGGTTGGCGCGCAAGGAGAACACACTCCCCGTTCACGCCGACCTCGTCATGGACCAGGCAGATGATCGCCGGGTCGGTACGCGGGTACTCCTCGTGCCCCTTCGCCTCGCAGCGGGTCGCCCAGCCGAACTGGACCCGCCGCACCGGACTGCCGTCCCTGGCGCAGAACCGGGCCGTCCGGTGCCAGTGGCGCAGCGCCTGGGCGGTCGTGAACAGCCCAGCCGACGTGTCGTCGAGCCGGTCGCCGTACGCGCGCAGGTCGACCCACAACTCCCCGTCGTAGCGCGGGAACTGCTCGATGATGCCCCAGCTGCCGCTGGCCTCGATCAGCTCCGGCTCACCCTCGGGCTCGCCGGGCAGCGACCAGAAGTCCACGCCCTGCCACTCGCCCAGGAACACGGCCTCAGCCGGCGGGACGTCCCCGAATGTAAGCGCTTTCCGAGTGGCGAGCGCGCGCTCACCTTCACGCACGGGCGTACGCGCCTTGGCGTCCAGCAACAGCACCTGCGCTTCGCCCCAGCGTCCGATCAACCGCTCCGGGTCGGTACGCAGTGCCTCCTGACGGTCCACAGTGGATCGGGACAGGGTCGGAAGCGCACCGAGCTGGAAGGGCTCGCTCATGACTCGGCTGGCTCTCCCACGGTGAACCCGCCCAGCGCGGCCAGTCTCGGCGCTAGACTTTCGGCGTCTCCGACGACGACCCCGGTGAACCGGGTCGGCGCGAAGAAGTCCAATGCCGCCTGGGCGACCTCGTCCCCGGTGACGGCAGCCAGCCGCGCCGGATGCTCGGCGAGCCACTGCGCGCCCAGCCCGCTCACCGCGAGCGCCGAGAGCTGACTGGCCAGGCCCGCCTGCGAAGCGGTCGACGTGAGCAGCGAGCCGACGGCGTACTGGCGCACCGACTCGACTTCCTCGGCCGAGGGCGGCACCAGCGCGAGCCTGCCCAGCTCGTAGAACGTCTCGAGAACCGCCGCGGCGGTCACCTCGTTGGCGGTGTCGGCGTCCACCCCGACCGTCGCCGTGGCTCCGGTGAACTCGAACCCGGAATGCGCGCTGTAGGTGTAGCCCTTGTCCTCACGGATGTTCTCCACCAGTCGCGAGGAGAAGTACCCGCCGTAGGCCAGGTTCGCCAGCTGAAGCGCGGCGTAGCGCGGATCGGTCCGGGGCAGAGCCTGCGCGATGAGCCGGATCTGCGCCTGCACGGCGCCGCCGCGCGGGACCAGCAAGACGTCTCCGCCACTCAGCGCGGGCAACTCCGGCAGCACGGCCGCTTCGGCGTCGGACTGCCAGCCCCGCAAGGCCTTTTCGATGTCGGCGACGGCAGCCTCCGGGGCGAAGTCACCGACGATCACCAGCACCGAACCCCGCGGCAGCACCGCACGGGCGTGCAGCGCGCGCACGGCTTCCGGGGTCACCTTCGCGACGTCCTCGGCCTCCGGCATCTCGCGGGTGACCGGATGCTCGCCGTACACGTGCTTCAGCAGCGCCTCGCGCGCGATGACCCGCGGCTGGGTGCGCGACACCGCGAGCCGCTCGACCAGCCGGGCGGACTCACGGCCGACCTCGTTGTCCACATAGGACGCCGAGATGAGCACGTCGGCGAGCACGTCGAGCAGCGTCGGCAGGCCGGAGGCGAGCGCGTTCCCGTTGACCGACAGCCGTTCCGGGTCCACCGACGTGTTCATCTCGCCGCCGATGAGAGCCAGCTCGGTGTCGATCTCCACGCGATCGCGCCGGGCGGTGCCGGTCAAGATCGTCTCCGCGAGCACCTCGGCCGTCGCCGAATGCAGCTGGTCCGCACCCGCGAACGGGATCCGCACGCGCAGCTCCACGAGCGGCACGTTCGCCTTGCGGACGGCCAGCACCCGCAGCCCGTTGCCGAGCGTGGTGTCCACAGAGGACAGATCGGCGGCGGCACGCTGCTCGCCAAGCTGCGGGACCGGACGCGGGCCACCGGTGGTGCGGCCGATCTCCTCGGCGGTGCGGTGGATCAGACGGTTGGTCACGGCGCTCACTTGCTCTCCCCGGTGGTCTCGGTATTGGGCTCGACCAGCAGGACGGCGCGGGAGTCGGGCCGCAGCGCCTTCGCCGCCGCCGCGACGTCCTCCGCGGTCACCGCGGCCATGCGGTCGGCCAGCCGGTACATCAAGGACGGATCGCCGTAGAGCAGCTCGAACGAGCCGAGCCCCAGCGTGCGCGAGACCAGGCGGTCATGCTCGGAGTGCAGGCTCGCGCTCCAGCGCGCCGTCACCTTCGCCAGCTCCTGCGGCTCGGGCGGGGCCGTGGCGAGCTTCTCCAGTTCCTCGTCCACCGCCGTGAGCACCCGCTCCGGCGAGACGTCCGGCGCGTGGATCGCGGTGACGGAGAACGTGTCGGGATCCCGCGCCTCGAACGGGCCGAAGAGGCCGGCGCCCGCGCCGATGTCGGTCACCAGCGGCTCGCGGTGCACGAGGCGCTGCTGCAACCGGGCCCCGTCGCCGTCGGTCAGCACCCCGGCGAGCACGAGGTTCGCCAGGTAGCCGTCCAGCTCGTTGATCGGGTCGGGCATCCGGTAGCCGATCGCCAGGGCGGGCAGCGGGGCGTGCGGATCGGTGTGGGTGCCACGCAGCTCACCGGCGGGCGGCGGCTCGGCGAACGAGCGCTTCGCCGGCGCGGGCCGGTGTGGCACGTCGCCGAAATGCTTCTCGATGAGCTCACGTGCCCGCTCCGGCTCGAAGTCACCGGCAACGGTGAGCACCGCGTTCGCGGGCGAGTAGTAGGTGTCGAAGAAGGCCGCGCAGTCGTCGAGGCTGGCCTGCTCGAGATCGGTGAAGTCGCCGTATCCGTTGTGCGCGTTGGGAAAGGTCTGGTAGAGCACCGGCGGCAGGAGGATCCACGGGAACCCGCCGTAGGGCCGGTTCAGCACGTTGAGCCGGATCTCCTCCTTGACCACGTCGATCTGGTTCGCGAGGTTCTCCCGCGTCAGCTTCGGCGCGCGCATGCGGTCGGCCTCGAGGAACAGCGCGCGCTCGAGCGCCGCGGACGGCAGCACCTCGAAGTAGTCGGTGTAGTCCGGATGCGTCGAGCCGTTGAAGGTGCCGCCGCTGGACTGCACGATCTTGAAGTGGGCGAGCTTCTCCAGGCTTTCGCTGCCCTGGAACATCAGGTGCTCGAAGAGATGCGCGAACCCGGTGCGCCCCTCCGGCTCGGAGCGGAAGCCCACGTCGTAGTGCACGGAGACGCCGACGACGGGTGCGGTCGAGTCGGGCGCCAGGACGACGCGTAAGCCGTTGTCCAGGGTGAAGCGCGAGTTCTCGGGTTCGGCCATGCGCCCACCTTACGGCTAATGTGCATCGTCTGGTCGGCGGCCGAGCATGAGTCCGATCGCGTCGGTGATCTCGCGCGCGAGCTTCGCGTCGACCGGGGCGTGATGGTGCTGCATGCGGTACCACATCGTGCCGAAGGCGAAGTCCACGACGAGCGGCAGCGCGACGCGCTCCTGCCAGACGCCGTTGTCCACCCCGCGCTGGAGCACTTCGCGCAGGGCATCACGGCGGGGACCGATCACGGTGTCCTGCAGGCGCTTGGACAGCCCGGGGTCGTCCTGCGCGTCGGCGAGCAGGCCGACGAGCGCCCTGCCGGTGATCTCATGCGTGAGCGCGAAGGTGACTTCGAGGAGCTGCCGCACGTCCCGCAGCGGGTCGTCGGTCTCCCAGACGCGCTTGGGCAGCTCCCGTTCACGCAGGTCGATAAGGGCGTCGAGGAGCACCTGCGCCTTGTCCGGCCACCAGCGGTACACCGTCTGGCGCCCGACGCCGGCCCCGTCGGCGATCGACTTGATGGTCACCTGCCGGTAGCCGTCGCGCGCACACAAATGCAGGGCGGTGTCGAGGATCGCGCGCCGGGCTTCCTCGCTTCTGGGCCGTCCTCGCTTCACCGGGCTCACTTTACAAGACACTGTGCCTCGAATATATTTACGAGGCACAGTGACTCGAAAAAGGAGTGAAGATCGTGACGGAACGAGTCGTGATCGTGGGCGGGACCTCGGGGATCGGCCTGGCCACCGCGCAACGACTGGTCGACGCCGGCCGGGAGGTCGTTATCACCGGCCGGAACCAGGACAAACTCGACGCCGCCCTGGCACAGCTGGGCAAGAGCGCGAGCGGGCGGACGCTGGACGCGCGTGACGCCGAAGCACTGCGGGCGTTCTTCGCACAGGTCGGCCCGGTCGACCACGTGGTGGTGACGGTGACCGGCGAACCGGGCGCGAAGCCGTTCACCGAGCTGACCGTGTCCGACCTGCGGGAAGGTGTCGACGGGAAGCTGCTGCCGCACGCGGTGACCGCGCAGGCGGCGCTGCAGGCCTTGGGCGACAACGGATCCCTCACGTTCGTCAGCGCCGCGTCCGCCGGTGCCGCGATGCCGGCGACGGCCGCGCTCGCGGCGGTGAACGCGGGGATCGAGGCGATGGTGCCGGTCCTCGCGGTGGAACTCGCGCCGCGGCGGGTGAACGCCGTCTCGCCGGGTGTCGTCGACACCGGTTGGTGGGATTTTCTCGGCGACGCGCGTGACGAGACGTTCGCTCAGCTCGCGTCCGGCACTCCGGCCGGTCGCGTCGGGAAGCCCGAGGACATCGCCTCGGCGATCACGTTCCTGCTCGACAACACGTTCACCACCGGCGTGGTCCTGCGCGTCGACGGTGGAGCCAGGTTGGGGTCGGCCGCGTAGTTCGCCAAGAAATCACCCGAAAGGCGGGCACACCCCTTATGCTCCAAGGCGCACACCGAGGGGTGTGCCCGAGCACCGGGAGCGAGCGGGCGAGATGAGCCAACCCCCACCAGGCCAGTGGCCGCCGCCCTGGGCTCCCTACCCGCCGCCGCGACCGCCGAAGAAGACACCCGCCGGGGCGATCGTCGCGATTTCGCTCGCCGTGGCGGTCGTGCTGACGGTGACCCTGATCATCACGCTGAACTCGGGCTCGTCCGGTTCGAGCAGCGCCGCGTCCTACGACGTGACGGACTCGCCGACGCCCACCACGACCACCACGAGCAGCAGCGCGTCGAGCACGTCCACCACGACGCGCACGACGTCCTCGTCGAGCGAAACCACGACGGCCACGGCAAGCGGACCGCACAAGATCATCGCGCTCGCCGGCCACCCGCTGATGGCCGATCCGAACGCGGGACTGTCCAACGCCGGATGCACCGTGCCGGGCTGGCCGAGCAGTCCGGCCGCTTCCCAGGCCTTCTTCACCGCCGCCGCGCAATGCCTCAACGCCCGGTGGGGCCAGCTGCTCGAAGCGATGGACCTGCCGTTCCACCCGCCGCAGCTGGAGTTCCCGGCGGGCCCGAGCTTCACCACCGCCTGCGGCACGATCAACGTCGGGCTGTCCACCGCCGCCTACTACTGCAAGGACCACCTGTACGTCCCGTACCGGGGGCTGCAGACCGACCAGTACGGCGACAAGCCCGGTGTCTATCTCGCGCTGTTCGCGCACGAGTACGGCCATCACGTGCAGGACCTGGTCGGCCTGATGGACGCCGTGTGGCAGGTGATCTACGCCGACGGTCAGCAGAGCCAGGGCGGGCTGGAGATGTCACGCCGCAAGGAACTGCAGGCGCAGTGCTTCTCGGGCATGTTCATGGGCGCGACGGCCAACCGCGGCGGGACGATCACGCAGAACGTGTTCGACGTGGCGTGGAACGACCAGCAGACCCGCGGGGACGACACCTCCGGCAGCGACGACCACGGCACCAACGCCCACTACGCCGAGTGGTGGCGCAAGGGCGCGGAGAGCGACCGGCTCGCCCAGTGCAACACCTTCGCCGCCCCCTCCTCCGACGTCAGCTAGTGCGATCGGCCGGCCCGGTTCAGGAACGCCAGACCGGATCGCGGCCGATGAACCCCATCAGCTTCTCCTGCGCGGACGCGCCTTCGGGGACGGGCACGGCGGGGCCGAACTGCCCGCTGTCGCGCAGCAGCTGCTCGATGGGCTTCATGCCTGCCAGCGCGGCGGCGCACCGTTCCTGCCCCAGGTCGGGCTCGCGGCCGAGCGCCTTGGCGAGGTCCCAGGTGTGCATCCAGATATCACCGGTGTAGAACTGGTCGATCGCCTCGTCCACGGGCTTGTCGCCGGTGTGCGGGTTGCTGAGCACCCGCTCGGCGGGGTCGTCGAGGATGGCCTGGATGTCGGTGACGTGCTGCTTCCAGGCGGCGACCGGGTCGGCCTCGACATCCAGGGCAGGCAGGTAGATCCCGGCGCCCGTCAGGAAGCCGCGGGACCACTCGACGAGATGCTTCACGACGTCGAGCGCAGTCCATTGCGCGACCGGCGAGGGCCGGGCCCAGTCCCCGGCCGAAGCCGACTCGACCAGCGCGGTGAACCGGGCGGCGTCGTGGGCGTGCTGCTGGGCCGGCCCCTTGGGTGCCGAAGTCATGTCAGGCCCCCTTCGCCAGTAGCGCGTCGAGCTTGTCGTAGCCCTCGTTGACCCCGGTGTCCATGCCGCTGGACAGGATGCCGTCGCGGGTCTCGAAGTTTTCCACCACGCTCAGCGTCCTCAGTCGCGTACGTCCGCCCTCGAGCTCTTCGAACGTCAGCGTCTCCAACGCGACCCCGTCGGGCTGGCCTTCGTAGGTGAAGGTCCACACGATCCGCTCGTTCGGCCGTACCTCGTGGAAGCTGCCGTAGAAGGCGGCGATCTCCTCACCGTCCCGGTCGTTGGCGAAGGCCCACTCACCGCCCGTGCGGGCGTCCCATCTGGTGATCCTCGTGGTCACCGAGTGCGGGCCGATCCACTGCGCGTAGAGCTCGGGATCGACGTGGGCGTGGAACACCTGCCCGGGCCTCGCGTCGAACTCCCGGACGATCTCGATCGTGGGGACCTTCGCGTCGGCCTTGATCTCGGTCTCGTGCTTGCTCCTGGTCATGATGCGTCCCTCGTTTCATCGGGTGTCTGTTCCCCGGTGCCGGTCATCCGGCCCAGCAGGGCGTCGAGGCGGCGATAACGCTCCTCGACTTCGCGCCGGTAGCGCTCGATCCATTTCGTCATCAGGTCGAACACCTCCGCGTCCAGGTGTGCGGGCCGGCGCTGGGCATCCCGGCCGCGGGTCACGAGCCCGGCCTCCTCCAGCACTTTCAGGTGCTTGGAGACGGCCTGGAGGCTCATGTCGTAGGGCTCCGCCAGCTCGCCCACCGTCGCGTCCGCGCGTGCCAGCCGGGCCACCAGATCGCGCCGGGTCGGGTCGGCCAGTGCCGCGAACACCCGGTTGAGCCGCTCCGTACTGTCGTCCACCATCGCTTCCTCAACCAATCGGTTGAATAAACCGTAGAGCGAGGGTGTCCGTGTAGTCAACTAGTTGGTTGAGAACGGCGGATACGACCGGTTGCGGCGTTCGGCGAGGACGGCCATCAGGTAGGCCCACGGCGGCACGCCCGGCGGCACCGGCGTGCCGATCCGCTCTGCCACCTCCTGCGCCAGGTGCCAACCCAGGCTGTCGGCCGCTTCCGGCCGCAGCGACAGGTATCGCGCGAGGTACTGCCGCACGGCGAGCGCGAGGTCGTCCGGCAGCCCGGACAGATCGAGTTGCGCCGCCCACGAGATCAGTGGCGCCGGCATCACGATGTCCACCGCGACCTCCTGGGGCGCGCGCTCCATCACGACGACCGTCCCGGCGAGGAAATCACCCACCCGCTTGGACTTCTCCGACACCAGCGAACAGATCAGCGCGACCGCGCCCCACACGAACACCGGCCCGAAGTCGACGATCGCCCCGGCGAGTGCTCTGGTCAGCGCGTGACGAAAGCGGATCGGCCCGCCGTCGTCGCGCACCACCCGCAGTCCGAACGCGGCCTTGCCCGGTGTCTTCCCGCGGCTGAGCGTCTCGAACAGCAGCGGATACCCGACCCGCACCAGCACGAGCAGCGACAGCAGGATCGCCGCGCGCAGGGCGTCGTCACCCGGACCGGCCACGGTGACCACGATCAGGCCGGCGAGCAGGACCACCAACTGGATGAGCGCGTCGATCGCGAGCGCGAGCCCGCGGCTGGCCACCCGGGCTAGCCGCAGGTCCAGGACGACCGCGTCACCGGTCACCAGATCGGGTTCGGGGCTCACCCGGTAACTGTAGTCTTGCCGCGTGGACGTCGATCTGTTCGTCGCGGCCCATCGCGCCGAATGGGACCGGCTGACCGAGTTGCTCGACCGCCGCCGGCTGCCCGGCGCGGAAGCGGACGAGCTCATCACGCTCTATCAGCGCACCGCCACCCATCTGTCGATGGTGCGTTCGGCGGCCCCGGAACCCGCGCTGCTCTCCCGCCTCTCGTCACTGGTCGCGCGCGCCCGCTCGGCGGTGACGGGCACGCACAACCCGGCGTGGCGCGAGATCGGCCTGTTCTTCGCGCAACGGTTCCCGGCCGCCGTCTATCGCGCCCGTCGCTGGTGGCTCTCGACGGCCCTGGCCACGATCGTGGTCTCCAGCCTGCTCGCCGCCTGGATCGCGACCAGCCCGGGCGTCCAGGCGAGCATCGCCGCACCCGAGCAGATCCGGCGCCTCACCGAGCCGGGCGGCGAGTTCGAGACGTACTACTCGTCGAACCCCGCCGGTTCGTTCGCCGCGCAGGTCTGGACGAACAACGCGTGGGTCGCCGCGACCTGCCTGTTCTTCGGTGTCCTTGCGGGCATCCCGGTGTTCATCGCGCTGTGGGCGAACGCCGCGAACGTCGGCGTCAGCGCGGGCCTGATGTCCGCCGCCGGCCGGCTCGACATCTTCTTCGGACTCATCACACCGCACGGCCTGCTGGAGTTGACCGCGGTGTTCGTCGCCGCCGGCACCGGCCTGCGGCTCGGCTGGGCGGTGATCAACCCGGGGCCGCGCAGCCGCACGGTCGCGCTCGCGCAGGAGGGCCGCGCGACAGCGGCGATGGCGCTCGGGCTGGCCTGCGTGCTGCTCGTGTCCGGCGTGATCGAGGCGTTCGTGACCCCGTCCGGCCTGCCGACCTGGGCCCGGATCGGCATCGGTGCGGTGGCCGAGGCGGCGTTCCTGACCTACGTGTTCGTCCTCGGCAGGCGCGCCGCGCGGGCGGGCGTGACCGGCGACGTAGACGCCCGCTACGGCGGTGACGTTCGGCCGGAGGCCGGCTGAGCGACACACCCGCGAACCTTCGGCCGACGTCGTCGCGTGACGTCGTAGAGTGCCGCCATGGGGAAGCGGCTGGCACTGTCTCTGTCGGACGACACGCATGCCCAGGTGACGGCTCTCGCCGCCGAAGCCGGGCTTTCGGCGCACGTGTGGATCGTCGCCGCCGTCGAGCGCGAGGCGTTCCGGCAGGTATGCGAGAAGGCCGACGCCTGGTGGCGCGCGCATCCGGACGCGGCCCTCGCGGAGACCGCCGCGTATCACCGCCGCCAGGAGTGGCGTACCGAGAGCCGGCGTGGTTCCTCGGCCGCGTAGAGGTCAGCTGTGGACGGTCGCCGGCCCGGACAGGCGGCGCGTGCTTGTGTACAGCGGCGACATGTTCAACGATCTCGACTCCGTCCCGTACGTGATCACGATGGACGTCGTGGACACGCCCGACCCGCTGACCGTGGCTACTCCGGGCGGGCGGCACATCTCCTACACCCGGCTCGATCACGTGCCCAAGGCCTCGCTGGGCGAGCAGGTCGGCGAGATTTCCGCGCAGTTACTGGAAACCGTGAACACACGCCTGTTCATGGTGCTGACGACTTCCTGATTGTCTTTTGTGGACACTGCCGGGAGCCCGTGGCTCCCGGCAGTTCCGGCTAGCAGGCGCCCCGCACGTTCGGGAGGAGGCATCCCGAACTGAATGTGCCTTCGATCGGCGCCGGGATACCGTTGGTGGTGTCGGTGAGCGTGACGTTGGTATACGTCACCTGAGCGAGTTGGAGACTTTGCCCTGGCGGGCAGGTGAGGCTGGTCGGTGGCGGCGAAACCGTCAACGACGCGGTGATTTGCCCGTTCTTCCCGGAGTTGAAGGTGCCGGTGGCACTGACGGGTCCGGAGACCTCGGTCTTGTTGGACGCGGACGGGTTGGCACCGCCCCGGTTGACGCACACGTAGGTCGCGGTGGCGTCCGCCGACAGGACGTAGGTGATGTTCTGGTTATTCCCGAGCCCGGCTTCCTTGAACGCCACGGTCAGCGTGCCATTGGCGTTGAGCGTGGCGTCGGCTCTGATGAAATGCGGGCTGACAGCCTGGGCCGGCAGCGTGGTCAGCAGGGCGAGCAGTAACGGCAGGCCGAGGATCACCAGTAGTCGTTTCCTCATGCGATTTCCCCTTTCTCAGCCCCCCGATTCTGCGAAATATTCACCGGTGGTACGCGAATTCCGGGCGCGTCACGTCGACATTCGCCCCGATAGTGTGAGCCCCTTGTGAGGTAAGCCAAAGAGCTTCTCACCCACCTGGGTAGTAGCGGAGTCATTCCATCTCATGAGGACGGTTTTCCCGAAATTCCTGCCCGCGCGATCCGCATTTCCGGTGATTTCTAGCCGCGGCTGGCTTTCATGGCCAGGTAACGGTCCGCGAGAGCCGGGGGCAACTCGGTCGGGGTGGCGTCGACGACCTCGACACCGTGCCGGCGCAGCAATGCCGAGACGTGGCGGCGCTCGGCGAGCGTGCGCTCGGCCGCGGCGGCGTCGTAGACCGCTTCGGCATTTCCCCTTCCCTGAGCCATTTCCGCGATGCGAGGGTCCGCGACGGACGCGACCACCAGCCGGTGCCGGGCGGTCAACGACGGCAGGACCGGCAGCAGCCCCTCTTCGAGCGGGGCCGCGTCGACCGCTGTCAGCAACACGACGAGGGACCGTTGCCGCGTGCGCCGCAGGACCTCACCGGCCAGGCCGCGGGCGTCGGTCTCCAGCAGGCTCGGCTCGAGCGTCGCGAGCGCGTTCGTCAGCGCGGGCAGGGAACCGCCGGTCACCTTCGCGCGCAACTGCCTGTCGTAGGCGAGCAGATCGACGCGATCGCCCGCACGGGAGGCGAGCGTCGCGAGCAGCAGCGCGGCTTCCATCATCGCGTCCAGCCGCGGCTCGTCGCCGACGCGGCCCGCCGAGGTACGCCCGGTGTCGAGGACGAGCAGCACGTGCTGATCGCGCTCCGGACGCCAAGTGCGGACCATGACGTCGGACGAACGGGCTGTCGCACGCCAGTCGATGGACCGGACGTCGTCGCCGATCACGTACTCGCGCAGGGAATCGAATTCGGTGCCGGCACCGCGAACCAGCGCCGCCTGGCGCCCGTCGAGTTGCTGCAACCGCGCGAGCCGAGACGGCAGATGCCGCCGGCTGTGGAACGGCGGCAGGACCCGGACGACCCACGGCACCCGATGCGAACCCTGCCGGGCGGCGAGCCCGAGCGGACCGACCGACCGGACGGTCACGCGGGCGGCGGGCCGCTCACCGCGCCGCGAGGGCCGGAGTGTGACGGTGATGGTGCGCCGCTCCCCCGGTGGGATCGCGATCGCAGCCCGGTCCTGCTCGACCCCGGCGCTCGGCGGCCACGCGTCGCGGACCATCCCCCGAACCGGGCGGCTGCCGGGATTCGCGACGGACAGGTGCACTTCGGCCGGTTCGCCGAGCCGCGTGGAGGTCGCGCCGGACCGGGTGAAGACCAGGCCGCGCACGCGGCCGGCGAGCGCGAGATCGGCCAGGATCAGCAGCAGGAGCACGCCCGCGACGGCCGCGATCCCGGTCCACGACGGCACACCGAGCCCCACGACCACCACGCCGATGAGCGCCAGAACCCCCGCCCGCGCGGTTATCGCCATCGTGCTCTCACCGCGGCACCGCGACCGTCGAGAGCACCCGGTCGAGCACCCCGTCCGCCGTCGCGCCCTCCAGCTCCGCCTCCGGCCGCAGATCCAGCCGGTGCCGCAAAGCCGGGCGCGCCAGGGACTTCACGTCGTCCGGCGTGGCGTAGTCACGCCCGGCCAGCCAAGCCCACGCTCGCGTGGCCGCCAGCAACGCCGTCGCCCCACGAGGGGAGACACCCAACCGGATCGACGGCAGCGACCGCGTCGCCCGGCACAGATCGACGATGTAGCCCAGCACCTGCGGGTTCACCACGACCGCGCCGACCGCGTCCCGCGCCGCCGCCAGCTGCGCGGCTCCCGCGACCGGGCGGAGGCCCGCCGCGCGCAGGTCACCCGGGTCGAAACCCTGGGCGTGCCGCAGCAGGATCCCGATCTCGTCCTCCCTCGACGGCGCCGGCACGTTCAGCTTCAGCAGGAACCGGTCGAGCTGCGCCTCCGGTAACGGGTAAGTGCCTTCGTACTCCACGGGATTCTGTGTCGCGATCACGATGAACGGATCCGGCAGCGCCCGCGCCGCGCCCTCGACCGAAACCTGCCGCTCCTGCATCGCCTCCAGCAGCGCCGCCTGCGTCTTCGGCGGTGTCCGGTTGATCTCGTCCGCCAGCAGCAGGTTCGTGAACACGGGCCCCTCGCGGAACGCGAACTCACCCGAGTCGTAGACGATCGAGCCCGTCACGTCCCCTGGCATCAGGTCCGGGGTGAACTGGATCCGCGCGGTGCGCAGGTCCAGCGCCGCCGCCAGCGCCCGCACCAGCAGTGTCTTCGCGACCCCCGGGACGCCCTCCAGCAGCACGTGTCCCTTGCACAGCAACGCGATGATCAACCCGGTGACCGCGGCGTCGTTGCCGACCACCGCTTTGCCGACCTCGGCTCGCAACGCGAGCAGCGCCTCCCGGGCGTCCACGGCCGCCTCAGTGGTCAAGATCCTCGTACCTCTCTTTCCAGCCTGTCGAGCTCGTCGGCGAGCCGGACCAGGGACGCGTCGTCGTCTGGAGCCGGACCGTACAGCAACGCACCCGCGTCACGGCCCGTCCGCGCGCCGATCGCGGCGAGCACCGCGGGCGGCTCGGCACCGGCACCCAGCCCGAGCACCGGCCGCAGTCGCTCGATCGCCGCCGAGCGCAGGAGCGCGGCGGCGTGGGCGGCCGAGCCCGACCGCCGGTACAGCCGGGCGCGCCCTTCAGTCGTCTCCGCGGAGCGCACGACGACCGGCAACGGCTCGGCTACCACCGGCCCGAGCCGCCGCGCCCGCCACAGCGCGAACAGCGCGCCCGCCAGCGCGAGCTGTATCGCACCGAACAACCAGCCACGCGGCAGCAGATCCGTCAGCGACCGCTCGGTCCCCGCCGCGGCCTGATCCGCGGGCGACGGGACGTACCACACGAGCGTGCGCTGCCGGCCGAGCAGCCGCATCGCGAGCGCGGCGTCGCCCTGCTCGGCGAGCCGGCCGTTCATCAGCGGCGTGCCGTCCCCGAGCAGCGTCGTACTCCCGCTGATCTGCAGCAGTGAACCGCCGTAGCAGGGCCGCCCGCGCTCGTGCGCGAAATACTCGAGGCCGCCGATCGTGGCGTCCCCGGCGGCGACGGCGGCCGCGACCGTGCAGTCGGGCGAGCGCACCGACGGGTCATGCCGTCCCTTGACCACGACACCGGGCAGCAACAGATCGAGCACGTTCTGGTTCGGCGCGACGAACACGGCGTCGGCCGTCCGGCCGCGCAACTGCGCCAGCAGGCCCGGCCGGACCAGGCTCGGGTCGGTGACGAGCAGCGTCGTGTCGTCGCCGAGCGCGGACTCCGTTTCGGCCAGCGTGTGCGTCGGCACGACGCGCACCCCCTGCTGGGACAGCAGGTTCGCGAGCGCCTGCGAACCGCCCGGGTCGGTCGACCCCGGGTCGAGCGCGCCGTGGTTCCCGCTGTTCCTCAGCAGCACCAGCACGACCGCGCCCAGGACGAGCACGACCGCGATGAACACTGGTGCCCGCGCGGCGCGCCAGATCCGCCGGGCGTCCGGGGAAACCGTCGTCACGTAAGGACTCCCGGCCGTTCCCGCTGGACCTGCTCGTCGAGCGCGGACAGGCGGCGGTAGTCCTCGGGCGCCGCGGGCCGGTCGCCGTAGTGCACGTCGTCGAACAGCCTGGCCGCCGCGGCGAGTTCGGCAGCCGACCCCGGCAGCCGTGCGCCCGCGTCGCGCGCGGCCTCGTCGGCCGTGCGCCCGGACCGAACGTCCAGCACGCCGTGTTCTTCCAGGCCACGCACGATCGCACGGAACCGGTCACGCACGGCCGAACCGAAATCACCGTTCGCGAAGGCCTGGTCCGCGGCCTGCCGGTAGTCCTGCGCGCTCCGGACACGCTCCTCGAACACCGCGGCGGGCACCCGGGCATTCCTCGCGAGCTTCCCGACGCGCAACCGCACCACGACCACCACCAGCACGAGCACGGCGAGCAGCACGAGCAGGCCCAACGGCCCGCCCGGCACCGCCGTGGACGCGGCTTCGAACAGATCCGACAGCCGCTGCCCGAGCCAGTTGAGCACGCGGTCGAGCACGCCCGGCTCCGCCGCGTGGTACTGCGGGTTCGACAGCTCCGCCTGCGCCGCGTGCTGCGCGGAGTCCCGGTCGATGGTGACCGGGACGTCGGCGAGCAGCGGCAGGATCACTGTGCCGCGCCGGCGGAGCGGGCCAGCTGGATGTCCATGCCTTCCTTGCGCATCCGCTGATCGATGTACAGCAATGCGGTCGCCGCGGCGGTGAACGGCCCCACGAGCGTCTCGGCGACCACGCCGCCGAGCGTGGACAGCAGCTGGTTGCCGACCGACAGATCGGCCGTGCTGCCGGAGCCGACGCCGATGCCGACCCCGAACGGGATCTCGATGACCATGCTGATGATCGTGGCCGCGATCGCGGCGAGCAGCAGCACCCCGAACACGCGCCACCAGGTGCCCGACACCAGCCGCCAGGACCGTTTCAGCGACTCGCGGATCCCGCCGCGCTCGAGCACCAGCGCGGGCGCGGCGAGGCTCAGCATCGCCCACATCCAGATCCCGGGAATGATCAGGAACACCGTCGCGACCGCGACGATGATGGTGACCAGCACGGTCAGCCCGACCAGCGGCAGGAAGCGCGGGCGCAGTTCGGCGATGCCCTCGCGCAGGGTGACCGGGCGGCCGAGCACGGCCCTGCCGACGACGACCGTGATGAACCCGGCCAGGAACGTGCGGATCAGCAGGGAGATCACGACCGTCACGCCACCGCTCGCGGCCAGGCGCCCCGTCGAGTCGTACAGGAAGCGCATCTGCTCTTCCTGCGTGGCCGCCGCGCCGAGCTGGGACGGCTCGGGAAGCCCGCTCAGCAGCCAGTAGGAGGCCGCGAACTCCAGCGCGCCCGAAACCACGGCGACGACCGCCGAAACCCCGAAGACCAGGGCCGGATGCCGCCGCATGGTCTGCACGGCGCCGTCCAGGATCTCGCCGACCGACAGCGGCCGCAGCGGGATCACGCCGGGTTTGCCGTAGCCGCGACCGGGGCCCGGCGCGGGTGGCGGCGGGGCGGGCGGCAGATCGCTGCGTGGCTGGTCGGGGTTGGTCCAGCCGCCGGGGTCACTCATCGGGGTCTCTCCTTCAGTTTCTACGCGCTCACTCTCGCAGAGCGCGCGTGAACCGACCATCTCGGGCGCCTCGCCATTTCCGAGTCGTGATATCCCGGCGCTGGCTATGCTTGCGGGCAATGCCCGACTCGCCGACCCACTCGCACCGGGGTGCCCGACGGCATCGCAGCTCGCGGTCGTCCTCGAAACCGCTGATGGCCTTCACGCTGAGCGCGGTGGCCGTGCTGCTCGCTGGGCTCGTGGTGTTCGTGGTGGTCAACCGCTTCGGCGGCGACGGTGGCCCGAACGGCGCTTCGGGCAGCGTCGCGGTGCCCACCAGCGCGAACGGCAACGCCGGTGCCGGTGCGGGCGGCAGCCGGGCCGTGCCGGGCGAGAAGATCCTCGAACTGGCCGATCATCCGATCCTGCAGAACCCGGACGCCGGGCTGCCGAACATCGTGTGCCGGCTGCCGCCGTGGCAGCGTGACCAGGCGTCCGTCGAAGCCTTCTTCAGGGCCGCCGTGCTGTGCCTGAACCAGGCGTGGGGCCCGTTCCTGCAGGCCTACCACCTGCCGTTCGCGCCACCGGTGCTGCATTTCCCGAATGGTACGAGCTTCGTCACCGCGTGCGGCACGATCGCCGTCGGCGTCGCGACCGCGGCCTACTACTGCGACGACAACCTGTACGTGCCCTACCGAGGTCTGCAGATCGACCAGTACGGCGACAATCCCGGCGTGTACCTGGCGCTGATCGCGCACGAGTACGGCCACCACGTGCAGGAGGTGGCCGGGATCATGGACGCGGTGTGGCAGCGGATCTACCAGGTCGGGCAGAACACCCCGGCCGGGCTGGACCTCTCGCGCCGCAAGGAACTGCAGGCGCAGTGCTTTTCCGGGATGTTCCTCGGCGCGGTCGTCGACCGCGGCGGCTCGGTGACCCGGGCCATGTACGAGAAGGCGTGGCGCGATCAGGACACCCGCGGCGACAACACCTCCGGCAGCCACGACCACGGGACGAACGCGCATTACGCGCAGTGGTGGCGGACAGGCGCGCAGTACAACCGGATCGCTAAGTGCAACACCTTCGCCGCACCTGCCTCGGAGGTCTCCTAACCGGCCAGCGCCGCCCGGCGCGAGCCGCGCTGGACGAGGAACGCGTACGCGCCGCCGCTGAGGCAGCTCAGCGCCAGCAGGGCGAGGCCGACGGGGCGCCGCAGATCGGTGTGCCCGACCACGACGTCGGCCAGGTGCACGTCCGCCTGGCCGGGCCCGAGATCGGCCGGCACCGCGATCCGCACCCGGTTGTTCTTGTCGTGCCCGCAGGCGTCGAGCGAGCCGGTGCGGGTCTGCCCGCCGGCCTGGAACTGCACGGTCTCTTTGGCCGTCGGATCCGAGCACGGCGCCGGAGCGGTCACCGTGGCGTCCACGACCGTGCCGCCGCTCGACGGCATCGGCCCGAGAATGCCCGGCCCGGCCAGCCACACGACGACCACGACGAGCACACCGGCGAAGGCCGGGACCGCCAGGCTCTGCCAGCGCAGCCAGTGTTTCACGACCGCAATGGTTCCAGATCGTTCCCGGGATTCACAGTGAGAGCGGTGTGGCTCAGATCTATCACTCGTTGCGGTCAGCGGGGGTCACTTTCCGCACATACAGCAGGCGGTCCCCCGGTTCGATGGCGTCGACCTGCGGGGAGTCGACCCGGAACAGCTGCCCGTCGCGGACCACGCCCAGCACGATGTCACTCAGATGCCGGGGTGACCCTCCCTCTTCCGACGGCTCGACAGCACGGTCCGCAATCGCCAGCCCGGACTCGGGGGTGAGCAGATCCTCGACCATGTCGACCACGACGGGGGTGGAAGTGGCCATCCCGAGCAGCCGGCCGGCGGTCTCGCTGGAGACGACGACCTGGTTCGCGCCGGACTGCTTGAGCAGGTGCACGTTCTCCGCCTCCCGCACGGACGCGACGATATGCGCCTTGGGGGCCAGTTCGCGGGCGGTCAGGGTCGCGAGTACGGCCGAATCGTCCCGGTTCGTCGCGATCACCACGGCACGCGCGCGCTGCACGCCCGCGACGCGCAGCACGTCCGAGCGGGTCGCCGAGCCGTGCACGGTGACCAGGCCGAGCGCGGTGGCGCCGTCGAGCGCCTGCTGGTCGGTGTCGACGACGACGATGCGGTTCGGCTCGACGTTCTCGTCGCCCAGCAGGGTCTTGACCGAGGCCCGCCCCTTCGTGCCGAAGCCGACGACCACCACGTGGTCCCGCACCTTGGACCTCCACTTCTGGATCCGGAACGCCTGGCGTGACCGTTCGGTGAGCACTTCCAGTGTGGTCCCGACCAGCACGATGAGGAACAGCACGCGCAGTGGTGTGATGATGAGCACGTTGACCAGCCGCGCCGCGGCGCTCACCGGCGTGATGTCGCCATACCCGGTCGTCGAGAGCGAAACCGTCGAGTAGTAGAACGCGTCGAGCAGCGATATGCCGTCACCGTTCGTGTCGTGATAGCCGCCGCGGCCCACGTACACGATCACCACCGTCGCGACGAGGGCGATCAGCGCGCCGAGCACGCGCCGGCCGATCGACCGCAGCGGGCTGATCGACGGCTCCGGCATCCGGATCACGCCGACGAGTTGGGAGTCCGCCGTTCGGTCTCGGTCACGCACGCGGCGGATCGTAAAGGATCAATCCGGTCGCGGCCAGCCCGTGCTCAGGTCAGGCCAGACGCCAGACAGACCAGGGACTAACCGGAAGGCACCGAGCGCAGCAGCTCTTTGAGCCCGTCCGCGTCGAGCAGATCCACCGGGCGCAGCGTGTGATCCTCGCGCACGTAGTGGAACGCGGCCCGCACCTTCTCCAGCGGCACACCCGAAAGCGACGCCCACGCGAGCCGGTACGCGGCCAGCTGGACCGCCAGCGGCGCGACCCGCGACGGCTCCGGCACCGCGCCGGTCTTCCAGTCCACGACCGTCCACCCGCCGTCCGGATCGGCGAACACCGCATCCATCCGGCCCCGCACCAGCACACCGTCGATCTCCGTGGAGAACGGGACCTCCACCTCATGCGGGGTGCGCACCGCCCAGCCGCTCGCCTCGAAGGCGGCGCGCAGCTCGTCGAGTGCGGAGTCGGGCGCGGCGCCTTCGTCGGCCGCGCCGGGCAGGTCGTCGATCTCCAGCAGGCGCTCGCCCGAGAACCGGCGCTCGAGCCAGCCGTGGAAAGCCGTCCCGCGGCGGGCGAAGGTGTTGGGCGGCACCGGAAGCGGCCGCCGCAGCCGCCGCGCGAGCGCGCCCGGATCCGACGCGAGCTCGACCAGCTGGCTCACCGAGAGGTGCCCCGGCAGGGCCACCTCCTCCCCCGCCCCGGCCCGCGCGGCCAGCTCCGCGAGCAGGACATCGGTGTCGGCGATCCACCCGTCCGGATCGTCCTCCTCTTCCGTAAGCGCACCGGATTCGAGCGCGGTCAGCACCAGGTCCGCACCCTCGGCCACGGCGGGCCGCCGGTCACCGAGCGGATCGACCGGCCAGTGCGCCGTCCGCGACTGCTTGACCAGCGGGTTCTCGTCGTCCTCGGCCGGCTCGTCGGCCCACACGGACGAGCCGGCGAGCGCCGCGATTTCGACCAGGAAGTCCGAAGGCCCCTTCGGCCGCGCGCTCGTCTCGTTCCACCAGTGCCCCGAAACGATCAACGCGTGCTCGGACCGGGTCAGCGCGACATAGCAGAGCCGCCGTTCCTCCTCGGCTTCCCGCTCGGCGAAGCTCTCCTCGTGGATCTCGAACGCTTCGGTGATCTCCTTGCGATCCATCCCCATCGACACGCGGAGCTTCGGCAGGTCCTGCGCGTCACCCCGCAGATGCGCGGGCAGCGACGTCACCGTGCGCAGCCACGACGAGGACCGGCGCCTGTTGGGGAACACGTCGCGCGCCAGGTGCGGCACCGCGACGACCTGCCACTCCAGCCCTTTCGCCGAATGCACCGTAAGCACCTGCACCCGGTCCGGCAGCACCTCCACCTCACCGGGCGTCAGCCCGTCCTCCGCGTGGGCGGCCGTCAACAGGTAGTCCACAAAGGACATCAGGGTCGCATCCGGTGAGGTTTCGGCGAAGTCCGAGACGACGTCGGCGAACGCGTCGAGGTGCGCCCGGCCCGCGCCCCCAGGCCGGGCGAGCGATTCGACATCGAGCAGCATCGTGCGCTCCACGTCCGCGACCAGCTCCGGCAGGGACTGGTCGAGCCGCCCGCGCAGCCTGGCCAGCTCGTCGGCCAGCCGCCGGATCCGCCGGTACCCGTCCTCGGAGTAGCGCCCCTGGCTCCCCGGGTCGTCGAGGGCGTCGACGAGCCCGGTCTGCTCTGCTCGTTCCGCGAACAGTTCATCCACAGTGGATTCCGCAGTAGGCGGCGGCGCCGCGATCTCGTTGGCACGCCGCCACAACGCGGCGAGATCCGAAGCCCCGAGCCGCCAGCGGGCTCCGGTCAGCAGCCGGGCCGCCGCGGTACCGGCCAGTGGATCCGCCAGCACGCGCAGTGTCGCGACGAGGTCCGCGACCTCGGGCTCGTCGAGCAGGCCGCCGAGCCCCACGACCTCCACCGGAAGCCCGCGCGCCCGCAACTCCGCCGCGATGGGCGCCATGTCCGCGCGACGCCGGACCAGCACGGCCGCGGTGGGCGGCGAACCGGTCGCGTCCACGTGCTCGTACCAGCGGCGGGCGACCGCATCCGCGACCCACTCCCGCTCGGCGCGAACATCCGGCAGCAGCGCGCATCCGATGTCAGCGGCCCCGGCGCCGTCGCGCGCGCGCAAGCGTTCCACCCCGAGGCCGCGGGCACGCAGCGGTTCGGCGACGGCATTGGCCAGGGTCAGCACCTCCGGCGGATTGCGGAAGCTCGTCAGCAGGCCGTACCCCCGCGCCGGCACGAGCTTTCCGTTGTCGCGGCGGGGAAAGTCCGTGGTGAACCGGGGCAGGTTGGCCGCGCTCGCGCCGCGCCAGCCGTAGATCGCCTGCGCCGGATCGCCCACCGCCGTCACCGGCAACGGCGGGTTCTCGACGCCTCCGAACAGCGCGCGCAGCAGGACGCGCTGCGCGTGCCCGGTGTCCTGGTACTCGTCGAGCAGCACCGCGCCATATCGCTCCCGTTCGCCGTTCGCGACCTCGGGATGACCGGTCGCCAGCCGCGCGGCCAGCGACATCTGATCGGCGAAGTCGAGCGCGCCCTCCGCGCGCTTGCGGCGGTGGTAGGCCTCGATGAGCGGGATGAGGGCGAGCCGGAACCGTTGCGCCGCGGCGATTTCCGCGAGGGCCTTCGGCAGGGCGACGCGCTGCCCCTTGGCGCGGGGCGCGGACTCGATCAGCTCGCACAGCCACTTGCTGTACTCCGCCAGCTGCTGCTCGGTGACCAGATGCTCGCCCAGCTCCCCGGCGAGCGCGAGCACCTGCGCGGTGACCGAGGCCGGCACCCGGTCGGTGTCCAGATCATCGTCCCATGTGGACACCACCCGGTGGGCGAGCTGCCACGACGAGGTCTCCGACAGCAGCCGCACACCAGGCTGCACGGGCAGGCGCAGGCCGTGCTCGGACAGCAGGCGCCCGGCGTACGCGTGATACGTCAGCACCGTCGGCTCGCCGGCGAGCACGGCGGCGCGGCGCCCACCGCCGGGATCGACCCGTTCCAGCAGCCCGGATCCGGCCAGGCGCCGCAGCCGCGCCCGGACGCGTTCGGCGAGCTGGCGGGCGGCCTTGCGGGTGAACGTCAGGCCCAGCACCCGTTCCGGCGTGACCACTCCGTTGGCCACCAGCCAGACCACGCGAGCGGCCATCGTCTCGGTCTTCCCCGCGCCCGCGCCCGCGACGACGAGCGCCGGTTCGACCGGCGCCGCGATCACCGCGGCCTGCTCGGGCGTGGGCGGATGCAGGCCGAGCGCGGCGGCGACCTCGGCCGGGCTGACCACGGTCATCCCCCGGTCACCTGCCGTCCTTCCGGCCGCAGCGGGCAGGAACCGCGGGCCGGGCACCGGTCGCAGTCGGTGTTCTCGTTGGCTTCGTACCGGGGGCCGCTCGCGGACCTGGCGACCTCGCGGACGAGTTCGAGCCAGCGCTCGCCGCTTTCCGCGTCCAGCGGCGGCTGCGCGCGCTGGGTCGCGCCCGTCTTGGTGTTCGTCTTGGCCAGGTACACCAGCTTCGCGCCACCCGGCTGCTTTCCCGCACCGAACGCGCCGAGCAGCACGGAAAGCTGGTACGCGGCCAGCTGCGGATGCAGCTCGGCGTCGGCCGACGTGACCGGGTTCTTGCCGGTCTTGAGGTCGATGATCACCGGGCGGCCGTCCTTGTCGGACTCCAGCCTGTCGACCCGGCCCCGCAGGCGCACGAGCAGCCCGTCCTCGCCCACCGGCAGCTCGACTTCGATGTCCTGCTCGACGCCCAGCTGCGCCAGCTCGCCACGGCTGGTTTCCAGCCAGGCCAGGAAGTTCCGGACCATCTGCTCGACCCGGCCACGTTCGCGGCGGGAGAACCAGGGCGCGCCCGCGTCGACCTTCGCCCAGGCCTCGTCGAGCGCCTCACGCAGCCGCTGCTCGTCCAGCCCGCTCGCCGCCGCCTGCGCGAGGCCGTGCACCAGGGTGCCGGTGACCGCCGCGAGTTGCGCCGGGTCGTTGCCGCCGTGCCGCTCGATGAGCCACCGGAGCGGGCACTTGTGCAGGATGTCTACTGTGGAGGGTGAGATGCGCACGACGTCACCGCTGCCGTACAGCGGCTGCTCGGAGGACGCTTCGCCCGCGCCGTACCACGAATCGGGATGCGCGCCCGGGACGCCTGCCTCCGCGAGCCGCGCCAGCTGCCGCGCGGCTCGGTGCCGCCGCCCGGGCTCGGTCCTCGCGTCACAGGCGGCCTTGCGGAGCTCGCCGACCAGTTCGGCCAGGACGAGTGAACGGCCTGGCGGCTTCATCCGCGAGTCGGCCTCGTCCGAGGTGTTGGGTTCGAGATCGTCGACGAAGCGAGAGGGCTGCTCGTCCTCGCCCGCGACCGCGCTGACCAGCAGCGTGTGCTTCGCCCGGCTGGCCGCGACGTAGAACAGCCGCCGTTCCTCGGCCAGGATCGGCGCGATCGCGGACACCACGTCACCGTCCACACCGGACAACAAGTCGACGAGCTTTTCCACCCCCAGCAGCGAACCACGCAATCGCAGATCCGGCCAGCTTCCTTCCTGCACCCCGGCGATCGCGACGACCGTCCACTCGCGACCGGCCGCGCCGTGTGCCGTCAGCAGGGACACACCTTCGCCGCGGGCGGCGACCGGCGCCAGGCTGTCGCCCGCGATGTGCTGCGAGGACAGGTAGTCCGCGAACGCGGCGACGCTCGCCTTCGGCAGCCTGTCGACATATCGGCCAGCCGCATGGAACAGCGCGACGATCGCGTCGAGATCACGGTCCGCCTGCGAGCCGAGCGTGCCGCCGCGGGTCGACTGCCGCACGAGCCGCGGCTGCAGCCCGCTCTCCCGCCACAGTTCCCACAGCACCTGCTCGACCGGCGCACCGCGCCGGACCGCGGCGGCCGTCACCTCGATCAACGCGCCGATCCGGCGGATCGGGCCGGCCTCGGCGGCCGCCAGCGCGCCCAGCTTGTCGTTTTCCCGCAACACTTCCAGCAGCAGCTCATCACTCGAGCGCTGGCCGCCGGCGGCGAGCTCGAGCCTCCGCAGGCCGCGCCGCATCCGCCGCAGCGCCAGCGGATCGGCGCCGCCGAGCGCTGACGAGAGCAGCATCTCGGCCAGGTCGACGTCGAGCGCCTCGGGGTCGGCGGCGACGCGCAGGATCGCCAGCAGCGGGCGCACCGCGGGCTGCTTCGCGAGCGGCAGTTCCTCCGCAGCCGAGGCGATCGGCACCCCCGCGGCCCGCAAAGCCCGTTGCAGCACCGGAAACGACCTGCCGGGCGAGCGCGCCAGTACGGCCAACTCGGACCACGGCACGCCGTCGGTGAGGTGCGCGCGGCGAAGCTGGTCGGCGATCCAGCTCGCCTCCGCGGACGGGGTCGGCAGCAGGCGGACCTTGACCGACCCGTACTCGGCTTCCGGCGACGGCTGGACCGCGCGATGCCGGTTCGCACCGGACAGGGTGCCGCCGAGCCGGGTGACGGCCGCATGCACCTCGGTGCTCAGCCGGTGTGCGCGGGTCAGGGTCACCGTGTGCTCGCCGCTCGCATCGGCGTCGGCGAGCAGCGCGGGATCCGCGCCACGAAAGGAGAAGACGGCCTGGTCCGGATCGCCGGCGAGCACGAAGTCCTCCGCCGCCGAACCGAGCAGCCGGATCAGCCGGAACTGCAGCGGGTCCAGGTGCTGCGCGTCGTCGACGAACACGTGCCGGACGCGCGCCTGCTCGCGGGTCAGCAGGTCGGGGTCGCCCTCCATCTCGACGAGCGCACCGGCCACCAGTTCGGCCGCGTCGAGCGCGGGGGCACCGCCCGCACCCTGCAGGATCGTGACCTCTTCGTACTCGCGCCAGAACTTCCCGGCGGCGACCCATTGCCGGCGGTCCGTGCGCTTGCCGAGCTTGATCAGATCCTCCGGGCCGAGCCCACGTTCGGCTGCGCGCAGGATGAGGTCACGCAACTCCTCGGCGAACCCCGGCACGCCCAGCGCGGGCCGAAGCTGCTCGGGCCAGTGCGGCGCGCCGAGTTCGAGCTCCCCCGCCAGCAGTTCACGGATCACCACGTCCTGCTCCGGGCTGGACAGCAGGCGCGGCGGCGGAACCCCCTTTTCGCCCGCCTGCAGGCGCAACAACGCGAAGGCGTACGAGTGCACCGTGCGGACGATCGGCTCGCGGATCGTGCGGCCCTGCGCCCCCGACGTCCCGCGGCGCGTGATGTCGGCGCGCAGGGCGTCCGCCGCGCGGCGCGACGTCGTGAGCACCAGCAGGCGTTCCGGATCCACTCCGGCGTCGATCCGGTTCGCCACGGCCGTGGCCAGCAGCGACGTCTTGCCCGTGCCCGGCCCGCCGAGGATGCGCACGAACCCGGCCGGCCGTTCGATCACGGCCCGGGCCGCCGGTTCCCAGTGCTGCGCGCGTGGCTGCTCGGGCGGGCGGCGGATCAGCCGCGCCCGCCGGGACATCGTGCCGCGCGCGTTCACGGCCCGATGGAATCATGCCCCACCGACAGAATCGTGAACCGGCACGCCGCGTAGCGTGGTCTCGTGGATGAGCAGCTGCACGAGCGTGTGCGGGACGTCATCTCCTCGGTGCCCGCGGGCAAGGTGGCGACCTACGGCGATATCGCGGCTGTCGCCGGTGCGCCGTCGCCGCGGCTGGTCGGGCGGATCCTCGCCGAGGACGGGCACGACCTGCCGTGGCACCGGATCCTGCGCGCCAACGGCACCCCGGCGCCGCATCTCGCGCACCGCCAGCTCGAACTCCTGCGCGCCGAGGGCGTGCTGGCCGACGGGCAGAAGGTCAACCTGCGCAGGTACCGCTGGCAGGTATGACGCTAGCCGCCGAGTTCGGACACCAGCAGCTTGACGAGCGCCCCCAACCGCTGACGTTCCGGTTGCAGCGTCGGGACGCCGACGGCCGTCAGCGGCGCCGCCGTCACCGGTCCGACGCAGGCGCACACGACGTCGCTTTGCAGTGCCCGCAACAGGTCTTCGTAGCTGCCGCGCTGCCGCGCGAGGTCGAGCAGGTTCGCGGTCGCCGGGGCACTCGTGAACGCGAGCGCCTGCACCCGCCGGTCGAGGACGCCGTCGAGCAGCCGGTACGCGGGCTCCATATCGGACGGCCACTCCCACCGGTACGGCTGCAACTCGATCAGCCGCGCACCGGCGTCGGCGAGCGCCGCGGTGTGCTCCCGCAGCGGCGAACCGTGCAGCTGCACCGCGACACGCTTCCCCGCCACGCCCGTCTCGAGAAGGTGGGCGAACAGCTGGCGGTTGCTCTCCTCCGGCGCCGACCACTCCTCGCTCAGGCCACGGCCGCGGACCGCACCCCGCCCCTTGGGGCCGCGCGTGAAAATCCGGGCCCGGCGCAGCGTCGCGAGGAGGCGGTCCGACCGGCCCCAGCCCTCCACCGCGTCGAGCCAGCCCCGGAACCCGGCGCCGGTGGTCACCGCGAGCATGTCGATGTCCTCGGCGAGCACGTCCTCCGTCGCCGCGCGCAGCCGGCGGTCGTCGGGCAGCGGGACGATGTGGATCATCGGTGCGTGGCGGACGGTCGCGCCGTTGCGTTCGAGGGCGCTGATGAACTCCTCGGCTCGGCGCTCGGCGGTCACGCCGATGGTCAGCCCGGTCAGATCACCCATAGCTCGCACCCATCCTCGCGACGGCCGCGGCGACCTCGGCGCGCAGGTCGGCCGGTTCGAGCACCTGCAGCTCCGGTCCGAACCGCAGCAGCTCGCCCAGCGCCGGAGCGCCCGGTTCCACCGGCAACTCCACTCGCAACCACCCGTCCTCGTCCGGTTCGTCGCGGCACTCGCGCAGCGCGCGGGCACCGACCGCTCCCAGGTAGAACGGTACGAGGTCACGCCCCAGTCGCGATAGCCGCACGACCGCGACCCGTGGATACATCCGCTGTTCGAACTGCTCGGACCACTCGCGCCAGTACTCGGCGAGGTCGAAATCGGCTGGCCGGTCGAAGGGCTCGCCCGGCTCGAGGCTGTCGATCCGGGACACGCGGTAGGTCCGGACAGTGCCGTTCGCACGGGCGGCGAGGTACCAGTTGCCCGCCTTGAGGACCAGGCCCAGCGGTTCGAGCACGCGATCGGCCTCGGTGTTGTCCCAGCGGCGGTAGCGCGTGGCGATCCGGCGGCCCTCCCACACCGCCTGCGCGACCTCGGCCAGCCGGGGCAGGCTCTCGATCCCGCGGAACCAGCCGGGCACGTCGAGGAAGAACCGCTGCGCGAGTTCGCCCGCGCGCTCGCGCAGCTCGGCGGGCAGCGCCGCATACAGCTTCAGCTGCGCGGCCGCGAGGACCGTGCCCAGCCCGAGCTCTGCCGCGGCGATCGGCAGCCCGGCGAGCGCAAGCGCTTGCGCCTCCTCCTCGGTGAGCCCGGTCAGGCGGGTGCGATAGCCACCGACCAGCTGATATCCGCCCATGCGGCCGCGATCGGCGTACACCGGCACCCCGGCGGCCGAAAGCGCCTCGATGTCCCGGTACACCGTTCGTACCGACACTTCGAGCTCCGCCGCCAGCTCGTCGGCGGTCATCCGGCCCCGGTTCTGCAACAGCAGCAGGACCGACAGCAACCTGCTCGCCCGCACGGTTTCCATTATTCCCGAAAAACCTGACAGTAGATGGCAGGTATGCGGTCCAGGCTGTGCTCATGACCAACACGTTCACCACGAAGAGCTGGGACGAAGCGATCGTCGACGGACCGGAGGACGGTCCCCGCTTCGCCCACGCGCACTGCACGTTCGAGTACCACGGGGTCATCGAAGGGACCGCCGTCTGCGACTACCTGCTGTACTACCCGGGCGAAGGACCGGCCCCGGGGTTCGAGCGGATCACCGGGAGCGTCGAGGGCCGGAAGGGCAGTTTCGTGATCCGGCACGAGGTGCGCTACTCCCGGGACGGCATACGGGGCACGTTCACGGTGGTGCCGGGCTCCGCGACGGGCGAGCTGGCCGGCTTGACCGGGACTGGCACGATCGCGGGAGCGGGTGATCCAATGGACTACACGTTCGACTACAAGCTGTAGGAACCATGCTGGAAGTGGATCGGGAACAGGTCGTCGCGTACCGGATCGCGCGGCAGGGGCTGCACCGCGCGGCGCGGGATGCCGCCGCGCTCGCGGTATTCGACCTCGGGCTGCAGAGCACGCAGCGGGACACCGCGGAGATCTCGGTGGCGGCGCGGTTCGACGGGTCCTTTGTGGACGACGACCGGTTCGTGCTCGCGTGGACGCACCGTGGCGCGCCGCACTTTCACCGTGCCGGCGAGTTGGCCGAGGTGACGCGCGCGTTGGTCCCGCTCGACGAGGCTGATGCGATGGCGCGGATGGGCTGGCAACGGCGCGAGGTCGAGGCGGCCGGGATGAGCGCGACGGACGGCCTGTTCACGGCGGCCAGGGCGATCCGGAAGGTGGTCGACCGGCCGATGACCAAGGGCGCGGTGAGCACGGAGATCACGAAACTCGTGCCGGCGGGCTTGTCGTACTGGTGCCGCCGTTGCCAGGCCACGCACATCCTCGAACAGGTCATGCGCCTGGCCGCGATCCACGGCGGTGCACGTCTGGAGGCGGGGGTGACGCCCGCGACCCTCGCCCCGATCGCCGGGCGGGGTCGCGTCCGCACCACTGCATCGGTTGCCGATGCCACGGCGGTGGTGGCGAGGTACTTGTCGCTGCACGGGCCCGCGACCGCCACGGAGGCGGCCGGTTTCATCGGAACCACGGCGACCACGGTGAAGAAGATGTGGCCTTCGGACCTGGTCGAGGTCCGCTTCGACGGGAGGAAGACCGTCATCCCGGCGGGCGATGCGGAGTTGCTGGCGAACCCACCGGAGCCGGACGTCGTGCGCCTGCTGCCGCCGTGGGACCCTTACCTGCAGTCGCGGGACCGGGCCACGCTCGTGCCGGACAAGGCGCGCCAGAAGGAGATCTGGAAGATCATCGGCAACCCGGGCGCGGTGCTCGCCGACGGTGAGGTGGCAGGCGTCTGGCGAACCAAAGGCAGCGGCCGGAAACGGCTGGACTTCACGATCACCGCCTTCGATCCGTTGACGGCGGCGGCGAAGAAGGCCGTGGAAGGCGAGGCGGAGCGTGTAGCGCGGGTCCGGGAGTTCGAGGATTCGCGCCTGAACTGGAAGGCATGAATATTCCATTCATTCCTACAAACTCTCGAACGTGCGGCCGAATTCGGATACGCTGAGTGCGTGATCGATGACACCGAGCGGTGGCAGCTTCCCGAGCCCGAGGTGGCCACCATGGTGCGTACACGCGTGGAGGCATTGCACCGCGCGTACGCGGCCGTGCTGGACGCGGTGGGCGTCTTTGCCGAGCGGAACATCGCAGTGGGCTTCGGTTACCGCGACACGGCGGCCTGGCTGAACGTCGAGTTGCGGCTGTCCCGCCGCGAGGCGAAAACCATTGTGGCACATGCGGAATCGGCCACACCGGCCGTGAACCTGCTCGGCGGAAAGCGCCACGCCGAGTTGGACGAGGCCGCGGCGGCACTGGGCGCGGGAGAGATCTCCCGGGAGCACTTCGACGTGATCCACCGGACCTTCGCCGAATGCCCCGGCTCGGAGACTGAGGAGAACCGGGCCTCAGCGCAGGACACGATGGTGACCGCGGCTCGGCAGATGCGGCCAGAGCAACTGAAGCGCGTCTCGGCCCGAATCCTCCATTATTGGCAGGACAAAGAACCCGCGAATCCCCCGGAGGACCGCAGCAGGAGCAACCGCGTCGAATACCGTTACGACAAGCACGGCTGGCTACGCTTCACGGGTCAACTCGACCCCGAAACCGCGGCGACCTTCGAAGGATTGCTGGGCCCATTGGCCCGGCCACGCCCGAACCCCGACGGCAGCCCAGACGCGCGCACCAGCCCGGAACGGCACGGCGACGCACTGGCGGAAATCGTTGCGCTGGCGGCGCGCGTGGAGGACCTGTCGATACAAGGCGGCGAGCGGGCCTTGATGATGATCACCGTCACCCTCGACCAGGTGCGTGACCGGCTCCGCAACGCCCTGCTCGACGTGCCCGGCCTCCGCACCCCGGAGGACGTGCGGCGCCTCGCGTGCGAGGCCGCGATCCTGCCCGCGATGTTCGCCGCCGACGGCGAACCTCTCCACCTCGGCCGGACGCAACGACTCGCGTCCCGCGCGCAACGAAGGGCACTCGCCCACCGGGATTCCGGATGCGCCTTCCCGGGTTGCACTCGCGGTCCCAAATGGACGATCGCGCATCATATCCGGCACTGGTCAGAGGGCGGAGCGACCGACCTCGACAACATGGTGTTGCTCTGCCACACCCATCACAAGATCGTTCACGACACCGAGTGGGAGGTCCGCCTCGGCGGTGGCGTCGCCGAGTTCCTCCCACCCGCCCGGATCGATCGGGCGCGAAAACCGATCCGCAACCTGGCCCACGCCGCCGGCCCACCGAAAACCTACTCGGGGAACAACAGTCCCATCGTCACCGCACGGTTCACTCGTACGTGTTCGAGCGCGCAGGCTTTCGCTCGCTCCGGATCGCCTGAGGCGATCGCGTCGTAGAGTCGCCTGTGCTCGGTCAGCAGGTCGTTCCAGTGCTCGTTCTGGCCGGTCAGCCAGGCGAGCCTGCCCTCCAGCGGGTGCATCAGGCTGGACAGCAGCCGGTGGTCCGCGACGGCCAGGATCTCCTCGTGGAAGCGGTTGTTGGCCTCCGTGATCCGCGCTCCCTGACCACTGTCAGTCGCCTCCGCCGCGCGTTTCAGGATCTCCTCCAGCCGCGCCAGCCCCGTGTCCCCGGCGCGCTCGGCGGCCAGCCCGCACGCGAGAACCTCCAGCGCCTCGCGCACGTCGAACAGCTCTTCAACGTCCACTCTGGACAACTGTCGCACCACGACACGCCGCGGCGAAGGGGTTTCCAGGAAGCCTTCGGACTCCAGTGCGCGGATCGCCTCGCGGACCGGCAGCCGGGACACGCCCAGGCCCTCCGCGAGATCACGTTCGACGAGCCGGTCGCCCGGCTTGAGCTTGCCGGTGACGATCCGCTCGCGCAGTTCGTCCACGACTCGCTGCCGCACCGCCGCCAGGGGCTTCCCCGTTAACAAGAACGCAACCCGCCTCTCCCTTGACGCCAGGACGCCAGTGTACGACAGTTTGGGATACCAAGTTTGGGATACCAAAGCACCGGGAGGTGCCATCGTGACCTCCGTCGAGACCGCGACCGGAACCGAGCCCGCCACCGGTTCCCGCTTGTACAACGAGGATCTCGCGCCCGCCAAAGAGCGCAAATGGAAGGTGTACGACATCTTCGCGCTCTGGATGTCGGACGTGCACAACCTCGGCAACTACACGTTCGCCGCCGGACTGTTCGTGCTCGGGCTCTCGGCCTGGCAGGTGTTCACCGCACTGCTGTTCGGGTTCGTGATCATCTACCTCGGGATGAACCTGATGGGCCGCGTCGGCCAGAAGACCGGCGCGCCGTTCCCCGTCGTCGCGCGGATCAGCTTCGGCACCGCCGGGGCGAACCTGCCCGCGCTCATCCGCGCCGTCATCGCGATCTTCTGGTACGGCATCCAGACCTACCTCGCCTCGGTCGCGATCACGGTCCTCGTGCTCGCCATCGATCCCGGCTTCAAATCCTGGACCGAGCACGGGTTCCTCGGCCTCAACGCACTCGGCTGGCTCTGTTTCGTCGCCCTGTGGGCGATCCAGGCGCTGATCCTGACCCGCGGCATGGAATCGGTCCGGAAGTTCCAGGACTGGTGCGGCCCCGCGATCTGGCTCGTGATGATCGCGCTCGCCATCTGGATCCTCGCCGCCGGGCACTGGAGCATCTCGTTCACCGAGAGCCCGAAAGCGCTTTCCACCGGAGAGCAGTTCCGCCAGTGGTTCGGCGCCGCCGGCCTCATCCTCGCCACCTACGGCACGCTGATGCTCAACTTCTGCGACTTCTCCCGGTTCACGCCGGACCAGAAGACTGTGCGGCGCGGCAACTTCTGGGGGCTGCCGATCAACTCGACCGCGTTCGCACTGCTCTCGGTGATCGTCACCGCGGGCAGCATGCAGGTGTTCGGCGAGGCCATCACCGACCCGGCCGAGCTGCTGTCCAAAGTGCACAGCACGCCGATCCTCATCATCGGGGCGCTCATGTTCGCCGTCGCCACGATGGGCGTGAACATCGTCGCGAACTTCGTCTCCCCCGCCTACGATCTGGCCAACATCTGGCCGAAACGGATCAACTTCAGGACCGGCGGCCTGATCAGCGCGGTGTTCGCGCTGTGCGTGCTGCCGTGGAAGCTCTACTCCAGCCCGGCCGTGGTGAACTACTTCCTCGGCGGGCTCGGCGCGTTCCTCGGCCCGCTGTTCGGGATCATGATCGTCGACTACTACCTGGTCAAGCGCGGCAAGGTGGACATCGCCGGACTGTTCGACCCCGAACCCGGTTCGCCGTATCACTACCGCCGCGGGGTCAACCCGCGCGCGATCGGGGTGTTCGTGCCGACCGCCGCGCTCACCGCGGTGATCGCGCTCGTGCCGTTCTTCGAACCCGCGGCGCCGTACTCGTGGTTCATCGGCACCGCGGTGTCCGCCGCCGCCTACTTCGCCGTCGGCAAGAGGCAGCACGCGTGAAGATCCTGGTCACCAACTGCAACACCACGGAAACCATGACGAAGGAGATCGAGGCCGGGGCCCGTGCGGCGGCGAGTCCCGGTACCGAGATCCTCGCGCGCACCCCGTCGTGGGGCCCGGAGTCGGCGGAGGGCTGGCTGGACAGCTTCCTGTCCGCCGCCGCCGTGCTGGATCTGTTGCGCACCACCGAAGACGAGTTCGACGCGGTCGTGCTGGCCGGTTTCGGCGAGCACGGCCGCGAGGGCGCGCGCGAGTTGCTCGACGTACCCGTCGTGGACATCACCGACGCGGCCGCGCATCTGGCCTGCCTGCTGGGCCGCCGCTACGGTGTGGTGACCACTTTGGACAGAACCTGCGGGCTCATCGAGGACAGCCTGCACGCCGCCGGGGTCGGTTCGCACTGCGTCGGCGTCGCCGGGTCCGGACTCGGCGTGCTGGAACTCACCGACGAGGTGCGCACCGCTTCGGCGCTGGTCACCGCGGCCCGGCGGGTACGCGACCGTGGCGCGGACGTGCTCGTGCTGGGCTGCGCGGGGATGACCGGCCTCGACCGGCGGATCAGCGCGGAGCTGGGCATCCCGGTCATCGATGGGGTCGCCGCCGCGGTCCGGCTCGCGGAGTCCCTGGTTTCCCTGGGGCTGAACACAAGCCGCGCGGGCTACCCGAAACCGCTGCCGAAGTCCCGCCGGTGGGGCCGGTCCGGCTGACTGCCCTGGCTCAGGTGTTCGAGCCGGACTGGCCGCCGTCGCCCTGGCCGGGGAAGCCACCCATCCCGCCGCCGGGGCCGTAACCGGGCATATCTCGCGGCCCGAACTGGCTGGTGTCCGACGAGCCCGTGACGTGGCCGATGATGAAGCCGACACTGCCGCCGACGATGAGCGCGACGGCCGCGAAAAGGCCGGCGAGGCCGACGGTCAGCGTCTTCGGGCGCTTGGCAGGCGGGGCGAGTGGCGCCGGGGGTACGGTCGCTGTCGCCGCCCCGCCCTGCGCGTGGGCGGTGGACGCCGCCGGTTCCGTCGGAGCTTGGGCGGCGGCCGGCTCGTGCCGCGCCGGGTCGAACGTCATCGGGTTCTCCCTGCGGAAGGTTGCTGACAAACCCGACTCTCGCCGACGAGCCTGGGAGCCCGATAAGCGGAACCTGCGAACCAGCTGTGAAGGTCAAGCCGCGACCAGGCGTACTGCCCGCCGGTACCGGGTGAGGACGAGGTCCGCCACCCCGGGATGCGCGCCGAGCGGTTCGGCCACCACATCCGCTCCCGCGGCGTCCAGCCGCCGCTGGAACAGGCCGGGGGCGAGCAGCCACGAGGCCACCGCGACCCGGCGGCCACGGCCACGGGCGAGCGCCACCGCGTCAGCCACGGAAGGCCGTGCCGTGGCGGCGTAACCGACCCGGACGGGCACGCGCAAAGCCGCGGAAAGCGCCGACGCGGCCGACCGGACCTCCACCAGCGCACGCGGATCTCCGGACCCGGCGGCGGCGAGGACGACAGCGTCACCGCGCCGGTAACCCGCCCGGTGCAGCCGGTCGCGCGCCGCCTCGATCAATTCCGGCGCGGGTCCGAAAGCCGCGGTGAGCACGGTGTCGCGATGCCCGCTCGCCTCGATCTGCGCCGGGATGTCGGTGCACACGTGATAGCCGGGGGAGAGGAAGGCGGGGATCACCACGGCGGGCTCAGGCACGCAACGGAGCACCGTCGTCACGTCCGGCTGCCGGACGTCGGCGTACGCGACGCGGACCGGCACTCCGGTTTCGCCCTGGACGCGCGCCGCGAGTGCCTCGATCACCCGGGCGCCGGCGGGATCACGGGTGCCGTGGGCGGCGAGGACGATCACCGGTCCACCGCCAACCGGTACCCGCGCTTGACCACCGTCTGCACGAGCCTCCCCTCGCCCAGCGAAGTGCGCAGCCGCCCGATCGCCGTCTCCACCGCGTGCTCCTCTCCGCCGCCAGGCAGCGCGGCCGTCAGCTCCCGCCGCGACACCACCCGCCCCGGTTCGCGCGCGAGCGCCCGCAGCACCGCCATCGGCGCGGGCGCGACCTCGCACAGCTGACCGTCCACAATGGCAGCCTGACCGCGCAGTTCGATCTGCCGCCCGGCCGCGCACAGCCGGGGCGAGCGTTCCACCAGCGACTGCGCCACCGTCCGCGCCAGCGCCCCGATCCGCGCCCGTTCGGGCTGCACCGTCGGAATCCCCAGCGCCGCCAGCGGCGCGGCCGTGATCGGGCCGACGCACGCGACGACGACCCGGTGCGTGAGCGCGTTGACCAGTGCCGCCTGCCTGCTGGTGCGCTTGGCCATCGCGAGCATGCTGGCCGCGGCGGGCGCGCTCGTGAAGGGCATCGCGTCGATCGAACCGTCCAGCACCGCGTCCAGCAGCCGGTCGAGCGGGCCCGGATCGGCGGGACCCACCCACCGGTACACCGGTACCTCGATCACCTTCGCACCCGCCGCGCGCAGCGAGTCCACGAAGTACGGCAGGGGCTCGCCGTGCAGTTGCACCGCGACCCGCTGACCGTCCACACCGGAATCCAGCAGATGCTGCAGCAGCTCCGCGTTGCTCTCCGAGACCGGCGAGTATTGCTCCCGCAACCCGGCCGCGCGGATCGCACCTCGCGCCTTGGGGCCGCGGGCGAGCAGCGTGGCCTTGTCCAGCTGGTTCAGCAACTGCTCACCGAGCCCCCAGCCCTCCGCCGCCTCCACCCAGCCGCGGAACCCGATCCCGGTGGTCGCGACCACCACGTCGACCGGATCGTCGAGCAGGCCCGTGGTGGCCGCGTGCAACTCGGTGTCGTCGGCGAGCGGCACGATCCGGATCGCGGGCCCGTAGCGGACCATGGCCCCCTTGCGGACCAGCAGCGCGCCGAGTTCGTCGGCGCGCCGGGCGGCGGTGATACCGACGGCGAACCCGGCGAGCGGCGGGATGGACTCGGGCCCGGTCATGGGGATACGTGCACCACACCGTCCACGACCTGCACCGGGTACGTGCGGATGGCCACGGACTCGTCGTCGAGGCATACCCCGGTGCGCAGGTCGAACCGCTGCTTGAGCAGCGGCGAGGCGACGAACGGCGTGCCGCCTGCCTCCCCGACCAGGCCACGCGAGAGCACCGCCGCGCGCGCGAACGGGTCTATGTTGGACAACCCGTAGCACTCGCCTTCGGCGGTCAGGAAGATCGCCACCTGCCTGCCGTCGGGCAGCAGCGCCGCGACCCCGCGCCCCGGGATCAGCCTCGCCATTTCGCATACCGCGACCGTGCGGGTCTCCATCGCCGTCATCGCGACATCACCTCCGGAACGCCCAGCAGCACGGGAACCTTCTGTTCCCGCTCCACGTCGAACGAAATCGTCGGATCCGGCGTGCCGGGCGCGTTCACGAACGAGGTGAACCGCGCCAGCTTGTCCGGATCCTCGAGCACGCCGCGCCACTCGTCGGCGTAGTTCTCCACGTGCTTGGCCATGGCGGCGTCGAGCTCTTCGCAGATGCCCAGCTTGTCGTCCACGATGACGTCACGCAGGTGATCAAGACCGCCGTCCAGCTCCTCGATCCACGGGGCGGTGCGCTGCAGCCGGTCTGCCGTCCGCACGTAGAACATCAGGAACCGGTCGATGTAGCGGATCAGCGATTCGGAGTCCACATCGGACACAAGTAGCCGCGCGTGCCGCGGGAGCGTACCGCCGTTGCCGCCGACGTAGAGGTTCCAGCCCTTCTCCGTCGCGATGACGCCGAAGTCCTTGCTGCGCGCCTCGGCGCATTCCCGGGCACATCCCGACACACCGGACTTGAGCTTGTGCGGCGAGCGCAGGCCTCGATAGCGCAACTCCAGCTCCACGGCCATCCCGACGCTGTCCTGCACGCCGTACCGGCACCAGGTCGAACCGACGCACGACTTCACCGTGCGCAGCGCCTTGCCGTAGGCGTGCCCGGATTCGAAGCCTGCGTCCACCAGCCGCTTCCAGATATGTGGCAGCTGGTCGACCGTCGCCCCGAACATGTCGAGCCGCTGCGCGCCGGTGATCTTGGTGTACAACCCGAACTCTTCGGCCACCTCGGCGATCACCTTCAGCTTCGCCGGCGTGATCTCGCCGCCCGGCACGCGCGGCACGACCGAGTAGGTGCCGTTGCGCTGCATGTTCGCCAGGAAGTGGTCGTTGGTGTCCTGCAGGCTCGCCTGCTCGCCGTCGAGGATGTGCCCGCCGGCGCCCTGCGTGGTGCCGACGGTGGCGAGGATGGAGGCGACCGCCGGTTTGCAGATCGCGCAGCCCGAACCGGTGCCGTGCTTGGCGATCAGCTCGCCGAACGTCGTGATCCGGGTGGCCTTGACGATCTCGAACAGCTCACGCCGCGAGTGGGCGAAGTGCTCGCACACCGCCGTGGACTGCTCGACCCCGCACGCGTCGAGCAGCTTCGACAGCATCGGGACACACGAACCGCAGGTGGTGCCTGCCTTGGTGAAGCCCTTGACGGAGGCGACGCTGGCACAGCCCTGCGTACGGATGGCGTCGGTGATCGCCCCCTTGGTGACCGCGTTGCACGAGCAGATCTGCGCCTCGTCGGGCAACGCGTCGACGCCGACCGCACCCGAAGCGCCCTCGGGAGCGACCATCGCCGCCGGATCCGCCGGGAGCGGCCTGCCGACGAGCGGGCGCAGCATGTTGTACGCGCTCGCGTCACCGACCAGGACGCCGCCCAGCAGCGTTCGCGGCTCGTCTCCGGAGACCACGAGTTTCTTGTAGTACCCGGAAACCGCGTCGGCGAGGACGACTTCGAGCGCGCCCTCCGTGGTGGCGTGGGCGTCGCCGAAACTCGCCACGTCCACGCCCATCAGCTTCAACTTTGTCGACATGTCGGCGCCGGGGAACTCGCCGCCCTTGCCCAGAAGCTGAGCCGCGACGATCTCCGCCATCGCATAACCGGGCGCGACGAGCCCGTAGCAGCGGCCCTCGAGCGCGGCACATTCCCCGATCGCCCACACGCCGGGGTCGCTGGTGCGGCACGAAACATCGACGAGAACACCGCCACGCTCACCGACGTCGAGCCCGGCCTCGCGGGCCAGATCGTCACGCGGGCGCACACCGGCGGAGAACACGATGAGATCCAGGTCCAGCTCGGTTCCGTTGGTGAGCACCGCGCACAGCCGGTCACCGTCCCGCTCGATCCGCTCCGCCGACGTTCCCGTGTGGACGGTCAGATCGAGCTCGGTGACGAGCTTGCGCAGCAGGCTCCCGCCGCCGTCGTCGACCTGGATCGGCATCAGCCGCGGTGCCATCTCGACGACGTGCGGGGAAAGACCCATGTCCCGCAAGGCCTTCGCGGCCTCCAGGCCGAGCAGCCCGCCGCCGACGACCATCGCGGACGCGCGCCCCCGCGTGCGCGCCTTGGCGCTGTCCACGGCCGCGCGGATCGCGTCCAGGTCCTCGATCGTCCGGTAGACGAAGCAGCCCGGCAGATCGTGTCCCGGCACGGGTGGGACGAACGGCCGCGAACCGGTCGCGAGCACCAGCGCGTCGTAGGACTCGGTGCGCCCGCCCGTGGTCGTCACCGTCCGCCCGGTGCGGTCGATCTTCACCACCGGATCACCGAGGTGCACCTCGACCCCGGCATGCTCGCCGAGGTCGAGCGCCTGCGCGTCCCATCCGTCCACATAGGATGTGAGCGCGACCCGGTCGTAGGCCGGCCGCGGCTCTTCGGCGAGCACGACGATCCGCCAGGCACCCTCGGTGTCCTCGGCACGCACGGCCTCCACCAGGCGGTGGCCTACCATCCCGTGCCCCGCGACGACCAGCGTCCGCGTCATCTCTCGTTCCTCCTAGCGGTATTTCTCAAACCTGGGACCCGGCCAGCGCGAGGCCCCGCTCGGTCACCGGGGCGGTCGACTTGCGCAGGTAGACGACCCAGGTGAGGACGAAGCACACGCCGTAGAAGGCGAGGATGCCGACGAACGCCCCCACCCCGCTCTTCGTGGCGAGGAAGGACTGCCGGAAGGCCAGGTTGATCAGCAGGCCGCCGAACGCACCGAACGCGCCGGCCAGGCCGATCAGCGCACCGGAGAGCTTCCGCGCCCGCAGCAGCTCCGCCGCCTCGTCGGCACCCGCGACGATCGCCGCCTTCGCCTTGGCCCGGAAGATCGCCGGGATCATCTTGTAGGTCGAGCCGTTGCCGATCCCGGTCAGCACGAACAGCACGATGAACGCGGTGGTGAACAGCGCCAGGGAGTCCACGTTCGACGCGACGATCAGCAGCACGGTCATCACCGCCATGCCGACGAAGTTCCAGAACGTGATCCGGCCGCCACCGACCTTGTCCGAGAGCCAGCCGCCGACCGGTCGCGACAGCGAGCCGACCAGCGGACCGAGGAAGGTCACCGCGGCCGCCTGCAGCGGGGTGCGGCCGAACTGGTTCTGCAGCACCAGTCCGAACGCGAAGCTGTAGCCGATGAACGAGCCGAACGTGCCGATGTAGAGGAAGGACATCACCCAGGTGTGGGCGTCCTTCATCACCTCGCGCATGCCCTTGCGGTCGTTGCGGACCGAGGAGATGTTGTTCATGAACAGCGAGGCACAGGCCGCGGCGATGACGATCAGCGGGATGTAGATGGCGAGGATGAGCCGTGGCGCCGAGGTACCGGTGGTCGCGATGATCAGCAGGCCGACCAGCTGGATCACGGCCACGCCGACGTTACCGCCGCCCGCGTTGAGGCCGAGCGCCGTGCCCTTCTCCCGCTCCGGGAAGAACGTGTTGATGTTCGTCATCGACGAGGCGAAGTTCCCGCCGCCGAATCCACAAAGGATGGACACGACCAGGAACACCCCGAGCGGCGTGCCCGGGTGCATCACGATCGCCGCCACGATCGACGGGACCAGCAGCAGCAGGGCGCTGATGATCGTCCAGTTGCGACCGCCGAACCTGGCGACCGCGAAGTTGTACGGGATCCGGACGCAGGCGCCGACCAGCGTCGCGATCGAGGTCAGCAGGAACTTGTCGGCGGCCGAGAGATGGTAGGCGGGACCCATGAACAGCACCAGCACCGACATCAGGGTCCAGACGGAGAACCCGATGTGCTCGGTGAGGATCGAGAACCACAGGTTCCGGTTCGCGATCTTCTTCCCGGTCGCCGCCCAGAACCCCTCGTCCTCGGGGTCCCAGTGCTCGATCCAGTGTTTGCCGTGGTGAGTGGTCTCAGCAGTGGTCATTGTCGGGCTCCTGTCAGGAAGTGGTCGCGAGCCAGTCGGTGATGCCGCACACCGTGTCCCGGCAGCTGCCGCAGCCGGTGGTCGCCCTGGTCACCGAGGCGAGTTCGGTGACTTCGGTGGCCCCCGCGCGGAAGGCTTCGATGAGCCGCCCCTTCGTCACGGAGTTGCAGCGGCACACCACGGCGGAGGCGGGCAGGTCGGCCGGGCCGGCCGCGGCCGGCGTGCCCGAGGGCAGTGCGCGGCCGAGCAGGACGGCGAGACGGTCGGCGGGAACGGGCACCCCGCGGTCGTAGAGCTGGGTGATGGTGGCGGCCGCGTCGGGGGCGCCGAGGAGGATCGCTCCGGTGACGCGGTCTTCGCGGATCACGAGTTTCGTGTAACGGCCGCCGGTCGGGTCGGTCAGGGACAGGACTTCGGCGTCCGGATCGTGCACGTCGGTGTGCGCGTCGCCGAGCGCGGTGAGATCGATGCCGCGGGCCTTGAGCTTGGTGACCACCCGGGTTCCCTGGTAGCGCGAGGAAACGCGGGCGCCGGTGAGCAGATCGGCGAGCACAGCCGCCTGCTGCCACGCGGGTTCGACGAGCCCGGACACGGTGCCCGGATGCTGGGCACAGTCCCCGAGCGCGCAGATCCGCCCGTCGCTCGTGCGTAACGTGTCGTCGACCACGATGCCGCGGTCGACGGTCAGCCCGGCACGCCGGGCCAGTTCGGTTTCCGCGCGGACACCCGCGGAAACCACGACGAGATCGGCGGCGACCTTGCTGCCGTCGTCGAGCTTGAGCCCGCTGCCGGGCAGGTACCGGGCGGCGGCGGCGTTGAGGCGGAAATCGATCCCGTGCGTGGCGAGCAGCCGCGTGAGCACGTGACCGCCCCCGGCGTCGAGTTGCCGCTCCATCACATGCCCGGCCGGATGCACGACGGTGACGAGGTTTCCGCGCCCCGCCAGGCCGCGCGCCGCTTCCAGCCCCAGCAGACCGCCGCCGAGCACGGCGACGGGAGCGCCCACCTTCGACTCGGCGAGAATGCGTTCGCAGTCTTCGAGCGTGCGGAAGGCCACCACCCCGGGCGCGGGCGTGCCGTCCTCGCGGGCAAGCCCCTCGACCGGCGGGAGCCAGGGCTTGCTGCCCAGCGCGAGCACGAGCGCGTCATAGTCCACTTCGGACTCGTCGGACAGCGTGACCACCCGGCGCTCGCGGTCGATGTCCACCGCGGCAACCCCGGTCCGGAGATCGACGTGATGCTCCTCCGCCCAGGCGGGCTCGTGCAGCAGCACCAGATCCGGCTGCATCGTCCCGGCGACGACCGCCGACAGCAGCACCCGGTTGTAGGCGTGCTCGGATTCCTCGCCGACGACCGTCAGCGCGACCCGGCTTCCGTCCGGGTCACGACGGCGGATCTCGTCCGCCAGCCTGGCCCCGGCCATGCCGTAGCCGAGCACGACCACCTTGCGCGGGCTCATGCGGGCACCTTCCCCAGTGCGACCGCACAGACCTTGAACTCGGGCATCCGGCTGGACGGGTCCAGCGCGGGGTTGGTCAGCAGGTTCGCCCGCTGGGCGCCCGCGAAGTGGAAGGGCAGGAACACCAGATCCGCCCGCATCGAGGAGACGCACCGCACGCGCGCGGTCATCTCACCGCGCCGCGAGGAGAGCCGCGCCCATTCTCCGTCGCTGAGCCCGAACCGTGCCGCCGTGTCGGGATACACCTCGACGTAGACCTCCGGGACGGTTTCGGTCAGTTCCGCGACCAGCCGGGTCTGTGCCCCGGACTGGTAGTGCTGCAACACGCGGCCCGTCGTGAGCTGCAAGGGAAACTCGTCATCGACGGGCTCGGCGGGGCCACGGTGCTCGACCGGGACGAACCGCGCGCGCCCGTCCGGATGCGCGAACCGGTCGAGGAACATCCGCGGAGTGCCTTCGTGCCCCGCACCGCGAACCGGCCAGTACAGGGCTTCGCCCGCGCGCAGCCGCTCGTAGGTGATCCCGGAATAGTCGGCGACGCCGCCCCTCGAGGCCTCGCCGAGCTCGGTGAACACCGCTTCGGCCTCGACGGGGAAACGCCCGGCCGGCTGCCCGAGCCGGGTGGCGAGTCCGTTGAGGACTTCGAGATCGGTCCGCACACCTTCCGGGGGCTCGATCGCCCGCTGCCGCAACAGAACCCGGCCTTCGAGGTTCGTCATCGTGCCGCTCTCCTCGGCCCACTGCGTGATCGGCAGCACGACGTCGGCGAGCGCGGCGGTCTCCGACAGGACGAGATCGGACACCACGAGAAAGTCCAAAGAAGACAGCCGCTTCGCGACATGCGCCGAGCGCGGCGCGGAGACGACCACGTTGCTGCCGAACACCATCAGCGCCTTCGGGCCGGTCTCGGTGCCCAGCGCGTCGAGCAGTTCATACGCGGACCGCCCCGGTCCGGGCAACGAATCAGCCGGCACACCCCACACCTCCGCCACATGCTCGCGTGCGGCCGGATCGTCGATCCTGCGGTAGCCGGGCAACTGGTCCGCCTTCTGCCCGTGCTCGCGCCCGCCCTGGCCGTTGCCCTGGCCGGTCAGGCAGCCGTAACCCGAGCCCGCGCGGCCGGGCAGTCCCAGTGCCAGCGCGAGGTTGATCCACGCGTTGACGGTGTCGGAGCCGCTCGCGTGCTGTTCGGTCCCGCGCGCGGTCAGGATGTAGGCGTTGCGGGCGTTCGCCAGCCATTCGGCCGCGCGACGCTGGTCGGCGGCGGCGACGCCGGTCACGCGCTCGGCCCGCTCAGGCCACCACCGCGCCACGATCCGCCACACCGCGTCGAACCCGCGAGTCCGTTCATCCACATAGGACCAGTCGACGTGCCCGTCGGCGACCGCCGCGTGCAGGATGCCCAGTGCCAGCGCGAGATCGGTGCCCGGCGAGGGCGCGAGGTGCAGGTTGGCCTGCTCGGCGGTGGGCGTGCGGCGCGGGTCCACCACGATCAGATCCGGAACGGGGCGCAGGTGCTGCATGAACGGCGGCATCGTCTCGGCCGGGTTCGCGCCGACGAGCAGGACCGCGTCCGCGCCCGCGAGGTCGGTGAGCGGGAACGGCAGACCGCGATCGAGCCCGAACGCCTTGATCCCCGCGGCGGCGGCCGAGGACATGCAGAACCGGCCGTTGTAGTCGACCTGCGAGGTGCCGAGGGCGATCCGGGCGAACTTGCCGAGCAGATAGGACTTCTCGTTGGTCAGCCCACCGCCGCCGAACAGCGCGGCCGCGTCCTTTCCGTACCGCGCCTGGATTTCGGTGAGCCGGCGCGCGATCAGATCGAGCGCGTCGTCCCAGCCGGCCGGCACCAGCCTGTCGTCGACCCGGATGAGCGGGCTGGTCAGGCGCGCGGGCGAGGTGAGCAACGCGCCCGAAGTCCAGCCCTTCTGGCACAGCCCACCGCCGTTCGCGGGAAACTCGCGCGGCGCGACAGCGGTGCCCGACACGGTCATCCCGCACTGCAGGGCGCAGTAGGGGCAATGGGTGGCCGTGTTCACCCGCTGATCCACGGTCAGCGTCACGCGCACCTCCTCACCTCGACGACTTTCGACGGTAAGGAAGGCGTGTTACCCGAAAACGCTTGAATGTTTCAGGCGTTTGACATTGCTCGCCAACTGGGCGCGGGTGGCGGTGAGAACCCGCTGCTCACAGCAGTTCGCTCACCCAAGCGGCGGCGGCGCGCAGCCCGTCGAGCGAGGAAGCCGTGGCGCGGGGGTCGAGCGCATTGCCCGCGAGCCGGAACAGCAAGGCACGCAACAGAAGCTGTGACCACTCGGGCAGATGTGACCAGCGTCTCAAGAACTCGAGATCGGCGCCGCCCCAGGCGACGGCGTCCACCGCGACGACGGCGGCACCCCATTCGGCGGGCCGGTAGTAGGGCTCGAAGTCGACGATCCCGGGTGGGGACGGTCCGTCGAACAGGACGGCACCGAACAGGTCACCGGGAACGACCTGGTCCGGCAGCCGCACGGGTCTTCGCGCCACCGCGAGGACTTCGAACCAGCGCCCGCCCTTGCGTTCCTCGACCGGCACGTCGGCCTCGCCCCAGGCGATCCGGTCGGCCAGCGCGTCGGTGCCCTGGCGGCGGCTGAAGAAGTCCGGACGCGGGAGCTTCGCGGTGGCCTGCGCGAGTTTCAGCGCGGCGAGCATCGTCTCGTCATGCCGGTGCTCGCGCTGCCCTTCGAGGTACCGGCCGGCCGCCCAGCCCCCGACGATCCAGCGCCCGTCGGTCGCGCGTACCGGCCGCGCGATCCGCAGATCGGGCACGACGAGGCGGCCGAGCACGTTCGCCAGCCAGACTGTGCGTGCCTTGTCCGTGACTGGTTTGAACACCAACCTGCCGCACCGCCAGGCGGGACCGCCCGGTATCCGCTCAGGTACTCCCTGTGCACCGAACGCGTTCAGCACGCGCTGCGGCACGGGGGAACGGGACGGCACGCGGCGAGATTACCGCCATTTCTCGGCCAAACGGCACGTGCGGAGGCCACCGGGATGGCAGGGTTCCGGCTCATGCGGATCATCGCCGTCCAACTGGCCGCCATCTGGGTGGCCGGCATGATCGTCGCGGCCGGGGCTTCGTGGCTCTTCGTCGTCGCGGCGTTCGTGCACGCGCCGGTGCTGACGCTGCCCGCGGTGCTCGCGATGTTCGGCCTGGTCTACGTGATCGGCTGCCTCACGCCGGACGCGAGCACGCTGTCCGCGCGGGCGCCCCGGCGCCTGCTTTGGGCGGCTCTCATCACGATGCCCGGTGTGCTGGGCGGGATCCTCATGCCGGGCGTGCTCGCCGGGCTGCACTTCGGTGACCTGGGGCTCGGCAGCGTCGTCTTCCTGAGCCTGCCGTTCCTGCTCATCGCCGGCGCGCTCACCACGAACCTGCCGGTCCGGATCACCGCCGGTGTCCTCGTCGTCGCGCTGATCTGCTGCGGCATCTGGCTGCCAGAAGGCGGCGACACGCTCACCGCCTTCTGGCAGAACACGTTCCGCTGACTCAGTACACCGGCAGGCTCTGGTCGATCTGCTTCGCCCAGGCCAGGACGCCACCGCCGAGATGCGTCGCGTCCTTGAAGCCCGCGCGGTGCAGCGCGGCGAGTGCCTCCGCCGAGCGGGCGCCCGACTTGCAGTGCAGCACGATCGGCTTGTCCTGCGGCAGTTCCGAGAGCGCCTCACCGGAGAGGATCCGGTCCTTCGGGATCAGCTTGGCGCCCTTGATGTTCACGATCTCGTACTCGTGCGGCTCGCGAACGTCGATCAGTTCGAACTCCTCGCCCGAGTCGAACTTCGCCTTCAGCTCCGCCGGGGTGATGGTGCTGCCCGACGCGGCCTGCTGCGCCTCGTCGGAGACCACACCGCAGAACGCCTCGTAGTCGATCAGCTCGGTGATCTTCGGCGTCAGCGGGTCCTTGCGGATCTTGACCTCGCGGTACTTCATCTCCAGCGCGTCGTAGCTGATCAGGCGGCCGAGCAGCGGCTCACCGATCCCGGTGATGAGCTTGACCGCCTCGGTGACCATGATCGACCCGATGGACGCGCACAGCACGCCCAGCACGCCGCCCTCGGCGCACGACGGCACCATGCCCGGCGGCGGCGCCTCCGGGTAGAGGTCGCGGTAGTTGAGGCCCTGGCCGTTCGGCGCGTTCTCCCAGAACACGCTCACCTGGCCCTCGAAACGGAAGATGGAGCCCCAGACGTACGGCTTGTCCAAAAGCACCGCGGCGTCGTTGACCAGGTACCGGGTGGCGAAGTTGTCCGTGCCGTCCAGGATCAGGTCGTAACCGCGGAAGACGTCGAGCGCGTTCTCGTTGGTCAGCTGCTCGTTGTGCAGGATGACGTCGACGAACGGGTTGACCTCGGCGATCGACTCCTTGGCCGACACCGCCTTCGGCTTGCCCACGTCCGACTGACCGTGGATGATCTGCCGCTGCAGGTTCGACTCGTCCACGACGTCGAAGTCGATGACACCGAGCGTGCCGATCCCGGCCGCGGCCAGGTACAGCAACGCGGGGCTGCCGAGGCCGCCGGCACCGATGACCAGCACTTTGGCGTTCTTGAGCCGCTTCTGCCCGTCCATCCCGACATCCGGGATGATCAGGTGCCGGCTGAACCGGGCCACCTCTTCCTTGGTGAGCTCGGCGGCCGGCTCGACGAGCGGCGGCAGCGTGCCTGACATCGGTCCTCCAAATCGCGCGGATCGCGTGGTCGCGTCTCCCAGTATCCACAACACGACGCGGAGGCCACGTCTTCCCAGATAGTGGTCACCTTCCCCTGGCTACCCCGGCGGCGCGCTGTCGCCCAGGTCGAGCACCGGCCACGCGTTCGGTTTGCAGACCTTCCCGTCGGTCGGGACCGCCTTCGAGTTGTAGATGTCCACCTTGTTCAACTGGGCCACGTAGTCGTTGCTCACCCCGAACGTCTGCTGCATCATCACCGGGGCCAGCGCACCGTCCTGCTGGCAGCCGACGTGACTCTTGCCGAGCGCGTGGCCGACCTCGTGGTTGATCGCGTACTGGCGGTACGTGCCCATGTCCGCGCCGAAGGCGAGCGCCCCGCGCACCCAGCGCGCCAGATTGATGATCACGCTGTGGTGGAAGCCGCGGATGTAGCACGAGGTCGGGAACGGGATGCCGAACCCGCACAGGTCGGCGCGCGTCGCGGTGTCCGGGCTGGTCAGGCGCACCCGGAAGTCCGGATCCGGGTCGCGCGCGTCGACCCGCTGCAGGCTCACCTTGCCGGTGCCGATCCAGCTGCGGGTGTCGGACAACGTGGCCTCGGCCGTGCGCGCGAACGAGTCGTCGCCCGCGTAGCTCGACGGATCGATGCCGTCCTCGACCTCGATGGTGTAGCGGTACAGCCGCCCTGTCGTCCCGGCTCGCTTGCCGCTCGTGCCGTCCTCCGCCAGCGGGACGACATGCCAGGTGCCCTTGCCTGCCTGCGTGAACGCGCCGCCCGGCGGCAGCGGCGCCGTCGGCACGTTCAGGTTCGGCGGCAGCGCGGGTTGCTCGCTCACCTGACTGCCCGCGGTGAGGCCGTTGCTGTCCGTGCCGACGGAACCCGGCACGTCCTGCGCCGGTTCCCGCGCGGTGTTGAAGACCACGAGCGCCGTGATGACCACCAGGATCGGCAACGCGTACACGCGCCAGCCGTAGGCCTTCGTGACCTGGCGAAGCCGGTTGCGCTCCCGGCGGGACTTCCGCGCCTGCTCGGGCGTCTGCTCGAGCTGACCTGGCGACGGGCGCCACGAAGCGCTCAACGGTTCGCCGGAAGTCCGCTTGCGGCCCCGCTCGTAACGATCACCCGGGAGCCCCTGCGAACGGCGTGCCGAAACCCTCTGCCTCTCGTTCTGCGCGCCGCTCGACACCCGGTTCACACGGACAAGCGTGCCACACGCGGCCTCTACAGCGCACCGCGACCACCCGGGCACAGAACGGATTTTTCTCACCCGGGCGGCCTACCAGGCGTTCCCGTCCACTCGCTCCCACATACCCAAAATCGCTTTCGCCACGGTGGCGGGTCGCTCCATTTGGGCGACATGGCCCGTCCGCGGCAGGACCAGCAGCCGGCCTCGCCGCAGTGCGTTCGCCGTCCGGCTCGCGTGCCGTACGGAGATCACCCTGTCCTGCGTGCCCCATACGACGAGCGAGGGCATGCTCACGCGGGGTGCAACCGACCACAGCGACGAAGCGCCGCGGGCGAACCATGCGCGGAAGATGCCGAACGTGCTCGCCGTCATCGCCGCGTTCGCCCACCTGAGCCTGGCGCGGGCGGAGTGCTCCTCGGCCAGCTCGTCGAGCCGGTGCTCGGGGAACGAGTCCGGGTCGGCGAAGCACAGCTTGATGACCTGCGCCGCCCGTTCCCGCGGGGTCAGCCCGGCCAGGCGGCGACGGACCCCGCGGCCGATCAACGGCAGCATCGCCAGCGCCATCAGCGGGTCCGACAACCGCCGCGGATCGGGCCTGCGGTCCGGCATCGCGGGCGAGATCACGGTGAGCGTGCGCACCAGGTCCGGCCGCCGGGCCGCGAGCAGCAGCGCGACCGCACCGCCCATCGAGTTGCCGACCAGATGCACCGGCCCGCCGCCGAGCCCCTCGACGAACTTGGCCAGCTCGTCGGCGTGCTCGTCGAGGCCGAACCGGAAACCCCGCACCGGTTCGGAGAACCCGAACCCGGGCAGGTCGACCGAGACGCCGTTGGCGAACGGCGAGAGCAACATCGCCAGATCGGTCCAGTTGGTCGAAGACCCGCCGAGACCGTGCACGTACACGACGGTGGCCTCGGCGGAACCAGGGGTGCGGCGCACATGGAGGGTCACGCCGCCGGCGGTTTCGAGGCCGCCCGGCCACGGAGGCAACTTCGGGTCGAGCGCGGGCAGCGAGGCCTTCGAAAGCGGCACATGCGTGACCGGTGAACGTCTGCCGGATGTGGCGTCCCCGGTCTGTGGAACGGTGTCGGTCATCAATCCAGCATGCAACCGGAGGCCCGGCCTTGGCGACTCGCCGGTACCGGCGGTACGGCTGGAGCCACGGCGTCGCGCGCGGAGGCATTTGGCGCTACCCGGAGCGCTCGCCGGCACTGCGCCGGTTGGGGCGGATGGGATTACCTCGGAACTTGTCGCGAGTTCGGCTACTTTCCGTAGCGCCGTAGGGGAACTCCCTGGTCAAGCAGGACGCGCGCGACTTCGAAGATATTTCCCGCGTCGACGCTCACGCACGAGCTGGGATCTGGCACGTCACCACAACGCCCACGATCCGGTACCGGCGGGTAATCTCGAACGGGTTGAACCGGGAGGAAAGCATGACGGACATGGCGCCCGCACAGCAGCGCGGGGTGCGTCTGCCGCGTACGGAGCGGCGCGCGCAACTGCTCACGGCGGCGCAGCGCGTGTTCTCCGCGAACGGCTATCACGCGGCGGCGATGGACGAGATCGCCGAGCAGGCCGGGGTGTCCAAGCCTGTGCTGTACCAGCACTTCCCCGGCAAGCTCGATCTGTACATCGCGCTGCTGGAGAGCCATGTCGACGAACTCGTCGGGCGGGTGCAGGGCGCGCTGAACTCCACGACCGACAACAAGCAGCGCGTGCAGGCCGCCGTCGGCGCGTTCTTCGACTTCGTGAGCAATGACGCCGGTGCGTTCCGGATGGTCTTCGAATCCGATCTGCGCGGTGAGCCGGCGGTGCAGGACTCGGTGGACAGGGCGACGTCGGCCAGTGTCGACGCGATCACGGAGACGATCACCGCCGACGCCGGTCTCGACGAGGCGAAGGCGCGGCTGCTCGCGGTCGGCCTCGTCGGGCTGAGCCAGGTGAGCGCCCGGTTCTGGCTGACGCACCACAGCACGATGAGCCAGGAGGAGGCCGTCGCACTGACCGCGACGCTCGCCTGGCGCGGGATCGGTGCGGGCTTCCCCCTCCAGCAGCAGGTCAACCGCGGCGAGTAGTCAGACCGTGTCGATCCGGAAGACCGCGACCTTGTCCGCGGCGGCCGCGAACTGCGCGGGGTCGGGCCCGGCGACCAGGCCCATCCGGACGAACATCGGCACCCCGTGCGGGACCTCCCGCGGAAACGCGCACATCACCTCGCGCCGCAACTCCGGGTCGGTGATCTCGGTCAGCGTCACCGGGCGCGGGCAGCCGCCGATTTCGGGGCGGCCGCCGACGCCGTCGACGAGGCAGCCGCGGAGGCCTTGCGGGTCAACCGCACGGATCTGCGCATCATTGGTCTGGTCCACCAGGCGGGCAGCCTGTCCGCCGGGAAGCTGGCGAGCGTCGCCGGGCATCTCACCAGGACCACGGACGCGAGCGACCGGCGACGTGCCGTCGTCGCGCTCACCGAGTCCGCCGCCGACCTGCTCGAAAGCGTTTACGCGCCGGTCGCGCGGGCCGGGCGGCGGGTGCTGGACCGTTACTCGTCGGGCGAGCTGACGCTGATCATCGACGTGCTACGCCGGGGCGAGCAGGTTCAGCTTGCCGAAGCCGACCGGATCCGGGGCTCGGTGACGGCACACAACTCGCTCAGCCGCGCCGCGACCCCGCGCGTGCGTTCGTAGGTCAGTTCATGGCCCGCGCCGGGGAACAGCACGAACTTAGCGCCCGGCAGCTCCTCCGCGATGACCTTCGCGTGCCGCACCGGGGTGATCCGGTCGCGGTCGCCGACGAGGACCACACTCGGCTTACCCGCCAGCGTCGCGAGCGCGGCGCGCCGGTCGTGCTGGGAGATCGAGTCGCGGAAACCGCCGATACTGCTCGGGTGCGCGCGCAGGACCTGCGCCGTCATCGCCCGCACGTCCGCCCGGTCGGCCTTCTTCCCGAACGCGATCCACTTCGTCGCCGGCCGCGCGAGTACCGCCGGGATCGGCACGAACTCCTTGCGGTAGCGGGAAAGCGTCCGCGCGAGCGCCTTGTCGGCACGTATCGCGGCCCGGCCGGCGGCACCGGAAAGTCCGAGCGTGAGCCGGTCCATGTCCGAGCAGGACGTCGCGATGAACGCGACGCCCCTGACCCGCTCGCGAACCAGGCCGGGATGCCGTTCGGCCAGCGCCATCACCGTCATCCCGCCCAGCGAGTGCCCGGCGAGCACGACCGGCCCGTGCGGTACGCGGGCGGCCAGCAGTTCGGCCAGATCGTCGGCGAGTTGCGGGATCGTCGCCGTGCCGGGCCGCGCCGCGGCCGAACCGCCATGTCCACGGTGGTCGTAGCGGAGCACGCGGACATCCGGCGGCAGCAACGGCAGGATCGGCGCCCACTCGGTGTGATCCTGCGTCCACGCGTGCACCAGTGCCACCGTGAGCCGCGCCCCGGCGGGACCCGATTCGTCCACGTGCAGCGCCGTACCGTCCGCGGTGAGAAACCGGCGACCGGTCCCCCTGCGACCGATCACCGATACCGCCCGTCTATCAGAAACGACTTGCGCCACATGCGCATTCCCGGCGCGCCGACAAGCCCGACCTCATCGAGGAAGGCCATGATCCGCTCACCGGCCCAGCGCATGGTCTCCTGGAAGTGCGGGTTGGCCATCGCGGTCTCCCACGCCTGCCTCGGCGGCAGCCCGACCGCGGCGTAGACGCGCGGGTTGATGAGGCTGCGGGTGATCGCGAAGCTCACCGAGGCGAGCAGCCACCGCTGGTAGGCCAGTTCCGCCTTGGACATCCCGGCCATCCCGCGGGTGACCTCTTCACGCGCGAACGTGACGTGCCGTGCCTCCTCCAGCACGTGGATGCGGTTGACCATCCTGATCAGCGGCTGGACGTTCTCGTCGGCCATGCTCTCGCGCTGGATGCGGTCGAGGACCTCCTCGGCGACCAGGATCGAGCCGTAGAGCGCCGGACCGTAGCCGATCAGCGGCAGCGCCTTGCCCAACTGGTGCACGATCTTGATCGGCCCGTACGGCGGCGCGCCGACCCGCTCGACCGCGCGGGCGAACATCGTCGAATGGCGGCATTCGTCGGCGATCTCGGTCAGCGCGTACTGCACGTGCCGGGTCGTCGGGTCACCGCGGTAGATCTCCTTGAGCAGCATCTGCATCAGCAGGACCTCGAAGAAGATGCCGTTGCTCGCGACGCTGGCCACTTCGTGCTTGCCGAGTTCGATCCGCTGCTCGGGGGTCAGCTGTGCCCACAGGCCGGTGCCGTACAGCGAGCACCGGTGTTCGAGCTGGTAGACCTTGCCCTCGGCCAGCGGCGCGTCCCAGTCGATGTCGACCTCGGGGTCGTAGAACTTGTTCGCCGAGGATTTCAGCAGCCGGTCCGCGGTCTTCTCGCGCTCGTCGAGCGTCCGCGTCATCGCGTCCTCCCAAGTTCATGTAACCGGTAGTAACAGTTACCTTTGGTAGCATCGCTCCTGTGGCGGAACATGTCAAGCGCGGCAAGGCGAACGAGGCGGCGACCGGCGACGCGCGGCGGGACCGGTGGCGCAAGCACCGGGTGGCGAGGCGGGCGGAGTTCGTCGAGGCCGCGCTCAGGGCGCTCGACGAGCACGGACCCGACCTCGCGATGGAAAACGTGGCCGTGGCCGCCGGGGTCACGAAACCGGTGCTGTACCGGCATTTCGAGGACAAGGCCGACCTGTACGTCGCGCTCGGCCAACGCGGGACGGAACTGCTGTTCTCGCGGCTCGTGCCCGCGATCAACTCGCAGCTGGCGCCGGTGCCCCGGATCCGGAAGGCGCTCGACGCGTTCTTCGGCGTCATCGAGGAGCACCCGAACCTCTACCGGCTGCTGGCGCGCGGCGCGTTCACCGAGCGCCCGGCGAACTCCGACGTGGTCGCCGAGGACAAGGAACTCATCGCGACGGCGCTGACCGCACTGCTCGGTGACTACATGCGCATGTTCGGGATGGACTCCGGCGCCGCCGAGCCGTGGGCGTACGGGATCGTCGGCATGGTCCAGAACACCGGTGAATGGTGGCTCGACCGCCGGTCGATGAGCCGGGACGCCGTCGTGGAGTACCTGACGCAGATCATCTGGGCCGCGATCGACGGCCTGGCGCGGCAGAACGGCATCACGATCGACCCGGACAAACCGCTCGAGGCGAACAAGGTCGTGCTGCTGCACGCGAAGGAAGAGGAGGCGTCCGATGCCGGCTGAAGAGGACGGCTACACCGGTCCGGCGAAGCTCGTCGTGGGCGAGCGGGAGTTCGCCGTCGACGTCGAGATGCGCGGGCACTTCCAGCCGATCGACGGCCGCTACCACTGGTACGGCCGCGTCGCCCGGCACGACGACCTCGAAGCGCTGCTCGGCGGCCGCAAGCGCGCGGCGGAGATCCACACGCCGGACGGGTCCGCGCGCGGCGAACTGTCCGATCCCGATCCGTGGGGCCGCTACCGGATCCTCGGAGCGAGCACCCCGCCGTTCACCGTGCCCACGACGCCGGCCGAATAGCGAGAAAGGACGCCCGCACGGGCGTCCCTTCTGCTTGTGGACCGGATTACGCGCCGACCGCGAAGCCGACCTTGCGCACGTCGCTCGGCGCGATCTCGACGTAGGCGATGCGGTCGGAGGGGACGATGAACTTGCGCCCCTTCTCGTCGGTGAGGCGGAACAGCCCGTCGGCGGACTTCAGTGCGTCGGCGACCAGCGACTCGACCTCATCGGCAGACTGGCCACTGGACACCACCAGCTCGCGCGGCGTGTCCTTGATGCCGATCTTGACCTCCACGTATGACCTCCGCCTGTCTGTGTTCGCTGAACCTGCACCAAGGCTAGCTGAGTCCGAGCTTCTGCATCCGCTTGGCGTGCCCCTGCTGCAACCGGCGGAAGAGCGCCGCGATTCCCGACAGATCGCCTGAGCCGGAAACGATCAGCTCGGCCAGCCCGTCTCGCTCGGCCACGACGTACTGCGCCTGCGTGAGCGCCTCCCCCAGCAACCGCCGCCCCCACAGGGCCAGCCGGTCACGCGTCTTCGGGTCCGCCTCGATCGCCGCGGCGACCTCCCGCTCGGCGAACGCCGAATGCCCGGTGTCCGCGAGCACCGTCGTCACCAGATCCCTGGTCTCGTCGTCCAGCCAGCTGCCGACCTCGCGGTAGAGATCCGCGGCGAGCCCGTCGCCGACATAGGCCTTGACCAGCGACTCGAGCCACGACTTCGGCGCCGTCGAGGCATGCCACGCGTCGATATGGTCGACGAACGGCGCCATCGCCTGCTCGACCGTCACGCCACGCTCGCGCAGGTACTTCGACAGCAGGTCGTAGTGCCCGATCTCCGCGGCGGCCATCGACGCGAGCGCCGCCCGGCCCGACAGGCTGGGCGCGCCACGGGCGTCTTCAGCCATCCGGTCGAACGCCGACAGCTCGCCGTAGGCGATGACGCCGAGCAGGTCGACGACGCCCTCACGGATCTCGGAAGTCACGACAGGAACCCTATATCTGCTCCCGGAAGAGACCGATCCCACCTGAACACGCCGGACCGAAAGTCCGAGGCCAGCGGGCCGCCCGGTACAATGAGGAGGTATTGACGAGCTTCCACCCCGACAATGGGGTGGATATCGGGCCCGCGTTCACCTGCGGCCCGCGACAACACAGTGTGCGTGCACGCCTTTTTACCCGGCATTCCCGCGATCCGAATCCCGCGGTCGAGTGCCGAGATCGAACCAGGTGAGTGCGCGCTGGTACGAGAGAGGCGATCACACTGACCGCAAGCACTTCCGACAACCGAACAGAAACCGACCCGGTCGCTCTTGAGCACAGTGAGAGCGGCCTTCCGGCGTCGGATCCCTCGCACCCGCTGCAGGCCGGTGCGCTCGTCGAGCCGGAGAATCCCACGTTCGCCGAGTTCGGCGTACGCCCGGAGATCGTCCGCGCGCTGGGCGAGGCGGGGATCGAGCGGACGTTCGCCATCCAGGCGCTCACGCTGCCGCTCGCGCTCGACGGCGAAGACCTCATCGGCCAGGCCCGCACCGGGATGGGCAAGACGCTCGGCTTCGGCGTCCCGATGCTGCAACGCCTGGTCACCCCCGGTGACGGCACGCCGCAGGCGCTCGTCGTGGTGCCGACCCGCGAGCTGTGCCTCCAGGTCACCCACGACCTCACCGACGCGGGCAGGTACCTCGGCGTCCGCACCCTCGCGATCTACGGCGGGCGCCCCTACGAACAGCAGATCGACGCGCTGCGCAAGGGCGTCGACCTGGTGATCGGCACCCCTGGCCGGCTGCTGGACCTGGCCGAACAACGGCATCTGGTGCTGGGCAAGGTCCGCGCGCTGGTGCTGGACGAGGCCGACGAGATGCTCGACCTCGGCTTCCTGCCCGATATCGAGCGCATCCTGACGATGGTGCCCGACGAGCGGCAGACCATGCTGTTCTCCGCGACCATGCCGGGCCCGATCATCACGCTTGCCCGCACGTTCCTGAACCGCCCGACGCACATCCGCGCCGAGGAGAACGACGCGGGCGCGGTGCACGAGCGCACCACGCAGTTCGTCTACCGGGCGCACTCGCTCGACAAGCCCGAACTCATCGCGCGCGTGCTGCAGGCCCGCGACCGCGGCCTGACCATGGTGTTCACCCGCACCAAGCGCACCGCGCAGAAGGTCGCCGACGATCTGGCCGAGCGCGGGTTCGCCGTCGCCGCCGTGCACGGGGACCTGGGGCAGGGTGCGCGTGAGCAGGCGCTGCGGGCGTTCCGCTCGGGCAAGATCGATGTGCTGGTCGCCACCGACGTCGCGGCCCGCGGCATCGACGTCGAGGACGTCACGCACGTGATCAACTACCAGACGCCCGACGACGAGAAGACGTACGTGCACCGCATCGGCCGCACCGGCCGCGCCGGCAAGACCGGGGTCGCGATCACGCTGGTCGACTGGGACGAGGAAACGCGCTGGAAGGTCATCTCCGACGCGCTGAACCTCGAAATCCCGGAGCCCGTCGAGACGTATTCGACCTCGAAGCACCTGTTCAGCGACCTGGACATCCCGGAGGACGCGACCGGGCGGCTGCCGCTGGGCAAGCGCACCCGGGCGGGGCTGTCCGCCGAGCCCGAAGAGAAGCTGAACGGCGGCCGCCGCCGTTCAGGCGCCTCGACGCCGCGCAAGCGCGACCGCCGCCGCACCCGGGGTGGCGGCGCCGGCGAAGGCACCGAGAAGGTGGACTCCGCCAACGAGACGGCCGAGGAAGACCGCCCGCGTCGCCGCCGCACCCGTAGTGGCGAGACCGCACCGGCCGCCGAACGCGAGACGGCGGAGAATCCCGAGCGCCCGGCCCGGCGCCGCCGTCGCCGCCGTTCCGGGACGGTAAACGCGACCGACACACCCACTTCGGCAGACTGAGCACCAGCGCACCGGAGAACGGGAGAAGCAGCAGGTGAGCGAGCCCTCGGAAACCGCCGCCGAGCAGGGGGAAGCCAGCGAGGAGCAGGTCGAGGCCGCCGGCGGGCAAACCGGAACCGAACCCGAGCCGCCGGAGCAGGACAAGCCCAGGGCCGGCTCGTCGCCCCGCGGCCGCCATCGCCGCCCGCTCGAGGACTCCGAGACCACGGTGATCATCGGCGTCGAGGACGTGCTCGCGGGCGCGTCCGAGGTGCCGAAAGGGCCGCCCCGGCGGCATACCCACGCGGACCGGCCTTCGCCGTGGAGCCGGCGGCGGGACAGGGTGATCGCCGCCGTGATCGCCGTGGTCGCGCTCGTCACGGGGACCATCGTGTGGGCGGGCAGCGAAAGCCGGGCCACGATTTCGGAGACCGCCTCCCCCGCGCCCGCGCTGCCGGTGACTCCGCCGGCGGTTCCCGCGCAGCTCAGCGAGCTCTGGCAGGCCGAATCGGATGCCGCCCCGGTGCCGATCGCCGCCGGCAACGCGGTCGTCACGGCGAACGGTGGCGAACTCGACGGCCGAGACCCGCTCACCGGCCAGGTTCGGTGGCGCTACGCGCGTGACCTGCGGCTGTGCACCGCCGCCGAGGCGTGGTCCCGCGCGGTCGCCGTGTACCGCAAGGGCGGCGTCAACAACGAGAGCGCCTGCAGCGACGTCATCGGGCTCGACCCGTCCACCGGTCACCGGATGGCGCAGCGCACCGGCAGCGCGCAACTCGGCACCAGGCTGGTCACCGACGGCACGTACGTCACCGCGTTCGGCCCCACGTTTCTGGACACCTGGCGAGACGACCTCGTCGAGACCGACCAGTACGGCAAGGTGCCCGTGCTGGTCAACCCGGACAAGCAGCCGCGCGTGGGCTGCACCTACGGCTCCATCGCGGCGGCCTCGAGCCGGGTCGGGGTGATCGAACGCTGCCCCGGCGACCCCGGCGACCGGATCACCGTCTTCCGCGCGGCGCCCAAGGACGCCGACCAGCCGCAGGTGTCCTTCAGCGCGATCCTCCCCGGCCATGACGCGCGCATGGTCGCGATGTCCGGTGACTACGTCGCGGTCGCGATGCCCGATCAGCGCGAACTCGTGCTGTACGGCGCCGACGGCATGCAGGTCGCGACCTACCCGCTCGACCTGCCGGCGTCCGACCTCGCCCACGATCCGGCCGGTGGCGTCCCCGCAACCTCCTCGACAGCGTCCAATGTGTACTGGTTCACCGGTTCCAGGCTGATGGCCTTCTCGCGGGACACGCTCACTCCGCTGTGGACACTCACCTCCGCGCTCGGGCCCGGCATCGTGTTCGACCACCAGCTCGTGGTCCCGATCCAGGGCGGTCTGGCTGTGCTGAACGAGCAGAACGGTGCGACGATCCGCACGATCGGCGTCGACCGCCACGGCTACGCCGGGCCGGTGCGCCTGACCGCGGCCGGCCCGGTGCTGGTGGAGCAGCGCGGTTCGACGCTGGCCGCGCTGAGGTGAGCGGCCAGCTCACGCCGCACGGCGCCGAGCGAGTCGAGCTACCCGGCTCGGAAGGGCCGATAGCGGCCTTGCGCACCAGGGAAACCGGTAAGGCCACCGTGCTGCTGGTGCCTGGTTACACCGGGTCCAAAGAGGACTTTTCGCCCATGCTGGACGAAATCGCGGCGGACGGTTTCCGCGCGATCGCGATCGACCTGCCGGGCCAGTTCGAGTCGCCGGGGCCGGAAGACGAGCGATCCTACCTGCCCGAAGCGCTGGGCCAGGTCCTCGCCGGGCTGGTGGGGCACCTTGTGGCGGGCGGAAAACCGGTGCTGCTGCTCGGGCATTCCTACGGCGGGCTCGTCGCGCGAGCCGCGGTGCTCGCCGGTGCGGAGATCGCCGGGTTGACGCTGATGGACAGTGGTCCTTCGGCATTGCCGGACGGGCCCCGGCGGGTCGCGCTCAGCGTTGGCGAGCCCTTGCTGCGCGAAAAGGGGATTGCGGCCGCGTACCGGATGCGTGAGCGGATGTACGAGCAGTTCCCGTCGTGGGTGCGGCTTCCGGTCGAGCTCAAGGAGTTTCTGCGGCGCCGCTTCGTCTCCTCGGCCCCTGCCGGGCTGCTCGGGATGGCGGACGGGCTGCGTTTCGAACCGGACCTCGTCGCTTCCCTCGCCGAAGCGCTGGGCTCGGTGCCGTCACTGGTCGTGGCGGGCGAGGGTGACGACGCGTGGAGCGTGGCTTCGCAGCAGGACATGGCCGAGCGCCTCGACGCGCCGTTCGCGATCGTGCCGAACGCCGCGCACTCGCCCAACACCGAAAACCCCAAGGCACTGCTGGACATCCTGCTGCCGGCGTGGCGCTCCTGGCTCTGATTAGCGGTATCTTCGGAAGTCTCACGGATTGCACGGGAGGGCTACGGTGGGGGAGGCACACGAGATGCGCGGACGGCTGCTGGCCATCGTGGTGATGGTGGTGGCGGCGGTAGCGGTGGCCGGATGCTCAGCGAGCCAACCGAATTCGGCCGCGGGCCCGGCGAAACCGGCGATTCCGGCGGTGCGGCTGGCGATCAGTCCGGCGAATTCGAGCCAGAACGTGGCCACCGACGCGCCGATCGTGGTCACCGCCACCGGCGGCCAGGTGCGTGACGTGAGCGTGCACAGCCAGGGCGACCAGGTCATGGGCAGTTTCGACACGCAGCGATCCACCTGGCGTAGCACGGGGACGCTGAACGTGGCGCAGACATACACGGTGACCGCGACCGGCGTGAACCCCGCCGGCCAGGCGACGACGGTGACGAGCAGCTTCACCACACTCACCCCGTCGAAGACGTTCCGGACACACATCTTCGAAGGCGATCACGACACCTACGGGGTGGGCATGCCGATCGAGCTCACCTTCAGCCACGCGATCACGAACAAGGCGGCGGTGGAGCAGGCCCTGCACGTCACGAGCTCGCAGCCGGTGGTCGGCGCCTGGTGGTGGCTGGACGACGAGCATGTGGACTTCCGGCCGCGGGACTACTGGCCCGCGCACACCACCGTCAGCTTCACGGGACTGCTCGACGGCGTGCAGGGCGCGCCGGGCATGTACGGCACCGCCGACCTCACCCAGACGTTCCTGATCGGCGACTCCCTCATCGTGACCGCCAGCACCACCACCCACCACATGCAGGTCTATCGCAACGGGCAGTTGCAGTACGACTGGCCCATCAGCACCGGAAAGCGCGGGCACGACACGCCGGACGGCACGTATCTGACGATCGACAAGGCGAATCCGGAGGAGATGAAGCCCTCCGACATCGCGCCGGGCCAGCCCGGTTACTACGACCTGCAGGTGCCGTGGTCGGTGCGGTTCACCTGGAGCGGGGACTTCCTGCACGACGCCTACTGGTCGGTGGGTCAGCAGGGCAGCAGCGACGTCAGCCACGGCTGCGTCAACATGCCGCCTCAGGCGGCGCAGACGTACTACCAGGAAGAGCTGCCCGGTGACCCGGTGACGATCACCAACAGCCCGCTGGCCGGTACGAACGGCGACGGCTGGACCGACTGGTTCTACTCGTGGCCGCAACTGCTCGACAAGAGCGCGTTGCACAAGGCCGTGCAGGCCGGTCCCAACGGCAGCACCTTCGTCGCGCCCTCCGAGGTACCCGCTTCGACGGCCGGCGCGCCGCTCACCACCGCCCCGGCCAACAACTCCGCCGCGGCATAACGCGCGAGTCGGAACTCGCCGCAGGTGAGTCCGGCTTTCGCGACGCCTCAGAACCACCACATCAGCGACAGCGCCGCCAGTAGATCGACCACGACGACCGCCGCCGCGAGAGCTGCGACCGGTCCGTCGCGCCGGTCGACGAAACGCTGCGCCACCAGAGCGATCACCGCGGCGACGGGATGCCCGATCAGCATCGCGGCGCCGGGCCCCGGCACGCCGAACAGCAGGCACACCAGGCCCGCGCCCAGCACGAGCACGGCCAGCCCCGCGAGACCCGCGGCGAGCGAGCCGGTCAGCCCGCGCCACCGCCGCCCGCGCCGACGGAACTCCTCGGCGGCGGGGACCCGCAGTTCCTCCGTGCTCACGGTGCCAGTAGCTCCCAGGATTTCGCCGGCGGCCCGGCTGCCTGCCCGTCCGCGCAGCTGGGCCGGAAGTCGCACCACGCGCAGCGCGTGCCGGGGCTGGCCGGAAACAGGACGTCGCCATCTCCTCCGGCGGTCAGCGTATCCGTCGCGAGCCGCAGATCCTCGGCCGTCTCCTCCGCGCGGGCGAGGTGGCGGCGCAGGCTTTCGTCGGTGTGCTCCGCCGCCGCGACCGTGCCGGTCGGCAGATGGTGCAGTTCGACGCGGTGACACGGCTTTCGCAACGTGCGGGCCGACGCGACCGCATACATGGCGAGCGCTTGCGAGCTGCGCGCCTCGTACTCGTCAGGCGCCCGGCGGCCGGTCTTGTAGTCGACCACGACGAGTTCGTCCCCGCGCTCGTCGATCCGGTCCGCCCTGCCTTCGATGATCATCGTCGGCGGGCGGCCCGGCTCGGGATTGACCGGCGCGGATACCCAGCGCTCCAGCCCGATCGGCGTCTGCGAAACGTCGTTGTGCTCGACGTACTCCATGACCCACGTCTTCGCCCTGTCCCGGTACACGGCGGCCTGCTCGGCGTCGGCGAACCCGGCGTCCTGCCAGTGTTCGCTCAGTAGTTGCGCGGCGCGGACCGGCGTACGGCGCTCGGGCGGCAGCTCGAACAGCGCGCGCAAGGCGTTGTGCACCACCGCACCCAGCGTGCTGTGCGCCCACGGGCCGGTGCGCGTGGGCGTCGGCCGGTCCAGGTACGTCAACCGGTAGCGCCGCGGGCAGTCGGCGAAGTTGGCCAGCCGCGCCGGGCTGACCTTGGTCAGGCGCCGCGGCTGCACCGCGAACTCGAACCCCAGTTGTTCCACCACGCCCCCAACCGTACTCAGGCGCCGCCGATGAATCCGCGCACGGAGTTGGCGATGAGCTGGACCGCGATCGCGGCGAGCAGCAGACCGGCGATCTTCGCCAGCAGCAGGATGCCGCTCTCCCTGATCAGCCGGATCACCAGGCCCGAATACCGCATGAACACGTAGATCACCACGTGCGTAACGATGATCGCGAGTGCGAGCGCGACATAGGCGCCGAGATGCCCGTGGGCTTGACGCACGAACACGATCGTCGCGGCGATCGCACCCGGCCCGGCCAGCAGCGGGGTGCCGAGCGGGACCAGCGCGACGTTGACGTCCTCGACCGCCTCCGGTTCGGTCCCGCCCTTGCCGGTCAGCAGGTCCAGCGCGATGAGCAGCAGGAGCAGCCCGCCCGCGCCCTGCAAGGCGGGGATGCCGATACCGAGGTAGGCCAGGATCGCCTGGCCCGCGACCGCGAACAGCGTGATGACCAGCAGCGACACCAGCACCGCCTGGCGGGCGGCGCGCGCACGGGCGCCGGGCGACTTGCGGCCGACGAGACTGAGGAACACCGGCACCGTGCCCGGCGGGTCCATGATCACCACGAGCGTGATCGTGGCCTCGGCGAACACACCCACGTCGAAGAACGACACTCAGCCCACCGCGATCCGCGCACCGGACGCCTTCTCGACCAGCGCTTCGAGCGACTCCGGCGGGGTCGCCTCGGCACCGATCGGGATCGTCTTGTTCGTGCCGTGGTAGTCGCTCGACCCGGTCGGCACCAGGTTGAGCTCGCGCGCGAGACCACGCAGCTGGACCCGGGTCTCCTCGTCGTGGTTGGGATGGTCGACCTCGACCCCGGTCAGGCCATGCTCGGCCAAGTGCACGAGCGTCTCGACGGAGACGATCCGGCCGCGGCTGCGGGCGAAGGGATGCGCGAACACCGTCACCCCGCCAGCGGCCGCGATCATGTCGATCGCGTCCTCGACGGGCGTGTCCTGCCGCGGCAGGTAGTACCCGCGCCCGCTACCCAGATACTCCGCGAACGCCTCGTCCACAGTGGACACGAGACCGGCGCGGACGAGGGCCTGCGCGAGATGCGGGCGGCCGGGGGGCGAGTCGGCCGGCAGCTGGCCCATGATCTCGTCGGCATCGACCGGCAGCCCGTCGGCCGCCATCCGCTCGGCCATCGCCCGCAGGCGGGTGCGGCGTTCGAGCCGGAGCCTCCGCTGCTCGGTCACGATGGCGGGCGCGCCCGGGTCGAACAGGTACGCCAGCAGGTGCACGCTGATCCCGCGCGGCCCGTCGCGGTGGCTGACGCAGGACAGCTCGGCGCCCGGTACGAGGGTCAGCCCGGCGGGCAGCGCGGCCGTCGCGGCGTCCCACCCGGCGGTGGTGTCATGGTCGGTCAGCGCGATGACGTCCAGGCCGGCCTGTGCGGCCACCTGGACCAGTTCGGCTGGGCTGTCCGTGCCATCGGAGACGGTCGAATGGGTGTGCAGGTCGATGCGCATCGCACCCATTCTGGCTTACCGCAGGCGGACGCCCCTCAACCGACCATTCGCTTGCCGCGCGCGAGGCGCTGGGCCTTGATCATGGAGAAGCGTTCGCTCTGCTTCTGCTTGTCCCCGAACACGAGTTCGGAGATCGTGTCGTAGAAATCCTCCGGCTTGGGGAGGAAGGTGATCCGGTTGAGGGCCTGGATCTGGCCCGCCGACTCCACGACCACGGTGCCGTAGCCGAGCATGCGGCCCCAGGCCGTGCGTTCGTACGTCAGGTCGGTGACCTTGCTGATCGGCATCATCGCGACCTTCGTCGTGAAGACACCGCTGGTGAGCACGAACCGCTTGTCCGTGACCACCAGCCGCTCGACCCACCATTCCATGACCTTGTACGCGTAGTACAGGACCACCAGCAGTGCCGCGTACCACAGGACGTTCTGCACCACGTAGAGCGCCGGCGGCAGCAGGTACGACACCATCACGCAGATCGCGAGCAGTGCGATCGCCTCGAAGGTGTCCCAGGCCAGTACCGCCCAGTGGCGGCGGACCCGGATGACCCTCCGCTCGGTGTCGAGCAGGTACTCGTCTGGGTCCCGGGGAGCGAACACGGCGCCTGCTAGCTGAACACGTTGCTGACGAAGGTGATGACCGCTTCAGCCGACGTGCGCAGGAAGGTCAGGATATTGCCCACGAGGTTCGCCGCTTGGCCTGGCTGGGCGATCACGAAGAACAAGACCAACGCGATACCCACGAGTCCGGCTAGTTTCTTCGCGTTCACAACGATCAATCCCGTCTCTTGCTCCGGCATCGGTCTAGCTTGCTCACCAACAACGTTGTACCGCACGGCGCTCCGTAACGGGAGGAAAGTCCCGCGCTTGGGGCAGTGCTCGGGTGTGATCGTACCGTATGGCTACTCTCCGTGTACACCACATACAGGTTAAGCTGCCGTTATGGCATCGGTGCGCTGCGTCGGCGGCATCCTGCACGACGCCGCGGGCCGGCTGCTGGTGATCCAGCGGGGGCACGATCCCGGCCGCGGTCTGTGGTCGTTGCCCGGGGGCCGCGTCGAGCCCGGGGAGACCGACGAGCAGGCCGTCGTGCGCGAGATGCGCGAGGAAACCGGCCTTGACGTGCGGCCGGGCGCGCTCGCGGGGATGGTCGTGCGCGGCCGGTACGAGATCTACGACTACGTGTGCGAGGTGCTCGGCGGGCGGCTGAGGCCCGGCGACGACGCGGCCGACGCGCGCTGGGTGGACGCGGCGGCCTTCGCGGCGCTGCCGTTGACGGACGGCCTGGCCGACACGCTCCGCGACTGGCGCACGCTGCCGCGCTAACCCTGGATCCGGCTCTCCAGACCCGACCAGTCGCGCTCGCGGAGCTGGAACTTCTGGATCTTGCCCGTCGAGGTCTTGGGCAGTTCGGCGACGAACTCGATCACGTCCGGCACCTTGTAGCGGGCGATCTGCGCGCGCACGTGCTCCCGCAGTTCCTCGCCGGGCACCGACTCGCCCGCGCGCAGCACGACGTACGCCTTCGGCCGCTCGCCCCACTTTTCGTCCGGCACGCCGACGACCGCGACCTCCAGCACCGCCGGATGCGAGTCGATCGCCGCCTCGACCTCGATCGTCGAGATGTTCTCGCCGCCGGACACGATGATGTCCTTCGCCCGGTCCCGCAGCTGGATGTACCCGTCGGGATGCCACACGCCCAGATCGCCGGAGTGGAACCAGCCGCCCCGGAACGCCTTCTCCGTCGCCTCCGGGTCCTGGAAGTACCCGGACATCACGTTGTTGCCCCGCATCACGACCTCACCCATCGTGACCCCGTCTCGCGGAACGTCGCGCATCTCGTCGTCGACCACCCGCACCCCGTCGGTCACGATCATGCCAACGCCCTGGCGCGACATGACCTTGCTGCGCTCGGCGATGTCCAGCTTGAGCCAACCCTCCTGGGGCTCGCACACGGTGTACGGCCCGTAGGTCTCGGTCAGCCCGTAGACATGCGTCAGCCGCGCGCCCAGCTCCGACATCCGCCGGATGACCGTCGGTGAGGGCGGCGCACCCGCCGTGGTGACGACGACTTCGTGCGGCAGCGGATGCGCGCCCCCGTGGTTCGCGATGGTCACCAGCACCGTCGGCGCGCCGTTGAGATGCGTGATGCCCTCGGTGTCGAGCAGCCGCCAGATCTCCGTGGCGTCGACCGCGCGCAGGCAGACATGCGTACCGCCGATCGCCGTCACGGCCCAGGCGGTGCACCAGCCGTTGCAGTGGAACATGGGGAGCGTCCAGAGGTACCGCGACTCCGGCGAATGTCGCGAGTGGACGATCTCGGCGAGCGAGTTCAGGTACGCCCCGCGATGGTGGTACATCACGCCTTTCGGACGACCGGTCGTGCCCGAGGTGTAGTTGATCGAGATCGTGCCGCGCTCGTCCGCGACGGTCCACGGCAGCGGGTCGTCGGCGCCACGTGCCAGGAGATCCTCGTAGGAGATGCCGGCGACCGCCGGGTCGGGGGTGGCGCCGGAGGCCGGGTCCGTGACCGTCACGATCTCCGACACCGGCAGGTCCGCGGCGAGCGACGAGTGCAGCGCGGCGTCGACCACGAGCAGCTTCGCGCCGGAGTGCGCCAGGATGTAGCGGATCTCCGCCGGGGCGAGCCGGGTGTTGATCGCGACGAGCACGGCCCCCGCGAGCGGCACCGCGAAATGGGCGACGATCATCTCCGGGATGTTGGGGAGCAGGTACGCGACCCGGTCCCCCGGTTCGATCCCGGACGCGCGCAGGGCGTGCGCGATCCGTGTCGTCTCGGCGGCGAGTTCGCGGTAGGTGACCCGGCGGTCGCCGTAGACGACGGCCTCCTTGCCCGGAAAGACCTCCGCCGAGCGTTCGAGGAAGGCCAGCGGGGTCAGGGGCGTGAACCAGGTGTCCTCGGTGACAGCCATGGCTCCCAATCTAGAGGCTGCCGGCCGCCTACCTCCAGAATTGCACCGGGAAGTCAGGCCACCAGCCAGGTCATCCGGTTGCCGAACCGCGACGTCTGTGCCAGAGCCTTCGCCTCGGGGTCACCCTCCCGCCAGGAGACCAGGCCCAGCGTGCACTGGCCGGTGCCGTCGAAGAAGTTCAGGTCCGGGCGGCCCGGCAGCACATGCGACAGCGCGGCCTCGTACGGCTCGTCGCTGGCCCACCACAGCGGACGGCCGGCGGCGAGTTTCGCCAGCCCCTCGACGAACGCCGCGCGCCGCTCCTGCTCCAGGTGCGCCAGCGTGCGGCTGGTCAGGACCACGAGCGGCAGGTCGCCGGTGCGCGCGGCCGCGGCCGCGAGGTCGTCCACCGCGTCGCCTTCGACCAGCTCCGGGGTGCCCTTGCGCTGCGCCGCGGCGGCCGCGCGCAGCAGGCGGATCCGGTCGAGCTGATCGGCCCACACACAGGCCTCCAGCCACGCCAGCTCGTCCTCATCGGACACGTCGAGCGGGGCGCGGTCGAGACCGACCTTCGCGCCCGCGGTGACCTTCTTGGGCAGCTTCGGCAGCACCGCGCCCGGCCCGAGGTCGAGCGCGCAGTGCAGGCCGACCGCGGCCTTCGCGGGCCCCGCGAGCAACTGCTCGCCACCGTCGCACTGGTACCGGTAGCCGAACTTGTCCAGACCGAGCAGCAGGCCCGCGCTGCAGCCGATTTCCAGCAGGGCCACCTTGCCCTTGGCCTGCTTCGCGGCCATCGCCACCGCGGGGTACAGACCGGCGGCGCGGCTGACCTCGTTGGTCTCGATATGCCGCGCGGCCACGAGCGCGCGCACCTTGTCCGCGCGCTCGAGTACGAACTCCCGGAAGGTCGGCCAGGTCGCGCCGTCGACCCCGTCGAAGCCGCCGAGCGACGGGTAGTAACGGGAAAGGGGGTGGATGGGATCGGCCTGGACGAGCCGGTGCGCGGCGGCCAGCAGCAGTTCGGGGGCACCGCCGGACGCCTGGGTCAGCAGGCCGGCGACTTCGCCGTCCTCGGCCGCCTTCGTGGCGAGGTGCTCGTACAGCGGCGACACCCCGGCGGCCTGTCCCGCCGCGAACTCGCGCAGCCGTTGCTTGACCTCGTCCAGTCTCACCCAAACCTCCGGTTATTCGTGTGGCACCGGGCGGGCTGGTTGCTCGCCGCCCCGGGCTTCGCCGTAGGCACGCTTCGGCACCATCACCTTGCGGCGGAAGGTGCACACGATCGTGCCGTCCTGCTTGTAGCCCCGGGTCTCGACGTACACCACGCCGCGATCGTCCTTCGACTTCGACGGCGTCTTGCCGAGCACCTCGGTCTCACCGTAGATCGTGTCACCGTGGAAGGTCGGCTTGACGTGCTTGAGCGATTCGACCTCCAGGTTCGCGATCGCCTTGCCCGACACGTCCGGTACCGACATGCCCAGCAGCAGCGAGTAGATGTAGTTGCCCACCACCACGTTCTTGCCGAAGTCGGTGGTCTCGCCCGCGTAGTGCGCGTCCAGGTGCAGCGGGTGGTGGTTCATCGTGAGTAGGCAAAACAGGTGATCGTCGTACTCGGTCACGGTCTTGCCCGGCCAGTGCTTGTACACCGCACCGACCTCGAACTCCTCGAAATACCGCCCGAACTGCACTGCCGTCTCCTTGATACCGGTAACGCCACACCGCCCGAAAACGATGCGACTGGTGGTCGAGGAGTACCCTTGACCACCGGAGGCGCCGCGTCAACGCGACCACCGGCACATTGTCCCCGGCCCGAGGAGGTGAGGAACGCACGATGAGTAGTGGCGATAGTCCGCTTCCTAGTAAATCCAGCGTTCCCCGGCCTGCCGGGTCTGGCATGACTCGCTAGCCCGCTCCCCGGGAGACGCTGGTCACGGCCGGGCGGACACCCCGCACGGCCGTCGTAGCACGCACTACGTCAGCCAGGAGTCCCCATGCCTGCCATTCCCTCCCTCGGTGGCCTGCGCGGCCGCGGGAACGGGCGCGCCCGCATCGAGCCGCCGATCCCGGTGCCGCTTTCGGCCTATGTCGTGGACTGCGCCGTGTATGTCGACGGCAAGCGGCTGCCTGGCCGCTGGAACCACGCCGACGCCGTCAAGGAGGTCCGCCGCAGGCGGGAGGGTTTCGTCTGGATCGGACTGCACGAGCCGGACGAGGAGCAGATCCAGGGCATCGCGGAGATGTACGGGCTGCACGAACTCGCCGTCGAGGACGCGGTGCAGGCGCATCAGCGGCCCAAGCTCGAGCGCTACGACGACACGCTGTTCATGGTGCTCAAGACGCTGCGGTACGTCGAGCACGAGTCGCCGACGACGGCCAACGAGATCGTCGAGACCGGTGAGCTCATGGCGTTCCTCGGCCTCGACTTCATCATCACCGTGCGCCACGGCGCGCACTCGGGGCTGGCCCGGCTGCGCCACGAGCTCGACGAGGACCCGGAGACGCTCAAGGCCGGCCCGTCGGCGGTGCTGCACGCCATCACGGACCACGTCGTCGACCACTACCTCGAGGTGACCAGCGCGATCGAGGACGACATCGAGGAGATGGAGACCCGCGTCTTCGCGCCGCGCGCGGTGATCAGCGCCGAGCAGATCTACATGATGAAGCGCGAGGTGCTGGAACTGCGGCGCGCCGTGGTGCCGCTCGCCGCGCCGGTCCGCCGGCTCTCCGAGGGTTTCACGCGGCTCATCCCCGACGACGTCCGCTCGTATTTCCGCGACGTCGACGACCACCTCATCACCGTCTCCGAGCGCATCTCGAACTTCGACGAGCTGCTGACCACGCTGGTCGACGCCACCGTCGCGAAGATCTCGCTGCAGCAGAACACCGACATGCGCAAGATCACCGCGTGGGCGGCGATCATCACCGTGCCGACCATGCTGGCCGGGATCGAGGGCATGAACTTCGAGTACATGCCCGAGCTGACCTGGCGGTTCGGCTACCCGCTCGCGCTGCTCGTGATCCTCGGCGCCTGCCTGCTCCTCTACCGAATATTCCGGAAGAACAAGTGGCTCTGACCCTGTCTTCCTGAATTTTCCAAAGGAGTCCTCCGATGTCTCGCCTGCTGACCAACCTCAAGTTCTGGGCCCTGACGTTCAGTCTGCTGTGGATCGCGGCGGTCGTGTTCTTCATCGCCGACCACCCCGAACTGGCGAGAGCGGGCCGCTGAAGCCGTTCGCGCCGTATTCTTGCGGTGTGCGCGCCCTCGTTGTCGCGGATGAGGTCGAGGAACGGCTGCGGACCTGCGGGGTCCGCACCGAGGTCGATCTCGTCCTGGGGGCGGGTGATCTTCCCTATGACTACCTCGGCGAACTCGCCGACGCGGTGGACCGGCCGTGCGTGTTCGTGCCCGGCAACCACGACCCGGATCTGACCGGGTTCACCCGCTCCGCCGGGCTGTGGGTGCGCGCCGGGTTCCCGCACGCCTGGCCGGGCCCGCCCGGCGGGATCGACGCCGACGGGCGGGTGGTCGACGTCGCGGGCTTGCGCATCGCCGGGCTGGGCGGTTCGGTCCGCTACAGCGACGGGCCGAACCAGTGGACCCAGGCCCAGCAGTCCCGCCGCGCCCGCCGGGTGGTGCGTGCCGCCGGGCGTCGCAAGCGCCGCGACGGGCGCGGGGTGGACATCCTGCTCACGCACGCCCCGCCGCGCGGGGTCGGTGATCGCGAGGATCCGCCGCACCACGGGTTCGACTGTCTTCTGTGGATGGTCGAGCGGTTGCGCCCGAAATGGTTGCTGCACGGGCATATCCACCCTTACGGCGAGCACCTGCCGGAACACCGGCTCGGCACCACGAGGGTCCGCAACGTGGTGGGCGCGCACGTGCTCGACCTCGACGAGGTGCGGGTATGAACAGGGACACCGGTTTTCCCCGGGCCGACGCCGAACACGACTTCCTGCGTGCCCGCCGCCGCCAGGTGCTCTCCCGCCTGGCGAACTGGCTGCGCCGCGAACCCGACGACGTCAACATCATGCTGCCGTTCGAGGAGGTCGTCGACGCGCTGGGCTACCAGGGCGAGCGGCGCCTCGGGCTGCGCGTGATCCGGCTCGATTCGATCGTCGGTAGCGTCGACCGCGGCCAGGACTTCGACCGCCGCTTCCGCCCGACCTCCGGCCGGGTCCGCCAGCGCTGGGAGCGGCTCGCGCTCGCCGCGCGCCGCGGCGAGTCGATCCCGCCGATCGAGGTGTACCGCGTCGGCGAACTGCATTTCATCATCGACGGGCACCACCGCGTCTCCGTCGCACTCGCGTTAGGACTGTCTACAATAGATGCATACGTGACCGAGGTGCGGACGAAACTCAAGCCCGAGGGCATCCGCTACCGCGGCGACCTGATCGTCAAGGACTACCGCCGCCTGTTCCTGGAACGGGTACCGCTGACCGGCGAGGCGCGGGCCGCGGTCGTGCTGGCCGACGCTTGGCATTACGCGATGCTCGGCGAGCACGTCGAGGCCTGGGGATTCCGGCTCATGCAGGACGAGGGCACGTTCCTCGACCGCGCGACCGTGGCGAGCCGCTGGTACCGCGACGAGTACGAGCCGGTGGTGGCGATGCTGCGGCAGGCGGACCTCGTCGGCACCCGCACGGAGGCCGAGGCCTACATGTGGGTCGCGGGCGAGCGCTACCGCCTGATCCGCACCCACCGCTGGGACGACGAGGTCATCGAGACCTTGCGCACCCAGCGGTGAGTACCCGGATCTGTCACATGTGGACGGCGGCGGGCTCACCCGCCTGCTGCTGCGGCACACCCGGTTTGATCAGCAGATAGCAGATGATCGCGCCGAGCACGAAGATCCCGCCTGCCCAGGTGAACGCCGTGGTGTAGCTGTGGATCGCCGCCTCGGCCAGCAACTGCGGGTTCATCGCCTTGCCCGCGGTGAACGAGGACAGCGCGTTCGCGGCGATCGAGCTGAGCAGCGCGGTGCCGATCGAGCCACCGACCTGCTGCGCGGTGTTCACCGTGGCGGACGCGACACCCGCGTCGTGCCGGTCGACCCCGGCGGTGGCGACGTTCATCGACGGCGCCATCGACAGGCCGATGCCAAGCCCGATCACGATCAGCGGGAGCAGTACGCCGCCGGCGTAGGTGCTGCTCGTGTCGATCGCGCTGAGCCAGAACATCCCGCCGCCCGCGATCAGCATGCCCAGCCCGACCAGCGGCTTTGGCCCGAACCGCGGCAGCAACACCGCGGTCGCGGTCGTGGCGGTGAGCATCAACCCGGCCACCATCGGCAGGAACGCGATCCCGGAGGTGACCGGCGAGAAGCCGAGGTTCTGCTGCAGGTAGTAGGTCAGGAACAGGAAGATCCCGAACATCCCGATACCGAGCATGAACACCGCGAGGTACGCGCCGCCGCGGTTGCGGTCGAGCACGACACGCAGCGGCAGCAACGGGTGCGCCGTACGGTTCTGCAGCACGACGAACACGGCGAGCAGCACGACGCCCGCGACCAGGAAACCCCACACCAGGGGCGAGGACCAGGCGTGGGTCTCGGCGTTGGAGAAGCCGTAGACCAGCGCGAAGAGTCCGGCCGACGAGGCAGCCGTGCCCGGAATGTCGAGCTTGGGCCGGTGCTCTGAGCGACGGTGCACCAGCAGCGTCAGGCCGCCGATGAGCGCGACGACGGCGAAGACGATGTTGACGTACATGCACCAGCGCCAGTTCAGGTACTCGGTGAGCACGCCCCCGAGCAGCAGGCCGACCGCGGCACCCCCGCCGGCGATCGCCCCGAAGATGCCGAACGCCCGGCCGCGTTCCTTGACGTCGGTGAACGTCGTGGTCAGCAGCGAAAGCGCGGCCGGCGCGAGCAGCGCGCCGAAGAGCCCCTGTGCCGCGCGGGCGATGACGAGCATCTCGAACCCGTTGGCCGCGCCACCGATCGCGGACGCGACCGCGAACCCGGTGAGCCCGATCAGCAGGGCGTACTTCCGGCCGAACAGGTCGGCCACGCGACCGCCGAGCAGCAGCAGGCTGCCGAAGGCGAGCGCGTAGGCGGTGACCACCCACTGCCTGGCGTCGCTGGAGAAACCGAGCGCATGCTGGGCACTGGGCAGCGCGATGTTCACGACGGTCGCGTCGAGCACGACCATCAGCTGCGCCAGGCTGATGACCACCAGGATCAGCCAGCGGCGCGAGTGGTGCGGATCTTCCGTGGTTCTGCCGCCGGCTCTGGGCTCGACGGCGACCGTGGACGAGTCAGGCATACTGGTCCTCGCAGACTATGTGGAGTGGAGACCTCCCCTTTCACGATCCACCGTACACGAAGTGGAGGAGGAACCTCGACTTCCTGCTAGGATGGGAATCATGACGCGGGACACATCGCGGACCGCAACGAAGCGGCCGCTCAGGCGCGACGCCGAACGCAACCGTCAGCGCATCATCGCCAGCGCCCGCGAGGTCTTCCGTGAACGTGGCATGGAGACGACGCTCGACGACGTCGCTCATCACGCGGGACTGGGTGTGGGCACCGTCTACCGGCGTTTCCCGAACAAGGAGCACCTGGTCGACGCCATGTTCGCAGACCGGCTCGAGGAGATCGGCCACCTGATCACCGAGTCGCTGGACGACGATGATCCGTGGCAAGGCCTGCAGAAGTTCCTGTGGGACTCGGTCTCGCTCATCGCGGAGGACCGCGGTCTGCACGACGTGATGCTCAGCACGGCGTTCGGGCAGGACAAGGTCGCGATCGCGCGGGACAAGGTGATCCCGCTGGCCCAGGAACTGATCAACCGGGCGAAGGAGACCGGGAAGCTCCGGGCGGACTTCGAACCCGAAGACCTGCCGATCCTGTTCAAGATGATCGGCGCGGTGGCCGAGTACACCCATGCCGTCGCCCCGCACCAATGGCGGCGCTACGCGGCACTGCTGTTCGACAGCCTGCGCGCCGACGCGGCGACCCCGTTGCCCATGCCGGCACTCGGCACGCTCGACATCCAGGACGTCATGGCGCACTGGTGCCGCTGATGTGACCCAGTTCACACAAGGTCCCTGTCGATCCGCGCCCCCGATGGTCGTCCTTACCGGGCAGGCTGAGCGAAGAGAAGGGATTCCGCCATGCAATACCTGGCCATGATCTACGTCGACGAGACCGCACCGGCCGACTACAGCAAGACCAGCCCCGAGTACGAGGAGTACAACCGCCAGCTGAGCGACGCCGGGGTGCGCAAGGGAGGCGTCCGGCTCGGGCACTCCTCCACCGCGACCACCGTTCGCGTGCGCGACGGCGAGGAACTGTTCACCGACGGCCCGTTCGCCGAGGCACGCGAACAGCTCGGCGGCTACTTCCTGTTCGAGTGCGAGAACCTCGACGAGGCGCTGAAATGGGCCGCCCAGTGCCCCGGCGCCCAGCACGGGGCGGTCGAGGTGCGGCCGCTCGCCTACTGAGCGATGAGCACCGACCCGCTCGCGGCCGTGTTCCGCGCGGAGCACGGCCGCGTGCTGGCGCGGCTGATCAGCCTCCTCGGCGATTTCGACCTCGCCGAGGAGGCGCTCGCCGACGCCTACGCGATCGCCGCCGCGAAATGGTGTGAAGGCGGGGTGCCCGAGCATCCCGCCGCGTGGCTGCTGACCACCGCCCGCAACCGTGCGATCGACCGGATCCGCAGCGCGCGCAGACTTGGCGCACGACTCGCGGACCTCGCGGAGGAACCGGCGGTGCCACCGGCCGCGGGGCCCGTCCTCGACGACCGGCTGCGCCTGTTCTTTACCTGCTGCCACCCCTCGCTCGGGCGGCAGGCGCAGGTCGCGCTGATCCTGCGCTGCCTCGGCGGACTGTCCACGGTGGAGGTCGCGAGACTGTTCCTGGTCGGCGAATCGACCGTGCAGCAACGGATAGTGCGGGCGAAGCGGAAGATCCGCGAAGCCGGGATCCCGTTCCGGGCGCCGGAGCACGAGGAGCTGGCGCACCGGCTGCCCGCCGTGCTCGCGGTGATCTACCTGCTGTTCACCGAGGGCTACGCCGCGACCTCCGGGCCGGAGCTGATCAAGGCTTCGTTGTGCGACGAAGCGATCCGGCTGGCGCGCGTGCTGCACGAACTGCTCCCCGAGCCGGCGGTCGCCGGGTTGCTCGCGTTGCTGCTGCTCACCGACGCCCGGCGGGCCGCCCGGGTGGATCAGGCCGGCCGGCTCGTCCCGCTGGAGGAGCAGGACCGCGAGCGGTGGGACCGTGCTCAGCTCGACGAGGGGCGGCGCCTCGTGATCGGCAGCGCGGGACCGTATGCGGTCCAGGCGGCGATCGCCGCCGTGCACGCCGACGCGCGGACCCCGGAGGAAACCGACTGGCCGCAGATCGTGCGGCTGTACGGGAAGCTGGCCCCTTCGCCGATGGTCGAACTGAACCGGGCGATCGCGGTCGCGATGGCGTCGGGCCCCGAGGCGGGCCTGCGGCTGCTCGACCACATCCGGCTCGACTCGCACCTGCTGCCGGCCGCACGCGCCGACCTGCTGCGCCGCGCGGGCCGCGCGACGGAAGCCGCCGCCGCGTACGAGGAAGCGCTCGGCCTGGCCGGGAATCAGGTCGAGCGGGAGTACCTGGCGCGGCGGCTGGGCGAGCTGACGAGCTGACGCCGGTGCACCGTGAGCACGGCGATTCCGCTCACCGCGGCGGCACCGCAGGCAACCAGCGCGACCGCCGTCACCAGGCTGGTCGCGGATGCCTCGTCCAGGACCGTCATCCCGAGGACGGTCGCGACCAGGGGGTTCACCGTCGTACCGCATCCCACCACGACGTCGGGCGGCCCGCTGGCGTAGGCGAGCTGGACGAACCAGGCCGCGAGCGGGAACGCCACCAGCGCGCCGGCGAGCGCGAGCCACGGCAGCTCGGCGAACCCCAGCGTCCGGACCGTGAACGCGACATCGCGGATCAGCACGGACGACAGCGCGTACGCCGCCCCAGCCCCGGCGGACAGCGCGACGCAGCGAACCAGACCACGGCTGAACGCGGCGGCAGTGCCCAGCACCGCCACGGTCACCGCGACGATCTGCGTCGCCTGCAGGACGTCCGAGGGCGGCAGGCGCGGGTTCGCCACGGCGCCGCTCGACAACGCGACGAACACGCCGACGGCCGCGGACACCGCTCCGACCGCCAGCAGGCTCCTCCGGTCCAGAGTGGACGGACCCAGCAGCACGACCACCGGCAGCGCGAGCACCACGAGCGGCGCTACGACGATCACCGGTGCGAAGGTCAGCGCGATGATCTGCAGAGCCGTCCCGGCCGACAGCACCGCGAGGCCGGCGAGCCAGCCCCGGTTGCGGCCGAGCCGCGCGAGCGTGCGCAGGCGAAGCTCGTCCTGGCCGGTTTCCGCGCGGACGCCGCCGTGCTGCAGGCGGGCACCCACGCCACTGGCGATCGCCGCGCACAGGGCACAGGCGACCGCCAACGCGATCATGCCCGTTCTCCCCACGCGGCGTGCATGGTGTCAGCATGCCCGAGCCCCGCTGAGAACGGCTTCAGGCCGGTAGCAGGCTGAACCCTTCCCCCACCGCCGCCGCGCGCAACGCCTTGTCCATCGCGGCGAACGTGCGGCAGTCGCGGTCGGCCGATGCGGCGAGCTGCGCGCAGGCAAGCTGGGTGGCGTCGTAGCCGCGCAGGCCGTGCACCCGCGTGAGCCGCGCAGCGGCCTCCAGCACGAGATCCGTCAGCGGGATTACGGCGAACCTGCTCGGCTCTTCGAACGTGCCGTAGAAGTCGGCCTCGAACTCGGCTTCGAGCAGGCTCACCTGCTTCGGCGTCAACTCCCCCAGCCGGTACTTCCGCCACAGCGCGGCGGGCACCTCGACGCGGGCGATCTGGGAGATCACCAGCGCGGGCAGCTCGCGGATGTGCTCATGCCCCGGCTCGTCGGCGTAGATCTTGACGAGGGCGGACGAATCCGCGAACGTGCTCACTCTCGCTCGTCACCGACCAGGGACGAGACCGGCGTGCCCCGGCCGGCGGCCGCGCGGGCGGCGGCCACCTCCGCGGGATCCGGACGGGCCCGCGGGGCCTTGCTCTCCCAGAGCAGGCCCGCGCGCTGCAGGCGCTCCCGCACGCGGGCCGCTTCGTCCCCGGCCAGGTCCGGGTTGGTGGCGGCGTCGAGGACTTGGGTCAGGTATTCGTTCATGCTTTTCCCCTGCTGTTTGGCGGCGAGCTGGACACGCCGCACCAGCTCCTCCCCGGCACGCCACGTGACCTGACTCATGACGTCATGCTAGCAGGCATGAAGGCATCAGGTCTCTTCGTAGGTGAGGTTCGCCCCCGACGACGGGTCGAACAGCTGGAGCTTCGTGGTGTCGAACCACACCTCGGCCTGGCCACCTTCGACGATCGACGACTCGGCCGACAGCCGCGCGACGATCTGCGCTCCCCCGCCGGGCACGTCGTCGGAGCCGGTGTCCGCGGCCAGTTCCTCCAGCTCGGTCGTGCTCGCCAGCTCACCCTCGATCGTGAAGTAGGCGTACTTTTCCGAGCCCATCGACTCCAGCACGTCGACGTGCGCGCTGAAGGTGACGCCCTTGCTCCGGACCTCCTCGTCGACCAGCGTCGCGTCCTCGAAGTGCTCCGGCCGCACACCCGCGATCACCTCGCGCGGCGCGTTCGCGGCCTCGGCCAGGCGGCGCACCTTGTCCGGCAGCGCGAACGAGCCGAGCGGGCTCTTGAGCCGGCCTTCCTCCAGCGTCGCCGGCAGGAAGTTCATCGACGGCGAGCCGATGAACCCGGCCACGAACAGGTTCGCCGGATGGTCGTAGAGGAACTGCGGGCTGCCGATCTGCTGGACGTACCCGGCGCGCAGCACCACGACCCGGTCACCCAGCGTCATGGCCTCGGTCTGGTCGTGGGTCACGTACAGCGTGGTCGTGCCAAGCTGCCTCTGCAGCTTCGACACCGATGTGCGCATCTGGCCACGCAGTTTGGCATCCAGGTTGGACAGTGGCTCGTCCATCAGGAACGCCTTGGGGCTGCGCACGATCGCCCGCCCCATCGCGACCCGCTGCCGCTGCCCGCCGGAGAGGTTCGCCGGCTTGCGGTCCAGATGCTGGGTCAGGTCCAGGATGCGGGCCGCCTCCTCGACCTTCGCCCGCACCGTCGTGTCGTCCACTTTGGCCAGTCGCAGCGGGAAGGCCATGTTCTCGCGGACGCTCATATGCGGGTACAGCGCGTAGGACTGGAACACCATCGCGATGTCCCGGTCCTTCGGCGCCTTCTCGTTCATCCGCCGCCCGTCGATGCGCAGCTCACCCGTGGAGATGTCCTCCAGGCCCGCCACCATGTTCAGTGTCGTCGACTTCCCGCAGCCGGACGGGCCGACCAGGATGATGAACTCCCCGTCCGCGACGGTGAGGTCCACATCGGACACCGCCAGCGCACCGTCCGGGTAGCGCTTGCTCACCTTGTCCAGAACGATTTCAGCCATGTCTACCCCTTCACGGCACCGGAGGTCAGCCCCGCGACGATACGGCGCTGGAAGAACAACACGAACAGGATGATCGGCACGGTGATCACGACGGCGGCCGCCGCGATCGTGCCCGTCGGGTCCTCGAACTGCGAGGCACCGGTGAAGAACGACAGCGCCGCCGGCACGGTGCGTGACGCGTTCGTCGAGGTCAGCGAGATGGCGAACAGGAAGTCGTTCCAGCAGAAGATGAACACCAGGATCGCCGTGGTGAACACGCCGGGCGCGGCCAGCGGCGCGATGACCCGGCGGAACGCCTGTGCCGGCGTCGCCCCGTCCATCTTCGCCGCCTTCTCCAGCTCCCACGGGATTTCCCGGAAGAACGCCGAGAGCGTGTAGATCGCCAGCGGCAGCGCGAAGGTGATGTACGGGATGATCAGGCCGAGCCAGGTGTCGAACAGCCCCAGCGTCCGCTCGATGTTGAACAGCGGGGTCACCAGCGAGACCTGCGGGAACATCGCGATCAGCAACGAGATGCCGATCAGGGCCCGCTTCCCGGGGAAGTCGAGCCTGGCGATCGCGTACGCCGCCATCGTGCCGAACACGACCGCGATCAGCGTCGCGATCAGCGCGATGCCGATCGAGTTGATCAGCGCGCGGACGAAGTCGCTGGTCTGGAAGATGTCCGCGTAGTTCTGGAAGGTCCACGCGCGCGGGACGAACTTGCCGTCGTCGATCGTGTCCTTCGTCTTGAACGACAGGGAAAGGATCCACAGCACCGGCACCAGTGCGTACACCACGACCACGATGTCGACCAGTGTCCAGCGTGTCTTGCGGCCGGTGGTGACCGCGCCCTGCATCACCATCAGCGCTTACCTCCCGAGTCCGAGCCCGGCGCCGCGGTGCCGAACAGCTTGATGAAGATGAACGCGATGATCGCGACGGTTATGAAGATCAGCACCGCCATCGTCGAGCCGATGCCGAGGTTCAGACCTTTGATGAGGTTGTTGTAGGTCTGCATGGACACCGACGCCGTGTCGTTGGCACCGGTGGTGAGCACGAAGATGTTGTCGAAGATCCGGAACGCGTCGAGCGTGCGGAACAGCAGCGCCACCAGGATCGCCGGTTTCATCACCGGCACCATCACCTTGATGAACCGCTGCCACGCGTTCGCCCCGTCCATCGCCGCGGCCTTGAGCAGGTCGTCCGGCACGAGCGCGAGCCCGGCCATCAGCAGCAGTGCCATGAACGGCGTCGTCTTCCACACCTCGGCGAGCACGATGATCGCGAGCGAGGGCAGGTACTGCGTCAGCGGTGCCGCGCCGGGTGCGATCAGGTTCGCGAGATAGCCGGTGTCGGGCGTCCACGCGTAGTACCACGAGAACGCCGCCACCACGGTGACGATCCCGTACGGGATGAGCGAGACCGTGCGCACCAGGCCACGGCCGACGATCGTGCGGTGCATGATCAGCGCGAGCAGCATGCCCAGCACCAGCTCGATGACCACGGACACGACGGTGATCACCAGCGTCGTGGCGAACGCGGTCCACCAGTACGAATTGGACAGTACGGCCGCGTAGTTGGCGAAGCCGATGAACTCCCGGTCCGCGGGGAACCTCAGGTCGTAACGCTGCAGGGAGAGCCAGATCGAGTAGCCGATCGGGTAGGCGGTGACGAGCAGCATCACGATGGCCGCCGGCGCGCACAGCAGCAGCCCGAGCCGCCGCTCCGCCTTCTTGCCCTCGCTCAGTACCGGCTTGCCCTTCCGGCCCGCTCTCTGTGCCACCACCGGGGTTTCACTGACGGCGGAGCTCACGGGATCACCCCTTTCGACTGGAGCGCGTCGGAGAGCTGCTTGCGCAACTCATCCGCAGTCCTTTGTGGATCGATCTGCGACGGTGGGGAGAGCACCTTCGACATCACCGTCGAAAGGCTCTGGTACGCCGGGGTGAGCGGCCGGACCGCGGCGGTCTTGAGCGCGGCCAGGATCGCGTCCCGCATCGGGTACGCGGTCTGCATGCTCGGGTTGTTGTCGGCGTTCACCGGTTTGCTCGGGTCGAGCGGCGTGTTGTCGGTGTAGAGCGCCTCGTCGACGGGCGGCACGCCGTCGTTGAGGGCGGCGAACTTCTGGCTTTCCTGGCTGCGCAGGCACAGCGTCGCCTGGAACGCCTCGGCCTTGTGCTTGGAGTATGAGCTGACCGCGAGGTCGATCCCGCCGATCGTGGTGCGGGCCGGGGTGCCGGGGACGACCTGCGGATAGGTGGCCCATTTGAAATGCGAAAGGTTCGCCGCGTCGTCTTCGGCGTAGGAGGCGTAGACGAACGGCCAGTTCAGCTCGAACGCGCCGTTGCCACGCTGGAAAGCCTGCCGGACCTCGTCCTCCTTCTGGTTCGTCAGCGACGGGTCGGTGATCCCGGCGGTGGTGACCTTCTTGAGCAGTTCGAGGCCCTTGATCGCACCGGCGTCCATGACCACGGATTTCCCGTCGTTCGACAGGATGTGGCCGCCCGCGGACTCGACGAGGGTGTTGTAGACCACTACCAGACCCTCGTACTGGGCTCCGGTGAACAGGATGTTGTGCGGTTTGCCCTGCGCCTTGAGCGCCTCCGCCTGGGCGATCATGTCGTCCCAGGTCGTCGGCGGGTTCGGGGTGATGCGGTCGTCATACCACAGCAGCTGCACATTGGTGTGTTTCGGCGCGGCGTACAGCTTCCCGTTCCAGACGGCGGTTTCGAGCGGGCCGGGCAGCACACCCTGCTGCGCCTCGGCCTTGTTCTGGCCGGTCCACTCGTCGATCCAGCCCGCCTCGGCGAACTCGGGCACCCATGTGACGTCGAGGCCGAGAATGTCAAGGCTGGAGTCGCCCGCGGCGAGCCTGCGCACGAGTTGCTCACGCTGCCCGTCTGCCGTGCGCGGCAGCTTGTTGTAAACGATGTGGTAACGACCGCCGGCCTGCTGGTTGCATTTGTCGACGGTCGTCTGGAAATGATCCTCGGGATACATGTAGATGGTGACGGTGTTGCCGCCACCGGAACCGCACGCGGTCAGCAGGCTCGCGGTGACCACACCGGCCGCGAGCGCAGCTGTGACCCGGCGCCGTGACCGGGTCCTCCCCTTACCCATCCGGCCTCCTTAACCGACGGCGCACGCCGGTGGGGGACCCCGCACAACGACGTGCCTGTGGATCGGAAGGCAATCAACTTATGCCGGACCGTGATCGGCCGCAAGCCGGTTCGGTAACGATTCAGCCGGTTGACCCGGACGGACGCATGGCCAGCTTCGCGAGCAGATCGCGGCCTTGTTCGGCGTTGCGCGGCTGGCACAGCACGTCGTACCGGCCGGCGACGAGCTGGCTCGCGGAGGAGAAGTCGCGCCTGCCGCGCGTGGAGGCGTAGCTGATACCCGCGAACACGACGCCGAAGAGCATGCCGGACACCAGGCCGACGAGGATCGGCGGATAGTTGATGCCGGAACCGCCGCCGCTGAACAGGCTGAGCAGGATGCCGACGAACAGACCGAACCACGCGCCGGAGACGGCACCCGTACCGAGCACGCGACCCCACGACAGGCGACCGATCACGCGCTCCACGAGCATCAGGTCGACGCCGACGATGGTCACGTCCTCGACCGCGAAATCGCTGTCCGCGAGATGCTCGACCGCGCGTTGCGCCTCGGCGTAGGTCGAGTACGAGCCGATGGGCCAGCCGCTGGGCGGCGTCGGCATCCGGGGCAGCCCTTGCGCGGGACGTCCTGACGAGGAAAACGGGCCGGTCACGGTCATCACCTGTACTGAGAGTTCGAGCGGGGTTCCATCCTGCCAACACCCAGGAAACCACGCGAACCCGGCATCCGGTGCGCCGTGACCGCCCCGTTGTCCCGCACTCAGCTCCGCGCGCGGTACTCGCGGAGGAGACCGCGGCTGATGATGGTCTTCTGGATCTCGCTGGTGCCTTCGCCGATGAGCAGGAACGGG
>NZ_VDFW01000022.1 GCF_006152065.1 Amycolatopsis alkalitolerans
CGACCATTTCGTATCCCACGACAACCGCTCCGCCTGCTCCGCCCAAAACCCCTCACGATCCAACTCGGCCCGCTGATAGGCGTCGGCCTTCTCGTTGGCGTTGGCGGCAAAGTCCTCGCTGGGGGGAAAGGTCCGGTTCTCGGTCAGCAGGTTCGACAACGCCTCGTTGCTCATCTCCGCTCCTATCGTCGCGGCACGCGACGATAGGAGCACGGTGTGCCTGCCGTCACCCGGCCCACGACAGACGGTAGCCAGCCCGGGACGAACGGTTGACGAGCGTCGGCCTACAATCGATGACCGACCGGCGCGACGACGAGGTGGTGCGATGCTTCAGGCGAGGCCGGACCCGGCGGTCACCCTCGCGGCCGCCCGGCGGATCAGCCGCGAGATCCAGGGCGGGACCGCCGCACCGAGGGCACGTAAGGCATTGCGGCGACTCCGCCGCCTGACGGGAGCACATGCCGTTGGTCTGGCGGATTTGTCCGGTATCACCATCTGGTCCGGAATAGTACCGGAGTCCGGAAGGACCGAACCACTCGTCCGTGAGGCACTGCATCGCGAAGCCCCGCAAGGGAAAGCGCCACTCGTCGCGGTCCCGTTACAGGTGCACGGTGAGCCGGGTGGCGTGCTGCTGGTGGCGGGCCCGGTCCGGTCCGACTGCGTCCGCGAGGTCGCCGCACTCGTGGAATACGCCCTGGAGCGCGGGAAGCTCGAGGCGTCGGCTGATCAGGCGGCCCAAGCGGAACTTCGCGCGCTGGCCGCGGAGATCTCGCCGCATTTCGTCTACAACGCGCTCACGGTGATCGCGTCGCTGGTGAGGTCCGAACCGGACCGGGCGCGGGAACTGATGCTCGACTTCGCCGACTACACCCGCTACAGCCTCGCGAAGCACAACGAGTACACGGTCGTCGCCGAGGAGTTCCGCGCGATCGAGACCTACCTCGCGTTGCAGAAGGCCGTGCTCGCCGAGCGGCTGCAGGTCCAGGTGCGGGTCGCGCCCGAGGTGCTCGCGGTCGCGATCCCCTACCTGGTACTGGAACCGCTGGTGGAGAACGCGATCAGGCACGGCATCGAGCCCAGCGGGGGCACCGGTACGGTGCTGGTCCGCGGTGAGGCCTCGGGGAACGACTGCGTGATCAGCGTCGAGGACGACGGCGTCGGGATGGACCCTGAACTCGCGCGCGCGATCCTGGCCGGCAAAGGAGGTTCGGGCAACGTGGGACTGGCCAATGTGGACCGTCGCTTGCGGACGGTGTACGGGCCGTGGTTCGGGCTGGTCGTGGAGACCGCGCCCGGTGCGGGCACGAAGGTGCTCGTGCGGGTGCCCAGGTTCGCGCCTGGAGTCCTCCCGTGACCGGGTTGCGCGTGCTCGCGGTCGACGATCTGCGTCCCGCGCTTGAGGAACTGAGCCGGATGCTGCGCGAATGCCCGGAGGTCGGGGACGTGACCGCGGTCGGAGACCCGCTGAGCGCGGTCAAGAGCATCCAGGCCGGCCGGTTCGACGCGGCCTTCCTGGACATCGCGATGCCGGGTCTCGACGGGCTCGAACTCGCTTCGCTGCTGTCCCGGCTGAACACGCCCCCGGTGCTCGTTTTCGTGACGGCGTACGAAAACCACGCGCTGACGGCGTTCGGCCTCGGCGCGGTGGACTACGTGCTCAAACCGATCCGCGCCGAACGGCTCGCGGCCGCGCTGACAAAGGTCAACCGGATGGTGCGGGGGCAGCGGGCGCCGGTCGTGCCGGACACGATGTCCGCGCTCGCGGTCGAGACGGACGGCCGGACGCGGTACATCCATCGTGACGAGGTCCAATTCGTCGAAGCCCGCGGCGATTACGTGCGCCTGCACACGGGGGACGGTTCGCACGAGGTGCGGATGCCGATGGCGCGACTGGAAGAGTCCTGGGAGGCCAACGGTTTCGTCCGGGTCCACCGCGGTTTCCTCGTCGCGCTGCGCGCGGTGCGCGAGCTGCGCAGCGACTCGGTGGGCGGGCTGCTGGCGCATACCGGCGCCGGGGACGTGCCGGTGAGCCGCCGGCACTCCCGCGAGCTGAGAGAGCGCTTGCTGAACTCGGCGCGGCACGGCGAGCTGGGCCGGTGAGCCGGGCCAGGCGCGTCGCGGTCACGAGCCCGCAGACCCGGCTCGCGCACGCCCACCGGCGGGCCAGCGGTCCGTGGCGCACGCCGCGCCTCGACCCCGCCGAATCGGCCAGGGCCCTTTCGCTGTACCGGCGCCAGCAGGCGCCCGCGGTGCTCACCCTCACCGCGCTGCTGATCCTCCTTTGTGGACTTCCGGTCGTGTTCGCCCTGTGGCCGGGGCTCGACCAGGTGCGCGTCGGCGGGATCCCGCTGTCGTGGCTGATGCTCGGGGTGCTGCCGTTCCCGGTGATGGTGCTGCTCGCGGTGTGGCAACTGCGCCGCGCGGAGAAGATCGAGGACGACCGGTGATCGCCGCGCTCACCGTCGTCCCGGTCGTGCTCGTCACCGTGCTCATCGGCGTGCGCGGCGTCGCGACGCTGCGCACGACGTCGGATTTCCTGGTGGCGTCGCGGCGGATCTCACCCGTGCTCAACTCCGCGGCCGTGTCGGGAGAATACCTGTCGGCGGCCTCGTTCCTCGGCGTCGCGGGGCTGGTGGTCAAGGACGGCATCGGTTCGCTGTGGTACACGGTGGGTTTCACCGCGGGCTACATCGCGATGCTCGCCCTCGTCGCCGCGCCGATGCGCCGCTCCGGCGCGCTCACCGTGCCCGACTTCGCCGAGGCACGACTGGCGTCCCCGGCGCTGCGGAAGCTCACCGCGATCACGGTGCTGGTGATCGGTGTGCTGTACCTGATCCCCCAGTTCCGCACGGCCGGCCTGGTGCTCAGCACGGTCAGCGGGACGCCGTACTGGGTCGGCGTGGTGATCGCGGGTGCCGCGGTGAGCGTGACGCTGGCGCTCGGCGGGATGCGCGCGGCGACCTACGTGCAGGCGTTCCAGTTCGTGCTCAAGCTCGTGCTGCTCGTGGTCCCCGCGCTGTGGCTGGTGCTCACAGTCGGCCCCGTGGTGCGCGGTGAAGCCGTGCACCCGGTGGAGTTCACGCATTTCACCCACGACACCGCGGTCACCTTCGAGGTCGACGTGACCCTGCGGCTCGACGAGCCCACCCCGATCCGGGACGCCGCCGGGACCTTGCGCGTGTACCCGCCGGGCGAGCTGTCGATGGGGTCGGGCGACAAGGTCGTCTTTCCCGCCGGGGCACCGGTTCCGCACGCGGGCGCCGGGCGGCTGCCGGGCGCGCCGGGCTGGGCACGGCCGCTGCTCGCCGTCGGCGGCGACGGCCATCCGCTGCTGGGCACCCTCGCCGTGCTCGCCGCGACCGTGCTCGGCACGATGGGCCTGCCGCACGTGATCATGCGGTTCCACACCAGCCCCGACGGCCGCGCGGCGCGGCGCACCGCCGCGATCACGATCGGCCTGTTGAGCATGTTCTACCTCGTGCCGGGCGTGTACGGCACGCTCGGGCGCGTGCTGGTGCCACAGCTGTACCTGACCGGCGCGACCGACACCGCGGTGGTCGCGCTACCCAGCCAGGTCGACACCGGCTGGGCCGGCACCACGTTCACCGCCCTGCTGACCGCCGGTGCCTTCGCCGCCTTCCTCGCCACGTCGCTCGGCCTGCTGCTCGTGGTGTCGGGTGCGACGGCGCACGATCTGATGGCCGGTGGCCTGCGGACGATGCGCACCACGGTGCTGGTGACCGCGGCCGGGGTGGTGCTGCTCGCGCTGCCGTCCGCGCCCATCGACGTCGACGTGCTGGTCACCTGGGCGTTCACCGTCGCCGCGGCCACGTTCTGCCCGCTGCTGGTCCTGGGCATCTGGTGGCCGCGGCTGACCGCGCCCGGCGCGATCGCGGGGGTCGTGACCGGACTGGGCACGGTGTCGCTGTCGATCCTGGCCGCGCTGTCGGATCCGGCGATGCCCGGCTGGCTCGCCGTGCTCGTCGAGCGTCCCGCGCTGTGGGCGGTGCCGCTCGCGTTCGCGGTGATGGTGACGGTCTCGCTCCGGGGCCGCCCGCCGTCATGGGCGCGCGCGGCGATGCTGCGGCTGCACCTCGACGACGGTGCTACTGCCCCAGCTCCTGCTCGACCTTCCGTTGCAGCTTGTTCATCCCGCCCAGCCAGCGGTCGGTCGCGGTGGCTCGTGCCGCGTAGTAGTCCGCGACCTCGGGATGCGGCAGCACCAGGAACCGGCCGTCCGAAAGCGCTTCCATGACCGTGTCCGCGACCTGCCCCGGCTCGATCGCGGAAGCGCCCATGAGCAGCTCGCCGGCCGGACCGGTGCCGGCGAGCATGTTCGTGTGCACACCCTGCGGGCAGATCGCCTGCACCGTGATCCCGCGGTGGCGGTAGGTCGCGCTGAGCCATTCGGCGAACGCGAGCGCGCCGTGCTTGGTGACCGAGTACGGTGCCGAGCCGAGCATGGTGAGCAACCCGGCCGCGGACACGGTGGCGAGAAAATGCCCCTCGCCGCGCTCGAGCCAGTCCGGCAGCAGCAGCTTCGCGGCGCGGACATGGGCCATCACGTTCACGTCCCACGCCTGCGCCCACACGTCCTCTGGCGCGGCTTCCGTGCCGTGCGGGGCGACCCCCGCGTTGGCACAGAACAGATCGATCGCGCCAAGCTCGGCCTTCGCCGTCGCGATGAGGTGCCCGGCCCCCTCATCCGAGGCGGCGTCCACCGCGATGTGAGTCCCGCCGACCTCTTCGGCGACCCGCGCGGCCGCGTCGCCGTCCAGGTCGGCGACGACGATCCGGGCGCCCGCCGCGGCGAACCGCCGCGCCAGCGCCCCACCGATCCCGCCGCCGCCCCCGGTGATCACGACACCCGCGCCGTCGAGGTTCACAGGCCACCGCCCAGGGTCACGCCGCCGTCGAGCACGATCGTCTGGCCGGTCATCCAGCCGGCGTCGTCGGAGAGCAGGAACGCGACGGCCCCGGCGATGTCCTCGGGCACCCCGAGGCGCTTGAGCGGGTAATGCGACGCCACCTCCTCCTCGTGGCCCTCGTACAGCGCGGTGGCGAACCTGGTCTTGACCACCGCCGGGGCGACGGCGTTGACCCGGATCTCCGGGCCCAGCTCGGCGCCGAGCTCCATGGTCAGGCGGATCACCGCGGCCTTGCTGATGCCGTACATGCCGATCCCCGGTGAGGCGCGCAGGCCCGCGATCGAGGCGACGTTGACGACCGAACCGCCGTGCTCGCCCATCCACGCGTCGCGCGCGAGCCGGATCCACGCCAGCGGCGCCAGCACGTTCACGCCGAGGATCTTGGCGGCGGCGGCCTGGTCGATGTCCACGAGCGGGCCGAACACCGGGTTGATGCCGGTGTTGTTGACGAGCATGTCGAGGCGGCCGAACGTCTCGACCGTCTTGGCCACCGCCTCCTGCTGGTGCCCGGCGTCGTCGGCCTTGCCGGGGACGCCGATCGCGAAGTCCGGGCCGCCCAGTTCGGCGACCGCCTCGGCCAGCGGCTCCGGTTTGCGGGCCGTGACGCAGACCTTCGCGCCACGCTGGACGAGCTCGCGGGCGATACCGAGGCCGATGCCGCGGCTCGCCCCCGTTACGATCGCGACGCGGTCCTTGAGGGAGTTCACTCGTGTTCTCCTGTCCGATCCTGGGCACGGCTAAGCGCCCGCTTACACTGAGGGTCCGAGTCGAGAGGAAACCGGGGATGACCGTGTCGCTGTCGGCCGAGCTGTGGCCGGACGTACAGCCCGATGCCGCGCGCCGGCTCATGCTCGCCGCCGTCGAGTCCTTCGCCGCCCGCGGCTACCACGCGACCACCACACGCGACATCGCCGCGGCGGCCGGGATGAGCCCGGCGGCGCTGTACGTGCACTTCCCGTCGAAGGCCGCGCTCCTGTTCGCGATCAGCCGCAACGGCCACGAGCAGACCCTCACGCTCGTGGAGAGCGTCGCCGGCGGGGACGAACCTCCCCGGGAGCGGATGCGGAAGATCATCGAGGACTTCGTGGCCTGGCACGCGCGGCGGCATACGGTCGCGCGGGTCGTGCAGTACGAACTGCAGGCGCTGCCCGAGCAGGAGTACGCCGTGGTCGCCGACCTGCGGCGCCGGATCGAGAACCTGGTGCGGGAGGTCATCGCCGAGGGCGTCGAGAAGGGCGAGTTCACCGTGGGCGACCTGCGGACCGCCGCGCGTGCCGTGCTGTCCCTCGGCGTGGACGTGGCGCGCTGGTACAGCGACCGCATCGGCAAGACCCCGAAGGCGCTCGGCCGCGAGTACGGCGAACTCGTGCTGCGCATGCTCGGCGCCGGAATCTGAGCACCCATCGAGCTTCCTCGCCATGAGCGTCACGGTACCTCACCATACTAAGCGGTCGGTCACCTGCGGGAGTGTCGTGCCCCGCGCCTAGTCTGAGCGCCATGGACCCCTTCCGCATCGAGATCCCGCAGGCGCAGCTGGACGATCTGCACACCCGGCTCGACCTGACCCGCTGGCCGGAGGAACTGCCCGGCGCCGGCTGGTCCTACGGCGTGCCGCTCGGCTACCTCAAGGACCTCGCCCGGTACTGGCGCCACGACTACGACTGGCGGGCCCAGGAGCGGCGGCTCAACGAGTTCCCGCAGTTCACCACGGAGATCGACGGCCAGCGGGTGCACTTCCTGCACGTCCGCTCGGCACAGGCGAACGCGCAGCCGCTGATCATCACGCACGGCTGGCCCGGTTCGGTGGCCGAATTCCTGAAGATCATCGAACCGCTCTCGGCGGATTTCCATCTCGTCGTGCCGTCGATCCCCGGTTTCGGGTTCTCCGGTCCCACGACGGAAACCGGCTGGGACGTCCCCCGCATCGCGCGCGGGTGGGCGGAGCTGATGAGCCGGCTGGGCTACCAGCGGTATTCGGCGCACGGCGGCGACTGGGGCGCGCTGATCTCGCGCGAACTGGGGCGGCTCGACGCCGGGCACGTGACCGCCGTGCACGTGACCATGTTCGGGCGCGCCGTCGGCACCGTCGAAAACCCGAGCGAGGACGAGCAGCGGAAGATGGCCGGCCGGGAGCGGTACCAGCGGGAGCTGTCCGGCTACGCGACGCTCCAGTCGCAGCGCCCGCATACGGTGAGCTACGCGTTGCACGACTCCCCCGTCGGGCAGCTGGCGTGGATCGCCGAGAAGTTCTTCGACTGGACCGACTCGGTGAACGCGCCCGAGGACGCCGTCGACCGCGACCAGCTGCTGACGAACGTGATGCTGTACTGGCTGACCGGCACCGCCGCCTCGTCCGCGCGGATCTACAAGGACGCGATCGGCATCTGGTCGCCCCCGCAGGCGCCGTCGTCCACGCCGACCGGGGTCGCGGTCTTCCCGGCCGAGATCGCGCCGCCGGTCCGCCGCGCCGTCGAACGGACCAACACCATCGTCCATTGGTCCGAATTCGACCGCGGCGGTCATTTCGCCGCGATGGAGGAGCCGGACCTGCTGATCTCCGACCTGCGCGAGTTCCTGCTCTAAGCTGCGCCCATGGACCTGGACCCGGCTCAGCTGCTCACCGTCGCCCGCGAGGAGGCGCTGCTCGGCAAATCCGAGGGCGGCGTCCCGATCGGCGCCGCGCTGTTCACTGTGGACGGTGAGCTGCTCGGCCGCGGGCACAACCGGCGGGTGCAGGACGGCGACCCGTCGATGCACGCCGAGACCGCCGCCTTCCGCAACGCCGGGCGAAGGCCGCACTACCGCGACACGATCATGGTGACCACGCTCTCGCCGTGCTGGTATTGCAGCGGGCTGGTGCGGCAGTTCGCCATTCCCCACGTGGTCATCGGCGAATCCCGGACCTTCACCGGCGGCCACGAATGGCTCGCCGAGCACGGCGTCACGGTGACGCTGCTCGACGACCCGGAATGCGTCAAGCTCATGACGGAGTTCATCGCCGAACACCCCGAGCTGTGGTTCGAAGACATCGGAACTTCGTCGTAGGAGGCGGCCCGTGGTCCCGCTCATCGATCTGGCTCCCTGGTTCGACGGCACCGACCGGGCCGGCGTCGCGCAACGCGTCGACGCGGCGCTGCAGGAATCCGGCTTCCTGCTGATCACCGGCCATGGCGTACCGGACGGGCTGCGCGCGCGGACCCGCGAGTCCTCGCGTGCGTTCTTCGCGCTGCCCGAGGAGACCAAGGCCCGGTACGCGGTCGCGGTCGGCGGCCGCGGCTGGCTGCCCCCGGGCGTGGAGGCCAACGGGTACGCCGAGGGCACCGAAACCCCGCCGGATCTCAAGGAGTCCTATTCGGCCGGCGCCGACGACCGCGTCGGCGTACCCGAGGTCGACTCGTTCTGGTTCCAGCCCAACGTCTTCCCCGCCGAGATCCCGGAACTGGCCGCCACCGCCCGCGAGTACATGGCGCGCATGCGGGCGCTGTCCGACGAGCTGCTCACGATCTTCGCCGCGGCGCTCGGCCTCGAGCCCGCGCACTTCACCCGGCACACGCGCCATCCCACGTACACCTTCAACATCAACTGGTACCCGCCGATGACGCGCGTCGGCACGCCGGAAGACGGCCAGTTCCGCATCGGCCCGCATACCGACTTCGGCACCGTCACCGTGCTCGACCGCGAAGCGGGCGTGGGCGGCCTGCAGGTCCACACCGGCGAAGGCTGGGAGGACGCGCCGTTCGACCCGGCCGCGTTCACGATCAACATCGGCGACCTGATGGCCCGCTGGACCGGCGACCGCTGGCGCTCGACCCGCCACCGGGTGCTGCCGCCGCACACCAGCGCGCCCGACGAGGACCTGGTGTCGCTGATCTTCTTCTACGAGACCGATCACGGCGCCCGCATCGACTCGCTCGCCCCGCCGCTCGGCCGCGCCGCGTACCCGCCGGTGGTCGCGTCGGAGTACCTGCGCGAGAAGCTGGACGCCATCACCGTCGGGTAACCCGAATGAAACAAAGCCGCCGTAGGTTGCCCGGATGACGGTCGAAGCGGGCGTGCATTCCGGCGAATACGGCGAAAAGGTCGTCGCGGTCGAACCGGGCGGGATCGAGCCGGTCGCCGAAGCCAGCAAGCACGGCAAGGCGAGCCAGCTGCTCTGGACCTGGTCCTCGCCGAACCTCGAGTTCGCCACGATCTTCGTCGGGGTGCTCGGGGTCTCCGCGTTCGGGCTCAGCTTCTGGCAGGCGCTGCTGGCGGCCGTGCTCGGCAACGCGCTCGGCGCGCTCTCGCACGGCGTCCTGTCCGCGCGCGGCCCGAAGCACGGGGTGCCGCAGATGGTGCTCAGCCGCCTGGGCTTCGGCTACTGGGGCAACCTCGTGCCCGCGGCCCTGATGTCGGTCACGGCCGGCATCGGCTGGTTCGCGGTCAACAGCGTGAGCGGCGCGTTCGCGCTCAACACGCTCACCGGGCTGCCGGTGCTGCCGTGCCTGGTCATCGTCGTCGCGGCGCAGATCGGGATCGCGTTCTTCGGGCACAACCTGGTGCAGGCCTACGAGAAGTACATCTTCGGCGTGCTCGCGGTGATCTTCCTGATCGCCACCGTGGTCACGTTCGCCGAAGCGCATCCGAGCGCGCCCGGCGGCGGGGGCGGTACCGGCGGGTTCCTGCTCACCATGGGCGCGGCCTTCGGCTACGCAGCGGGCTGGAACCCGTATGCCGCCGACTACACACGCTACCTCCCGGCGAATGTGCGCCCCGGGCCGCCGGCTGGGCGGCGGCGCTGGGCCTGTTCGTCTCGTGCACGGTGCTGATGGCGGCGGGCGCGGCCTCGGCCACGATCGGCGGTTCGGACCAATCGGCGAGCCCGACCACGGCGTTCACCGGCCACCTGCCGGGCTGGCTCTCGGCCGTCACGCTGCTGGCGATCGCGCTGGGCGCGGTCGCGGCGAACGCGCTCAACGTGTACTCGGGGGCGCTCGCGTTCCTCGCGCTGGGCGTGACGCTGCCCCTGGCGTGGCGCCGCGCGATCGTCGCGCTGGGCTTCGGGATCATCGGGTTCGCGCTCGCGTGGGCGGGCCTGTCGGACGCGGGCGAGGCGTACGAGAACTTCCTGCTGGTCATCTCGTACTGGATCGCGCCGTGGCTCGCGGTCAGCTTCGTGGATCAGTACCTGCGGCGCGGGCAGGAGGCCGGCGCGCTGCTGGCCGACCGGTCGCGCAAGGGCTGGGCCGGGCTGGTGTCGTTCCTCGTGGGCGCGGTGGTGTCGATCGTGTTCTTCGCGAACCAGTCGATCTACACCGCGCCGGTGCCGAAGGCGATACCCGCCATCGGCGACGTCACGTTCTTCGTGGGGTTCGTGCTGGCCGGCGGCCTGTACGCGCTCCTGGCCCCGCGCACGAAGGAGTTCAGGCGGCCAGCGTGATCGCGAGCGCGGCGCGGCCGGCCGGGGTCAGCTCGGCGGCGCCGTCACCGGCCGCACGGATGTAACCACCGTGCGCGAGTGCGTGCGCGGTCATCTGGTCGCAGCACGGCACCCCGTCGATGAACAGGTCCGGCTCGCAACTGCTGGACATCCTCGCGCGCCGTTCGGCCACCGCACGCAGCATGGCCACCGCGCGATGGGACAGATCTTCGTCCACAGAACTCAACCCCTACTCAACACCGCTGTCGAAACTGTGTGCACTGGGTTATCGCACACTGCTCCATTAGTGTTAGCGCGTCACCCCAGAAACCTGTGGCAATGACACACTGAGCACCTTCGCCCATTGGTGGACGATCTTCGCGCGGCGCCGCCCGTCGTCGGTGAGCAGGTTCGCCAGGCCCAGCCCGCGGGCGAGATCGAGGGTGCCCTGGACCAGCTCCCGCACACCCGGATGGGTCTCGTCCACACCCAGAAGTTCCAGCGCCACCCGGTGCGCCTCGCGGCCCACCCTGGCCTCGAGCGGGGCCAGGACGGCCCGCAGCGACTCGTCGGTCGACGCCGCGACCCACAGGTGCAGCGCGGCGCGGAACATCGGCCCGGTGTAGAGGTTGAGCAGCATGTCGACGCTCGCTTCGATCCGCGACTCCCCCGGCGGCAGGTCACCGGCACGTGCGCGCAACTGCTCGACCTGCACCTCGCCCAGGTACTCGACGGCCGCCGTCACCAGATCCTCGCGGGTGCGGAAATGGTGCTGCGCGGCGCCACGCGACACCCCGGCACGCTGGGCGATGACGGCGACCGTGGTACCGCTCCAGCCCAGCTCACCGAGGCATTCGACGGCGGCGTCGATCAGCCGCCGCCGGGTGGTCCGGCTGCGCTCCTGTCGCGGTTGGCGCGCGGGGGTGCTCACGTCAGTACGACTTGGGCAGGCCGAGCGAGTGCTGCGCGACGAAGTTGAGCACCATCTCGCGGCTGACCGGCGCGATCCGGCCGACCCGCACCGCGCCGAGCAGCGCGCCCAGCCCGTACTCGGTGGCCAGGCCGTTGCCGCCGTGGACCTGGACCGCGGTGTCGACGGCCTTGATCGCGACCTCCGCCCCGGCGTACTTCGCCATGTTGGCCGCCTCGCCCGCGCCGAAGTCGTCACCCGAGTCGTAGAGCGCGGCGGCCTTCTGCGTCATCAGCTTCGCCAGCTCCAGCTCGATCTTGGCCTGCGCCAGCGGGTGCGCGAGCCCCTGGTGGCTGCCGATCGGCGCGCCCCAGACGTTGCGCTGCTTCGCGTACTCGACACCCTTCTCCAGCGCGTACCGCGCGATGCCGACCGAGAAGGAGGCGGCCATGATCCGCTCCGGGTTGAGCCCCGCGAACAGTTGCGCGAGCGCGGCGTCCTCGGACCCGACGAGCGCGTCGTAGGGCAGCCGCACGTCGTCGAGGAACAGGCCGAACTGCTTGTCGGCCGAGACGAGGTCCATCTCGATCTGCCTGTATTCGAAGCCCGGGGTGTTCGTGGGCACGATGAACAGCGCGGGCTTGAGCTTGCCGGTCTTCGCGTCCTCGGTGCGGCCGACGACGAGCACCGCCTCGGCCTCGTCGACGCCGGAGATGAACACCTTCCGTCCATTCAGGACCCAGTCTCCGCCGTCGCGGCGCGCCGTGGTGGTGAGACGATGGGAGTTCGAACCGGCGTCGGGTTCGGTGATGGCGAACGACATCCGCACCTCACCGGTGGCGAACCGCGGGAGCCACTTCGCCTTCTGCTCGCCGGTGCCGTAACGGGCAAGCACGGTCGCGCAGATCGCCGGGGACACCACCATCAGCAGCATCGGCGTGCCCGCGGCGCAGAACTCCTCGCACACCGCGGCGAGATCCCCGATCCCGGCACCCCCGCCGCCGTACTCCTCCGGCACCGCGACCCCGAGGTACCCGAGCCGCCCGGCTTCGTTCCACAGGTCACTGGTGTGGCCCCCGCTGCGGGCGAGCTTCGTGTAGTACTCGTGCCCGTAGCCGCGGCCCAGTTCGGCGACCGCCTTGCGCAGCGACTGCCGCTCGTCGGATTCGGTGAAGCTCATGGTTGCTCCTTGCTCATGCGGGCCACCCGCACCCGGTCGCGCCGATGACCCGGCTTCGTGATTGTCAGTCATCCGCGCTCCCCTTCACGACAGCCAGCACGGCGCCGACCTCGACCTGCTGCCCCACGGAAACGGGCAGTTCCGCGACGACCCCGGCGGCCGGTGCGGTGATCTTGTGTTCCATCTTCATCGCTTCCAGCCATAGCAACGGATCCCCGGCGGCGACGGTGTCCCCCGCCGTGACCGCGACCCGCAGCACCGTGCCGGGCATCGGCGCGACCAGCGAGCCCGCGGCCAGCGCCGAACCGGGTTCGGTGAACCGCGGCACGCGGGTGAGCGAGACCGGGCCGACGCAGACGAGACCGGGATACCGCGCCACATCGAACCCGCGGCGCACACCCGCGACGTCGAGGACGACCCGGTCCGGGGTGGCGGAGACCAGCGTGACGTCTTCGGCCTTGCCGTTCCGGTACTCCACTGTGTACTCACGATCGCCGGCCGCGTACCGCTTCCGCTGGGGCGCGCAGGGCACATTGCGCCAGCCGCTGGGGAACCGGGTCCTGTTCGTGGCGGCGTCGGCGAAGGCGGCGGCGACAGCGGCGAGCCGCTCGTCACCCAGCGGGCGCGCGAGCAGGTCGAGTCCGTGCCGGTCGAAGAACGCCGTATCGATGTTCCCGGCGAGGAACTCGGGATGCCGCAGGACGTTGACGAGCAGGTCGCGGTTCGTGCGCACGCCGTGGATCTTCGCGCTCTCCAGCGCCGTCGCGAGCTTGCGCACGGCCTCGTCGCGGCTGGGTGCCCAGGCGATGACCTTGGCGAGCATCGGGTCGTAGTGCACCCCGATGACCGAACCGTCGGCGACTCCGCTGTCCACCCGCACGTCCCCGGCCACCGAGAAGTGGTGCAGGGTCCCGGTCTGCGGTTGCCAGTCCGCCGCGGGATCCTCGGCGTAGAGCCGGACCTCGATCGCGCTGCCGGTCCACTGTGGAGGCTCGGGCGCCAGGCGATGCCCTTCGGCGACGCGGATCTGCAGCGCCACCAGGTCGAGGCCGGTGACCAGTTCGGTCACCGGATGCTCGACCTGCAAGCGCGTGTTCATCTCCAGGAAGTAGAAGCTGCCGTCCTGCGTGGCGAGGAACTCGACCGTGCCCGCGCCGACGTAGTCGATCGCCTCGGCGGCCTTGCGGGCGGCCTCGAACAGGCGGGCCCGCATCTCCTCGTCGACCAGCGGGGACGGCGCTTCCTCGATGACCTTCTGGTGCCGCCGCTGGATCGAGCATTCACGCTCCCCCACCGCCCACACCGTACCGTGCGTGTCGGCGAGCACCTGAACCTCGATATGCCGACCGGTCTCCAGGTACCGCTCGCAGAACACCGTCGGGTCACCGAAGGCCGAGGCCGCCTCGGCGCGGGCGCTCTCCACCGCGTCCGCCAGCTCGCCGAGCTCCCGCACGATCCGCATCCCGCGGCCACCACCTCCGGCGGAAGCCTTGACCAGCACGGGAAGATCGGCCTCGGTCACCGTCGCCGGGTCCAGTTCGGACAGCACGGGAACCCCGGCGGAGCCCGTGATCCGCTTTGCCTCCACTTTGGACCCCATGGTCTCGATCGCCGCCGGCGGCGGACCGATCCAGGTGAGCCCGGCGTCGAGCACGGCACGGGCGAACCCGGCGTTCTCCGACAGGAAGCCGTAGCCCGGGTGGACCGCGTCCGCCCCGGTCGCCTTCGCCGCGGCGACCAGCAGGTCCGCGCGCAGGTAGGTGTCCGATGGCGTGTCGCCGGGCAGCCGGACGGCGGCGTCGGACTCGGCCACGTGCGGCGCGTGCGCGTCGGCATCGGAGAACACCGCCGCGCGGCCGATCCCCAGCTCGGCGCAGGTGCGGAACACCCGGCGGGCGATCTCGCCCCGGTTGGCGGCCAGAATCGTGTGGATCATCGCGCTCACATCCGGAAGACGCCGAAGCCCTCGGCGCCCTTGATCGGTCCGTTGTGGATCGCGGACAGGCTCAGCCCGAGCACGGTCCTGGTGTCGCGCGGGTCGATGATGCCGTCGTCGTAGAGCATGCCGGACAGGAACATCGGCATCGACTCGGCCTCGATCTGCTGCTCCACCATCGCTCGCATGGCCTTGTCGCCGTCCTCGTCGTAGGCCTGGCCCCGGTTTCCGGCCGCCGCGCGCGCGACGATCGAGAGCACCCCGGCCAGCTGTTGCGGGCCCATCACCGCCGACTTCGCGCTCGGCCAGGCGTAGAGGAATCGCGGCCCGTACGCCCGCCCGCACATCCCGTAGTGCCCGGCCCCGTAGGAGGCGCCCATCAGCACCGACAGATGCGGGACCTTCGAGTTGGACACCGCGTTGATCATCATCGCGCCGTGCTTGATGATGCCGCCCTGCTCGTACTCGCGGCCCACCATGTAGCCGGTGGTGTTGTGCAGGAAGATCAGCGGCGTGTCGGTCTGGTTCGCCAGCTGGATGAACTGCGTGGCCTTCTGCGACTCCTCGCTGAACAGCACACCCTGGGCGTTGGCGAGCACGCCGACCGGGTAGCCGTGCAGATCGGCCCAGCCGGTGACGAGGCTCGTGCCGTAAAGGGGTTTGAACTCGTCGAAATCGGAGCCGTCGACGATCCGGGCGATCACTTCGCGCGGGTCGAACGGCACCTTGAGGTCTCCCGGCACGATACCGACGAGGTCTTCGGCGTCGTAGCGCGGCTCTTCGTAGTCGGGTTTGGGCGACGGGCCGAGTTTGCGCCAGTTGAGCCGTTTGACGATGCCGCGGCCCAGCCGGATCGCGTCCGGCTCGTCGAGCGCGAGGTAGTCCGCGAGCCCCGAGGTCCGCGCGTGCATTTCGGCGCCGCCCAGCGATTCGTCGTCCGACTCCTCGCCGGTGGCCATCTTGACCAGCGGCGGGCCGCCGAGGAACACCTTCGCCCGTTCCTTGACCATCACCACGTAGTCGGACATTCCCGGCAGATAGGCGCCGCCCGCGGTCGAGTTCCCGAAGACGAGCGCGATCGTGGGGATCCGGTCGGCGGAGGCGTTGGTGAGGTTGCGGAACGTGCGCCCGCCGGGGATGAAGATCTCCTTCTGGGTGGGCAGATCCGCGCCGCCGGACTCGACGAGGTTGATCGTCGGCAGCCGGTTCTCGTGCGCGATCTCCGCCGCCCGCAAGCCCTTCTTGAGGCTGGACGGGTTGCTCGCGCCGCCCTTCACCGTGGGATCATTGGCGACGATCATGCATTCGACGCCCTCGACGGTGCCGACACCCGTGATCACGCTGCCGCCGACGTGGTAGCCGGTGCCCCAGGCGGCGAGCGGCGAGAGCTCCAGGAACGGCGAGTCCTCGTCCAGCAGGAACTCGATCCGTTCCCGGGCGAGCAGCTTGCCCCGTTTGCGGTGCCGTTCGACGTACTTCTGGCCGCCACCCGCGATCGCCTTGGCCTGCTCAGCCTCCAGCTCGCCGAGCTTTTCCAGCATCGCGTCGCGGTTGGCGGCGAACTCCGGGCCTCCGGAGTCCACTGTGGATCGGATGACGCTCAAGCCGTGTACCCCAATCGTTTCGCGGCCAGTCCGGTGAGGATCTCGTTCGTGCCGCCGCCGATACCGAGGATGCGCACATCGCGGTAATGCCGCTCCACTTCGGACTCCCGCATATAGCCGAGCCCGCCGTGCAGCTGTACCGCCTCGTTGACCACCCATTCAGCCGTTTCGACGGCGCTGTTCTTCGCGAAGCAGGCTTCGGCGATCACGTCCTCCCCCGCGACGTATCGTTCGGCGACGTGTCGCGTGTAGACGCGGGAGAGGTCGATCCGCCTTGCCATGTCGGTGAGCTTGTGCTGCACGGCCTGCCGCGAGATGAGCGGCCGCCCGAAGGTCTCGCGCAGGCGGCACCAGCCGAGCGTCAGGTCGAGCGCTCGTTGCGCGGTCGCGTAGCCCTGCACCGCGAGCGAGACCCGCTCGGTCACGAACTGGGTCGCGATCTGGAGGAAGCCGCTGTTCTCCTGGCCGACCAGGTTCTCCGCCGGAACACGCACCTCCACATAGGACAGTTCGGCGGTGTCCGAACAGTGCCAGCCCATCTTCTCCAGCTTGCGGCTCACGGTGAAGCCTGGCGTGCCGCGCTCGACGACGAGCAGCGAGATCCCGTGCGCGCCCGGTCCACCGGTGCGCACGGCCGTGGTGACGAAGTCGGCGCGGCAACCCGAGGTGATATAGGTCTTCGCCCCGTTGACGACGTAGTGGTCGCCTTCGCGACGGGCGGTGGTGCGGATGCCGGCCACGTCGGAGCCGCCGTCCGGTTCGGTGATGGCCAGTGCCCCGATCAACTCCCCCTCGAGCGTCGGCCGTACCCACCGGTCGATCTGCCGCTCGTCACCGGCCGCCACGATGTGCGGTAGCGCGATCCCGTTGGTCAGCAATGAGGCGATCAGACCGCCGGAGCCGCCCGCGTAGAGGATCTCCTCGGTGACCGCGATCGCGTCGAGGAACGTGCCGCCGCCACCGCCGGCGGCCTCCGGGAAGGACACGCCGAGCAGCCCGGTCTCCCCGGCCTTGCGGTGCAGTTCTCGGGGCAGTTCACCGGCGCGCTCCCATTCGTCGAGGTGCGGCAGGACCTCCTTCTCGACGAATGTGCGTACCAGCTTGCGCAGTTCGCTCACGCCGGAACCTCCAGGTATCGCGAACGCAGCCACTCACCCAGCGCCTTGGCCTGCGGGTCGAACCGTGCCTGCGACGCGACGCCCTCGCCGAGCAGACCGGTGACGACGAAGTTGAGCGCCCACAGGTTCGGCAGCACGTACCGGCGCACCGGCAACGACGCGGTCTCCGGCAGCAGCCGCTGGAACTCCTCGACGGTGAGCGTGGTGGCGAGCCACCGCCAGGTGTCCTCGGATCGCGCCCATACGCCGAGGTTCGCGTCACCACCCTTGTCGCCGCTTCGCGCACCCAAGACCGACCCGAGCGGCGCCCGCTTCAGCCGGCCAGAGAAGGACTCTGGCAATGGTGGTTCCTCCACATCGGACAGTTCCCGCGTTTCGCGAGCGGGCGGGACGTCCACCCGGGACCCGTCCGGTAGTACCGCGACATGCGGAACCGAGGATGAGTCCACAAAGGACGCGGTGTATACGCCGTACGGGGACGCGTCGGAAGGCGGCGCGGTGACGTGGAAGCCGGGATAGCTGGCCAGTGCGAGCTCGATTCCCGCCCCGCTGAACGCGCGCCCGGCGACCTTCGGATCCGCGTCCTTCACCGCACAGTGCAGCAAGGCGCTCGCCCGCTGTTCGGTGTCGGCGTCCTCGTGCTCGGTCCGGGCCAGGGTCCACCGGATCTCGGCCGGTGGGTGGTCCTTGAGGGAAGCCTCCAGCTGCTCGCGGACGAGCGCCGCCTTCGCCTCGATGTCCAGCCCGGTCAGCACGAACGTGGTCTCGTTGCGGAACCCGCCGAGCCGGTTGAGCGCCACCTTCAGCGTGGGTGGCGGCGGTTCCCCCTTCGCGCCGGTGATCCGGACGCGATCCGGACCGGCCGGAGCGAGGGACAGGGTGTCGAAGCGAGTGGTCACGTCTGGTCCGGCGTAGCGCGCGCCGGTGATCTCGTAGAGCAGTTGCGCGGTGACCGTGCCGACCGTGACCGCGCCCCCGGTGCCCGGGTGCTTGGTGATCACACTGGATCCGTCGGCCTCGATCTCCGCGATCGGGAAACCCGGCGTGCCAAGGTGATGCTCGGTGAAGAACGCATAGTTCCCGCCGGTGGCCTGCGCACCGCACTCGATGACGTGCCCGGCCACGACGGCTCCCGCGAGCGCGTCGTAGTCCTCTCGGCCCCAGCCGTAGTGTGCCGCCGCCGGCCCGACGACCAGGGACGCGTCGGTGACCCGGCCCGTCACCACCACTTCGGCACCGGAGTTCAGGCATTCGACGATGCCCCACGCCCCGAGATAGGCGTTGGCGGTCAAGGGATTTCCGAACTCTTCGCCGCGCGCTGCCAGGTCGTCACCTTCGACGTGCGCCACGGCGACGTCAACACCGAGTTTGCCCGCCAGTTCCCGGATGGCGGCCGCGAGCCCGGCCGGGTTCAGGCCGCCCGCGTTCGTGACGATCTTGACGCCCTTTTCGCGCGCCAGCACGAGGTTCTCTTCGAGCTGACGCAGAAACGTCTTGGCATAGCCCCGGTCCGGATCCTTCAGCCGGTCGCGGCCGAGGATGAGCATGGTCAGTTCGGCGAGGTAGTCCCCGGTGAGATAGTCGAGCGGGCCACCGGTCAGCATCTCGCGCACGGCCGAGAAGCGGTCGCCGTAGAAGCCCGAGGCGTTGCCGATGCGCAGGGTCACGTGAACTGCCCCGCCTTCCGCCCGTTGCCAGGTGGCCCGGCGAAGGCCTGCGCGATTTCGAGCCATTTCACCGCTTCCGCGCCGGACGCACGCAAATCGGTGTCCGCGGGGTGCCGCCGCTGCGTGACCACGAGGCAGAAGTCCAGCGCGCTGCCGGTGACCCGCTGCTGGGCGTCCTCGGGGCCATACGTCCACAGCTCACCGCCGGGCGCCCGCAACTCGACGCGGAACTCCGCCGCGGGTGGGGCGAGCGAGTGCACCGCGAAGGAGAAATCCCTTGTGCGCACGCCGAACCGCGCGATGTGGCGGATACTGCCGGCCGGCTCCCGTGGCAAGCCGAGCGCGTCGTGCACGTCCTGTGAGTGCGCCCAGGTCTCCATCATGCGCGCGGTCGCCAGCGACGCCGCGCTCATCGGCGGCCCGTACCACGGGAACTTCGTGCCCTCCGGCGCCGCGAGCAAGGCCCCGGCCAGCGCTTCCCGGCCGTCGCGCCACTCGGCGAGCAACTCTTCTCGCGGCTTCTTCACCTCTTCGGCCGCTCCGGCGTCGACGTATCCCTCACCGGCGGTGAGCGCCCGTTTGATCTCTTCCGGGAACTCGCCGGGCGTGCGCACCGCGATCAGGGCCTTCGCGTCGGTCCACGCCAGGTGGGCGATCTGATGGCCGATCGTCCAGCCCGCCGCCGGGGTCGGCGCCGCCCAGTCCGCACCGACCACGACTTCGTCCAGCGACCGGCTTTCCGCCGCCAGGTCATCCAGGATCGGTCGCAGATCCACCACCGCACTCGCCTCCTCGCGCCTGCCAGCGAGCGTGGCACCGGCGCCCGGAAAAATCAAGCGCGCTTGATTGTTTTTCTCGCGGATCACCTCCGACACGCCCGCATATTGGGGTACATGTGTGCCGCCACCACCAGATGTAGTCTCTGGAGCACCGATGACTCCCCGCGCCGCCGAGGGCGGCGCGCCGATCCAACGCGCCCTGATGAAGGAGACATATGTCTGTGGACACCGTGGCGGCCACCGTGGCCGTACGGGTCATCCGGCGGGACGGCAGCGTCTCGCCGTTCGACGCGACGAAGATCTCGGTCGCGCTGACCAAGGCCTTCCTCGCCGTCGAAGGCGACGGCGCGGCCGTGTCGTCGCGTATCCATCACGTCGTGGCCGAGTTGACCGCGCAGGTCCGGTCTTCCCTGCTGCGGCACGCGAACCACGAATCCGCCCTGCACATCGAGCAGATCCAGGACCTGGTGGAACTCGCGCTGATGCGCGGCGGGCACCACAAGGTGGCCCGCGCGTACGTGCTCTACCGCGAGGAGCACGCCAAGGCCAGGGGCGAGGCCGTGGAGCCGGACACGTCCGCGAACCTCGACTGGACACGCGTCGAGCACGTCGTCGCCGAGGCCGTCGCGGGCATCGCCGATGTGACGGCCGAACCCGTGCTGGCGGAGACCAAACGCAATGTCTACGACGGGATCGGCCCGCAGGAGCTGGCGGCCGCGCTGATCATGGCCGCGCGCACGCTTGTCGAGCAGGAGCCGAACTACTCGTTCGTCACCGCTCGGCTGCTGCTGGACAAGCTCCGCGGCGAGGCGCTGAGTCATCTCGCGGGCGCACCGCGGCTGGCCGGCCACGACGAGCTCAACTACCCCGGCTACTTCCGCGACTACCTCGCCCGCGCCATCGACCTGGAACTGGCCGATCCCCGGCTCGCGACGTTCAACCTCAAGAAGATCACCGCGGCGATCCGGCCCGAGCGCGATCTGGACTTCTCGTTCCTCGGCCTGCAAACACTGTACGACCGGTATTTCCTGCACGACGACGGCGTGCGGTTCGAGCTGCCGCAGGCGTTCTTCATGCGTGTCGCGATGGGGCTGGCGCTACGCGAGTCCGAGCGCGAAGTACGGGCGATCGAGTTCTACGAACTGCTGTCAAGCTTCCGCTTCATGGCCTCGACCCCGACGCTGTTCAACGCCGGTACCACCCGCCCACAGCTGTCGTCGTGCTTCCTGACCACAGTGGACGATGAACTCGAGTCGATCTTCCAGGCGTACAAGAACAACGCGCTACTGGCGAAATACTCCGGCGGCCTCGGCAACGACTGGACCCCGGTCCGCGGTCTCGGTGCGCATATCAAGGGCACCAACGGGAAATCCCAGGGCGTGGTGCCGTTCCTGAAGGTGGCCAACGACACCGCGGTCGCGGTCAACCAGGGCGGCCGCCGCAAGGGCGCGGCCTGCGCGTACCTCGAGACCTGGCATGTCGACGTCGAGGAGTTCCTCGACCTGCGCAAGAACACCGGCGACGAGCGCCGCCGCACGCACGACATGAACACCGCCAACTGGGTGCCCGACGAGTTCCTGCGCCGGGTCGAGGCCGACGCCGAGTGGACGCTCTTCTCCCCCGACGAGACACCGGACCTGCACGATCTCTACGGAAACGCCTTCGCCGCACGGTATCGGGAGTACGAAGCGGCGGCCGACCGCGGGGAGGTCACCGTGTTCCGCCGGGTGCGCGCGGTCGAGCTGTGGCGGCGCATGCTGACCATGCTGTTCGAGACCGGGCATCCGTGGATCACCTTCAAGGACCCGGCAAACCTGCGCTCACCGCAGCAGCACGCGGGGGTGGTGCACTCCTCGAACCTGTGCACCGAGATCGCGCTCAACACCAGTCTCGACGAGGTCGCCGTGTGCAACCTCGGCTCGGTCAACCTGCTCGAGCACGTCACACCGTCCGGTTTGGACACCGAGCGGCTGGCGCGAACCGTCCGGACGGCCGTGCGGATGCTCGACAACGTCATCGACATCAACTTCTACACGATCGCAGAGGCGCGCCGCTCGAACCTGCGCCACCGGCCCGTCGGGCTCGGGCTGATGGGCTTCCAGGACGCGCTTTTCGTACTCGGCCTGCCCGTCGCCTCGCAGGCCGCCGTCGACTTCGCCGACCGCAGCATGGAGCACCTCAGCTACTACGCGATCTCGGCTTCGGTGGAGCTGGCGGAACAGCGAGGGCGGTACGAGTCGTTCGAAGGTTCGTTGTGGAGTAAGGGAATCCTGCCGATCGACTCGCTGCGCCTGCTCGCCGAAGCGCGCGAGGGCGACGCGCTCGACGTCGACTATTCGTCCACTCTGGACTGGGACGGCCTGCGGGAACGGGTGCGCACCAGCGGGATGCGCAACTCCAACGTGATGGCGATCGCGCCGACCGCGACGATCTCCAACATCTGCGGTGTCGGTCAGTCGATCGAGCCGCAGTTCCAGAACCTGTTCGTGAAGTCGAACATGTCCGGTGACTTCACCGTCGCCAACCCGCATCTCGTGCGCGCCCTCAAGGAACGCGGGCTGTGGGACGAGGTCATGGTGAGCGACCTGAAGTACTTCGATGGCAGTCTCGCCGAGATCGACCGGGTGCCGGGGGAGCTCAAGCGGCTGTACGCCACCGCGTTCGAGATCGACAGCCGCTGGCTGGTGGACGCCGCCTCGCGCCGGCAGAAGTGGATCGACCAGGCCCAGTCGCTCAACCTCTACGTGGACGCGCCGAGCGGCCGCAAGCTCGACGAGCTGTACCGCTACGGCTGGCACAGGGGCCTCAAGACCACCTACTACCTGCGCGCGCGTGCCGCGACCGGCGTCGAGAAGAGCACCCTGCGCGGCACCGACGGCAAGCTCAACGCCGTGCCCGCCGCCGTGCCGGAACCCGTTGCCTGCCGGATCGACGACCCCGAATGCGAGGCCTGCCAGTGACCACCCTGATCGACCAGGACGCCGGCCGGGTCGACGTCGAGGACAAGGCGATGCTGGGCGCGCGCGCCGACGTGAACCAGCTCCTGCCGCTGAAGTACCACTGGGCGTGGGAAAAGTACCTCGCCGCCTGCAGCAACCACTGGATGCCCACCGAGGTGTCCATGCAGGCCGACCTCGCGCTGTGGAAGTCGCCCGGGGGTCTCACCGAGGACGAGCGCCTGATGCTCAAGCGGAACCTCGGCTTCTTCGCGACCGCGGAATCCCTGGTGGCCAACAACCTCGTGCTGGCGGTCTACCGGCGGATCACCAACCCCGAATGCCGCCAGTACCTGCTGCGCCAGGCCTTCGAGGAGGCCGTGCACACGCACACCTTCCAGTACATCTGCGAAAGCCTCGGCTTCGACGAGGGCGAGCTGTTCAACTCCTACCGCGAGGTGCCGTCGATCACCGCGAAGGACGCGTGGGCGCTCAAGTACACCCAGAGCCTCGACGGGGACACCGGCGACCAGGAGTTCCTGCGAAATCTCGTCGCGTTCTACGTGGTCTTCGAGGGGATGTGGTTCTACACCGGGTTCGCGCAGATCCTCTCGCTCGGCCGGCGCAACAAGATGGTCGGCATCGCCGAGCAGTACCAGTACATCCTGCGCGACGAGTCGATCCACCTGAACTTCGGCATCGACTGCATCAACCAGATCAAGATCGAGAACCCGCGGCTGTGGACGCCCGCGTTCCAGGCCGAGGTCCGCGAGATGCTGGTCGAGGCCTGCGAGCTCGAGGTGGCGTACGCGCGCGACACGATGCCGCGCGGGATGCTCGGCCTCTCGGCGGCGCTCTGCGAGCAGTACATGCGCTTCATCACCGACCGGCGCGCCCGGCAGATCGGTCTCGCGCCGATCTTCGGCGAGACCGGCAACCCGTTCCCGTGGCTGTCGGAGGCGATCGATCTGAAGAAGGAGAAGAACTTCTTCGAGACGCGCGTGACCGAGTACCAGACGGGTGGTTCGCTCGACTGGGACTGACAACGGGGCTTGCCAGTTGAGGCCGGGGGCGGGAACCTGGACCCGCGAACGTCGAACTCACCGTCGCGAACGCAGATCTCGGCGTCGTGAACGCCGAACTCGGCGTCGTGAACGTCGAACTCGGCGTCGTGAACGTCGAACTCGGCGTCGTGAACGTCGAACTCGCGGTGGGAGGCATTGTGGCCATTCGGGACCGGGTTCCGCCCCTTACCTCGATTCCGCTGCCGAAGGCGGTGGACCGGCGCTGGCTCGGGAAACGCTGGCCGGTCCGCGAACTGGCCGCCCCGCCGCCGGGCAGCGGCCTGAAACCGGTGCTCGGCGACGCGGGCCTGCCGGTCATCGGGCACGCGCTGGACTCGATGCGGTTCGGCGTCGACTTCGCGCTGCGCCAGTACGAGACCTACGGCCCGGTGTCGTGGATGGGCAGCTTCGGCCAGCGGTTCGTCGTCCTCTCGGGCCCGGAGGCCACCCAGGCCGCGCTGGTGAACAAGGACAAGGCATTCTCGCAGGAGGGCTGGAAGTTCTTCATCGAGCGGTTCTTCCACCGCGGCCTGATGCTGCTCGACTTCGAAGAGCACCACGTGCACCGGCGGATCATGCAGGAGGCGTTCACCCGCGACCGGCTCGCCGGTTACGCCCGGCAGTTCGGCCCCGTCCTGCGCGACGGGGTCGCGCGCTGGCCGGAGCGGCCGCGGTTGTACTGGGCGCTCAAACAGCTCACGCTCGACGTCGCGACGCGGGTGTTCATGGCCACGCCCAGCGGCGCCGGCGCGGCCCGGATCAACCGCGCGTTCGTCGATTCCGTCCGCGCGCCGACGTCCCTCGTGCGGATCCCCGTGCCCGGCGGGCGCTGGGCCGCCGGTCTCGCCGGACGCCGCACCCTCGAGCGCTATTTCACGGAAAACCTGCCCGCCAAGCGGGAATCGCGGGGCGACGACCTGTTCTCCGTGCTGTGCCACGCGACCGGCGAGGACGGTGAACGGTTCAGCGACGCCGACGTCGTCAACCACATGATCTTCCTGATGATGGCCGCGCACGACACCACCACGATCACCAGCACCGCGGTGGCCTACCACCTGGCCAAGCACCCCGAGTGGCAGGAGCGGGCCCGCGAGGAGTCCCTCGCCCTCGGCGACGACCTCCCGGATCTGGCGGCGCTCGATCGCCTCGAAACCCTGGACCTGGTGATCAAGGAGTCGCTGCGGCTGACCGCCCCGGTCCCGTCGCTCCCGCGCAAGGCCGTCAAGGACGTCGCGGTGCTCGGCCACCACATACCGGCCGGCACGTTCGTGACGATCGCGCCGAACACCAACCACTACTCCCCCGAGCACTGGTCCGATCCACGCTCCTTCGACCCCGAGCGCTTCGCCGAGCCGCGGCGCGAGGACAAGTCGCACCGGTACGCGTGGATGCCCTTCGGCGGCGGCGCGCACAAGTGCATCGGGCTGCACTTCGGGATGTTCGAGGTCAAGGCGCTGCTGCACGAGATGCTGCGCGCCCGCCGGTGGTCGGTACCGGACGGCTACCGGATGCGGTGGGACTACGTGTCGCTCCCGGTGCCCGTCGACGGGCTCCCAGTCCGGCTCGAACCGTCACGGAACCGGGCGAACAAGGCCTGACCGCGTCCGGCCGCGGTAGCCTGAATCCTCACCAAAAGTGACCACGTTTACACTGATCATCACTCGTTCAGCCGGTAGACAGTGTCAGTTCGAGATGATGGCGTGACATCACTCCGGGCAGGCACCGGACCAGCGGGGGCGCCCGGGCGCTCGCACTGCGGCTGACCTGGCCTTTGTCCATCCAGCAAGGGGTGAAGCGTGCCGGAACCTGGTGGGGCGCCAGGATTGGCCGAGGTCGTCCAGCGATGGGCGGTACGACTGGCCGACACGGATGGGGTAGGACTTTCCGCCGACCGGCTGGAGGCTCTCGTGCAGGGCGTCGTCCGCGACGCCCTGGCGACGGTCGAGGCCGGGCGTGAAGCCGCCATCCGGCGATTCAGCGCGCTCTACTCGGCCTCGCCGATGGGTATCGCGCTGGCAGACAAGGCCGGAGAGATCGTCGAGGCCAACGCGGCGCTCGGCGCGTTCCTCGGTCACAAGCCGGAGGACCTGCGTGGCCGCCACATCGCGGAGCTGGGCTTCTCGCGCCGCGACGCGGAACGCCTGCGGGCCGGGCTCGACGAACTCGAAGAGACCGACGTCGAGCACCACCGCCAGCGCGTCCGGCTGGCCCACGCCGACGACGCCGGCACGTGGGCCGACGTGACGCTCACGATGCTGCCGGGCGACCGCCCGGGCTCGATGTACCCGGTGCTGATGGCGCTCGACGCGAACGAAGTCCACTCGCTGCAGGAGACCCTGCGGCACCAGAGCGTGCACGACCCGCTGACCGGCCTGTCCAACTCCTCCCGCTTCGACACGATGCTCGAAGCGGCGCTCGGCCCCTCCGCGCGAGACCAGATCGCCCTGGTGTACCTGGACATCGACGGGTTCAAGGTCATCAACGACGGGCTCGGCGCCGGTGCCGGGGACAAGGTGCTGCGCGGGATCGCCCGCAAGCTCAAGGACGTCTTCGCCGGACCGGACACGCTCGTGGCCCGGCTCTCCGGTGACGGGTTCGGCATCCTGCTGCGCGGCAGGCTGAACGCGCGCGAGGTCATCGCGCTCGTCGAACGCGCGCTGGAGGATCTGGGAGAGCCGATCTACCTCGGCGATCTGGGCGTCGGGGTCAGCGCGAGCGCCGGCATCGTGGTCCGGGACGTCGCCGACGGCGGTCCCGGGGACCTGCAGCGCGCCGCGGAGATCGCCTTGCACCGGGCCAAGGAGGCCGGCAAGGCGCAGTGGATGCTGTTCGACCCGGAACTCGACGCGCGCGACCGCGCCCGCTACCGGCTGGGTGCCGAAATCGCCGGCGCGCTGGAGAACGGCGAGTTCTCGCTGATGTACCAGCCGACGGTGAAGCTCGACGGCAGCGGCGAGGTGGCGGCGGTCAACGCCGGGCTCCGCTGGCACCACCGCGAGCAGGGCGAGCTGGACTCGGCCGAGTTCTTCCCGCTCGCCGATACGACCGGGATGACGATCCCGCTCGGCAAATGGCTGCTCACCCGCTCGCTCGCGACCGCCGCCCGCTGGCGCAGCGAGTACGGCGACGCGGCACCCGAAGTGTGCGTGCGACTACCGCGGCGGCTCGCGATCGACGCCGACCTGGTGCGGCTGGTCAAGGATCAGCTCGACAGGCAGGAGCTGCCCGCGAAGGCGCTGCGCCTGTGCACCGACGCCGAGTCGGTGCTCGATCCGCGCGGCGAGGTGCTCGAATCGCTCGCGGTGCTTTCGGAACTGGGCGCGAAGCTCGTGCTGACGGTGAGCGGCTCGGCGGATCTGGAGCTGATCTCCCGGCACGGGCTGAACGTGCAGTACGTCGTCCTCAGCGGGGCGGTGGTGGACGCGATGGCCGACGGCGAGGACGAAGCCGCCGCGCGGCATCTCGACCAGCTCATCGCGCGGGCCCTTGAGCTGCGGCTGTGCGTCGGCGCCGAAGGAGTGGTGAACCCGGAGCAGGCCGAGCGGCTGCGCGCCCACGGCGTGGTCGCCGCCCGCGGCCCGTTCGCCGCCACCTCCGCCACCGACGACGAGGTCGACACCCTCATCGCACCGGCGGTGCCGTGAGGGACCCCCTCATGCCCATATCTGCTGTGAGGGACCCCCTCACGGCAGTAGATCGGGGGCTGGCAGGCGCCAGTGCACGTGGATGCCGGTGCCGCCGGCGAGGTCGGCGGGCGCGCTGCCGACGCGGGTGAAACCGAGTCGGGCGGGGATCAGGCCACTGCGCTCGTTGGCCTGGTCGTGCCGGATCTCCACCCGGTTCGCGCCGATCCGGAAGGCCTCCGTGACCAGCAGCGCCGTCGCGCGCGTCGCGACGCCGCGCCCGGTATGCGGTTTTCCGAGCCAGTAGCCGATCTCAAGACCGCCGTCGCCGATCCGGGTCATCAGGCCGCACGCACCGATGATCTCGTCGTCATCCGTGACGATCGCGTAGCTGAAGGCCTCGCCGTCCTGCCACTCCCGTTCGGTCGTGGCGAGGAACTCGACGGCATCGGCCTCGCTGTACCTGTCCGCCGCCCAGGGCATGAACCGCGCGAGGTGATCGAGCGAGTCGTGCACGACGCTGTAGAGCGCCGCCGCCTCGTCGGTGCGCCAGCGGCGCAGCCGGATCTCACCGTCGGACAGTTCGACTGCGGGTTCCATGCCCCAATGCTGCCCGGCGGCACCGCCGGGCGCACCGGATTTTCCCCGTCAGTTCGAGATCACCGAGTCCGGGAGCGGGGTGTCCCCGCGCAACGCGTCGAACAGCTGCTTGGACTTGGTCTTGTCCCAGTGCTCGGCCGAGCTCGAGGTCACCGGCATGGTCGTGGTGACCACGCCACCGTCGGAGATCCCCCGCATCGCCCACGCCAGGCCGAGCAGGTTCTGCAGGTGATCGCCCGAGTCCATGGTCAGCGCGTCCGGCGCGGACGCGAGCAGCGGGAAGAGGTGGAACGGGTTGAGCAGCGTGCCCGGCGTCGCGATCTGGCTCGCGAGCGCGCCGATGAACTTCCGCTGGTTCTCCACCCGGTCCAGGTCGGAGCGCGGGGTCGCGCTGCTGTGCCGCATGCGCACGAAACCGAGTGCGTGCGCGCCGTCGAGGGTCTGGCAGCCCGCCGGGATCGTGACGTTGGTGTAGGTGTCGTGCATTTCGGTCGGCACGCACATGTCCACGCCGCCGATCGCGTCCACGATGTTCGCGAACCCGCCGAACCCGATCTCGGCGTAGTGGTCGATGCGCAGCCCGGTCGCCTGCTCGACGGTCTTGACGAGCAGCTGCGGCCCGCCGATCGAGAACGCCGCGTTGATCTTGCTGGTGCCGTGGCCCGGGATCGCGACCTCCGAGTCGCGCGGAAGGCTCAGCAACGTCGGCTTCGTGCTGTTGTCGGGCAGGTGCGCGATCATGATCGTGTCGGTGCGGGAACCGCCGCCGGCCGCGGCGGTGTCGCCCGTGGACAGCTGCTGCTCCTGCTGCTGGGTCAGCCCGTCCCGGCTGTCCGAGCCGACGACCAGCCAGTTCGTGCCCGACGCCGCCGCCGGGCGGCCGCTGTAGTCCGCGAGCGCGTTGACGCGGTTGATCGACGAGTCGAGGTAGATCCACACGCCGGCGAGGAACACCACGAACAGGACGACCAGCGTCAGCAGGATCTTGCCGGGGCCGAACCGGCGTTTGCGCCGCGGGGGCCTTGGCCGCGGCTGCTCGTCGAACGCCGACTGCTCGGGCGGCACCGGCGGTGGGCCGGCCGGGCGCCGCGGCATCGCCCGCGTCGGGCCTTGCTCCCGTCCCGGCAGCGGCAGCATCTGCGCCCGCTGATGCTGCCGCTGGCCTCGTGGCCGCGAGTAGCCGCCGCCGCCGTAGTCACCGCCGTAGGTCATGTCCGTCTCACCCGTCCCCGATCTCGGCTTGCGGTGTCCTAGTGAACAGCAAACCTCCCCACAAGGGACGCCCGACTCCCCGAAAGGGTTGTGCCGGCCCTACCGCGGCACCCGTAACCGCTGGCCAGGCGCGTGCGACCAGGCCGGCAACGGGGTCACGCCCAGCGCGTCGAGGACGAACTCACGGACCAGGCGGTTCCACGCGAACGGGCGCAGCAGCATCGCGTGCTCCTCGGACATCAGTTCGAACCTCACCAGCCGGGCGGCGACCGCGCGTGCTCGCTCCGCGTAGGCGTAGGACTCCGCGGGGCTGGTGATGTGGTCGAGCGTGCCGTGCGCGATGAGGACGCTGCGGCCGCTGACCGGTTCGACCGGTTCGCCACGCGGGGTCCACGGCGCGAGCGCGCACACCGCGGTCACCGCCGGATCGCCGGCGACGCGCAGCGCGACCCGGCCGCCCATCGAATGCCCGATGAGGAAGACAGGCAGACCGGGACGTTCCGCGTGGATGCGCTCCAATGCCCAGCGCGCGTCGGCGACCGGAGGCAGGTCCGGGTCGTTCCAGCCGCGAACCCGGTTGCGCAGCAGGCGAACCTCGGTCCCGTGCCGGCCCGCGGCCGACGCGATCGCGCGCGCCAGCGGCACCATGCGCAGATACGCCGCGCCCCACGGCCGCACCCGCGCCGGCCCGTGCTCCGCGCCGCCGTGCAGGACCAGCGCGACCGCCCGGACCGGACCACTGGCCGGCCAGGTTCGTAGCCCTGGCAAGGGATCGAGCACACCGTCCATTCCCGCTAGTGTGCCCCGCGTGATCCAAGACCTGGTTGTCGACGCCGTCAGTACCGCGGAGAAGAACAACACCGACGAGGTCGCGCGGGCGGCCGGGCTCGTGGTGAAGAGCCTGCGTGCCGACGGTCTCGTCTTCACCGCGGGCGCGGGACATTCGCTGGCCGCGGTGGCGGAGACGTTCTACCGCGCGGGCGGGCTCGCCTGCGTGTACCCGCTGTACCACCCGGAACTGCTGCCCCTGCACGGCGCGCGGTCGAGCACGAGGGCGGAGCGGCGCAGCGGTCTCGCGGCCGAGGTCCTCGCCGCGAAGGCCCCGGGACCCGACGACGTGCTCGTCGTGTTCTCCACTTCCGGCGTCAACCCGTACCCGGTCGAACTCGCCCGTGCCGCCCGTGCCGCCGGGGCGCCGGTGATCGCCGTCAGTTCACGGCAGTCGGTGGCCGCCGCGCCGAGGCGGGCCGGCACCACGCTGATCGAGGAGGCCGACGTGGTGCTCGACACCGGCGTGCGGCCCGGCGACGCGAGCTTCCCCGTCGAGGAACCGCGTACCGCCGCGCTCTCCACGATCCTCAACGCGCACCTGTGGAACTCCGTCCTGGCCAAGGTGGTCACACTCGCCGGAGACACGCCGCTGTGGCGCAGTTCCAACGTCGAGGGCGGGGACGAGGCCAACGCCTCGCTCTTCGCGCGCTACCAGCCCCGGATCCCCCCTCTCGGGTAACGGGTGTACGATCAGGGCAGTCGTACAGGACGGTTGCCCTGCCGGGAGGATCCCATGACGTCGCCGGCCGCGGTCCGCGGGCGAGAGGTACGCCAGAAGCTGCTGGCCGCCGCGGTCGAACTGATCCCCGAGCGCGGCTGGACAGCGGTGAGCACCCGGATCCTGGCCGACCGCGCCGGCGTCACGCCCAGCGTCGTGCACTATCACTTCCCCTCCCTGCAAGCCCTGCTGATCGAGGCCGTGACCGGCGCGATGCGGCAGGTGCTGGCCGAGTCGGGAACGTTCTTCGAGACGGCGCGGACACCGGCGGACGCGATCGGCGGGATGCTCGCTTCGGTGGACCAGTACAGCGGCGCGGATCCGATGTCGCTGCTGTTCATCGAGGCGTACCTGGCCTCGACCCGCGACGAGCGGCTGCGCGAGGAGATCGCCGGGCTCGTCGACGGGTTCCGGCAGCGGTTGAGCCGGTGGCTGGACGAGCGCGGGGAGCCCGCGCCGGAGGCCACCGCCGCCGTACTGGCGGCTGTCATCGACGGTCTGGTCCTGCACCGCGGCCTGGGCGCCGGGGTGGACACCGGCGCCGCGGCCGCCGTGCTGCGCAAGCTCGTCACCGATCCGACACAGGAGGGGAAATGAACGGAAAACCCGTCGGACGCCTTCTGGGCGTGGTCTTCCGCGCGCCGATTCGGCTCTACAAGCACGATCTCGGCTGGCTGCTGACCAGCCGTGTGCTGTGCCTGACCCATACCGGCCGCCGGTCCGGGCGTCGCTACCGCACGGCGCTCGAGGTGGTCGGCAGTGACAAGACCACCGGTGAGGTCTTCGCCTGCGCGGGGTTCGGGCCGTCCTCGGACTGGTACCGCAACATCCTCGCGAACCCGCCGATCGAGATCGTCGTCGGCCGCCGCCGCTTCGAACCGGCCTTTCGCGTGCTCGACGAGGACGAGGCGGCGGCCGTCATGGCGGCCTTCGAGTACCGCAACCGCTGGATCCGTCCGGTGGTGCACTTCGGACTGAGCAAGCTGCTCGGCTGGCGCTACGACGGCAGCGAGGCCGCCCGGCGGAAACTGGCCGCCCAGCTCCCGCTCGTCGGGTTCCGCCCTAAGCCGCCGCAGGCTCCTCGGTGAACTGGGTGTGATACAGCTCGGCGTACCGGCCCGCCGCCGCCAGCAGCTCCTCGTGCGTGCCCCGCTCCACGATCTCGCCATGCTCCACGACCAGGATCTGGTCCGCGGCGCGAACGGTGGAAAGCCGGTGCGCGATCACGAGTGCGGTCCGCCCGGCGAGCGCGTGCGTCAGCGCTTCGCCGACCGCGGCCTCGGATTCCGAGTCCAGATGGGCGGTCGCCTCGTCGAGCACGATCACCCGCGGCTGGGCGAGCAGCAGGCGCGCGATCGTGAGCCGCTGCCGTTCCCCGCCGGAAAGCCGGTAGCCGCGCTCCCCCACAACCGTGTCGAGCCCGTCGGGCAACGTGCCCACCAAGTCGCCCAGCCGGGCCCGCCCGAGCGCGTCCCAGATCTCGTCGTCGGAGGCGCCGGGCCGCGCGTACTCGAGGTTCGCGCGGATGGTGTCGTGGAACAGGTGCCCGTCCTGCGTGACCACCCCGACGGTCTCGCGGAGTGACGCGAAGCCGAGGTCCTTGACGTCCACATCGGACAGCCGGACCGAACCGGACTCGACGTCGTACAGGCGCGGCAGGAGCGCCGCGATGGTCGACTTCCCGGCACCGGACGAGCCGACCAGCGCGACCATCTGCCCGGGCTCGGCGCGGAAGCCGATCCCGTGCAGGACCTCCTCGCCGCCCCGGTTGTCCAAAGTCGACACGTCCTCCAGTGAGGCGAGCGAGTAGCGCTCCGCGGCCGGATAGCCGAACCGCACGTCGTCGAACTCCACGCTCACCCCGCCCGGCGGCACGGTGCGAGCCCCCGGCTTCTCCGTGATCATCGGTTCGAGGTCGAGCACCTCGAAGACCCGCTCGAACGAAACCAGCGCCGTCATCACGTCCACGCGCACGTTCGCGAGGGCCGTCAGCGGGCTGTACAGCCTGGTCAGCAGCAGCGCCAGCGCGACGACCGTGCCGGGCTGCAGTTGCCCGCGGATCGCCAGCCACCCGCCGAGGCCGTAGACCAGCGCCTGCGCGAGCGCGGAAACGAGGGTGAGGCTCGTCATGAACCAGCGGGTCAGCATCGCGGTGCGCACCCCGATGTCGCGCACGCGCCCGGCGCGCGCGCCGAACTCCTGGGCTTCCTCGCGCGGGCGGCCGAACAGCTTCACCAGGGTCGCGCCCGGCGCGGAGAACCGTTCGGTCATCTGTGTGGTCATCCCGGCGTTCAGCTGCGCCGACTCGCGCTGCAGATCGGCCATCCGGCGGCCCATCCGGCGCGCGGGCAGCACGAACACCGGCAGCAGCACCAGGGCGAGCACGGTGACCTGCCACGACAGCGTCAGCATCACCGCGAGCGAGAGGATGAGCTGGATCGAGTTCGTGACCAGGCCCGACAGCGTCGCCGTGAAGGTCCGCTGCGCGCCGATCACGTCGTTGTTGAGCCGGCTGACGAGCGCGCCGGTGCGGGTGCGGGTGAAGAACGCGATCGGCATCCGCTGCACGTGCTCGAACACCGCGCGTCGCAGGTCCAGGATCAGCCCTTCCCCGATCCGCGCGGACTGCCAGCGCTCGATGAGCCCGAACCCGGCGTCGGCGACCGCGAGCACCGCCACCAGCACAGCGAGCATGATCACCAGACTGGCTTGGCGCCCGCCGACGATCGTGTCCACGACCTTGCCCGCCACCAGCGGGGTGCTCACCGCGATGACCGCGGAGACCACCGTCAGCACCAGGAAGATCGCGAGGCTCCGCCAGTAGGGGCGCGCGAAACGCGCGACCCGGGCGACCGTGCCGGGCGTCAGCCCACGTGGGGCGTCGGCGCGCCGCATCGCCGAGCTGAGCAATGACCAGGTGTTGTCCACGCCGCACCCCAAATCTCTACATTACTTCAGTTTTTCGTCACAGATGACCTGGACAACGCGCTATCCCACCACAAACTTCCCGAGTCGGCTGCTGAATTTCGGAGACCGGGGCGCCGGCGAGAGCTGACGACGATCCCCGCGTCCGCCTGCGGGGACCGATAGTCGGTGATGACACGTTCGCGTACCGGCACGGCTGACACATCGCGAGGCGACGCGCGCAGACCGGTAGCCTAGCTGGTCATGGGTGTCGAAGCGGTGCCACAGCCGCGCGCCCGCAGCCGGCTCGCGATCCCGCCACTGGCGCTGGACCTGCTCTTCTACGTCGGCTGCCTGGTCTACGCCGTGGTGAGCGCGGTCTCGTCGGAGTTCTACGGGTTCCGGGTCTGGGGCGGGTTCGCGGCGATCGGCTACGGGCTCGCCGCGGCGCATACGGTCTGGCTGTGGACCCAACCCCGCCGACCGGGTTTCCGGCACTCGCGCCGGCTGGGCCTGGCCGCGATCTTCGTGTTCGCGATGCTCGTGCCGCTCGCGGTGCTCGTCGTGCGGCGCCTGACCGGGGTCGACTGGCTGATCACCCCGTATTCGTGGAGCGCGCAGCCCGAGGTCTGGGTGATCGAACGCTCCGCGCGCCTGCTGCTGCGGCACGGAACGCCCTATGTGGACGTCCTGTCGCTCGGCCGCCCGCCCGTGGTCAACGACTACACGCCCTACGGCCCGGTGATGGCGCTGTTCGGCCTGCCGCGCGCTCTGTTCGGCGGCAGCCCGGTGGCCGACGCGCTGACCGACGCCCGGCTCGTCTTCGCGCTCACCGCGTGCGTGTGCGCCTGCGTGACGCTGCGGCTGATGGGCCGCCCGCGGGTGCCCGTGCGCGCGCTCCAGCTCGCCGTCGCCTGCCCGCTGACCGCGCTCACCTGGTCGGTCGCCGGACCGGATCTCGCGATCGTCGGGCTGCTGCTGGTCGCCGGCGCGCTGGCCGCACGGGATCGTCCGGTGGCCTCCGCGATCGTGCTCGCCGCGGTGGTCAGCGCCAAGCTCATCGTGGCACCGGCCGCCGTGGTGCTGGCCGTGCTCACGTTCACCCGGCTCGGGGGCCGGGCGCTCGCGCGGTTCGCCGGCACCCTCCTCGTGGCGGGTGTGGTGCTGACCATGCCCGTGCTGCTGGTCGACCCGGGAGCCTTCGTCGAGCACGTGATCCGGTTCCCGGCGGGCCTCGGGGTGGTGACCTCGCCGGCCGCCAGCCCGCTGCCCGGCCATCTCATCGCGAGTGCCGGTGCCGTGGGGAAGGCCGTGTCGTTCGTGCTCCTGGGCTCGGCGGCGGTCGCGATCATGGGCTGGCTGGTGCGCCGCCCGCCGGTGACCGGTTCGGACGCGATGTTGCGGACCGCGGTGGGGCTCGGGGCGTTCACCCTGCTCACTCCGGCCACGCGCTACGGATATCTGGTGTACCCGCTCGTCCTGCTGGGCGCGATGCTGTGTTTCCGCCGCGCGGAAGGCCGGGACACTATTGGTAGTACTACTACTTCTTCTTCACGCGGGTAGCACCACCGCGACCGCGCAACTGCACACCCGATTCGGAAAGCACGCGGTGCACAAAACCGTACGAGCGTCCGGTGGACTCCGCGAGGGCACGAATACTGGCGCCCTTCTCGTATTTCTTCTTCAGGTCAGCGGCCAGCTTGTCGCGCGTGTTGCCGGTGATCCGCGCGCCCTTCTTCAGGTCAGCCACGTCTTTCCGCCTTCCTACGACAGTGTCCGGGGCCCTGACGGGCCTGCACTCGCAATGATCGAACACCGGGAGGCGGAATGCCAGGCGGCGGGCGAAAAAATCCTCGGAACCGGCAGATATTGGGCCATTTCAGTGTGGTTGCCTTCAACAACTAAACACCCTGGGGGCACCATTCACCGGATCGTCTTATTGTTGGCGACCGGTCACCGCCCGTCGCGCTCGACTATCGAGCCGCGACGGGCGGCGAAGATCAGGCAAGCTGCACGAGTTCCAGGTAATCGGCCGACCAGTGATCCTCGGTGCCGTCGGGCAGCAGGATCACGCGCTCCGGTTCGAGCGCCTCGACCGCGCCCGGATCATGCGTCACCAGCACGACCGCGCCGGCGTAGGTGCGCAGCGCCTGGAGCACCTGCTGGCGGCTCGCCGGATCCAGGTTGTTCGTGGGCTCGTCGAGCAGCAGCACGTTCGCCGCGCTCGAAACCAGGCCGGCGAGCGCGAGCCGCGTCTTCTCGCCGCCGGAAAGGGTGCCGGCCGGCTGCTCGAGCTGTTCCCCGGTGAACAGGAACGAGCCCAGCAGGTTCCGCAGCTCCTGCGCGCCGGTGTCCGGGGCCAGATGCCGGATGTTCTCCCAGACCGACGCTTCGTGATCGAGCGTTTCGTGTTCCTGGGCGTAGTAGCCGAGGCGCAGCCCGTGCCCCGGCTCGACGTTTCCCGTGTCGGGCGTCTCCATCTGCCCGAGCAACCGCAGCAGCGTGGTCTTCCCGGCACCGTTGAGGCCCAGCACGACGACCTTCGAACCGCGGTCGATCGCCAGGTCGACCCCGGTGAAGATCTCCAGCGAACCGTACGATTTGGACAGATTCGCCGCGGTGAGCGGGGTCCGGCCGCAGGAGGCCGGCGCGGGGAACTTGATATGCGCGACCTTGTCCGCGTGGCGCGTCTCGTCGAGGTTCGCGAGCATCTGCTCCGCGCGGCGGGCCATGTTCTTGGCCGCGACGGCCTTCGTGGCCTTGGCCCCGAGCTTCGCCGCCTGCTGCTGCAGGGCCGAAGCCTTCTTCTCAGCGTTCGCCCGCTCGCGGCGGCGGCGCTTCTCGTCGGTCGCCCGCGCGTCGAGATAACGCTTCCAGTCCATGTTGTAGTGATCGAGTTCGCCGCGCGTCGCGTCGAGGAACCACACCTTGTTGACCACCTCGCCGAGCAGCTCGACGTCGTGGCTGATCACCACGAGACCGCCTTCGTGCGTCTTGAGGAAGCCGCGCAGCCAGTTGATCGAGTCGGCGTCGAGGTGGTTCGTCGGCTCGTCCAGCAGCAGGATCGTGTCCGAGCGGCCCGAGGCACCGGCGTCCGAAGCCGCGAACAGGATGCGGGCGAGTTCGACCCGGCGGCGCTGCCCACCGGACAGCGTGCTCAGCGGCTGTGCGAGAACCCGTTCGGCGAGGCCGAGATTCGAGCAGATTCGCGCGGCCTCGCTTTCCGCGGCGTACCCGCCGAGCGAGGCGAACCGTTCCTCCAGGCGCCCGTACTTGCGGATCGCCCGGTCCCGCGCGGACTCGTCGACCAGTTCGGACATGGCCGTCTGCGCCTTTTCCATCTCCCGCAGGAGGGCGTCGAGCCCGCGCGCGGACAGCACCCGGTCCTTCGCGGACACCGACAGGTTGCCTTCGCGCGGATCCTGCGGCAGGTAACCGATTTCACTGCCGTAGCGGACGTCGCCGGCGTAGGGCTGGCCTTCGCCGGCCAGGACCTTGAGCGTGGTGGTCTTGCCCGCGCCGTTACGGCCCACGAGGCCGACGCGGTCGCCGGGCTGGATGCGGAGGGTGGTGCCGGCGAGCAGGATGCGCGAGCCGGCGCGCAGCTCGAGGCCGGTGGCCGTGATCAAGGGAACTCCCGGGTATGGGGGTGGGCAAAGGGCAGCACGAACAAGCGCGCCGCTACTCCAGCAGAATTTCCCGGTACCCCATGCCTCCAGTGTAGCGATCAGGTGCCAGCGATTTTCCCGGCCTTGCTCACAGCACGAACGAATCCGACCACGGCTGGGAGGACCGGCCCGACAGCGCCTCCAGCAGGGACGCCGCCTGCCGGTCGGTCAGCGAGGACACGAAGTCGATCACCGCGCGCCCGCGCGCGAGCCGGCGCACCGCGTCCTCCCCCTCGATCCGCTCGCCGGTCGCGCCGACGAGCAGCTCCGGCGCGCTCACCGCGAGCTCGCCGTACTCGGCGTGCGCGAGCTCGACCAGATCGTGCAGGCGCCGCGGCAGCCGCGACTGCTCGTCCCGGTCGCCGAGCCACGCGTCGAGCGCGTCGACCAGCGTGGTCACCAGGCTCGCCTGTCCGCGCTGGTGCAGCGCGAGCTCGGGGCGCAGCAGCACGAACCGCCGGTGCACGAACTTGAGCACGGCCACCTCGTGCCATTGCGCCGCGCGCAGGGAGACATGCCCGGACCGCGTCGTCGGCGATTCCAGTACGACCATGCCGCCGACCAGCCGTGAGGTCCAGCGCGCCGAGAACGCGGCCGTGGCCTGTTCGGCTTCGATCGAACCGTCGAAGCCGCCCGCCAGCAGCCCGTCGACCAGCTCGGTGCGCACGCGCGCGACCGCGTCGGCGAACGCGTCGTCGTCGACGATCCAGGAGTCGCGGGCGTGGAGACGGCGGCGCAGCCGTTCGAGCGACCGGCCGGGACGGCGGGTCTGCCCGGCCAGCTCCGCACTGTCCAGTTCGGCCAGTTCGAGGGCGTGCGCGAGCCACTGCCCCAGCTCGGTCGCGACCGCCGCGTACTGCAGCACCCCGATCCGGTGGAAGTCCGTGATGTCGTGGATGGCGTAGGCGATGTCGTCCGCGGTGTCCATCACCGAGGCTTCGATCGTCTGCTGCCACGGCTCGAGCACCCCGGCGTACGGTGCCCGCGCCTGCAGCACGTCGTCGAGCTCGGTGCTGTACGCGGCGAACTTCGCCGAACCGGTGCCCGGCGCGTCGGCCGGTTCGGCGGCGCCGCGCGGCGGGTTCGGCATCGTGCGGGGGTGCGGCTCGGGCCAGTGCAGCCGCGTCCACGGGTACTTCAGGACGGCGGCGCGCATCGCCGCGGTCAGGTCGAGGCCGACGGCGGACGGGCCGCGCACGTCGGTGGTGGTGAGGATGCGGAAGGTCTGGGCGTTGCCCTCGAACCCGTCCGCCAGGCCGAACCGGTGCCGCGCGACGCGGTCAAGCACCTGCTCGCCGAGATGCCCGAACGGCGGGTGCCCGAGATCATGCGCGAACGCCGCGGCCTCGGCGACGTCCGGGTCGAGCCCGCCGAGCTTGCCGATCAGCTCGGCGGCGCCGGGCTCGGCCAGCAGCCGGTCGCTGATCGCCCGCGCGACCTGGGCGACCTTGAGGCTGTGGGTCAGCCGGTTGTGCAGCAGCCCCGATCCGGCGGCGCTGACCACCTGGGTGACCCCGCCGAGCCGCGCGAAGAACGGGGACGCCACGATCCGGTCCCGGTCCGCGCGGAACGGGCTGTCCGCCAGGTCCGGCCAGCCCGCTTCGGCCGCGTCGTCCCGGCGCCGCCTGCGGAGATCAGCATGCATCGCCCCACCGTACTGTTCCGCATCGTGAGACCGGATCGGGCAAACCGGCCGAGCCCGGATAACTCTCGGGGCACCTGGGTGAACATCAGCCGACAACTCTGGAGATATACCCTCTGACCGGCGAGTATCAGGTCCGTGCGCGCATCCCCGAATGCGGTCCGGTTCGCCTTCCAGCCGTTGTACAGCCTCCACACCGGCGGCATCGTCGCGCTCGAAGCCCTGGCTCGCCCCGGGAAGGGCTCGGTGCACGAGTTGCTCGACCGCGCCCATCGCGAGCACCGGCTCGCCGAGGTCGACATCGCGCTCGCCGCCGAGGCCGTGCGCGCCGAAGCCGAGCAGGAGACCCTCCTCCCGCTGCATCTCAACCTCACCGCGCCCACCGCGGCCGCCCCCGAGGCGGCGTTCGACCCGCTGCTCGACGCACTCGCCCAGGTCCGGCGCCGCCCGCGCGAGGTGATCCTCGAGATCGGCCCGCCCTTCGCCCAGGTCTGGCCCGAACAGTTGCTCGCCGGGCTGCACCGGCTCGGCGAACTCGGCTTCCGCCTCGCCCTCGACGGGCTCGGCCGGGCCGACCTGCCGTTCGCGCTGCTGGCCGCCGCGCCGGTCGACGTGCTCAAGCTCGACCGCAGCGTGCTGCGCGGCCTGCCGCAGGACGCGGCGTCGGTCGCCGTCGTGGAGTCGCTGCTGCACTACACCTCCCGCACCAGCACGCGGCTCGTCGCGACCGGCGTCGAGACCGAGGCCCAGCTGACCGCCGTCCGCACACTGGGGGTTCGGATCGCGCAGGGCAACCTGTTCGCTCCGGCCGCCGATGGCGTCAACTGGTCTCATCTGCTCACCCCTGCCACCCCGGAACCGGATCCGCGAGTCGGGCCGGGGCCGCTGAGCGCGCCACGCGTGCGCGAGTTCATGCGCCCGGCGTGCACCCTGCCTGACATGGCCACGTGCGACGACGTGCGCACCGCGCTCGCGGCGGCCGACGAGCCGACCGGCGTCATCGGCATCGACGAGCTCGGCCGTCCACAGTGGTCGGTCGACCGGTCGCGGTTCCTGGTCACGGTCACCGGCCCGTACGGGCACGCGCTGCACGCCAGGCGCCCGGCCGCCCGGCTGGCGGACACCCCGCATGTGATCAGTGCCGACGCCGGCGCGCTGGAACTGCTCGAACTGGTCACCGACGCCGACTGGAGCCGCACGGGTGACGACGTCGTGGTGGTCGACGCGCGTGGGCGGTGCCTTGGCGTGGTGCTGGTGACCGAGGTCGTACGCGGGGTCGCCGAGGCGAAGGTCGAAGCGGCGGCGGCGCTCAACCCGCTCACCCGGCTGCCGGGCAGCGAGACCGTGGCCCGCGACATCGACCGCCGGATCGCCTGCCGCGAGCCGTTCGTGACGGCCTGGCTCGACGTGGACTCGTTCAAGGCGGTCAACGACAACGCCGGGTTCGCGGCGGGCGACGACCTGATCCGCGCGCTCGGCCGCACGCTCACCGATCTCGCGGCGCGGCTGCGCCGGATGACGGTCAGCCACGTCGGCGGCGACGATTTCCTCATCACCTGCGACGTCGACGAGATCGGCACGGTCGCCGGGGCGCTGCTGGACACCCCGTGGTCGGCCGACGGCATGCCGGTCACCGTGTCCCTCGCGACGCTCGTCTGCGCCACGTCCACGATCTCGTCGTACCGTGAGGCCTCGCACCGCCTGGCGCCGTTGAAGAAGCGGGCGAAGGCGGTGCCCGGGTCCAGCTGGGTGCTGGGCCGCCCGGACACCGACCGCATCGAGATCCTCCGCGGCCGCCGCCCCGTCCCGGAACAGCGCCCCGCCCCCCACCCCCTGGACCAACCCGCCTAACCGCGCCGAGTTCGACGTTCGCGACGCCGAGTTCGACGTTCAGGACGCCGAGTTCGACGTTCGCGACGGTGAGATCGGCTTTAGCCCACCACCTTTTCCGGTTTCGCCGGTGTGAAGCCGTTCGCCCAGTTCTGCTGGACCTGCGCCGCCTCCGCGGCGTCCGGGACCGCGTTGGTGCAGGACGTTCCGGGGCCGTGGCCGGACATGATCTCCGAGCACGGGCCCGAGTAGTCGTCGGACAGCCCGAGGTTGTGCCCCAGCTCGTGCGCCGCGATCCTGGTCGGCGCGAACCCTTCGGCGACCTGTTGCCGGTCGAGGTAGATCTGCCCGTGCCCGTGACCGTCGGTGCTGGTGTAGGAACCCTGGCCGTCGTCGGTCTCGTGGAACACGATCGTCGCCGAGCCGCCTTCGACCAGCCGGATGTCGGTCACCGCGGCGTTCCAGTTCGCCGCCGCCTGGTCGATCTGCGTGACGTAGTCCGGTGCCCCGGCCGAGCTGTAGTACAGCGTCGTGACCCCGGCCGCGCTCGCGTTCGGCGCGAGCTGGACACCGGCCAGAAGCGCCACTCCCAGTGCCCCACCGACCATTCGCCTGCTAAGCACGACCTCCGCCTCCTTGCGGTCAGTTATTAACCAGCAAGAACGCTAGACGTGGCGGCCTACCTTCAGTACCCACGAAAGTACTGAGCCCACGTATAGGTCATTATACACCCGCCCTCGGGGCGGGCGTTCAGAGGGTGAAGCCCAGGGCGCGAAGTTGCTCGCGGCCGTCGTCGGTGATCTTGTCCGGGCCCCACGGCGGCATCCACACCCAGTTGATGTGGAAGTCCTTGACCACGTTGGCGTTCCCGACGAGCACCGAGGCCGTCTGGTCCTCGATCACGTCGGTCAGCGGGCAGGCCGCCGACGTCAGGGTCATGTCCAGCGTCGCGGTGTTGTCCGGCTCGACGCGGATGTCGTAGACAAGCCCGAGGTCGACCACGTTGATGCCGAGTTCCGGGTCGACCACGTCACGCATGGCTTCTTCGATGTCCTCGACCTTCGCCACGTCGGCGGGCACCTCTTGCTCCGGCAGGTCGGCGGCGGCGCGACCCTCGCGGGTGTCCTCGGTCATACCGTTCCCTCCGTCTTGACGAGCGCCTCCTTGAAAGCCATCCATCCCAGCAGAGCACACTTCACGCGCGCCGGGTACTTGGCCACCCCCGCGAACGCGATGCCGTCCTCCAGCACGTCCTCGTCCGGCTCGACCTGGCCACGCCCCTGCATCAACTCGACGAAGGTGTCCATCGTCTTGAGCGCCTCCCCCACCGGCCGCCCGACGACCAGGTCGGTCAGCACCGAGACCGAGGCCTGGCTGATCGAACAGCCCTGCCCCTCGTAGGAGACGTCCTCGACGGTCTCGCCGTCGAGCTTGACCCTCAGCGTCACCTCGTCACCGCAGGTCGGGTTGACCTGGAACGACTCGGCGTCGAACGGCTCCCGCAGGCCGCGGCCGTGCGGGTGCTTGTAGTGGTCCAGGATGATGTCCTGGTACATCGACTCCAGGTTCATCAGGCGACTCCAAAGAAGCGCTGCGCCTCACGCACGCCCTCGACGAGTGCGTCCACTTCGGACAGATCGTTGTACAGGTAGAACGTGGCGCGCACGGTCGCCGGCACCTTGCACAGCCGGTGCAGCGGCCACGCGCAGTGGTGCCCGACGCGCACCGCGATGCCCAGGCTGTCGAGCACCTGGCCCGCGTCGTGCGGGTGCACCCCGTCGATGACGAACGCGATGGTGGCACCGCGGTCCTTCGTGTCGGACGGGCCGATCAGGCGCACACCCTCGATCTTCGACAGCCCGGCGATCGCGGCCCCGGCGAGCATGTGCTCGTGCTCGGCGATCTTGTCCATGCCGATCGCGGTGAGGTAGTCCACCGCCGCGCCCAGGCCCACCGCCTGCGAGGTCATCGGTACCCCGGCCTCGAACTTCTGCGGCGGCGGCGCGAACGTGGTGCGCTCGAGCGTGACCAGCTCGATCATCGACCCGCCGGTCAGGAACGGCGGCATGGCTTCCAGGAGCTCCCGGCGTCCATAAAGGACACCGATGCCGGACGGGGCCAGCATCTTGTGCCCGGAGAACACCGCGAAGTCCACCCCGAGGGCGTGGAAGTTCACCGGGAAATGCGGCACCGACTGGCACGCGTCCAGCACGGTCAGCGCGCCGACCTCCTTGGCCCGCCGCACGATCGGCTCGACCGGGTTGATAGTGCCGAGCACGTTCGACTGGTGCACGACCGCGACCACCTTGGTGCGCTCGTTCACCAGTTCGTCCAGATCGGACAGATCGAGGCGGAAGTCGTCGGTCAGCTCGAACCACCGCAGCGTCGCCCCGGTGCGCTGGCACAGCTGCTGCCACGGCACGAGGTTCGCGTGGTGCTCCATCGCGGTGATGACGATCTCGTCGCCCGGGCCCACGACGAACCGCGAGGCCTCCGGGCCCGAGGTGGCCGCGTTGCTCATCGCGTACGCGACTAGGTTGATGCCCTCGGTGGCGTTCTTGGTGAACACCAGCTCCGCCGGGTCGGCGCCGACGAACTCGGCCGTGCGCGCCCTGGCGTACTCGTAGGCGTCGGTGGCCTCCTCGGCCAGCTGGTGCGCCCCGCGGTGAACGGCCGCGTTGGAGGTCTCCAGGAACTTCCGCTCCGCGTCGAGGACCTGCCTCGGCCGTTGCGAAGTGGCGCCGGAGTCCAGGTACACCAAGGGTTTCCCGTCGCGCACTGTGCGCGACAGGATGGGGAAGTCGGCGCGCACGGCGGCGACGTCCAAAGGCGTGTTGGCCGTTGTGGTGGTCACGCGCCAACTCCTTTCTCGGTGTCAGTTCGGGCGAAGGTCAGACGGAGGCGGGCTCGGCCTTGCCCGCGTACTTGACGTAGCCGTTCTCCTCCAGCTCGTCAGCCAGTTCCTTGCCGCCGGACTCCACGATCCGGCCGTCGGCGAAGACGTGCACGAAGTCCGGGGTGATGTGGCGCAGGATCCGGGTGTAGTGGGTGATCAGCATGACGCCGACCTCGCCCGAGGCCTTGTAGTCGTTGACGCCTTCCGACACGACGCGCAGCGCGTCGACGTCGAGGCCCGAGTCGGTCTCGTCCAGGATCGCGATCTTCGGCTTGAGCAGCGCCAGCTGCAGGATCTCGTGACGCTTCTTCTCGCCGCCGGAGAAGCCCTCGTTCACGCTGCGCTCGGCGAACTCGGCCGAGATCTCCAGCTTGGCCATCTCGTCCTTGACTTCCTTGACCCAGTGCCGCACCTTCGGCGCCTCACCGCGTACCGCGGTCGCCGCGGTACGCAGGAAGTTCGACATGGACACGCCGGGCACCTCGACCGGGTACTGCATCGCCAGGAACAGCCCGGCCCGCGCGCGCTCGTCGACGGTCATGTCGAGCACGCTCTCGCCGTCCAGCAGCACCTCACCCGAGGTCACCTCGTACTTGGGGTGCCCGGCGATCGCGTACGACAGCGTCGATTTGCCCGAACCGTTGGGGCCCATGATCGCGTGGGTCTCGCCGGAGCGAATCGTCAGGTTGACGCCCTTGAGGATCTCCTTCGCACCTTCGTCGGTCGTGACGCCGGCGCGCAGATCCTTGATTTCCAGTGTGGCCATGAGGTTTCTTTCGTCCTTCTCGGAAAAGTCAGGCGCCGACGGCCTGGAGTTCGGTCTCGATCGCTCCCTGGAGGCGCTCGCGCACCTCCGGGATGTCGATCTTCATCAGGATCTCGTGGAAGAACCCGCGGACCACCAGCCGGCGCGCGGACTCCTCCTCGATCCCGCGCGACTGCAGGTAGAACAACTGTTCGTCGTCGAATCTTCCCGTGGCGCTCGCGTGCCCCGCGCCGAGGATCTCGCCGGTTTCGATCTCCAGGTTCGGCACCGAATCGGCCCGGGCGCCCCCGGTGAGTACCAGGTTCCGGTTGAGCTCGTAGGTGTCGGTGCCCTCGGCCTCGGCGCGGATCAGCACGTCGCCGATCCACACCGCGTGCGCCCCGTCGCCCTGCAGCGCGCCCTTGTACATCACGCGGGACTTGCAGTTGGGCACCGCGTGATCGACGAACAGCCGGTGCTCCTGGTGCTGCCCCGCGTCGGCGAAGTACAGGCCCAGCATCTCCACGTCCCCGCCCCTGTCCGCGAAGGTCGCGGTCGGCGAGATGCGCACGAGATCGCCGCCGAGGGTGACCACGATGTGCTTGAGCGTCGCGTCCTTGCCCAGCTTGAGATGCTGCTCGGACACGTGCACCGCGTCGTCGGCCCAGTCCTGGACGCTGACCACGGTGAGCTTCGCGCCCTCGCCGATGACGAACTCGACGTTGTCCGCGTACGCGCCGGAACCGACGTGGTCCAGCACGATCGCCGCCTCGGCGTACGCCTCCGCGCGCACCTGCACGTGCCCGTACGCGACGTTGCCTTCGCCGGGGCCGGTCAGCCGGACGACCGACGGCTTCGACGCGCGCGCTTCCTTCGGCACCGTCAGGACCGTGGCGGACGTGAACGACGAGTACGCCTGCGCGGCGATCCGGTCGCTGGGCTCGCCGGCCTGCCCGAGGCGGGCGTCCTCGCGGCCGACGGTCTCGACGCGCACCTCGGGCGCGGCGTCGGCGTCGACCTTGATCTCGCCACTGGCCACGGCGGTGCCGTCGTGCAGGCCGCGCAGCCGCTTCATCGGGGTGAACCGCCAGTTCTCCTCGCGGCCGCCGGGGACCTCGAAGGCCTCGACGTCGTACCCGGTGAAACGCTCGGCCCGGGAGGTAGCCGGGACGACCACCTCCGCGGCCTCAGCGACGTTGTTCTGCGCCACCGTCATCAGCCGACGGCTCCTTCCATCTGCAGTTCGATCAGGCGGTTGAGCTCGAGCGCGTACTCCATCGGCAGCTCACGCGCGATCGGCTCGACGAACCCGCGCACCACCATCGCCATCGCCTCGTCCTCGGTGAGGCCGCGCGACATCAGGTAGAACAGCTGGTCCTCGCTCACCTTCGACACCGTCGCCTCGTGTCCCATCGACACGTCGTCGTTGCGGATGTCGACGTACGGGTACGTGTCCGAGCGCGAGATGTTGTCCACCAGCAGCGCGTCGCACTTCACCGTCGAACGCGAGTGGTGCGCCCGCTTGGCGACCTTGACCAGGCCGCGGTAGGAGGTGCGGCCGCCGCCGCGCGCCACCGACTTCGACACGATCGTCGAGGACGTGTGCGGCGCGAGGTGCTCCATCTTCGCGCCGGCGTCCTGGTGCTGGCCCTCACCCGCGAACGCGACCGAGAGCACCTCGCCCTTGGCGTGCTCGCCCATCAGGAAGACCGACGGGTACTTCATCGTCACCTTGGAGCCGATGTTGCCGTCGACCCATTCCATCGTCGCGCCCTCTTCGCACTTGGCGCGCTTGGTGACCAGGTTGTAGACGTTGTTCGACCAGTTCTGGATCGTCGTGTAGCGGCAGCGGCCGCCCTTCTTCACGATGATCTCGACGACCGCCGAGTGCAGCGAGTCGGATTTGTAGATCGGCGCGGTGCAGCCCTCGACGTAGTGCACGTACGCGCCCTCGTCGACGATGATCAGCGTCCGCTCGAACTGGCCCATGTTCTCGGTGTTGATCCGGAAGTAGGCCTGCAGCGGGATGTCCACGTGCACGCCCGGCGGCACGTAGATGAACGAACCGCCCGACCAGACCGAGGTGTTGAGCGCGGAGAACTTGTTGTCCCCGGCGGGGATCACCGAGCCGAAGTGCTCGCGGAAGAGCTCCGGGTGCTCCCGCAGGCCGGTGTCGGTGTCCAGGAACAGCACGCCCTGTGCCTCGAGGTCGTCGCGGATCTTGTGGTACACGACCTCGGACTCGTACTGGGCCGCGACGCCGGCGATGAGGCGCTGCTTCTCCGCCTCCGGGATGCCGAGCCTGTCGTAGGTGGTCTTGATGTCCTCCGGCAGGTCGTCCCAGCTCTCGGCCTGCTTCTCGGTCGAGCGGACGAAGTACTTGATGTTGTCGAAGTCGATGCCCGACAGATCGGCGCCCCAGCTCGGCATCGGCTTGCGCTCGAAGAGCTTCAGCGCCTTCAGTCGCGCGTCGCGCATCCACTCCGGCTCGGACTTCTTCGCGGAGATGTCGGTGACGACGTCCTCGTTCAGCCCGCGCCGGGCGCTCGCGCCGGCTTCGTCGGAGTCCGACCAGCCGAAGGCGTACTTGCCCAGCGACTCGATCGTCTCTTCCTGGCTCAGTGGCGCGGTGGCGGGATTGCGCTGCTCGGCAGCGGCAGTCATGCGCTTCCTCCATCCGGAGTTCGTGCTCGGTATCCCCGCGGATCCTCCACGGGGACGTGTGTCGTGCACACGGAGTCACCGTGTGCGATGGTCGCCAGCCGCTGCACGTGGGTGCCCAGCAGCTTGGCGAACGCTTCGGTCTCCGCTTCGCACAGCTGCGGGAACTCAGCTGCGACATGGGCGACCGGGCAGTGGTGCTGGCACAGTTGCTCGCCGCTGCCGACCTGGCGGGTCGACGCAGCGTAACCCTCCCTGGTCAGCGCCGCAGCCAGGGCCTCGGCACGCTGGGCGGGCTCGCCCGATGCGGTCACCGCGGCCTCGTGCGGACCGACCAGCGACGCGACCCGGCGCTGCGCGAACGCGCGAACCGCGTCCTCGCCCGCGTGCTCGGCGAGGAACCGGATCGCGGACACGGCGAGGTCGTCGTAGGCGTGCCCGAACCGGGCCCGTCCCGCTTCGGTGAGCAGGAAGAGCTTGGCCGGCCGGCCGCGCCCTCGCGGGCCCCGCCTTGGCGCGTCCCTCGTCTCGGCCTCGCCGTCGGCCAGCATGGCGTCGAGGTGACGCCGCACCGCCGTCGGGCTGATGCCCAGCCGGTCGGCGACCACCACCGCGGTCACCGGACCCTCCTCCAGCAGCAACCGGGCCAGCTCATGCCTGGTCCGGCCCTCCGGAGACAAGGCGGTCAGCCCCTGGACGGGCACGACGCCACCCGGAGCGGTGGGCTCCTGAGGCGCGTCGCTGTTTTTCACAACATTAGTGTGTCGTATTTCCCGCCAGGAGGCAAAGGCGCCGCGCCGCGCCGTGACCTGCGTCACGTCCGCCGCCTTTCACAAGTGGCATTTCCCAGCGCCAGTACCGCCAGCCCCTCACCCACCACCACCCTCAACGGTGCCGCTTCGCGGCGCGGATATTCTCTGAACGTGGTAGTTGGCGAGCCGGACACCGGGCAGCGGTCTGCCGCGTCCCCGATCCGGCAGCCGGAGACCGCGCCCCTGGAAGCCGACGAACTGCGGGCACTGCACGTGACCCGCCGGTTCGGCACCGTCGGCGCGCTCTTCCTCGCGCTCGGCTCGCTCGGCGCCGGCGCGGCCCCCGTGCTCAACCCGGTGCAGGACATCGCGGTGCTGCGGCTGTTCGCCCGCATCCCGACCGTCTCGCTCGCCATCGCCTTCATCGGGATGGGCATGCTGGTCATCGCCTGGCTCATGCTCGGGCGCTTCGCGCGGCCCGGCCGCGCCCGGCTGGTGTCCCGCGCCCAGCTCACCCGCACGCTCATCATGTGGGTGACGCCGCTGATGTTCATCCCGCCGCTGTTCTCCCGCGACGTCTACAGCTACCTCGCCCAGAGCGAGATCGTGCACCGCGGGATGGACCCGTACTCGCTCGGCCCGGCGCAGGCACTCGGCGTCGGCGACCCGCTGACCAGCGGCGTGTCGAACATGTGGCGCGAGACGCCGGCGCCCTACGGGCCGCTGTTCCTCAAGCTCGGCAGCGTCATCTCGTCGCTGGTCGGCGAGAACGTGGTCGCCGGGGTGATGCTGCAGCGCGCGCTGGAACTGGTGGGCGTGGTGCTGATCATCTGGGCGCTGCCGCGGCTGGCCCGGCGGTTCGGGGTCGAGCCCGCGACCGCACTGTGGCTCGGCGCGGCCAACCCGCTGGTGCTGTTCCACCTGGTCGCGGGCGTGCACAACGAGGCGCTCGGCATCGGGCTCATGGTGGCCGGGCTGGAACTGGGCATCCGCCGGCTGCCGGTCCGCGTCGCCGGCGACAGCCCGCCCCCGCTGGCCCGCGGTGAACTGCCGTTCATCGTGCTCGGCACGGTGGTGATCACGCTCGGCGCCGCGATCAAGATCAACGCCATGATCGCGCTCGGGTTCTTCGGGGTGATGATCGCGCGGCGGTGGTATGGCCGCCTCTCCGACCTGCTCAAGGCCGCCGGGCTGCTGACCGGCGTGTTCGCCGTCGTCATGGTCGCGCTGTGCTACGGCACCGGGCTCGGCTTCGGCTGGGTCGGCGCGCTCGGCACGCCGGGCCTGGTGCGCAGCTGGATCTCCCCCACCGCGGAGCTGGCGAACCTCGGCGGGGTGCTCGGCATCGCGCTGGGGCTGGGCAACCACACCGACGCGCTCGTGTCGATCGTGCAGACGGCGGGCACGATCGTGGCCGGGCTGATCACGATGAAGTTCCTGTGGGACAGCTTCCGCTGGCGCTACCGGCCGATCATCGGGCTCGGCGTGTCCCTCGGCGCGTTCATGATGCTGCACGTGGCGATGCAACCGTGGTGGCTGCTGTGGGCGGTCATCCCGCTCGCCGCCGCCGCGGGCACCTCCCGGTTCCGGGTCGCGGCCACGATCGTCAGCGCGGTGCTGGCGTTTCTCGCCCCACCGCCGGGCAGCACCTTCGACGGGCGGACATTCGTCCCGCTTCAGGCCTATGCGGCCGGGATCGTGGTGATTCTCGTTGCCCTCCTGGTGGTCCGGCGCAGCGCACCGATGCTGCTGAAACGGGACACGGCGCCGGCGGCCTAGCGGAGAGTCGTAGGGTTTAACGTCGTGAGCACACCTGCGGTCGAGATCACCGGGCTGGTCAAACGCTACGGTGCGAAGACCGCCGTCGACGGCCTGGACCTGAAGATGGACCGCGGCCGCCTCCTCGCGCTCCTCGGGCCCAACGGCGCCGGCAAGACCACCACCGTCGAGATCTGCGAGGGCTTCCTGCGCCCGGACGCCGGAAGCGTCCGCGTGCTCGGTCTCGATCCCGCTCGTGACGGCGCCGCCCTGCGGCCCCGGATCGGCGTGATGCCGCAGGGCGGCGGGGCGTACCCGGCCGTGCGGGCCGGGGAAATGCTCGGGCTGGTTGCCGCGTGCGCCGCCGAACCGCTGGATCCGGCCTGGTTGCTGGACGTCCTCGGGCTCTCCGGCGTGCTGCGCACCCCGTTCAAACGGCTCTCCGGCGGGCAGCAGCAACGCCTCTCGCTCGCGTGCGCGCTCGTCGCCCGGCCGGAACTGGTGTTCCTCGACGAACCGACCGCGGGTATGGACCCGCAGGCGAGGCGGCTGGTGTGGGACCTGCTCGGTGCGCTGCGCGCCGACGGCGTGAGCGTCCTGCTGACCACACATCTGATGGAGGAGGCCGAGGTGCTCGCCGACGACGTGGTGATCGTCGACCACGGCAAGATCATCGCGGAGGGCACCCCGGCCGCGCTCACCGCCGAGGACGGCGAAGCCGCGCAACTGCGGTTCAAGGCGCGGCCCGGCCTCGACACCGAACTGCTGTCGGCCGCGCTGCCGGAGGGCTACAAGGTGCACGAGCCCCGCCCGGGCAGCTACCACGTGCTCGGCCGCGTCGATCCGCAGGTGGTGTCCACCGTGACGTCGTGGTGCGCGCAGCAGGGCGTGCTCGCCGAGGAACTGCACGTCGGCAAGCGGGACCTGGAAGAGGTCTTCCTCGAGCTGACCGGACGGGAGCTGCGCTCATGACGGCCTTCGCCCCGGGAACCTTCGCCCCCAAACCAGGTGCCGGGCGCAAGGGCCGGATGCTGCTGACGCACGCGAAGCTCGAGACGAACCTGACGCTGCGCAACGGCGAGCAGATCCTGCTGACCCTGCTGATCCCGCTCGTCCTGCTGATCGGGCTGACCCTGCTGGACATCCTGCCGACCGGCGATCTCGGCTCGGTGTCCAAAGTGGATTGGATCACGCCGCGGATCTTCGCGCTGGCGGTGATGTCCTCGGCGTTCACCGGGCAGGCGATCGCGCTCGGGTTCGACCGGCGTTACGGCGTGCTCAAGCGCCTGTCCGCGACCGCGCTCCCGCGCTGGCTGCTGGTCGCGGGCCGGATCGTCGCGGCGTTCGTCGTGGTGGTGGTGCAGGTCGTCATCCTCGGCGTCGTCGCCGCGATCATGGGCTGGTCCCCCTCCGGCGCCGGCATCGCCGAGGCCGTGGGCCTGCTCGTACTGGGCACGCTGAGTTTCGGCGCGCTGGGCGTGCTGCTCGGCGGTTCGCTGCGGGCCGAGGTGGTACTGGCGCTGGCCAACATCGTGTGGTTCGTGCTCCTGCTCGCGGGCGGCATCCTGCTCGCCCCGTCCACGCTGCCCGCCGGGGCCGCCGCGATCGTCGAACTGCTGCCGTCCGGCGCGCTCGCCGAAGGCCTGCGCCAGGCGCTGGTGCACGGCACCCTGGCCTGGGAACCGGTCGTCGTGCTGGTCGTATGGGGCCTGGCCGCGGGCGGCGTCGCGACGCGCACCACCCGGTTGGTCTGAGGACCGGCGGGCCCCGGTAGTCAAAGGACCAAAGTCCCGGGCCTATCCTCGGTCCGTGGTTCTGAACTCGCTCGTCGCCCGGTTGCCCTATCCTTCGCGCAGCGTGCAGAAGGCCGTAGGGATCGCCGCCATCGTCGCGCAGGCCGGGATCGGCGTCACCGGTTCGGTCGTGCGGGTCACCGGCTCCGGCCTCGGCTGCGCCACCTGGCCGGAGTGCCAGCCCGGCAGCATGGTGCCCGTCGCGCACGACGAACTGCACGGGCTGCACCAGTGGGTCGAGTTCAGCAACCGGATGCTGATCGGGCTCGTCATCCTCGTCTCCGTGATCGCGCTGATCACGGCCTGGCGCGTGCACCTCGACCGTCCCGGCAAGCGGCTTCTCGCGCTGGCCTGGACGCTGCCCAGCGGCGTCGTGCTGCAGGCGGTCGTCGGCGGGATGACCGTGCTCGCGAAGCTGGAGTGGTGGACCGTCGCGATCCACTTCCTCGTGTCCACCCCGCTGATCTGGCTGGCGGTCCTGCTGCTGCACGGGTTCCTCGAAGGTGACGGGCAGCCGCGCTGGCGCGTGCCGCCGATCGCCCGCACCTTGCTGGTCGTGCTCATCGTCGCTATGTGGGGGATCCTCATCGCCGGCACGACCGTCACCGGCGCGGGCCCCCACGGCGGCGACCCGAACACCCACCGCCTCGACGCCCCGATCGAGATGCTCGCCCGCGTCCACAGCGGGATTCTCGTGGTGTACCTGCTGGTGCTCGCCGTCATCGGGCTGACACTGCTGCGCGCGGGCGCGCCGAAACGGCTGTGGCGCCGGTACGGCCTGGTGTGGCTGGTCGCGGTCGCGCAGGGCATCCTCGGCGTCGTGCAGTACGCGCTGGGCGTTCCCGAGGCGCTCGTTTCGCTGCACGTCCTCGGCTCAGCGCTGGTGATCATCTCCACCGCCGCGCTATGGTGCGAGGCGCGTGACCGGGGCGCTTTCGTCTCGCACGAGAACTCCCAGGAACAGGCGGGAGAACTCACGGCTGCGGGTTGAGGCCACTCGACCACGAGAGGTCATCCCTGCGTAACGCCGCGGCGGCCCGCCCGCCAGAACCGGGCACTAGGCTCGGCACCACCAGAGGACGGATTGTCCGTTTTCCGCCCCCGGAACCGGAGTGAGGTCTTTAGCCCGCGATGAGTGCCACCGACATCCGCCCCGGCGCGAAGCCCCTGGTCTCCCACAGCCGGTCCACCGGCCAGATGATCGTGCTCAAGACGTTCCTGCTGGTCCCCTTCGTCGCGCTGGTCGCCGCGCTGCCGATCGCGTGGGGCTGGGGGCTGAACTGGATCGACCTGACGCTGGCCGCGGTGTTCTACGTGCTGGGCACGCTCGGGGTGACCGTCGGGTACCACCGCTACTTCACGCACGGCGCGTTCAAGGCGGCCCGGCCGCTGCGGGTGGCGCTCGCGATCGCCGGCAGCATGGCCGTGCAGGGCTCGGTGATCTTCTGGGTCGCGAGCCACCGCCGCCACCACGCGTTCGCCGACCGTGAGGGCGATCCGCATTCGCCGTGGCTGTTCGGCACCTCGCCGGTCGCGCTGCTGCGCGGGTTCTGGCATGCGCATATGGGCTGGATGTTCCGGCGGGAGGTCACCAACTACGACCGGTTCGCCCCGGATCTGGTCGCCGACGCCGACCTGCGCGTGGTCAACCGGTACTTCTGGCTGTGGATCACCCTCAGCCTGACCCTGCCCGCGGTGCTCGGCGGGCTGCTCAGCTGGTCGTGGTGGGGCGCGGTGACGGCGTTCTTCTGGGCCGGGCTGGTGCGCATCGCGTTCCTGCACCACGTGACCTGGTCGGTGAACTCGATCTGCCACATGATCGGCGACCGGCCCTTCGCCAGCCGCGACAAGGCGGCAAACTTCTGGCCGCTGGCCATCTTGTCGATGGGCGAGTCCTGGCACAACTCGCACCACGCCGACCCGACCTGCGCCCGGCACGGGGTGCTGCGCGGTCAGCTCGACGTGTCGGCGCGGGTGATCTGGTTCTTCGAGAAGGTGCGCTGGGCGCGGGACGTCCGCTGGCCCAAGCCGGACCGTCTCGCGGCCAAGCGCGTCAGCGCCTGAGCGCCGTATGGCCGATGGCGGAACGATGAGCTGTCGGCGCGGCCCGGTTGGCGCAGGACCCCGCTGACCGGCTGGCGCACCCGGAATGTCGAACTCGGCGTCCCGAACGTCGAACTCGGCGTGGGTGGGTCAGCAGGCCATGCGGCGGCGGTGCTCCGCGCCGATCTTGACGGCGGCCACGGTCGCGGCGTCCCACTCGGCCGGTTCGAGGTGCTCGACCGCCTCGACGAGGGCGGCGCCGGTGGCGGCGCTGGGCACGATCACGTCGCCCAGCGCGCCGTCCGCGCCGACGAGGACGACCCGCGCCCCGGCCCGCCCGATGCTCTCCACCACGGCCTTGGCTGGCTTGCCGTGCCCGGCGACGAACCCGCGCGCCGCCGCGAGCTGGCGGGCGGTCGGTTCCTGGGTCCGGTCGGTCTCTTCAGTCACGCCGGCCATCCTAGAGTGAGAGGGCAGGACACGAGCGGCAGGAGGAAAAATGCCCACGGCAGTACAGATCCGGCGAACCGGCGGCCCCGAGGTACTGGAACTCACCGAGCTCGAGGTCGGCGATCCGGGTCCGGGTGAACTGCTCGTGGACGTCGCGGCCGCGGGCGTGAACTACATCGACACCTATCATCGCAGCGGGCTCTACCCGATGGACCTGCCGCTGACGCCTGGCCTGGAGGGTGCGGGCACGGTCGCCGCGGTCGGCGAGGGCGTGACCGAATTCAAGCCGGGCGACCGCGTCGCCTGGCAGGGCCAGCTGGGCAGTTACGCCGTGCGAGTGCGGGTGCCGGAACGGATCGCGGTGCCGGTCCCGGACGGAGTCCCCGACGAGGTCGCGGCCGCCTTGCTGCTGCAGGGAGTCACCGCGCATTACCTGAGTCGCTCGACCTACGAAGTCAAAGAAGGCGACGACGTTCTCGTGCACGCCGCGGCCGGAGGGACCGGGCTCCTGCTGACGCAGCTGGTGAAGTCCCGCGGCGGCCGCGTCATCGCGACGGTGTCGACCGGAGAGAAGGAGAAGCTCGCCCGCGAGGCCGGGGCGGACGAGGTGATCCGCTACGACCAGGTGGACTTCGCCGAGGAGACCCGGCGGCTGACCGGCGGCGAAGGCGTCGCCGTGGTGTACGACGGCGTCGGGAAGAACACCTTCGACGGCAGCCTCGCCAGCCTGCGGATACGCGGCATGCTGGTGCTGTTCGGCGCCGCCAGCGGCCCGGTGCCGCCGGTCGACCCGCAGCGGCTCAACGCGGGTGGCTCGCTGTTCCTGACCCGGCCGACGAGTGTCCACTATGTCCGCACCCGCGACGAGCTGATCTGGCGCGCCGGCGAGCTGTTCCAGTCCGTTGTGGACGGTGCGCTGACCGTCCGGATCGGGCACCGGTACCCGCTCGCCGAGGCCCGCCAGGCCCACGAGGACCTGCAGGGCAGGCGCACCACCGGCAAGCTGCTGCTGGTGCCGTGAAGTGCCGTGAGGGACCCCTTCACGGCCGAAAAGGGCATGAGGGGGTCCCTCACGGCATCGGGCAAGCCGGGTCAGGCGCCGACGGCGGCCCGGATGGTCTGCGACAGCGAACTGGTCGTGGCGATGACCGCGGTGGGCTCGTAACCGCAGTGCGCCATGCAGTTGGCGCAGCGCGGGTCCTTGCCCCGGCCGAACTTGTCCCAGTCGGTTTCCTCGATCAGCTCGCGCCACGTCTTGGCGTAGCCGTCGTCGAGCAGGTAGCACGGCCGCTGCCAGCCCAGCAGCGAGTACGACGGGATGCCCCACGGGGTGCACTCGAAGTCCCGCTTGCCCTCGATGAAGTCGAGGAACAGCGGCGAGTGGTTCAGCCGCCACTTCTTGCGGCGCCCGTCCCCGAACGCCTTCGAGAACAGCTCACGGGTCTGCTGCACGCCGAGGAAGTGTTCCTGGTCGGGCGCCTTCTCGTACGCGTAGCCCGGCGAGAGCTGCATGTTGTCGACCTTGACCACGTCGTTGAGGTAGTCGAGCACGTCGATGACGTCCTGCGGGGTGTCGGTGTTGAAGAACGTGGTGTTCGTCATCACCCGGAAACCGGCGTCCTTCGCCATCTTGATCGCGTCGACGGCGGCGGAGAACCCACCCTCCTTGCGCACCGAGGCGTCGTGTTTCTCCTCGAGGCCGTCGATGTGCACCATCCACGCGAAGTTGCGGTGCGGCTTGAACTTGTGGATGTGCTTCGGCAGCAGCAACGCGTTCGTGCACAGGAACACGATCTTGCCCCGGTCCAGCAGGATCCGCGTGATCTCGTCCATCTGCGGGTGCATCAGCGGCTCGCCACCGGCGATGGACACCATCGGCGCGCCGCTCTCCTCGACGGCGCCGACGGCCTGCTGCACCGGCATCCGCTGCTTGAGCAGGTGCGCCGGCTGCTGGATCTTGCCGCAGCCACCGCATTTGAGGTTGCACGCGAACAGTGGCTCCAGCTCGACCAGGATCGCGTACTTGTCCTGGCGCTTCAGCTTCTGCTTCGCCAGGTACGCGCCGAGCCGGATCGACTGGCGCAACGGCATTGCCATGATCTACCCAACCTCCCGAGGTAACGTGAAACGGACGTCTTCATCGGCGACCTGGCTGTCCCGCACCGAGGTACGGCCGAGCCCGGCCAGGCACTGAGTCAGTTCCTCCACCAGATGCGGCGGCGCGGAAGCACCCGCGGTGATCCCGATCCGCCGCGCGCCGGCGAGCCAGCGCATGTCCACTTCGGACACGTCATCGATCAGGTGCGCGGGGGCCCCGTGCCGCCGCGACACCTCCACCAGCCGCTTCGAGTTCGACGAGTTCGCCGAGCCGACCACCAGCACCACGTCGGCCTTTTCGGCGACCGCCCGCACGGCCCGCTGGCGGTTCGTCGTCGCGTAACAGATGTCGTCCCGGCGCGGCGCGGCCATCGCCGGGAACCGCCCGCGCAGCACGGAAGCGATCTCGTCGGCCTCGTCGACCGCGAGCGTCGTCTGCATCGCGTACGCGACCTTCTCCGGGTCGGCCACCTGCACGTGCGCGGCCGCCGAGGCGTCCTCCACGACGAGCACCTGCCCCGGCGCCTCGCCGACGGTGCCCTCGACCTCTTCGTGGTCGGCATGCCCGATGAGCAGCACCGTGTCCCCGCGCGAGGAGTACCGGCGGACCTCGTTGTGCACCTTGGTGACCAGCGGGCAGGTCGCGTCGATCACCCGCAGGTCCTTCGCCGCCGCTTCCTGTCGCACGGCGGGCGCGACCCCGTGCGCGGCGAGCACCGTGGTGGCCCCGGCCGGCACCTCGTCGACCTCCCGCACGAACACCGCGCCCATCCGTTCGAGACGGCGCACGACGTGGGCATTGTGGACGATCTGACGCCGCACGTACACCGGCGCGCCGTAGCGCTCCAGCGCACGTTCGACGATCTCGATCGCCCTGTCCACCCCGGCGCAGAACGAGCGCGGGCTGGCGAGCAGAATCTCACCCTGGTCCACCGCCGAGCACCATTCCCGCAGGGCCGGCGCGGCCGCCCGCAGTGACCGCAGCCCGGTGATCCCCCGGCGCAGGGTACCCGGCCGCCACAGCGGATGGTCCCGAGTGTCCACAATGGCCCGGACCACGGCAAGCGGCCCTGGCACAGCGGCGAACTGGGCGGACTCCATGTCCACCGCGAGGGCGCCCCGCGCGGCGAACCGGTTCCGCTCGGCCCCGTCCACTAGCGCGTCCGACGAGGCCACCGGTCCGGTGTGGACGGTCAGGCCGAGCCGCCGCAGTGCCGCCGCGAGCAGCGGCGCGGACTTCAGCGGCACCGGGCCGTCCGGCCCGTCGATCTCGGTGGCCACCACCAGGTCGCCGGGGCGCACGCCGTGGGCCACCCCGCCGCCGATCCCGGCGACGACGACCGGGGTGTCACCGAGCCGCACGACTGCCTCCGCGCTCCGCCGCGGGCCCATTCCGGTGTGCACCACGCGCATCCCGGGCACCCGCACGGCCGCGGCCTCGAGATACATGGGCGCGCACACGACACCGTTCATGAGGCGCCTCGCACATACCGCCCGAGCGCGGAGACGGGGAACACCAGCCGGTACAGGTGGTAGTTGATGTAGAAGTCGCCGGGGAAGCCGGTGCCGGTGAACTGCGGCTCGTCCCAGGTGCCGTCGGCCCGCTGCGTCCCGGCCAGCCACCGCACCCCTCGCTCCACAATGGACGATTCACGCTCCCCCGCCGCCAGCAGGGCCAGCAATGCCCACGCTGTCTGGGACGCGGTCGAGTCGCCCTTGCCGATCCAGGCCGGATCCCGGTAGGACCGCAGGTCCTCGCCCCAGCCGCCGTCGGCGTTCTGCACCTCGGCGAGCCACGCCACCGCACGGCGGATCACCGGATCCGCGGGCGAGACCCCCGCCGCGACGAGCGCGGGCACGACCGCGCCGGTGCCGTAGAGGTGGTTCGCGCCCCACCGGCCGAACCAGGATCCGTTGTCCTCCTGGGCATCCAGCAGCCACCGGACCCCCCGACGGCACTCGCGGGTGCTCGTGAGCCCTTCCGCCGCGAGCATTTCGACGATATGCGCGGTGACGTCGGCCGAGGGCGGGTCGATCACCGCGCCGAAATCGCAGAACGGCAGTTTGGTCGTCAGCTCCCGCGTGTTGTCGGCGTCGAACGCGCCCCAGCCCCCGTCGCTCGACTGCATGCCCTGCAGCCAGACCGTCGCCCGGTCGATGGCCTCCTTCATCCGGGGCCGGTCGCCGAAAGCCGTGCGCCGCAAGGCCAGCACGATCTCGGCCGTGTCATCGGTGTCGGGATAGACGTCGTTGGCGAACTCGAACGCCCAGCCGCCCGGCGGGGTCGTGGGCCGCTTGACCGCCCAGTCGCCGGCGACCCGGATCTCCTCGCCCAGCAACCAGTCCGCCGCCTTCACCAGCGCCGGGTCGTCGGCGGGCTCGCCCGCGTCGTGCAGCGCGATCATCGCGAGCGCGGTGTCCCAGACCGGGGACTGGCACGCTTCGAGCCGCCGCACCCGGCCGTCCGGGGTTTCCTCGCGGATGATGAACCCGTCGAGCCCCTTCAACCCGGCCTTCATCGCGGGATGGTCGGACGAGTAGCCCAGCAGATGCAGCGCCAGCAGCGAATACACCCACGGCGGCTGGATGCCGCCCCATGAGCCGTCCGCCTCCTGGCGGGCGATGATCCACTCCGCGGCCTGCCGCATGGCCCATCCGCGCATGGGTTTCACCGGCAGCTTCGCGTAGGTGTGCAGGGCCTTGTCGAGGTATTCGAACGCGCCGGACCAGGTCCATGGTTTGAGGTTCTTGCCGGGCCGCTCGCCGGTGCGCAGCTCGTCGACCCCGAACGGCAGCGGCCGTACGGGTTTCAGCGTCGCGACGATCGTCAGTGGCACCACCGTCTGCCGTGCCCAGCATCCCCAGTCGTAAACGTTGAGCGGGAACCACGACGGCAGGAAGATCAGCTCCGGTGGCATGTTGGGCAGCTCGTCCCAGGACCACAACCCGAACAGGGCCAGCCAGATCCGGGTGAAGACCCGGCTGTTCTCCAGCCCGCCACCGGCCAGCACGAACTCCTGCGCCGCGCGCATATGCGGCGCTTCGGGCGCGTCACCGGCCAGCCGCAGCGCGACCCATGCCTCGATCGTGGTCGACAGTTCGCCGGGCCCGCCGTAGAAGGTGGCCCACGTGCCGTCCTCGCGCTGTTGCGACCGGATCCACCGCGCGGCTTCCTCGGTCTCGGCCGCGGTGAGGATGCCGAGGAACTCCCGCAGCAGCAGGTCCTCGGCATCCATCGTGACGTTCGTCTCCAGCTCGCCCTTCCACCAGCCGCCGCCCTCCTGCAGCCCCTTGAGGTGCTCGACCGCGCGCGCGAGCGTCACGGCGGCCGGGCTCTGGACGGTGCGCGTCATCAGGCCTCCCTCGTGACGATGAACTCCGCGAGCGACAGCAGTTCTTCGCGCGGCTGGTCGGGAATCCGCGCGTCTTCGAGCTTCTGACGGCCGTCGGCCATCCGGCGGTAGGCCTCGTCGAGCGCCCATCTGCGCCCGCCCGCCTGCTCGATCAGCTCGGCCGCGTGCCGCACGGACTCCTCACCCGGCGCCCCGGTCCGCGCGAGCCATTTCGCGAGCTCCCTGCCGAGCGCGCCGCCATGGGTGATCGCGTACGTCACCGGGAGGCTCTTCTTGCGGGCCCGCAGATCCGAGTACACCGGTTTGCCGGTCACCGCCGTCTCGCCCCAGATCCCGAGCACGTCGTCGACCAGCTGGAAGGCCAGCCCCAGATCGGCGCCGAAACCGGCCAGCGCGTCGACCGTCGCCCGCGGCGCCCCGGCCAGTACCGCGCCGATCGCGGTGCTCGCGGACAGCAGCGCGCCCGTCTTCCCGGCGGCCATGTCGAGGCACTCGTCGAGGCCGACGTCGTTGCGCTGCTCGAACGCGACGTCGAGGACCTGGCCGCGGATGAGCTCGTTGGTCGCGTCCGCCAGCAGCCGCGCCGCGGCGAGCGCGCACGGCCCGTCACCGTCGAGCAGCACCTCCTGCGCCAGCGAAAGCATCGCGTCCCCGGTGAGGATCGCGCTGGCCGCGCCGCGCACCGCCCATACGGTCGGCCGGTGCCGGCGCTCGGTGTCGCCGTCCATGAGGTCGTCGTGCAGCAACGAGAAGTTGTGCACCAGCTCCACGGCGACCGCGCCCGGTAAGGCCACTGTGGACGCGGCGCCCGCCGCCTCCGCGGAGAGCAGGGCCAGCGCGGGACGGACCGCCTTGCCGCCGCCGTCGGTCGGGTTGCCGTCGAGATCGGTCCAGCCCAGGTGGTAGTAGGCGACCCGGCGGCTGGCGGGGTCGAGCCGGTCCAGCGCCGCCCGCATCGCGGGCATGATCGCTTTCCGGCCCTGCTGGAGAGAGTCGAGAACCGCGGTCATCACATGTCCTTACTGTTCGGGTTCTGGGCACCGAGCAGGGCTTTGGCGGCCGCGTCGCCGCTGCGCACGGCCCCTTCCATGGTCGCAGGCCACCCGGTGGCCGTCCACGCGCCGGCGAGCACGAGCCCCTCGGCCGCGGTCGCGGCGCCGGGGCGCAGCGCCGCGCTCCCGGGTGCCGGGCGGAACGTGGCGTGCCGCTCGCGGGTGACGAAGAAGTCGCGCACGTCCGCGCGCGCCCCCGACGGCAGCACCTGCCGCAGCGCGGGCAGGATCCGCTCGCGGATCCGCCGCACCGGGACGTCGATGAGGTCGTCGGCGGCGGACATCGAGACCGCCACGTACTGACCACCGTCCACTCCGGACTGTCTGGTCCGGTCGAACACCCATTGCACGGGCGAGTCGACCGCGGCGAAGAACGGTTCGCTCAGCACCGGGCGGTCGAACACCACATGCACGTTGACGATCGGGGAGCTGCCCAGCGCGTCCGCCCAGCCCTCGGGCAGATTCACGCTGCCGTCGGGCAGCAGGCGGTGCGCGATGTCCGGCGGCACGGCGAGCACCACCGCCTCGGCGACGAACTCCGTCTCCCCCGCCACGACACGCCAGCCACCGTCCTCCTTGGACAGTGCGGACACCTTGGTGCCCAGGAGGACCTGCGCGCCCGCCTCGGTGAGCCGCGCCTTCGCCGGTTCGCCGTGCAGCTCACGCAACGGGACCTTCGCCCAGCCGATGTCCGCCGCACCGGCATCGGTGAGCAGGCCGACCTGGAAGACCGTGGCGGCCAGCGACAGCGACGCTTCGGCGGCGTGCGCGTTGAGCGTCGCGATGCCAACCAGGTCCCACAACTTCGTGATCGCCTGCTCGCTCTGCCCGTGCCGGCCGAGCCAGTCCGCGAAGGACTGCGCGTCGGCCTCCGCCGACTCCCGGTCGACCCCGCGCAGCGCGAGCGCCGCCCCGGCGAACCTGAGCCGGTCCGCGACCGGGAGCGGCCGGTACTTCAGCACCGAGTCGGCCAGGTGCAGCGGCGCGGGCAAACCGTTGCGCCGCAACCACACCGGCTCGCGCAGCCGCGGCGACCGGACCGGGATCGCCAGCCTGGGCTGCAGGTGCACCTTGTCCATCACCCGCAGGCGCCGCAGCAGGTCCAGGTAGGACGTGCAGCAGCGCAGGAACACGTGCTGCCCGTTGTCCACGTCGAGCTCACCGCGCCGGAACGAATGGGTCAGCCCGCCGAGGTGGCCTCTGGCCTCCAGCAGCGTAACGTCCAGGCCGGCGTCGGCGCAGCGCAACGCCGCCGTGATCCCGGCGAGCCCCCCGCCGATCACCGCGACCCTGCGCGTCACGACAGCCGTCCCGACAGCGCGCGCGCCGCCACTCCCAGCTTTTCCCGGCCGGACAGCGAAAGCCGGCGATCGAACACGAGGGAGGGCTGGTCGTTGATGCGTTCCAGCAGCTGCCGGTAGATCCCCGCCATGGCGAGGCACGAGGCCTTGCTGCGCCATTCGAGCAAGGGCGCCAGGCGCAGCCCGTCGGCGTACCACTCGCGGGCGCGCGCGGCGCTGTGCCGGACGAGCGCGGTCAGGCCGCCCTCGGTGTCTTTCAGGCGGCCCTGCTCGTCGAGTTCCAGCTCCACCCCGAAGGCGTCGAGATCGGACTGCGGCAGGTAGGTCCGGCCGTTCATCAGGTCCTCGCGGATGTCGCGCAGGATGTTGGTCTGCTGCAAGGCGATGCCGAGCGCGTCGGCGTAGCGCGAAGCGTCCGGATGCGGCTTGCTCCCGAACACGCCGAGGCACAACCGCCCGATGGACCCGGCCACGCAGCGGCAGTAGGTGGTCAGGTCCTCGAAGGTCGCGTACCGGCGGCCCTCGATGTCCATCCACACACCGTCGAGCAGCTCGTCGAACGCGCCCAGCGGGATCGGGAAGTGCTTCGCCGCGTCCGCGACCGCGATCAGCACGGGGTCGGTGGCGGTGTCCAGCTCGGCCAGCGATTTGCGGACGTCCTCGAGCCGGACGGCCTTCTCCTCGATCGGCAGGTCCCCGTCGCCGATGTCGTCGACGCGGCGAGCCAGGGCATAGACCGCGCACAGCGCCACGCGCCGGCGGGACGTGAGCAGCCGGATGCCGTAGTAGAAGTTGCGGGCCTCGGTCCTGGTGATCTGCTCGCACGCGGCATACGCGGCTTCGATTTCGGTCAAGGGCGGCCTCCCCGCAGCAGCTTCGACAGATGGACCAGCACGTCCCGCTTGCGCGGCCGCGGCGTGCCCGAGAGCACGTCCCAGTCCGCGCGGCGGAGCGCGTCGACGGTCGCCAGGCCACCGGCGACGTACCCCGCGATGGCCAGGCGCGCCCAGCCTTTCAGCAGCCCTACGAGCGCCGCACCTTCGGTCAGCTGATCGAGTGCTTCGGCGGCCTGCGCGGCGACCACCCGGCGCACCGCGGCGTTGGCGCGGGGCGCGTCCAGATCGGCCTCGCGCACCCCGAACTCGCCGAGATCGGACTGCGGCAGGTAGATCCGGCCTGCTCGCTTGTCCTCGGCGACGTCCTGGCAGTGCTCGATGAGCTGGAGCGCGGTGCAGACCAGGTCGGACAGGCGCTGCGCCTCGGCCGAGCGGACCCCGAAGATGCGCAGCACGATCCGGCCGACCGGATCCGCCGACAGCGTGCAGTACCGCGCCAGGTCGGCCTGGGTGGCGTAGCGGGTGACCTCCTGGTCCTGGAGGTTGGCGCGGACGAGCCGGTCGAACGGTTCCTTGTCCAGACCGCGCGCGCGGATGGTCGGAACCAGGCGGCGCAGGACGGGGTGCGCGGGCTCACCCGCCCACGCCCGCGAAAGGTCCTCACGAAAACTCCGCAACGCGGCGGTGCGGTCTCCTTCGAACTCGTCGCCGAGGTCGTCGATCACGCGCGCGACGTCGTACAGCGCGCCGAGATCGCGCCGGAGCGCACGCGGAAGTATCCGGAGCGCTACCGGGAAGTTCTCAGTGTGTTTCTTCTCCGCGAGCAGAGCGTCATCGTCCGTCAGCACAGGGGCGCCGACCGTGTCGGAACCTGTCGGTGCTGTGTTCATCGGCCCATAATCCATCCAAGGGGGACCGGCCTTCTTCGCACGAGAAACAAATTCGGGCGCGGCCGGGTTATCACGAGCGGACAGTGTTACCCCGATCGAAGGACGGCCTACGACATAAGGGTGGTGGAGGTATCCCGTGGAAGGTGGCAGAAGAGCGGATCCAGCGGAGTCGAAGCTGGAGGAACTCGCCGCCGCGACCGCCGAGCGGCTCCCCCGGATGCTCGACGACGTCACGCGGCTGCTCGGCCACGACTGGCCGGACTACGCCGACTTCATGGTGACCGAACGGGACGAGGTGCTCGTCTCGGCCAACATGTTCCTGCACCGCCTGATGAAGATGGCGAAATGGGACATCAGCGAGCTGCCCGGGGTGTCCGACCAGCCGCCCGAGCATCTGGGCGAGCAGCCGCTGTTCGAGGAGATCGGCCGTGCCCAGTGGCAGCAGGGCCGGGACCTGACGAGCCTGCTGTCCGCCTACCAGATCGGCGCGCGCGTCGCCTGGCATCACGTGGCCGAGGCGGCGCTCGAGGTCGGCGTCCCCTCCGACGTGTTCGCCTCCCTCGCGGAAGCGGTCTTCATCTTCGTCGACCAGCTTTCCTCCGCCTCCGCCCGCGGGTACGTGCTCGAACAGTCCGAGGCCGCGGCGGCGCGGGAACGCCTGCGTGACGAGCTGGGGAACATGCTGCTGTCCGACCGGTCCGACTCCGGCGCCATCCGGGCCGCCGCGGCCCGCGTCGACTGGCCGGTGCCGCGCGAGGCCGCGGTGGTCCTGGTCGAGCCCGACAATCCGGTGGGTGCCGCGCTGCTGGCCCGGCTCGACCACTCGTGCCTGCACGTGCGGCGCCAGCGCATGGTGTGCGCGATCGTGCCCGACCCCGTCGGCCCCCAGCGCCGCGAACGGCTGACGACCGCCTTGCGTGGCGCGGGCGCGGTGGTCGGGCACGCGGTGCCGCTGGAGAACCTGCCGGCGAGCATGCGGGTCGCCGAGGTGGCCGCGCAGCTGCGGCGCACTCAGGTGCTCATCGAAGACCCGGTCTTCGTCGACGAGCACCTGGACTCGATCATCGTGCACCGCGACGCGAGGCTGCTTGACGCCTTCCGCGCGCAGTGCCTCGCCCCGCTCGACGACCTGGGCCCGGTCACGCGCCAGCGGCTGTGCGAGACGCTGGCCTCGTGGCTGCGGCATCTCGGTGACCGGCGGGCGGTGGCCGAGGAGCTGCACATCCACCCGCAGACCGTCCGGTACCGGCTCAGCCAGCTGCGCGAGCTGTTCGGCGAGAGCCTCGACGACCCGGACAACCGGCGTCGCCTGACACTCGCGCTGGCCTGGGGCCTGCCCGAGTCCCCTTAGGCGAGTTCGTCGAGGATCTTCCTGAACTCCTTGAGGAACAGCTCGGCGTTGTCGACGAAGGCGGGGTCGGTGGCGACGCTCATGGAGAAGCATCCGTACCAGCCGAGCACCCCGACCACGAACGGCGTGCCCGGGGCGATCGGGATGATCGGGAACGCGGTGATCAGCGGGAAGTCGGCGAACGTGACCTGCCACGACGCGCCCGGCATGTTCGACACGGTGCCGTTGAAGAACCGCCCGCCGTAGACCGTGCGCGCGAACCACGCGTGGAACCACGGCGGCATCAGGTTCGCGACGGTGTGCTGCACGAACCGGGACGCGATCGCCCTGGTGCCGGTGCGCAGCCGGGTGCTCGCCTTGGCGATCGCCGCGAGCCGGTCCGCCTCGGTCATCTCCCCCGTCGGGACCTCGACCATGACCGCGGCGGTCACGTTCCCGGCCATGCCCGCCCGCGGTTCGGCCGCCATCAGCGGCACCGAGACCAGCATCTTCTCCGGCAGCCGTTCCTTCGCCACCCGGCGGAACGCGGCGGTGCTCGCCGACAGCAGGACGTCGGTGACGCGCACGCCGCGGCGGCGGGCCAGCTCCCGCACCCAGTCCAGGTCGACTTTGAGCGTGCCGAACTCGCGGGCCGAGGAGTTCGAGACCGCCAGCCGCGCCTGCGGGCGCGAATCGGTGGCCAGCTGCGCGATCCCCACGATCCCGCCGGCGAGCTGCTTGAGCCGGCCCGGCCGCCGCACCTCCCCGAGCGCCGAGGTGAGGTCCGGCGAGTCGAACAGGTCGAGCATGAGGTTCATCATGCCGATCCCGTCGGTGACCGAATGGTGCGCGAGCGACGCGACCGCGGCGACGTTCTCCTCGATGCCGGTGACCACGCAGAACCGCCACAGCGGCCGGTCCCGCGGCAGCTGCTGCCCGGCGAGCTCGGCGACCAGCCGGTGCAGCGCGCCCATCCCGCCCGGCCTGCCGTCGCGGGACAGGTCGAACACCGGCACGTGCCAGTCCCAGTCGATATCGGTGGTCTCGGTCCAGCGCCACGGCCGCCATCGGGTCCGCGGACCGAGCTGTTTGCGGAACTCGGGCCGCCCGGCGAGTTTCGCGCTGATGGTCGCCCTGGCCAGCTCATGCGTCGGCGCGGTGCCGGCGCGCGAGGTGTCCAGCATGATCAGGCCACCGACGTGCTGCGGCGCCTCGGGGGTTTCCACGTGCAGGAAGAATGCGTCCGATGCGGGGATGCGGTCCGGGTTTCGTCTCGCCACGTCAGCGATCATGACACTCCCGGCCACCACGAGGACAGCGCCCGCCGCGTCGAGCCAGTAGTGGTTGCCGGTCGCGAGGATCACCGCGAGGGTCACCAGCACGTGCACCGCGCTGAGCCCCTGCACCGCCGCCCGGCCCGAGATCCGCGCCAGCATCACCGAAACCCACAGTGCCCAGCCGACGTGCAGCGAGGGCATCGCGGCCAGCTGGTTGGCGTTCTCCACCAGCGGCGAGCCCCAGGATCCGACGGTGTGCCCGAGCCGCACCGTGTCGACGAACCCCGCTCCTTCGAGCATTCGCGGTGGCGCCACCGGGTAGAGCCAGAAGCACAGCAACGCCAGCAGGTTGAGCCAGGCGAACGAGGTGCGCACCCGCCGGTAGTCGTCCGGATGGCGCAGGTAGACCCAGACGAGCAGGATCAGCGCGCTGGCGATGTAGGTGACCGCGTACTCGTAGTTCGCGAGCGTCCGCAGCCACCCCTGCCCGGCCAGCCAATGGTTCATCGGCAGTTCGAAGTCCAGGTGCAGGGCCTGTTCGAACCGCAGGAGCTGATCCCCGCTCGCCAGCGCGCGCAGCTCGCGCGAGGGCAGCGGCTTCGCCTCGATCACGAGGTAGACGGCGAACAGGGCCAGCCCGGCGAGCAGCTCCCCCCACCATCGCGGTCGCGCACTGGTTCCCGCATGGTGCCGCACCGTTAACACGGAGTTGGTTGACGACCCGGCTGTGAGCACAATCCGGATATAGCACGAAAACGGGCGCGGGCGCTGCCTCAGGCAGCGGGGACGGCCACCGCCTCAGCCGGCTTGCGCCAGCGCATGCGCAGGGTGAGGCCCGGTACGCGGCTCAGCTTGCGCCAGCCGTAGCCCGCGCAGATCGCGATCGTGAGTGCGGTCAGCAAACCACTGAGCAGGCCCCGCGACAGCAAACCGGCCTCGACACCCCAGTGCAGGAAGCCGATGGTCATCGCGGCGTCGATCAGCCGGGACCCGCCCCACATCAGGGCGACCTCGACGAACACGCGGTTGACCGTGCGGTGCGCGAACAGTTCGGCGGGCAGTCGCACGAAGTCACGGGCCAGCCGGGCGGTGATGGGCTTGCCGAGCGCGGCACTGCCCACGAAGATCAGGAACATCAGCACCGACCCGAGCACCGGCTGCAGCACGTACACCACCGCGCTCGACGTGATGAGCGCGACCGAGGCGCGGCCGATCAGCATCGCCGTGGACAGCAGCAGCGTGCGCGGCAGGTCGCGGCGCATCATCCGGCGGGCGCCGAGCACGAACACCGCCCAGCCGAGCACCGCGGCGAGGCCGGGTACCAGCCCGGCGAAGTGGAGCAGGAGCGCCAGCAGGACGCTCGGGATGACGACGGTTTCCAGAGCGATGACCAGGGCATGGCCGAGTGTTCCCCGCAAATGGGGGATCTCGATCACCAGATGGCGCTCCGGGTGGGCATTGACATGCTGCACTTCGTGGTTCACTCCTGGGCACAAGTGTCCGGCGGTTGGGCAGGCGCCGCAACTTTGCCGGGCACCGTACTCATTCCAGGGTAAACGCCGTGTGTCGCCGTGCGGGTCGTTTCCCGTTGGACGGTAGGCGAATGCGCCAGGCCGAAAACCCCGGCCACGAGCAGCACCGCCGCACCGGCCGCGGCCGCGAGCGGACCCGGTTCCGTGGACAGCACGGCGTTGAACGCGAGCATGCCCAGGACATAGCTGACGGCCGGATTGACGATGGACATGACCGCGATGGCCGCGGAGAGCGAGCCGGAACCGTACGCCTGCTGTCCCAGGAGCAGGCCGGTCAGGGTGGACAGGGCGAGCACGTACCCCGGCCAGTCGAGAGCGGTGGTGAGCACGCCGTGGTTGAGCAGATCGTCGGCGGTGAGCTTCATCAGCGCGGCGCTGATGGCGTAGCAGACCCCGGCACCGGTGGCGATGAGCGCGCTGTGCATCAGCGGCCCGCGCCCCTGGGCGAGTTGCACGAGCGTCACGACGGCCACCGCGGCGACCATGACCGCCACGATCAGCCTGCCCCGCTCCGGCGAGCCGTCCAGCGGGGCGGCGCCCTCGACCGCGAGAAAGCACGCGACACCACCGGTGACGGCGAGTGCGGCGAACCAGTCACGCACGGACGGCCACTGGCGGATGATCGCCGACGCCATCGGAAGAGCGAACAGCAACTCGGTGACCAGCAACGGCTGCACGAGCGCGATCGAGCCGAAGTGCAGCGCCGCGGCCTGGCTCACGAAGCCGAGCAGGTTGGTGAGCCAGCCGAGGATCCAGATCCGCTGGCGCAGAAGCCGCCGGATCAGCCACAGGATGGGTACGCGGTGCCGGTTGGCCCGGTGTTCGGTGTCGGCGTCGGCCACCTTGAGCACCGCGCTCCGCTGCAGGGCCGCGGAGGCGGCGAATAGAAAGGCGGCGATGAAACCGAGCAGAACCGGGATCAACACATCGAGTTGCAGCGCTCCCCAGGACGAAAAGATTCCGGCATCTCAGCCGGAACCGCCGAATCGGGTCGCCATCCAACGGTACACGCCGGGCGCCACGCCCCGCACCACCACAGGCAGCCGCAGCCAGCGTGGAACGTACTGATCAGCGCGGTCTTCCCGGACCGCGCGCACCACCGCGTCCGCGACCCGGCCGGCCGGAACGGGTTTCGGTGAATTGCGTTCGTAAGGCCGTCCGCGGCGGGCGAAGAATTCGGTGTCCACCACCCCCGGCACGACGACGCCGATTTTCACGGCGGTGCCGGCGAGCTCGAATCGGAGACTTTCCGCGAACGCGTCCAGTCCGGCTTTCACTGACGAGTAGACCGATTCGCCCGCCACCGCCGTCCGCCCCGCGATGGAAGTGACGAAGACCACATGCGCCGCGGGGCGGCTGCGCAACGCCGGCAGCAGCGCCCGGGTGAGTTCGATGGGGGCGGTCAGGTTCACCTCGATCACGCGCCGCACGTCGTGGGCCGCCATGTCCTCGAACGGTCCGGCCCAGCCGATGCCCGCGTTGTTGACCAGGACGTCCACCTCGCCGAACCGCGCGCGGATCTCCCGTGCCAGCTCCGGGATCGCCGCAGTGTCGGCCAGGTCGCCGGTCACGACCTCGCCGCCGGTGCGCTCGGCGAGCGCGGCGAGCCGCCCGGTGTCCCGGCCGTGCAGGACGAGCCGGGCGCCGGCCTCGTGCAGGGCGAGCGCGGTGGCGGCGCCGATCCCGGACGACGCGCCCGTCACCACCGCCACCGCCCCCCGCGGCTCCATGATCAGCCGGTGACCTGGTCCGCGTCGACGACGAACACGAGCGTCTCGCCTGGCTTGATCGACTGGTTGCCGGCTGCGCCGTATCCCTTGTCCGGCGGGACGATCAGCAGCCGGCGGCCACCCTGCCGGATACCGACGAGGCCCTCGTCCCAGCCCTGGATGACGCTGCCGGTGCCCAGCGTCAGCGGGAACCCGCCGCCGGCGCCGAACGAGTTCTGCTGGTCCACCTTGTCCGACCAGGTGTAGAGGTCGTAGTTGACCACCAGCTTGCTGCCGTCCTTGGCGGCCGCGCCCCTGCCCGGCTCCAGGTCCTTGACCAGCAGCGTGGACGGCGCGGAGCAGGTGTCCGGGATCGTGACGGTCGGCTTGGCGCCGAACGCGCCGGTGACCTTCACGTCGTCCGCCGTGCAGGGCTTGAGCTGCGTCCCCGACGTCGGCGCCGCGGCGGCCGACGGGGTGACGCCCGCCGGGTTGGGGGCGGGATAGGTCGGCCCGCCACCGGGCGGGTAGGACGACGGCTCCTCGCCGGTGGAACAGGCCGCGAGGCTGAGCGCGGCGGCCACCCCGAGCACGATGATGCCAGCTTTACCAATCCGACCGAAAGCAGGCCGACCCTGATCAACGGGAAGTCGACCTACGCGAGTCGGATCGCCGTGGCTGCCGGTCGGATTGGTATCGATCGACACAGTACGCATGGCGCACACCTTATCCGGGGCCTGACCAGTCCTTATCCGGCACCCACAAGTGGTTCCAGCTGGTGCTCGGTGTAGACGACGCCGAGCCGCCGCGTCGCCCTCGTGAGCGCGACATACAGGTCGTTCCAGCCCCGTGAGGAGGCGGCCACGATCTCCTCGGGCGCGACCACGAGCACCCCGTCGAACTCCAGGCCCTTGGCCTCCTCGACGCCCAGCAGCGAAAGCCGTTCGTCCTCGGGCAGCACCGCCCGCAGGGCCTCGAGGCGCGCGAGCGGGCAGAGCACCGCGACGGTGCCGCCGCCGGCCGCCCGCAGCTCTTCGTCCACTGTGGACTCCAGCGAGGTGCCCTCCAGCGGGCGCTGCCAGGGCTCGATGCCGCTCTCCCGGACCGAATCCGGCGCCCGCAGCGCGGGATCGACCCTCGCCAGCGCGCCCGCGGCGAGATCCATGATCTCCGCCGGGGTGCGGTAGTTGACGGTCAGCTCACGCAGGCGCCACCGGTCCCCGACGTACGGGCCGAGCATCTCCTGCCACGACGAGGCCCCGGCCGGCGCGCCGGTCTGCGCGACGTCGCCGACGAGCGTCATCGACCGGCTCGGGCAGCGGCGCATCAGCAGGCGCCAGTCCATCGGCGAGAGCTCCTGCGCCTCGTCGACGATCAGGTGCCCGAAGGTCCACTTGCGGTCGCCCGCCGCACGTTCGGCCGCGGTCAGCTCGCTGCGCGCCTCCTGGCGTTCGGCGAACAGTTCCGCGTCGAGGATGTCGCGCACGCGCAGGATCTCCTCGTCGATGATCTCCTCGTCCTGTTCGAGGATGTGGAGCACGCCTTCGGCATACGCGCGCTCCTCGCGCTCGCGCCGCTCGCGCTCGGCGCGCTGCTCGGTGTCGTCCTCGCCGAGCAGTTCGGCCAGCTCGTCGAGCAGCGGCACGTCGGCCGGGGTCCAGCGCGATTTCACCGGCCGGGCGAGGAACGCGCGCTCGGTCTCGGTCAGCCGGCCGCCCGCGGCGGAGGCCAGCCGGTCCGGCGAGGTCAGCAGATCGCGCAGGAGGCGCTGCGGGGTCAGCCTCGGCCACAGCGAGTTCAGTGCGTCGTGCACCTTGTCGGAGTTCGCCAGCTCCGTGCGGATCTCGGCACGGTCCCGCGCGTCGAGCACGTCGGCGTCGGCGGTCTCCCCCGCCCTGAGCGGAATGTCGGGCACGCCCTCGAACAGGTCCACCTCGAACCGTTCGGCCGCCTGCGCGGCGAGCGATTCGAGCAGTTCGCCGACGAAGGCGCGCCGGGCGAGGTTGTGCGGTTGGAGCGTGCCACGGGCCTTCGCGCGGGCGCGCTCGCAGGTCTCGCGGTCCAGCCTCAGCACGCCGCCGTCGAATTCGACCTCGAGGCAGTCGTCCGGGACCTGCTGGCGATCGGCCACGGCGTCGGCGAGGATGTCGACCATGACCTGGCGGCCCTTGATCTCGGCGGCCTCCCGGCCGTCCTCACCCGTGGCACGGATACCGGGGAACAGCTGCCCCACCGTCGAAAGCAGCACGCCCGTCTCGCCCAGCGACGGCAGCACCTGGCCGATGTAGCGCAGGAACGTGCTGTTCGGCCCGACCACCAGCACACCCCGCGTCGCGAGCTGCTGGCGGTAGGTGTATAGCAGGTACGCCGCGCGGTGCAGCGCCACGGCCGTCTTGCCCGTGCCGGGGCCACCCTGCACGACGAGGACGCCGCTGAGCTCGTCGCGGATGATGCGGTCCTGCTCGCCCTGGATGGTGGCGACGATGTCGCTCATCTCACCCGTGCGGTGGCGTTCGAGCGCCGCCAGCAGCGCCGCCTCGCCCGCGAGGCCGAGGTCATGCCCCTGGTCGGCGGCGTGCAGGTCGAGGATCTCGTCGTCGAGGGCGACGACGCGGCGGCTCAGGGTGCGGATGTGCCGGCGCCTGCGTACGCCTTCGGGCGAGGCGGCGGTCGCGAGGTAGAACGGCCTGGCCGCCGGGGCACGCCAGTCGAGCAGCAGCGGTTCGTAGTCGCCGTCCTCGTCGAACAGGCCGAGCCTGCCGACGTACACCGTCTCCCCGGCGTGGAAGTCGAGCCGGCCGAAACACAGCCCCTGCTCGACGGAGCCGAGTTGCGCGAGGCGTTCGGAGTAGGTGGTGGTGGCGACGTCGCGTTCGGTGCGGGCCTGCGGGGTGCCGCCGGTCTGCCCGAGCACCGATGTCAGGCGCCGCTGCGCGGCCTCGCGTTCGGTGTCCAGCTTGCGGTAGAGCATCGACACGTGGTCCTGCTCACCGGCCAGGTCTCGGATGCTGTCGGGTTCCCGTTCTGGGGACACGGACAAGGCAACTCGCCTTCGCTCGGGTTCGGATGGGTCAGCCGAGAATCCAACGACCCCGCCCACCGGAGAATTCCCGCGTGTCGGCTCCGCGCGACACCGAGTTGGCCGCCCGCGACACCGAGTTGGCCGCGAGGGCACGCCCGCCGTCGCTACCGGCCAATTCACCGGCGTTGCACGCAAACTCGGTGACCTGGCCGACGAACACGCCGGAGGGTCAGAAGGGGAGGCCGAGGGTGGGCAGGCCGATGGCCGAGTCGACGGCGAGCGCGCAGAACACGATCATCAGGTACGTGTTCGAGCGGTGGAACAGAGCCATGGGCTTGGTTTCGACGCCGCGCGCGACCTCGCGCCGCAGGCGGTGGGCGTAGAACAGGAACCACGCGCCGGCCAGTACCGCGAACGTCGCGTACAGCCAGCTGGTGACGGGAAGCAGCAGCAGCGTCCAGCCGACCATCACCCACGAGTAGACGACGATCTGCCGCGCCACGTGCTGCGGGGTCGCCACCACCGGCAGCATCGGCACCCCGGCGCGCTCGTAGTCCTCGCGGTACTTCATGCCCAGCGCCCAAGTGTGCGGCGGGGTCCAGAAGAAGATGACGCCGAACATCACGAAGGCCGGCCACTGCACCGTGCCGGTCACCGCGGCCCAGCCGATCACCACCGGCATGCAGCCGGCAGCCCCGCCCCACACCACGTTCTGCGCGGTGCGGCGCTTGAGGCCGAGCGTGTACACGAAGATGTAGAACAGGATCGTCGCGATCGCGAGCACGGCGGCCAGCAGGTTCACCGTGAAGTACAGCATCACGAACGAAGCCACGCCGAGGACGAGGCCGAACACGAGCGCGTGGCGCCGCGGCACCGAGTCGCGCACGAGAGGGCGCCGCTTGGTGCGGTTCATCACCTTGTCGATGTCCGCGTCGATCACGCAGTTGAGCGTGTTCGCGCTGCCGGCCGCCATCGTCCCGCCGGCGAGCGTGGCCAGGATCAGCCACGGCGACGGGATGGTGCGGGCCGCGAGGAACATCGCGGGGATGGTCGTGACGAGCAGCAGCTCGATCACCTGCGGTTTGGTCAACGCGAGATACGCGGCCGCGCGACCACGGAGCCTGGCCAGGCCACCGGCGGGCGGTTCGGCCCCGGGGTGGCCGGCGCTGGTGCGGTCACTGCGGCCGTGCGCAGCGTTCACCAACGACATTTCGCTCCCTGGGTCAGATTCGGGCGGCGTCGGCGCGGAGCCGGGACACCACAACTGATCGTAACCGCGGGTTGCCGGCGCACGTGTGGAGGGGCTCCTGTGTCGGCCTTCCGGCGCCCGGGTACCCGACCTACTAGGCTGCCCTCGGAAGGCCTGCCGCAGCTGTCGCGCCTAGCCCCCAGCCAGGAATATTGTCTCTTCGGGATCGATTGAGATGAGTGGGGTCTCGTGCGCGTGCGCACACGCCAGGTGACGTAACAGACAACGACGAGCACCGGGAGTTCGAGTTCAGTGTCCGATACCGCCTCTATCAGCGAGAACAGCCCTCTGCTCCGGCGGAACGTGCCCGCCGACTGGACCGACCTCGACACCCGCGCCGTGGACACGATCCGCGTGCTGGCCGCGGACTCCGTCGAGAACTGCGGCAGTGGCCACCCCGGCACGGCGATGAGCCTGGCGCCGCTGGCGTACACGCTCTTCCAGCGTGAGATGCGGCACGACCCGGCCGATCCCGACTGGCCCGCGCGTGACCGCTTCGTGCTTTCGGCCGGCCACTCCAGCCTGACCCTCTACATCCAGCTGTACCTCGCCGGCTACGGGCTGGAACTCGAGGACCTCAAGCAGCTGCGCCGGTGGGATTCGAAGACCCCTGGCCACCCGGAGTACGGGCACACCAAGGGCGTCGAGGTCACCACCGGCCCGCTGGGCCAGGGGCTGTCGAACGCGGTCGGCATGGCGATGGCGGCCCGCCGCGAGCGCGGCCTGCTCGATCCGGGCGCCGCGCCCGGCGAGAGCATCTTCGACCACCACATCTACGTGATCGCCTCCGACGGCGATATCGAGGAGGGCGTCACCTCCGAGGCCTCCTCGATCGCGGGCCGACAGGAGCTGGGCAACCTCATCGTCTTCTACGACGACAACAAGATCTCCATCGAGGACGACACGAACATCGCGCTGTCCGAGGACACCGCGAAGCGGTACGAGGCCTACGGCTGGCACGTGCAGACCGTCGACGGCGGCGAGGACGTCGTGGCCATCCAGGAGGCGATCAAGAACGCCAAGGCCGATCCGCGGCCGTCGTTCGTCGTCCTGCGCACGATCATCGGCTACCCGGCGCCCAAGAAGATGAACACCGGCAAGGCGCACGGTGCCGCGCTCGGCGCCGAAGAGGTCGCCGCGGTCAAGCAGATCCTCGGCTTCGACCCGGAGCAGAGCTTCGTCGTCGACGACGAGGTCATCACGACCACCCGCAAGGCGCTCGACCGCGGCAAGCAGTGGCGGGCCGAGTGGCAGGAGAAGTTCGACGCGTGGGGCACGGCGAACCCCGAGCGCAAGGCTCTCGCAGACCGCATGTCCACCCGCTCGCTGCCCGAAGGCTGGGCCGAGAAGCTGCCGAGCTGGGAGCCCGACGAGAAGGGCATCGCGACCCGCAAGGCCTCCGGTGAGGTTCTCTCCGCGCTCGCCGACGTGCTGCCGGAGCTGTGGGGCGGCTCGGCGGACTTGGCCGAGAGCAACAACTCCACGATGGCCGGCGCCGACTCGTTCGGCCCGGAGAAGGCCTCCACGGGCATGTGGAACGCCAACCCGTACGGCCGCACGCTGCACTTCGGCGTCCGCGAGCACGCGATGGGCTCGATCCTCAACGGCATCGCGCTGCACGGCGGCACCCGCCCCTACGGCGCCACCTTCTTCACCTTCTCCGACTACATGCGCCCGCCGGTGCGGCTGGCCGCGCTCATGCAGGTGCCGGTCATCTACGTGTGGACGCACGATTCGATCGGTCTCGGTGAGGACGGCCCGACGCACCAGCCGATCGAGCATCTCGCGGCGCTGCGCGCGATCCCGGGCCTGAACATGGTCCGCCCTGCCGACGCCAACGAGACCGCGGGCGCCTGGAAGGCCGCGCTGGAGGACAAGCACCACCCCTCTGGCCTCGCGCTGACCCGGCAGAACGTGCCTGTCCTCGAGGGCACGTCCGTCGACGCGGTCGGCAAGGGCGGCTACGTGCTCGCCGACGCCTCCAGCGGCACCCCGGACGTCGTGCTGATCGGCACCGGCTCGGAGCTGCACCTGGCGGTCGAGGCCCGCGAGGTTCTCGAAGCCGAGGGCGTCCGAACCCGGGTGGTCTCCATGCCGTGTGTCGAGTGGTTCGACGCCCAGGACGACGCCTACCGGGAGAGCGTGCTCCCGTCCGGGGTCAAGGCGCGGGTGGTGGTCGAGGCCGGTATCGCCCAGCCTTGGTACCGCTACGTCGGTGACGCCGGAGAGATCGTGTCGATCGAGCACTACGGTGCCTCGGCCGACTACAAGACCCTGTTCCGCGAGTTCGGGTTCACCGCCGACGCCGTGGCCGACGCCGCGCGCAGCTCGCTCGCCAAGACCAAGCAGTCCTGACCAGCTATAAGGGGATGAACGTCATGAGCGACCGACTTGCCCGGTTATCCGACGCGGGTGTTTCGATCTGGCTCGACGACCTGTCGCGCGAGCGGCTCGACACCGGCAACCTGGCCGGCCTGATCCGCGACAAGCACGTCGTCGGGGTCACCACGAACCCGACCATCTTCGCGAACGCGCTGTCGGGCGGCGAGGCCTACGACGAGCAGGTCCGTGAGCTGGCCGCCCGCGGTGCCGGCCTGTCGGCGGCGGTGCGCGAGCTCACCACGACGGACGTGCGCAACGCCGCGGACCTGTTCCGCGAGGTCTACCGCGCCACGAACGGCACCGACGGCCGGGTGTCCATCGAGGTCGACCCCCGCCTGGCGAAGGACACGGAGAAGACCGCGGCCGAGGCCCAGGACCTGTGGAAGACGGTGGACCGGCCGAACATCCTGATCAAGATCCCGGCGACCGAGGAGGGCCTGCCCGCCATCACCCGCACGTTCGCCGAGGGCATCAGCGTCAACGTCACGCTGATCTTCTCCGTCGAGCGCTACCGCGCGGTGATCGACGCGTTCTTCACCGGCCTCGAGCAGGCCAAGGCGAACGGGCACGAGCTGCGCTCGATCGAGTCCGTCGCGTCGTTCTTCGTGTCCCGTGTGGACACCGAGGTCGACAAGCGCCTCGACTCGATCGGCACCGACGAGGCCAAGGCGCTGCGCGGCGACGCCGCCATCGCCAACGCCCGGCTCGCGTACGCCGCGTACGAGGAGCTGTTCGCCTCCGAGCGGTGGGCCGCGCTGAAGGCCGAAGGCGCGAACCCGCAGCGCCCGCTGTGGGCGTCCACCGGCGTGAAGGACCCGTCCTACTCCGACACTCGCTACGTCGACCAGCTGGTCGTCGCCGGGATCGTGAACACCATGCCGGAGAAGACGATCGTCGCGACGGCCGATCACGCCGAGATCGACGGCGACAAGGTCACCGGCACCGGCAGCCAGGCGCAGGCCGTCTTCGACCAGCTCTCGGCCGTCGGGATCGACGTCCCGGACGTGTTCCGCACCCTCGAGGACGAGGGCGTGGAGAAGTTCGAGAAGTCCTGGCAGGAGCTCCTCGACACCGTCGAGGGCCAGCTGCGGAAGGCGAAGGACTGAGATGGCGGGGGAAGAGACCGGCAACGTGACCGTCTCCGATGAACTGCTCGCGGCGAAAGCCGCGCCACTGATCGACAAGCTGGTCGCGGACCAGATCGCCTCGAAGATCGCCGCCCAGGACGCCACGCTGTGGGGCCCGGACGCCGAGCACGAGGCCTCCATCCGGCTGTCCTGGACCACCCTGTACAAGTCCTCGCGCCCGCTGATCGGCGAGGTCGAGGCGCTGCGGGAGGAGCTGCGCGGCGAGGGTGTCGACCGCGTCGTGCTCGCCGGCATGGGCGGCTCCTCGCTCGCGCCCGAGGTCATCACGGCCACCGAGGGCGCGCCGCTGATCGTGCTGGACACGACCGACCCCGGCCAGGTCGCCGACGCGCTCGCCGGTGACCTGGAGCGCACGGTCCTCGTGGTGTCCTCGAAGTCCGGCGGCACCGTCGAGACCGACAGCCACCGCCGCATCTTCGTGAAGGCCTTCACCGAGGCCGGGATCGACGCGGCACGGCGGATCGTCGTGGTGACCGACCCCGGCTCGCCGCTGGCGGAACTGGGGCGGAACGAGGGCTACCGCACGGTGTTCCTCGCCGACCCGCAGGTGGGCGGGCGGTATTCGGCGCTGACCGCGTTCGGGCTCGTCCCGGCCGGGCTCGCCGGTGCCGACGTGGCGCGGTTGCTCGACCAGGCCGCCGCCGCGGCGCAGGTGCTCGGCGAGGACAACGCGGACAACCCCGCGCTGCGCCTTGGCGCGGCCTGGGCCGCCGCGCACGCCGAGGGCGCCGAGAAGGTCGTGCTGGCCGATTCCGGTTCCGGGATAACGGGTTTCCCGGACTGGGCGGAGCAGCTGATCGCCGAATCCACCGGCAAGCGCGGCACCGGGCTGCTGCCGGTCGCGGTGGCCGGGACGGACGCGCCGGGGTTCGCCGACGCCGGATCCGACGCGACCGCGGTGGCGATCGGACCCGCGAGCGCGGGCGCCAAGATCGCCACGGGCGGGCCGCTGGGCGCCCAGTTCCTGCTGTGGGAGTACGCCACCGCGATCGCGGGAAGACTCTTGGAGATCAACCCGTTCGACCAGCCCGACGTCGAGGCCGCGAAGGCTGCGGCCCGCGCGCTGCTGGACAACCCGGCCGCGCTCGAAGGCGGCGAGACACCGTCCGCTGTGGACGGTGCGGTGCAGGTGTTCGCATCGGAAGGCGTTACCACCGAAGGAAGTCTCGCCGACGTGCTCCGCTCGTTCTTCGCGCGGGCACCCGAGCACGGCTACCTCGCGGTGCAGGCGTACCTCGACCGGCTCGACGACGCCTCGGCGGCGCTGCTGCGCCCCGAACTCGCCAAGCGCACCGGGCTGCAGACGACGTTCGGCTGGGGCCCGCGGTTCCTGCACTCGACCGGGCAGTACCACAAGGGCGGGCACCAGAACGGGATCTTCCTGCAGATCACCGGCGACGCCGAGACCGATCTCGACGTGCCCGACCGCCCGTACACGCTCGGCAAGCTGCAGCACGCCCAGGCGCTGGGCGACGGGCAGGTGCTCACTGAGCACGGGCGCCCGGTGCTGCGGCTGCATCTGACCGACCGGGCCGCCGGCCTGGCCCAGGTAGTCCGTGCCGTCCAGGAGGTCGCTCCGTGAGTGAGCAGTGGACCAACCCGCTGCGCGATCCGCGGGACAAGCGCCTGCCGCGGATCGCCGGCCCGTCGAGCATGGTCATCTTCGGGGTCACCGGCGACCTGTCGCGCAAGAAGCTGATGCCGGCGATCTACGACCTGGCCAACCGGGGCCTGCTGCCCGCGGGCTTCTCGCTCGTCGGGTTCGCCCGGCGTGACTGGGCGGACGAGGACTTCGGGCAGCTCGTGCACGATTCGGTCGCCGAGCACGCGCGGACCCCGTTCCGCGAGTCGGTGTGGCAGCGCCTGTCCGAAGGCATCCGGTTCGTGCAGGGCACCTTCGACGACGACGACGCGTTCGACCGGCTCGCGCGGACCGTGCGCGAGCTGGACACCGAGCGCGGCACCGGCGGCAACACGGCGTTCTACCTGTCGATCCCGCCGAGCGCCTTCCCCGTGGTCACCAAGCAGCTGGCGCGTTCGGGGCTGGCGCAGTCCGACGACCAGTGCTGGCGCCGCGTGGTGATCGAGAAGCCGTTCGGGCACGACCTGGCCAGCGCCAAGGAGCTCAACGGCATCGTCAACGACGTCTTCCCCGAGGAGTCGGTGTTCCGCATCGACCACTACCTCGGCAAGGAGACGGTGCAGAACATCCTGGCGCTGCGGTTCGCCAACCAGCTGTTCGAGCCGATCTGGAACGCCAACTACGTCGACCACGTGCAGATCACCATGGCCGAGGACATCGGCCTCGGCGGTCGCGCGGGGTACTACGACGGGATCGGCGCGGCGCGGGACGTCATCCAGAACCACCTGCTGCAGCTGCTGGCCTTCACCGCGATGGAGGAGCCGCTCTCGTTCGAGCCGCGGGCCCTGCGCACGGAGAAGATCAAGGTCCTGCGGGCGATCAAGCCGTCGCTGCCGCTGGACCAGACGACCGCGCGCGGCCAGTACGCGGGCGGCTGGCAGGGCGGCAAGAAGGTGCCGGGCCTGCTGGCCGAGGCCGGGTTCGCGAAGGACTCCACCACCGAGACCTACGCCGCGGTGACGCTGGAGGTGCAGAACCGCCGCTGGGCGGGGGTTCCGTTCTACCTGCGCACCGGCAAGCGGCTCGGCCGCCGCGTCACGGAGATCGCGGTGATGTTCAAGCGCGCCCCGCACCTGCCGTTCGACTACACCTCGACCGAGGAGCTGGGGCAGAACGCGCTGGTGATCCGGGTGCAGCCGGACGAGGGCGTGACGATGCGGTTCGGCTCGAAGGTGCCGGGCACGACCATGGAGGTCCGCGACGTCACGATGGACTTCGGCTACGGCCACGCCTTCACCGAGTCCTCCCCCGAGGCCTACGAGCGGCTCATCCTGGACGTGCTGCTGGGCGAGCCGTCGCTGTTCCCGGTGAACGAAGAGGTCGAGCTGTCGTGGCGGATCCTCGACCCGATCCTGGAGCACTGGGCCAAGCAGGGCGCGCCGGAGCCGTACCCGCCCGGCAGCTGGGGCCCGGCCTCGGCGGATGAAGTGCTCGAACGTTCAGGCCGGAACTGGAGGCGACCGTGAGCCACAATCTGCGAAGCCCGGGCCACGGTCGCCGACCGGGTTGGGCCCCCGCTGTGGCACGCTTTCCCGCCACAGTAAGGGAGGGTGTCCCGCATAAGCACTGGAGGCGACCGTGATCATCGACCTGCCCTCGACCACCACCTCGCAGGTCAACCGCAAGCTCGTCGAACTGCGCGAGCGCGGCGGGGCCGTCGCGCTCGGCCGGGTGCTCACGCTGGTGATCGTCGACGACGACGGCGAGCATCTCGAGGAGCACATCGACGCGGCGAACGAGGCGAGCCGGGAGCACCCGTGCCGGGTCATCGTCGTCGCTCGCGGCTCCCGCACGGCCGCCGCCCGCATCGACGGCCAGATCCGCATCGGCGGGGACGCCGGGGCGAGCGAGGTGGTCGTGCTGCGGCTCTACGGCCCGCTGGCCTCGCAGGGCCAGAGCGCGGTCGTGCCGCTGCTGCTGCCGGACGCGCCGATCGTGACGTGGTGGCCCAGCGGGGGCCCGAAGTCGCCCGCCGAGGACCCGATCGGCCTGCTCGCGCAGCGCCGGATCACCGACTCCGCCGCCGAGCGGAACCCGATCCGGGCGCTCGGCACCCGCAAGAAGTCCTACACGCCCGGTGACACCGATCTGGCCTGGACCCGCCTGACGAACTGGCGCGCCCAGCTGGTCGCCGCGCTCGACCTGCCGCCGTACGAGGCGATCACCGCCGCCACGGTGACCGGCGAGGCCGACTCCCCGTCCACCGAGCTGCTGGCCGGCTGGCTCGCGGAATACCTGAAGATCCCGGTGAAGCGGATCAAGACGGGGTCCGCGCAGGGCATCGTGTCGGTCTCGCTCGAGCGGCGTTCGGGCACGGTCGAACTGACCCGGCCCGACGGCAAGGTCGGCACCCTGTCCCAGCCGGGCCAGCCGACGCGACGGATCGCGCTGCATCGTCGCAACACCAAGGACTGCCTGATCGAGGAGCTGCGGCGGCTCGGCCCGGACGAGATCTACGAGGCCGCGCTGCACGGTCTGGACAAGCTCGCCGCGAGCGCGCCCAAGGCGAGCAAACCCACGAACGGCAAGAAAGCGAAGGCGAGCGCGTCGTGACCGACACCGAGGTAGTGGTCTACGCCAACCCCGAGCTGCTCGCCGCGGCCGTCGCCGCCCGCCTGGTGACCCGGCTGGTGGACCTGCAGGCGGCCAAGGGTTCGGCGTCGGTGGTGCTGACCGGCGGCGGCACCGGGATCGCGGTGCTGGACCAGCTGCGCCGCTCCCCCGCCCGCGACGCGGTGGACTGGTCGCGGCTGGACCTGTACTGGGGCGACGAGCGGTTCGTGCCCGCGAACGACGGCGAGCGCAACGAGAAGCAGGCCCGCGAGGCGCTGCTCGACCACGTGCCGGTCGACCCGAAGCGGGTGCACGCGATGGCGGCCTCGGACGGCGAGTTCGGCGACGACGTCGATGCGGCCGCGGCGGCGTACGCCCGGGTGCTCGCGGACAACGCGCAGCCCGAGGACCACGGCGACGTGCCGGGCTTCGACATCACGCTGCTCGGGCTCGGCGGCGAGGGGCATACCGCCTCGGTGTTCCCCGAGTCGCCCGCGGTCCACGAGACCGAGCGTTCGGTGGTGGCGGTGCGCAACTGCCCGAAGCCGCCACCGACCCGCGTCTCGCTGACCCTGCCGGCGATCCGCCGCTCGCACGACGTGTGGCTGCTGACCACGGGCGCGGCGAAGGCGGACGCGGTCGCGCTCGCCCTGTCGGGCGCCGGCGAGGTGCAGGTGCCGGTCGCGGGTGCCCGCGGCCAGCGCCGCACGCTGTGGCTGCTCGACAAGGCCGCCGCAGGCAAGCTGTCCAACGTGTACCAGCCGCCGACGGCTTGAAGGTTCAGACCACCTGTTTTCCTCACGCTCCGCAAAATGGTGCGCCGCGGGCGTTAGCTTCCGCACATTTTTCTCCGGATCCGCGTCCCTGCGGGCAGCTTCGTGCATCTCACCGTCAAGTCCACAAGACGAGTGGGGGCCGATCACATGAGCACTCAGGGACTGCCCATCGGCATTTCGGTCGGCGGCGCGACAGCCCGCGAGGGGCACCGCACACGTTGGGCGGTACTGGCCAGACGGCATGCCTGGGTGCCGCTCGCCGTCGACGGCGCGGCCATCGTGCTGGCGGTGCTCGACGTCTGGCTGGTCATCCCCGACAAGGCGCCGCCGTACTCCATCTACCTTTCCGGGCTCGCCTGCCTGGTCCTGGCGGCGCGTCGGTGGCTGCCGTTCCTCACCGTGCTCGGGACGGTCCCGGGCTTCCTGACGGGCTGGTCGCAGCTGGCCGCGATGATCGCGCTCGGCATGCTCGCGACGCGCAAGCAGACGCACTGGCAGGTGTGGGTCGGCGCCGCGCTCGTCTGGGCCTGCCGGTTCATCCAGTGGCCGCTGTCCGATTTCGCCACGCTGAGCTGGCGCGAGCACGTGCTCGACGGGATCTACGGGGTACTCGTCGCGGGGATGCCGATCGCGATCGGGCTGCTCATCGGGGCCCGCGCGCAGCTGGCGCAGAAACTCGTCGAGCTCGCGGCGAGCCGGGATCGTGAGCAGCAGTTGCATGCCGACGCGGTGCGCGCGGAGGAGCGAGCGCGGCTGGCCAGGGAGATGCACGACGTCGTGTCCCACGACATCACGCTGATCGCGATGCAGGCCGGGGTGCTGGCGGCGAGCGACGGCACGAACGCGCAGCAGACGGGGCAGGTCATCCGGCAACTGTCGACGCGGACGCTGGAGGAGCTCCGGTCGCTGGTCGGGGTGCTGCGCTCGGGTGTGCGCGACGACGGCCCGCAGCCCGGTATCGGCGAGCTGGACCAGCTGGTGCGTAACTGTGCGGTGCCCGTGCGGCTGACGGTGGAGAGTGTGCCGGAGCAGTTGCCGGTGAAGGTGTCGGCGGCGGCCTACCGGACGGTGCAGGAGTGCCTGACGAACGTGCGCAAGCACGCACCGGGCGCCGCCGCGACGGTGGTGGTGCTGGGTGACGGCGACGCGCTGAAGGTCGAGGTGCGCAATGAAAGCCCGAGCCGCCCGGTCACGCCGCTGCCCTCGGGCGGGCACGGCCTGACGGGTCTCGCGGAGCGGGCGCGCCTGCTCGGCGGAAGCTTCGAGACGGCGCCGACCGACGACGGCGGCTTCACGGTGCGGGCGACCTACCCGGTCAAGGACTGAAGACCACCAACTGGACCGGCACCGCACTCGGGGGGTCCAGGGAGCGAAGCCCTCCCTGGCGGGGGTCTAGGGGTTCGACCCCCAGGAAACACCTGGCAGGGCGAGCGGTTCGCGCTTTCGGCGAACAGCTCGCCCCTCAAACGCCCTGCTAGATCTGGCGTCGCTGACGGAGACGCTCCAGCGCCTCGGCGAGGATGGCCTCGCCGTCGGCGTCGCTGCGCCGCTCCTTCACGTACGCCAGGTGGGTCTTGTACGGCTCGGTCCGTGGTGCCGCCGGCGGGTTCTTCTGGTCCTGACCGCCGGGAAGCCCGCAGCGCGGGCAGTCCCACTCGTCCGGGACCTCCGCGTCCATCGAGAACGAGGGACGTGACTCGTGCCCGTTGGCACACCAGTAGGAGACCCGGCGCCGTGGCGCGGACTCGCCGCGCTCGGACTCGCCGGATGGACCGGCACCGACCCTGGTGCCTCGAATCGCGTTACCGCCAACCATGAATCCTCACAGGGTGATAGGCGGCGCGCCCCCCATAGGCACGCCCGTGCACTCAGACCTTCAGCAACAGGCCCAACCCCACGATGCTGATCAACCAGACGGCACCGAGCAGCAGGGTGATGCGGTCGAGGTTCTTCTCAGCCACGCTCGACCCCGCGAGACTCGACTGCATCCCACCCCCGAACAACGAGGACAAGCCGCCACCACGCCCGCGGTGCAGCAGTACCGCGACGACCAGCAGCACGCTGGACGCGATCAACAGGATTTGCAGGAACAGCTTCATCTCATCCTCTGTGTCTCGCTGGTGCCGGACGGCCCGACGGGTGGGTGACCCGGTCGCCTGGCGCCAGAAAGGTGTTCCCTGGTCGTGTGACGGTCTGAGGTTGACAGACTACTCGCCGACCGCCGGCCTCACGGCAGCGGTCCCCCCGCGGCCATGGCGCACAGCTTGGTGAACTCGTCTGCCTGCAGGCTCGCCCCGCCGACGAGGCCGCCGTCGATGTTCTCGCACGCCACCAGCTCGCCGACGCTGCCCGACTTCACCGAGCCGCCGTAGAGCACCCGCACCTCGTCGGCCACCTCCGTACCGTACTTGTCGGCCAGCGTCTCCCGCAGCGCCTTGCACACCTCTTCGGCGTCCGCGGGCGTGGCCACCCGCCCGGTGCCGATCGCCCAGATCGGCTCGTAGGCCACCACCACCTGCTCCTTGACCTGCTCGGCCTTGAGCCCCTTCAACGCGGCGATGAGCTGCGTGCAGCCGTGATCGACGTGGCCGCCCGCCTCTCGTACCTCGAGACTCTCGCCGACGCACACGATCGGGCTGATGCCGTGCTTGATCGCCGCGCGGACCTTCTTGTTGACCAGCTCGTCGCCCTCGTTGTGGTACTCGCGCCGCTCCGAGTGACCGACGATCACGTAGGTGCAGCCGAGCTTGGCGAGCATCGGCCCGGAGACCTCCCCGGTGTACGCGCCCGAGTCGTGTGGCGAGAGGTCCTGCGCGCCGTAGGTCAGTAGCAGCTTGTCCCCGTCGACCAGGGTCTGGATGCTGCGGATGTCGGTGAACGGCGGGATTACCGCGACATCCACCTTCGCGTAGTACTTCTCCGGCAGGGAGAACGCGATCTTCTGCACCAGCGCGATGGCCTCGAGGTGGTTGAGGTTCATCTTCCAGTTGCCGGCGATGAGCGTCTTGCGCGCCATCAGGAGCCCTCCCCGAGCACGGCGACGCCCGGCAGTTCCTTGCCCTCGAGGTACTCCAGGGAGGCCCCGCCGCCGGTCGAGATGTGCGAGAACTTCTCTTCCGGCAGGCCCAGGACGCGGACCGCGGCGGCCGAGTCGCCGCCGCCGACCACGCTGAACGCTCCCGAGTCGGCGATCGCCTGCCCGACTCCGCGCGTCCCGGCGGCGAACGGCGCCAGCTCGAACACACCGGCCGGGCCGTTCCAGAACACCGTCTTCGCCCCGGCTATCTTCGCCGCGAACGCCTCGACCGTGCGCGGGCCGACGTCGAGGCCCATCCACTCGCCGGGGATCGCGCCGGCGCTCACCGTGTCGGTGGCCGCGTCGGCGGCGAACCTGTCCGCCACCACCACGTCGGAGGGCACCACGATCTTGTCGCCGTGCTCGTCGAGCAACTTGCGCGCGGTGTCGACGAAGTCCTGCTCCAGCAGGGACTTGCCGACGCCGTGGCCCTGCGCGGCGAGGAAGGTGAAGGCCATGCCGCCACCGATGAGCAACGTGTCGACCTTGGGCAGCAGCGCCTCGATGACGGCGAGCTTGTCGGAGACCTTCGACCCGCCGAGCACCACGACGTACGGGCGCTCCGGCCGGCCGGTCAGCTTGCCGAGCACTTCGAGTTCGGCCAGCACGAGACCGCCCGCGTAGGCCGGCAGCACCCGCGCCACGTCGTAGACCGAGGCCTGCTTGCGGTGGACGACGCCGAACCCGTCGGAGACGAACGCGTCCGCGAGCTTCGCGAACTCGGCGGCCAGTTCGGCGCGCTGGGCCTCGTCCTTGCTGGTCTCGCGCGGATCGAACCGCACGTTCTCCAGCAGCACCACCGAACCTTCGGCCTGCGCCGCGGTGGCCGCCTGCGCGTCCGCGCCGACGACGTCACCGGCCAGTCGCACATCCGCGCCCAGCAGTTCGCCGAGCCGGCCGGCGACCGGCCGCAGCGAGAACTTCGGGTCGGGCTCACCCTTCGGACGGCCGAGGTGTGCCGCGACGACGACCTTGGCGCCGGCCTCGGCCAGGCGCTTGATGGTCGGCAGCGCGGCGCGCACGCGGCCGTCGTCGGTGATGGCCGAACCGTCGAGCGGGACGTTCAGGTCGGAGCGCACCAGCACGCGACGGCCGGACACACCCTCACCGATGAGGTCTTCGAGAGTCTTGACCATGGTTCAGGACAGCTTCGAGCCGACGAGGTTCACCAGGTCCGCGAGGCGGTTGGAGTAGCCCCACTCGTTGTCGTACCAGCCGAACACCTTGACCTGGTCGTCGATGACCTTCGTCAGCGGCGCGTCGAAGATGCACGAGGCCGGGTCGTTGACGATGTCCGAGGAGACGATCGGGTCCTCCGAGTAGCGCAGGATGCCCTTGAGCGGTCCGTCGGCCGCGCCCTTGTACGCCGCGTTGATCTCCTCGATGGAGGCCTTCTTCTGCAGGTCGACGGTCAGGTCGGTGATCGAGCCGGTGGGCACGGGCACGCGCAGCGAGTAGCCGTCGAGCTTGCCGTTCAGCTCCGGCAGCACGAGGCCGATCGCCTTGGCCGCACCGGTGGAGGTGGGGACGACGTTCAGCGCGGCGGCGCGGGCGCGGCGCGCGTCCTTGTGCGGGCCGTCCTGCAGGTTCTGATCCTGGGTGTAGGCGTGGATCGTGGTCATCAGACCCTTTTCGATGCCGAAGGCCTCGTGCAGGACCTTGGCGAGCGGGCCGAGGCAGTTCGTGGTGCAGGAGGCGTTCGAGATGATCGTCTGCGAACCGTCGTAGAGGTTGTCGTTGACGCCCAGCACGACGGTCAGGTCCTCGCCCTTGGCGGGCGCGGAGATGACGACCTTCTTGGCGCCACCGGCGATGTGCGCCTTCGCCGCGTCGGCGTTGGTGAAGAAGCCGGTCGACTCGAGGACCACGTCGACCCCCAGGTCACCCCAGGGCAGGTTGGCCGGGTCGCGCTCGGCGAGGGCCTTGACGGTCTTGCCGCCGACGACGATGCCCTCACCGCTGACGGTGACCTCCTCGGGGTACCGGCCCAGGACGCTGTCGTACTTGAGCAGCTGTGCCATGGTCTTGACGTCGCCGAGGTCGTTGAACGCCACCACCTCGATGTCGTGACCCGTGGCCTGCACGGCACGGAAGAAGTTACGGCCGATCCGGCCGAAGCCGTTGACACCTACGCGAACCGTCACTGCTCGTCTCTCCTCGGGTCCGACCCGGCCTCGCGACCGGGATACACATCTTCGGGCTCATGGGCCACCCTAGCGTGCCTGGCCCTGGGCGGATCGACCTGGACCGGCGAGACGCCGGCAGCCTGGAGAATCGATCAAGAAGACAGCTCCTTCTCCAGCGGAGTGCGGAACTTCGGCACGACCCGGAGCTCACCGAGCCATTCGCGCACCCGGTCCGCCTCGCGCTCGATCGCGATCTTCGCCTCACGACCTGCCCCTTCGAGCATACTGTATACAATTTCTCCTGAGGGGCGCTGCGCCCAGCCACCCACGACGCGGCCACCCCACCACACGGTCGGCCCGATGTTCCCGGTTCGGTCGAACAGCGGAGCCTGGTGGTCGCCGAGATACCACTCGCGGCGCGCCCAGCCCATCGGCGTCGGGTCCAGCGCGGGCAGGAACGCGGCGGCCGGTTCGGGCTCCGGGACGGGCTCGAGGTCCTCGGGTAGCACGATGCCCGGTGCACCGCCGAGGTCGACCTCGGCCGGGCCGATCTCGGCGAGGGCCTTCTTCGTCTGCGCCGCGGTCCAGCCTGTCCACCATTTGAGGTCCTCGACCGGAGCCGGCCCGAAGGCGTACAGCCACCGGCGCGCCAGTTCGACACGGGCTTCGCCGGCCTCGACGGCGGGGATCCCGCTTTCGAGCCACGAGTCCGCCGTCGCCCAGGAGTACTGGGTGGACAGCCACGACCCGCGCGGGCGGCCCCGCACGATGCGGCCCTGAGCGGCGAGCAGGAACAGCACCCGGTTGGTGATGTAGCCGCGGGACTCGTACGGTTTTCCTTGCGCCACCACGATTTCCGTGCGCAGCCGGGGCTCTCCGTCCGCGATCTGCTGCGCATGCGCGCTGCCGCGGGCGGCCAGCGCCCGGAACGCGCCCTCTTCGACCTCCGCGAGCCACGGGTCGAGGTCGGTGTCCAGTTCGGCCGTGGCCAGCTGCTGGATCAGGTGTTTCCGCTGCTTGCGGGCGATTTCGCCGGCGCAGGCGGCCTGCACGACGGGGGCGAGCGCGACCGGGACGACGAACATCGTGCGGCGCATGCCGAGCATCCGCAGCAGCGTGCGGGCCTCGTAGAGCGCGTGCTCGGCCGTGGCGGGCTCGCGCAGGCGGACCGCGGTGGACAGGTGCACCGTCGCGGGGTCGGTGGCGTGCAGGGCCACGAGGCTTTGCGCGACCTGCTCCACGCTCTCCGCGGGCACGCCCAGATGATGGCGCGTCACCAGCCGCGCCCGCCGTTCGGCGATGCTGATCGTTCTCGTCACGGTGCTTGTCCTACCAGAGGGGTCCGACAAAAACCGGCTAGTCTCGGCTCCATGGTGTCTCCTGGACATTTCGCGGCGTTCGCCGCGCTGGTCTTCGTGATGGTCGTCGTGCCGGGGCCGAGCGTGCTGTTCACCATCAGCCGCGCGCTGACCGTCGGGCGGCGTGACGCCCTGCTGACGGTCGTGGGGAACGCGGCCGGGGCCTACACGCAAGTCGTGGCGGTCGCCTTCGGGCTCGGCGTGCTCGTGCGGACGTCGGCCACGGTGTTCACGGTCATCAAGCTCGCCGGTGCGGCCTACCTGGTGTATCTGGGCGTGCAGGCGATCAGGCACCGCCGCAGGCTGGGCGAGACACTGGCCGCCGCCGTGCGCACGACCCCCGGCCGGACGCTGAGGGTGCTGCGCGACGGGTTCGCCGTGGGCTTCACCAACCCGAAGACGATCGTGTTCTTCGCGGCGGTGCTGCCGCAGTTCGTCGACTACCCGGCCGGCCGGGTGCAGGTGCAGATCCTGCTGCTGGGCATCTGCCTGCCGGTCATCGCGGTACTTTCCGACACCGTGTGGGCGCTCACCGCCGGCGCGGCGCGTGACTGGTTCGCGCGCTCGCCGAAGCGGCTCGAACTCGTCGGCGGCACGGGTGGCCTGGTGATGATCGGGCTCGGCGCCGGAATCGCGCTCACCGGCCGCAAGGACTAGGAACCGGCCCGGTGGCGGGGCTGCTGCCGTGGGGTTCCGAGTTCGGGGGGCGCGAAGCTGGACAGCATCGCACTGCGCCGGTGGCGCTCGGCGCAGCGCTGAGGCCGATGACTAGGAATTGATCAACTGGTTGACGCGCTGGTGCGACAACCCGAGGAGATCGGCGATCGCACATTGCGAGAGGTTGCCGTGCGCGACCGCCACCCACAGGTTGTCTTCCCGCGTCACGGTGACGTCGTAGTCAGGGCTGGCCATCACTTCTCCATCCACTTCTCGCCGAACAAGTGCGCGAGGCCGCCCAACTAGACGCGTAGAACTGGGCGTTCTAGCTGAGACGAGAACTCAGAACCGGAACAGGCCGTGCGGGCTGCCCAGCCCGGTCGGCCCGTCCCAGCCGGGGCCCGCGGCGCACAGCCGCCCGTCGAAGGTCTGTTTCTGGTCGCCTTCGGGTGGCAGGCAGCGGCCGTTGCTGATGGTGCCGGTCGTTCCCGACGTGACGTCCTGGAACGACGCCGGATCCATCGCGTAGAGCAGGTTCGGCCCGAGCACGCCGGTGAGTGGCCCGCTCGCGGCGTAGACCCCGGCGATGAACGGCGCCGACGCGCTGGTCCCGGCCACCACGGTCCAGCCGAGCGGGTTGTGGGTCTGCGGGCTGTAGGTCGTGTAGATGGCGAGGTCGGCGGCGACGGCGGACACGTCGGCCCCGGCCCGCGCGCCCGTGCACGACGTGTTCACCGCGACGGGCTGGCCGAGCGGCGGGGCCGCCCCGGGCGCGCAACTCGAACCCGCGCCGTTCCACGCGCCTTCGCTGTATCCGCCTTCCTGTTTGACCAAGGCCGTCCCGCCGGCCGAGGTCACCGTGGGCAGCGCCTGCGGCCACAGGTACTCGTTCGCCTCGAAACCGCTGTCACCGCTGGAAGCCACCATCGCCACCCCGGGCCGGGACAGCTGCGACGCGACCGGGCCGTGCAGCATCGCGTCGTCGCCCGGCAGGCCGTAGCTGATGCTCACGGCGTTCGCGCCCTGGGCCACGGCCGTCTGCACCGCGGTGCCGAACGCGGCGGCGTAACCGTCCATATCGGCCGGTTTACCGCCCGACGACGGGAGCGCCGAGTGCGGGATCTGGATCTCCATGAGGCGGCAGTCGGGGCAGGCCGCCGATGCCATGTCCACGTCGAGCGAGGTCTCCAGGGCGATCGCCTCGTCGATCGCCTCACCGGTTTCGTCCGTCGCGGGCGCGAGCGCGGGGCCGCCGTGGTAGTCCATCTGCCGGAAGCAGCCGGTGTAGCTCGCGCACGGCGGGAGGCCGTACTTCGCCCGGTAGACCGCGAGATCGCTTTCCAGCGTGGGATACGCGCCGACGTCGATGATCGCGATCGTGCCCGCGTTCGGCGCGCGTGCCGGGATCTCGTGGGACCGCCGCAGGTCGTCCGCGCCCCAGCCCACCGGTTCCTCGTACCGGCTGCCGGCGAACCTCTCGACCTGGCACGCGACGCGCGCGAACTGCCCGCCGCAGACCGGTTCGAATCGCGCCGCCGCAATCGCGGGCGCACAGGAGAACGCCGCGACGAGAAGTACTCCGGCGACGATCGCGAGTGCGGACCGGAACATCGGGCTCCTTCTCGTCGGGTCCGGGACGGGACACCGCCGGAAGTTAGTTGATCAAGCCCGGTCTCGCAGCTACTGTCCCTCCTTCGTGAACAGGCGGGTCGCCGCGAGGTGCGAGACGCCGTCGGGCTCGGCCAGTTCGTCGAGGTGGCCACGGATCGTCGCGTCGACCGACAGGTACTTGCGCCCCGCCCGCAGGTCCGCGTCGTTGCGCAGGCGCACGATCAGCGGGAACTCCGAAAGCGCGCCGGCGTCGAACAACCCGGTCGTGTAGATCAGCTGCACGCCCAGCGCACCGGCGACGACCCGTTGCAGCTCCAGCAGATAGCCCGCGGACGCCCGGCCGATCGGGTTGTCCAGGAACAGCACTCCCGAATGCCGGTTGCGCATCTTCCCGCGGTTGTTGGCCCGCAGCGCGGCAAGCGTGCAGTACAGGATGATCGCCGCGGTGAGCTGCTGGCCGCCGGAGAACACGTCGCGGATCTCCGGTACCCGCTGGCGTTCGGTCCGCAGCACCGAGTCCGGTTTGAGCATGTCCACCCGGAATCCCTTCGGCACCGCCGCCCGCACCCCGCGCAGCACCAGCGACATGCCGTCACGTTTGACGTCGCGGCCGTCGCTGGTCTTGCCCGCGGCGGCCTCGTCGACGACCTGGCCGAGCGCCTCGGTCAGCTCGGGCTCCTCGGGATCGGCGAAGCGGATGCGCAGGAACTCCTGCCCGGACCAGTCGCCGAGACCCTCCGGCAGCCGCGAAAGCCGTTGCGCGGACCGGAGCATCCGCAACGCGCCCTCGACCATCCCCTGCAGCCGCGCGACGATGCCCGAACGGTGCCGGTCGATCTGCGCGAGGTCGTCGGTCAGCGTGCGCAGCCGCGGTTTCAGCGCGCTCGCCCATTCCGCGGCGCTCGCCGGGAGCGCGTCACGGCGCACCGAGATGATCTGCTGCCGCACCGGGCTGGACAGCTTCTCGAACCGCTTGTCGGTCGCGTACTGGGCCAGCGAGTCGGCATGCGCCCTGACCCGCTTCTCGGCTTGGTCCACTGTGGACTCGGCTTCGGCGAGCGACGAGGTCAGCTTGCGGTAGCGGTCCTGCGCGGCCTCGACGTCCCCGTCGAACACCCGTCCCGGCTCGCCGGAGGGCGCGAGGTGCGCCATGGACTCGGCCAGCAGGCGGAATCCCGCCGCCGAGGCGCTGGCCGTCTCCGCCGCGCGCTCGGCCTCGGCGCGCCGTGCCTGGGCCTCTTCCCAGGCACGGGCGGCGGCGCCGGCCTCTTCCGCGGCTTCGTCGATCAGTTCGCGGCCATGCCCGGCGTCGCGTGGGCGGGTTTCCAGCGTGGCGCCCTGCCTCGGCAACTGGTCCAGTTCGGCCTTGCAGGTCGCGACCAGGCCGATCGCCTCGCCGTGCTCCTGCTCGACCGCCGCGACCACCCTGCCCGCGCGTGCCTGCGCGGCGGCGCGAGTCGCCGCGTCCGAACCGTCGGGGGTCTCCAGCAGCCGCGACGCCTGCTCGCGCACGCCCGGGTCGAGGACCTCCAGGGCCGCCCTCGCCGCGGACTCCGCCGATTCGGCCTGCTCCAGCTCGGCCCTCAGGTCACTGCCGACCTCGACCTTCGCGTACGCGTCACTTGCCGAAGAAAACGCCCGGCGCAGCGCGTCCACCGGTTCGGCGGGCGCCGGGTCCTCTTCGGACACCGAACCGCCGCCAGGCACCTCGGCCAGCTCGGCGCGTGCGCCCGAGACCGTGCGCCGGTGCCCGTCAGCCGTGCGCTGCTCTTCCGCGGCCGCCTCGCGCGCCCGGGCCGCCTTCGCGCTCGCTTGCCCCGTCTCGGTTTCCGCACGCGCGATGATCTCCCGCGCGCGCTCGATCTCTTGTGTCCACTGTGGAATCCGCGCGAACCGCTCGGCCAGCTCACCGAGCCGGCGGGCTCGCTCCTCCCCCATGCGCGCCTCGGCCCGCAGCGCCGGGACGGCCTCGCGCAGCCTCGTCCGGCGAGCGGCGAGCCCGGCAAGGTGCCGGTCGGCACCCGCGGCGGCGTCCTGGGCTCCGGCCAGTTCGGTCGCCGCTGTCTCGGCCTCTTCGGCGAGGGTGGCCAGCGCGCCGGGCGGGTAGTCCTCGCGCCAGGCGGTGAGCTTCCATTCGAGGGCGGCGTCGTCCCCGATGGCGGTCGCGAGCGCTTCGAGCTGTTTCTGGCGGCGGGAATGGCGGGCGAGGATGGCCTGCCGCTCGGTGTCGGCGGCCTCCTCGTCGTACATCGCGGGGTTCGGCGGCACCAGGAACTCGATCCCGGGCGCGGCGCCGTCCCGCTTGACCGCTTCCGTCGTGCCCACCGGCAGCACCGCGCTTGGCAGCAGCTTCGCGTCCGCGAGCGCGGCCTTCGCGCGGGTGAGCTGCGCCGGATCGTTGACCAGGACGCCACCGACCAGATGGGGTCGTCCGGCGAGCACCCGCGCACGCGCTTCAGCATCCATTGTGGACAGATAGCGCCAGCCCGACCAGGCGGTGATCCCGGCGTGTTCCAGGACATCGAGCGCGGCCTGCACCTCCGGCGGCGCGGGCAGCAGGCCACCGTCGCCCAGCGCGGCGAGGGCGCGCTCGTCGGCGGACTCCTCCATCCGCAAGGCCGTCTGCTCGCGTTCCGCGATCGATCGTGCCTCTCGCAGGCGTTTCAGCAGTGCCGGCGTGTCGGTCTCGAGCTGGACGTTCTCTCCGCCAAGGAGTTCCAGCAGCCGGGGGTTCGCCGCGAGCGCGTCGGTGCGGCGGTGTGCCTTCGCCAGCTCGCTCGCGGCCTGGTCCGCACGCGCCCGCGCCGCGGAAGCCCGTTGCTGCGCGGTGTGCAAGGCCTGCTGCGCTTCGGCGTGTTCCTCGGCGACGCGTTCCAGCTCGGCCTCGCGTGCGACCAGTTCGCTCGCCGCGTTCTCCCCGCGTGCGCGGGCTTCCTGTGCCGCCTCGGCGACCCGCGTGCCGTCGGACAGCAGGCCTTCGCGCACGGCCTCCTGCACCTGGGCACGGACCTCGTCGATCCGGGCCGAAACCTGCGCCTCCTCGGCACGGTGCTTCGCCGCGGTGCTGGTCGCCTCGTCGCGCTGGTCCTGCGCCTTCGCCGCCTCCGCGCGAGCCGCCCCCGCGCGTTCCTCCGCCGCCTCGGCCTGCTCCCCCGCGCCGCGCGCCAGCGCGAGCAGGCCGTGGGCGAGCGCGTTCGCCGCCGCGTTCTTGGCCTCCAGCGCCGGTTTCGCGCTCTGCTCCCGCTCGCCCACCAGCTCCCGGATGTCGGTGGCCTTGCGGACGGCGTTGACATGCGCGAGCACCGTGCCGGTCTCGCGCCACGCCTCGGCCGTCGCGCGGGCCTGTGCCAGCTCGTCGTCGAGACGCTGCTTGTCCGCGGTGGCGTCGGTGAGCCTCAGTTCGGCGACGACACGGCGCAACTCGGTCACGACCGCGGACAGGCGGCGATGGTCGCCCTCGGCGAGCTTCTCCGCGTCGCGCGTCTCGTCGACGAACGCCGTGAGCCCGGACAGCCGGCCGGCTTCCAGCTCGTGCCGCGCGAGCACGGACCCGGCGAACGCCTGCGCGTCCGATCGCGCGGCGCCGGCGAGCTTGCGCGACGCGGCGGCCAGTGATTCCTCTTCGGACAGTGGCCCCAGCAGGTCCAGCGCCCCGGCGACGAAGTCCCGTTCGGCCATCAGATCGCCGCGCTGGCCCAGGTTGTGGGCATAGGTCTGGACCACATCGGCGAGATCGCGCGGATCGTCCTCCGGGATGACCGCCTTGAGCAGGAACTCGACGAACGCCTCGTCCGAGGTGAAGGTGAACGCGTCCGCCGCTTCACCCTCGCCGGCGTTCATCGCGCGCTGGTACCGGAACAGCTCGGTGTCCAGGCCGAGCGTGTCGAGCCGCTCGGTCCACTCGTGGTGCCGCCGGGTCCACGACAGTTCCAGTTCGGGCTCCGCGGCGTGCGCCGCGTCGAGCCGTTCGGCGAAGGCGGACATCGTCAGCAGCCGGCCGTCCTCGGCGAACGGCAGCGATTCGAGACCCGTGGAAGCGCTGGGGCGGAAGCAGAACCACGAGTCGATGAGGTTCGCCGGATCGCCTGACACGACGTGCCCGCGCCATTCGGACACCTTGCCGGTGATGATCCGCTGCCCGGTCTCGGTGTGCTGCCATTCCAGCACGACATGCGAGACGTCCTTCGCGCCGACGAACTTCTCCAGCACCCGGGTGTTCGTCGTGCCGACCACCTGGCGGCGGCCGGGCAACATGACCGAGAAGATCAGCTTGATCAGCACCGACTTGCCGCCGCCGTTCTCCAGGAACAGCACGCTCGCCGGGGACGGCCGCCGGGGCAGGCCCTCGGCGGCCGCGTGGATCCCGGCGGTGAACAGCGCGTCCTGCGCCGGTGCCCTCACGACCGGGCCGACCCCGGAGAAGTCCAGCACCACGTCCTGGTACCGCGCGCCCGCCGGGCCGACCGAATGCAGGCGCACCCTTGACAGCTCGTACATAAGACTCCTTCAGAAGGATTTGCGTAGCGGTGCGGGTGGCGGAACCTGAGGCGGCCCCTGACTCCGGGATCGCCTCCTCATGAATGCCAATTCACCACGTCGGCGCTGTCCTCGCCAGGAACCACCTCAGAACCCGCGGCGGTGCCAGCGCACGGCCCACCGCAAGCGGCTCCGCCGCTTCCCAAAGAATGTCGCCCCCCTACAAAGTGTCCGAAATGGACGGGCGAAGGGACCCGGCCGCGTCCCCCACCGCGACCACGCCCAGCTCCAGGAGCTCTTCGAAGGCGCTGTCGGCCGCCAGCTCGCGCACCTGGACCTGGTAGCGCGGGGTCGTCCGGTAGGTGCCGCCCTGCTCGCCGCTGACCTGCACCAGGAACCCCTGGTCGGCGAGGAACCTCAGCGCCCGCGACACCATGCCGCGCGTCGTGTCCGACGCCAGCCGGCCGTCCTTCGTGGCCGCCGCGGCGGGCCGGCGCGCGTACGCCCGCCAGGCCTGTTCCAGCTCCGGCGCGTCCGACAGCGGGTCGTTGTTCCGCTCGGCCTTCGCGGCGCGCTCGTCGAGGATGCGGCAGGCTTCGCGGACCACGCCGTCGACCTGCTCGACGCTGACCCGCCCGATGTAGGTGTCGTTCGCGAGATCGTCCGGGCGCGGGTAGCCGAGCGCGGCGGTGGCCAGGTGCACCAGGCCGTGCAGCACCTTCTCGGTCTCCCGGCGTTCGCGGATCTTGCTCTGCCGCGCGTAGGAGTCCATCTTGATCTCGAACACGGACTCGTCGGTGGCCGCGAGCACCGCGCCGGCCTGCGTGCTGACGTCGAGCACCAGCAGCCCGAGCCCGGCCGCGACGGAGTTCGTCAGCTGCTTGAAAGCGCTGTCTTCGCCGTACCGGCGCACGAGGTCCGCGTACACCACGTCACGGCCGGGCAACTGCTTCGGCCGCATGCCGAAGGAGATCAGCCGGGCCGCCGACTCCACATCAGCGCTCACGCCAGACACCCTCGTGCCGTGAGGGGGTCCCTCATGGCGTTTTCGGCCGTGAGGGACCCCCTCACGGCACAACGGCTTGACACAGGGCTAGTCACGCCACCCCCTCTTCCTCACGTTCGATCAGCGCCGTGGTCAGCAACAGGTCCGCACCGCCGAACTCGTCGTCCTCCAGCACGGTGCCGTCGTCCACGGCGAGCAGCGTGCGCCCGTCCCCCTGCCGGACGGCCGCACCGATCTCCGGACTGTACGAGTGCAGCGCCCGCAGCGCGACCAGGCGCGCCAGCTGCGGGTCGGCTTCCCTCGCCTCGGCGAGCAGGCCCGACAGGCGCCGCGGCACCTCGGGGAGATCCAGCAGCTCGTCGGCGCGCCGCCACTGCTCGTCACTGTAGTAGTCGGCCTGCTCGGCCGGGACGAGCTCCGGCTCGGGCACCTCACCGACGAGGGTGTCGCGCTCGGGCGCCGGGCGCAGCAGCAGCGAGACCAGCGAAGGGAGGGAAGGCACCGTGGGCACGTCGACTCCGGCGGTCGCGTGGAAGAAGCGCTCCACCGGGCCGACCGCCTCCGCGATCGGCAGCTCGAGGCTCGGCATCAGCAGCTGGCCGAACAGGTCGATCGTGGCGCGCTGCGGCGGCCCGGAGAACTGCTGGCGGTCCTGTTCGGCGCGGAACACCGCGCCGGCGGCCTGCAGCCGGGACTGCAGCTGCGTATGCCGGCTGATGCAGTCGCCCACGATGTCGACCAGCTCGGCCGCGCGGCGCTTGTGATCCGGGTCCTCGGCTTCGTCGCGGGCGCGGGTGATGTTGCGCAGGATCGCGTTCTCGGCACGGAAACGGGTCTCGATATGCGACAGCGCCGAGTCGAGCAGCTCCGGCATCTCCTCGGCCCAGTCGACCGCGCGTACGTCACGGCGGGTCGCGTCCAGCTTGGCGCGCAGGGTCTCGCCGTACTGCACCGTGCGGTAGCGCGCCTGCTCCGCGGCGAGCTTCGCGTCGGCCAGCCGGCCGCGGCTGATGAGGTTCTCCAGCTTGACCTCGGCCGCGATCTGCGCCGACTCGACGTCGGTGTCCAGCGCGCCGACGAGCACGTTGATCGCCTCGTCGCTGGCACGCAGGTACACCTCGCCGTCGGGCGCCGCCAGCTCCACGAGCAGCTTGAAGTCGAACGCCCGGCGGCGGTACGCGCCGGTCTCGTCCACACTGCCGTAGACCCGGCGGAACCCGCGGTCGGCGGTGCCGACGTTGATCAGGTTGTCCAGCACCCAGCGCGCCACCCGCAGATGCTCCTCGGCGCCCCGGCCGGGCGCCTGCGCGGCGATGAACGGCTGGAGGCGGCGCACCACGTCGTCGTGGCCCGCGCCGGTGTCGAAGTCCATCGCGATGGTGACCTGGTCGATCGTGTGCAGCGCGATCTCGGCCATCTGGTAGACCGTCGCGTCGGCCCAGTCGAGCTTCGCCTTGCGGGCGTCGAGGTCGTGCAGCGGCGCGGTGCAGGCGAGCGCCTTCAGCCGCCGGGCCAGGCCCTCGTCGACCAGCCCGCCGCTGATCAGGTCCGCTTCTCGCACAGCGCACCACACTAGCTGCTTGTAGTTTTGGCGCCATGCACGACATGAGCCGGGAAGAGTGGTGGAAGTTCGCGAGCGAGGGCACCCGCACCGGGAAGGTCGCCGTCGTGCGGCCAGACGGGACGCCGCACGTGACGCCGGTGTGGTTCCTGCTCGACGAGACCGCCGACGGCGACGAGCTGATCTTCAACACCGGCGTGGACAGTGTGAAGGGCCGGGCGCTGCGGCAGCATCCGCGGATCTCGGTAACCGTCGACGACCAGGAGCCGCCCTACTCGTATGTGCAGTTCACGGCGGTCGCGTCGCTGCACGAGGACCTGGACGAGATGCTGCCGTGGTCGACGAGGATCGGCGCGCGCTACATGGGTGAGGACCAGGGCGAGGCGTTCGGCAAGCGCAACGCGGTGCCCGGCGAATACCTCGTGCGGGCGAAGATCACCAGGGTTGTCGCGCACGCCGATCTGGCCGGCTGATTTCCGCCAGCGCCGGCCGCCCGGCCGTGCGCAGACTGGCGAGGTGAAGCTCACCGAACGCGTCGGCGAACTGGACTGGGCCGCGCTGGTGGCCGAGGTGAACGAGTACGGCTGCGCCCTCACGCCGCCCCTGCTCACGCCGGAGGAGTGCCGCGGGCTGTCCGCGCTGTACGACGATCCCAGCCGGTTCCGGGCCACGATCGACATGGCCCGGTACCGGTTCGGCGCCGGGCAGTACCGCTACTTCGCGTACCCGCTGCCCGACGAGGTCGCCGAACTGCGCGCGGCGTTCTACCCGCATCTGCTCCCGATCGCGCGCAGTTGGGCGGCGCAGCTGCGGCGCGAGGCGCCGTGGCCGGACGAACTCGGGGACTGGCTGGCGCGCTGCCACGCCGCGGGTCAGGTGAAACCGACCCCGATCCTGCTGCGCTACGGCGCGGGCGATTGGAACGCCTTGCATCGCGATCTCTACGGGGATCTGGTGTTCCCGCTGCAGGTCGTGTTCGGCCTCGACGAGCCCGGCGCCGATCACACCGGCGGCGAGTTCCTGCTCGTCGAGCAGCGCCCGCGCGCGCAGTCCCGGGGCACCGCGACGGCGCTGAAGCAAGGACACGCCCTGATCTTCACGACCCGGGACCGCCCGGTGCGGTCGGCGCGCGGCTACTCGGCCTCACCGGTGCGGCACGGGGTGAGCACCGTCCGGTCCGGCCGCCGTCACACGCTCGGCCTGGTGTTCCACGACGCGAGTTAGGCGATGTCCCGCACGTCGGCGAGAACCTCGGCCAGGGGCGGGCGCTGGTGGCAGGACACGTCCGTCAGCACCATTTCCCGCTCGACGCCGTGCCCCGACTCGCCCCGGCGGAACTGCGCCAGCAGCGTCGCGGGCGGCTGGGCCGAGATCAGCCGCCCGTAGTGCGCGAGCCGGCCGACCAGCGTCTGCATGATCTGCCCGGACATCAGCCCCAGCGCCTGCGTGCTCTGGTGGCGGTGCGTCCGCTTGCCGAGATCCACCTGCGCCAGCGCGTCGAGCCCGCGGGACTCGAGGATGTCGATGAGGTGCCCGACCTCGACGCCGTAGTTGACGACGAACGGGATGCTCTCCAGCACCTCGCGGCGCCCGGCGTACTCGCCCGCCAGGGGTTGGACGAACCCCGCCAGCTCGGGCCAGTACATGTTCAGCAGCGGGCGGGCGACCAGTTCGGTGACCCGGCCGCCGCCCTCGGCGTCGGTGCCGCTCGTGCCCACGAGCGGGCGGTGGTAGAAGCCCTTGACGTAGGCCACCGACCGGTCGGTGAGCAGCGGGCCGAGCAGCCCGCTGACGTAGTCGCTGGTGAAGTCGTAGAGATCGCCGTCGACGAACACGACGATGTCCCCCGTCGTGGCGGCGAGCCCCTTCCACAGGGCTTCACCCTTTCCGGCCATCCCGGGCAGCATCGGCAGCACCGAGTCCTGCGCGACGACCGTGGCGCCCGCCTCGGCGGCGACCCGCGCCGTCGCGTCCTGCGAACGCGAGTCGACCACGAGCACCTCGTCCACGAGCGGGACGCCCGCCATCAGGTCCCGCCGGATGGTGCGGACGATTTCCCCCACCGTCGCTTCCTCGTCGCGAGCCGGGATGACGACGCTGACCGTGGTGCCGCGCTTCGCGGCGACGAGATCCCCAGGCCGCCAGCCGGCGGTGTGGCTGCTGCGCCGGGGGAGCCAGCTGCCCACGTCGGCGGAGACCTTGAGCTCCGCCTTCTCGTTCGTGCCGTTGGAACGCACGACTATCCCCTTCCCCGAACCTGACGTAGCCGGGATCCAGCGTCGGTTCGCAGGATTTCACGCATCATGCCGCCATGAAACTCCTGCGTTACGAGAACGGGTCCCCCCGGTGCCGCAGGTAACACCGGAGGTACATCATCCGTGCGACCATGAGGCGCATGGCAGCGTGGCGGGACGTCGAACAGGCGGCGCCGGAATTCGCGCGGCGGGTGCGGGCGCTGTTCGAGGCCCGCAAGCACAAGACGATCGCCACCGTGCGGGCGGACGGGGCGCCGCGGATCTCCGGGATCGAGGCCGTCTTCGCCGACGGCGAACTGGTCTTCGGCTCGATGCCGAACGCACGCAAGGGCGCGGACCTCCGCAGGGATCCCCGGTTCGCCGTGCACAGCGCCACCGTCGACCCTGTCGAGGGCGCCGAGGCGCAGTGGCCGGGCGAGGCGAAGATCTCGGGCCGGGCGATCGCCGCCGGGCCGGTCACCGAGGGCACGGGCGGCGACAGCTTCCGCGCCGACATCACCGAGGTCGTGCACACCCACCTCGACGACGAGGCCACGATGCTCGTCGTCGAGTGGTGGACACCGGCGCACGGGCTGCGGCGGATCGAGCGCGATTAGCGGGTCCGTCACCTGACGGGTCCCGGCTACGCCTCTTCTTCCAGCATCTCGGCGGTCACCGCCGACTCGGTGTCCGGAATGCCGACGTCCTTCGCCCGCTTGTCGGCCATGGCCAGCAGGCGGCGGATCCGGCCCGCCACCGCGTCCTTGGTCATCGGCGGATCCGACAGCTGCCCCAACTCCTCCAGGGACGCCTGCCGGTTCGACAGGCGCAGCTTGCCCGCCGCCAGCAGGTGGTCGGGCGCCGTGTCGCCGAGGATCTCCAGCGCGCGCTCGACCCGGGCGGCGGCCGCGACGGCCGCGCGCGCCGAGCGGCGCAGGTTCGCGTCGTCGAAGTTGGCCAGCCGGTTCGCGGTGGCGCGGACCTCGCGGCGCATCCGCCGCTCCTCCCACTGCAGCACGCTCGCGTGCGCGCCGAGCCGGGTCAGCAGGGCGCCGATCGCGTCGCCGTCGCGCACCACGACCCGGTCCGCGCCGCGGACCTCGCGCGACTTCGCCTGGATGCCGAGCCGGCGGGCGGCGCCGACGAGCGCGAGCGCGGCCTCGGGACCCGGGCAGGTGACCTCCAGCGAAGACGAGCGGCCGGGTTCGGTCAGCGAGCCGTGCGCGAGAAAGGCGCCGCGCCAGGCCGCTTCGGCGTCGGCGACACCACCCGAGACGACGGCGGCGGGCAGGCCACGGACCGGGCGGCCGCGGTTGTCGATCAGGCCCGTCTGGCGGGCCAGCCCCTCACCGTCCTTGACCACACGCACCAGGTACCGGGTGGTCTTGCGCAGCCCGCCCGCGGACAGCACGTGCACATCCGAATGGTGCCCGTAGAGCTCGTGGATCTCCTTGCGCAGCCGCCGCGCCACCGACCCGGTGTCGAGCTCGGCCTCCACCACGACCTTGCCGCCCACGATATGCAGTCCTCCCGCGAACCGCAGCATCGACGCGACCTCCGCGCGCCGCGGGCCGGTCTTCGTGATCTGCAACCGGCTGAGCTCGTCCTTCACCGCGGCGGTCATCGCCATGGCCCCTCCCTGCCTTCTCTGCCGTCCCGGTCGCCCCGGCCACCTTCCACCGGGCGGCGACCGAGAGCCTCTCGCACACACGCCGCGAGCGCATCCGGATCGTGCAAACCCGCCACGTTCGGGTCCGCCACGTCCGCGAGCAGTGCCCGCGCCCCCAGCTCCGCCGCCGCGTCCCGCAGGCGCGCCGGGGCCTGGACCGACGCGCGGTCCGCGATCACCACGTCCACCCGCAGCCCGGGAGCGTGTTCGAAGAGTACGTCCAGGTGCCGTTCGGGCGAGAAGCCCGCCGTCTCCCCCGGCTGAGGGACCAGGTTGAGAATCACCACCTTGACCGCCGAAGTCCGGACCAGCGCGTCGTGCAGCCCCGGCACCAGCAGGTGCGGCAGCACGCTGGTGAACCAGGAACCCGGGCCGAGGAACACCACGTCCGCGCCCAGCACGGCGTCCACCGCCTCGGTGCACGCGACGGGCACCCCGCCGGGCCGCTGGGGCGTGCGCAGCTCGATCCGCCGCACCCGCCCCGGCGTGCTGGCGAGCGCGACCTGACCGCGGATCACGCGCGGTTCGCCGTCGTCGGTGAGTCCGGTGACCTCGCCTTCGATCTCCAGGGGTTCCGGGGACATCGGCAGCACCCGGCCGGAAATGCCGAGCAGCCGGCGCGCCTCGTCGAGGGCCATCACCGGGTCACCGAGCACCTCGAACAGCCCGGCCAGCACCAGGTTCCCGACGGCGTGGCCGGTGAGCGCGCCGTTGCCGCCGAAGCGGTGCTGGAAGACCTCCGCCCACAGCGACGCGCCGTTTTCGGCGTCGGCGAGCGTGGCCAGCGCCTGGCGGAGATCACCGGGCGGCAGCAGCCCGAGTTCGCGGCGCAGCCGCCCCGAGGACCCGCCGTCGTCGGCGACCGTGACGACGGCCGTGATGTCCGAAGTGACGCGTCGCAGCGCGGTCAGCGTCGCCTGCAGCCCGTGCCCGCCGCCGAGTGCGACCGCCCGCGGTGTCACTCGCGTCCCAGATCCCGGTGGATCACCTTCACCGCCATTCCATCCTCATTGGACAGCAGCCGCGCCAGCTCCTCGGAAAGCGCCACGCTGCGGTGCTTTCCGCCGGTGCATCCGATGGCGAGGGTCAGGTAGCGCTTGCCCTCGCGCTTGTAGCCGGCACCGACCAGCCGCAGGAGCTGGTGGTAGCGGTCGAGGAACTCCTCGGCCCCTTCCTGGGACAGCACGTAGTTGCGGACCTCCGGGTCGAGCCCGGTGTGATCGCGCAACTCGGGGATCCAGAACGGGTTCGGCAGGAACCGCACGTCCATCACGAGGTCGGCGTCCATCGGCAGGCCGTACTTGTAGCCGAAGGACAGTACCGTGACGCGGGTCTGCGTCGCGGACTCGGTGCCGAACGCGTCCTCGATCTTCGCGCGCAGGTCGTGCACCGACAGCGCCGACGTCTCCAGCACCAGGTCCGCTTCTTCGCGCAGCGGCGCCAGCAGCGCGCGCTCGGCGGTGATGCCGTCCGCGAGCCGCCCGTCGCCCTGCAGCGGATGCCCGCGCCGCACCGACTCGAACCGGCGCACCAGCACTGCGTCGGTCGCTTCCAGGAACAGCACCCGCGGTTTGTACCCGCGCGCGTCCAGGTCCTTGATCACCGATGCCAGGTCGTCGGTGAACGCGCGCGAGCGCACGTCCATCACGACGGCCACCTTCGTCACCGCTCCCCTGGCCTGCACGCCCAGTTCGACCATCGTCGAGATCAGCTCGGGCGGCAGGTTGTCCACCACGAACCAGCCCAGGTCCTCCAGGCATTTCGCGGCGGTGGACCGGCCCGCCCCGGACAGCCCGGTGACGACCGCGACCTCGATCCCCGACGGATGACCGTCGCCTTCTGTCATGACTCCCTCTCCGCTGTGTGTAGCGCCGCGACGACGGCTTCCGCCGTGCGCCTCCCCACCCCTGGCACCTGCGCGACCTCGTCGACACCGGCCTGCCGGAGCTTCTTCACCGAGCCGAAGTGCTTGATCAGCGCGGCACGCCGAGTCTGCCCCAGCCCCGGCACACCGTCCAAAGCGGACGCCTGAACGCGCTTCGACCGCTTCTCGCGGTGGTACCGGATCGCGAACCGGTGCGCCTCGTCCCGCACGCGCTGCAGCAGGTACAGCGACTCGGAGGTGCGCGGCAGGATCACCGGGTCCGGATCCGCCGGCAGCCACACCTCTTCCAGGCGCTTGGCGAGGCCGATCACCGCGATGTCGGTGATGCCCAGCTCCGCGAGCACGTCCGCGGCGGCGGTCGCCTGCGGGCCGGCTCCGTCGACCACCAGCAGGTTCGGCGGGTACGCGAACTTGCGCGGCCGCCCGGTCTCCGGATCGATCCCGGGCGTGCTCTGCGGTTCATCGGACTCGGTCGCCGTGTTCTCCTTGAGGTAGCGGTGAAAACGCCGCCGCACGACCTCCGCGATCGAGGCCACGTCGCCCTCGGTGGCGGCCTCGCGCAGCGCGAAGCGCCGGTACTCGGACTTGCGGGGCACCCCGTCTTCGAAGACCACGAGCGACGCGACCACGTCACTGCCCTGGATGTGGCTGATGTCGATGCACTCGATGCGCAGGGGCGCGCTGTCGAGACCCAGCTGTTCCTGCAGTTCGGCGAGCGCGGCCGAGCGGGCCGTCAGATCGCCAGCCCGGCGCAGTTTGTGTTGCTGGAAGGCCTCTTCCGCGTTGCGTTGCACGGTCTCGGCGAGGGCCCGCTTGTCCCCGCGCTGGGGCACCCGCAGGTGCACGCGCGAGCCGCGCAGGCCCGACAGCCACTCGGTGAGCGCTTCGGCGTCGGCGGGCAGTTCCGGCACGAGGACCTCGCGCGGCACCGGGGACCCGTTGTCCGCGGTCTGCTCGGCGAGTTCGACCTGCTCGCCGTAGAACTGGCTGAGGAACTGGTCGACGAGGTCCCGGACGCCCATCTCCTCGACCTTGTCGATCACCCAGCCGCGCTGACCGCGCACCCGCCCGCCACGCACGTGGAAGACCTGGACGGCGGCTTCCAGTTCGTCGTGCGCGAACGCGACGACGTCCGCGTCGGTGCCGTCGCCGAGCACGACCGCCTGCTTCTCCATCGCGCGGCGCAGCGCGCCCAGGTCGTCACGGAGGCGGGCGGCGCGCTCGAACTCCAACTGGTCGGAGGCCCCGGCCATCTCCTTTTCGAGCCGGCGCACCATGACATCCGTGCGCCCGGCGAGAAAGTCGCAGAAGTCCTCGACGATCGCGCGGTGCTGCTCGGCGGTCACCTTGCCCACGCACGGCGCCGAGCACTTGTCGATGTAGCCGAGCAGGCAGGGCCGCCCGATCTGGGTGTGCCGCCGGAACACGCCGGCGGAACACGTGCGGGCCGGGAACACGCGCAGCAGCAGGTCGAGCGTCTCGCGGATCGCCCACGCGTGCGCATACGGGCCGAAATACCGCACGCCCTTCTTGCGCGGGCCGCGGTAGACGTGCAGGCGCGGGAACTCCTCGTTCATCGTCACCGCGAGCACCGGGTACGTCTTGTCGTCGCGGTAGCGGACGTTGAAGCGGGGGTCGAACTCCTTGATCCAGTTGTATTCCAGCTGGAGCGCCTCGACCTCGGTGCCGACGACCGTCCATTCGACGCTCGCGGCGGTGGTCACCATCTGGCGGGTGCGCGGGTGCAGCCCCGCGAGATCGGCGAAGTAGGAGCTCAGCCGGCTGCGCAGGCTCTTGGCCTTGCCGACGTAGATGACCCGCCTGGTCGCGTCACGGAACTTGTACACGCCGGGCTGGTCGGGAATGCTCCCCGGCGCGGGACGGTAGGTCGACGGGTCAGCCACCCTCCAAGCCTATGGCTCCGGTGTGACAGTTCCGCGCACCCCTCCCAGCAGGCCCTCGATCACCTCGTCCAGCCCGTGCGCGACCACCTGCGGGCGCGCCATGACCGGCGACAACCCGCCTTCCAGGCGCGTCGCCAGACCGGCGATCAGGCCCGCGCGCACCGCGCCGTGCGTGTCCCACGAGTGCACCGCGACGAGCGCGGTCGCCTCGGGCCGCGATCCGGTCCGCTCGCACGCCCAGTGGTAGACGCGGGCGGGCGGTTTGAACGAGTGGATCTCCTCGGCCGAGAGCACGCCGGAGAACCGGCCCCGCACGCCGGCCTTGGTGAGCGCCGATTCGACGGCCTGCGCCGAACCGTGCGTGAAGGCGTAGAAGGGGATCCCGGCCGCCTCGAGCCGTTCGAAGGCGGGCAGCGCGTCGGGCTGCAGCGGCAGTTCGCCGAACCCGGCGAGGATGTGGGCGATCTGCTCGTCGCCGAGACCGCAGGTGGACACCAGTTCGGCGCGGGCAAGCTCGCGGAACGGCGGCGCCTCACCGGCGAGCGTGGCGGCCATACCGTCGCGGAGGGTCCGGGCGAAGAACAGGTCCAGCTCGTGCGGCGGTCGGCCGGCCTCGACGAACCGCTCCCGCATCGCGTCGAGCCGCAGCAGCGTCTCGAACACGTCGAACAGCACGACCTCGGGCACCGGAACGACCATGAAGGCCAGTGTGCCATTCTCGGGCCATGCGCATCGCCACCTGGAACGTCAACTCGATCGTGGCCCGGCTCCCCCGGGTGCTGGCCTGGCTGGAGTCCGCGAAACCGGACGTGGTGTGCCTGCAGGAACTCAAATGCACCACCGACGCGTTCCCGCCCGAGGTGGCCGGACTGGGCTACGAGGTCGCCGCGTACGGGCTCGGCCGGTGGAACGGCGTCGCGATCCTGTCCCGCGCCGGGCTGGAGGACGTGCGGCGCGGGCTGATCGACGAGCCCGCGTACGAGAACGAGACCGAGCCGCGCGCGATCGGCGCGACCTGCGGCGGCGTCCGGGTGTGGTCGGTGTATGTGCCCAACGGCCGCGAACCCGGCCACTCGCACTACGAGTACAAGCTCCGCTGGCTCGAGGCGCTGCACACCACCGTGACCGCGGAGTCCACAGCGGACCGGCCGTTCGCGGTGCTGGGCGATTTCAACATCGCGCCCGCCGACGACGACGTGTGGGACATCAGCCTGTTCACCGAGTCCACGCATGTCACCGAACCGGAACGCAAAGCGCTGGAAGCGTTGCGGGGAGCGGGTCTGCGCGACATCGTGCCGCGGGCGCTGAAGTACGACCGGCCCTATACGTACTGGGACTACCGGCAGCTGGCCTTCCCGAACAACCACGGCATGCGGATCGACCTGGTGTACGGCAACGGCGATTTCGCCGCCGCGGTCGGCGACGCGTACGTCGACCGCGAAGCCCGCAAAGGCAAGAGCCCGTCGGACCACGCCCCCGTCGTCGTCGACCTCACCCCCTGATCTCGGCGGGTGGGTCAGAAGATGTGCAGGCCGCCGTCGACGTTGTAGGTGGCGCCGGTGACGAAGCCGGAATCCTCGCTCAGCAGGAAGTCGATGAGCGCGGCGACGTCGGCGGGCGTGCCGACGCGGCCGACCGGCAGATCGCGGACGAGTTCGCGCTTGCGCTCCTCGCTCAGCGTCCCGCCCATGATGTCGGTGTCGATCGGCCCGGGTGAGACCGCGTTCACCGTCACGCCATGCTCGCCGATCTCGCGCGCCAGCGCGCGCGTGAAGCCCAGCACGGCCGCCTTCGCCGCGGAGTAGGACACCCGACTGTACGTGCCGCCGCCGCGCTGCGCCGAGACCGACGAAACGCTCACCACGCGCCCGATTCCGTTCGCGACCATCGTCCGCGTGACCCGCTGCGTGAGCACGAAAAGGCCCCTGATGTTGATCGAGAACACCCTGTCCCACTCGGGCAGGCCGAGCTCGAAGAACGGCACCGGGGATGCGACGCCCGCGATGTTGGCCAACCCGACGACCTGCGGCAGCTCCGCCTCCACCCGGTCGACCGCCGCCTCGATCTCGTCGGGCCGCGAGACGTCGGCGCCCACGCCGATCGCTTGCACCCCATGGGTTTCCGCCAGCGAACGCGCGACTTCGGCCGCTCCGCCCGCATCGACGTCCAGCACCGCGATATGCCAGCCCGCCGCGGCGAGCCGTTCGGCGGTGACCCGGCCGATCCCCCTTGGCGACGCGCCGCCGGTGACGATCACGGTGCGCTCCGCGGGAAAGCCCGTCACGGCTGCTCGGCCCACGCCTGCTTGTGCAGCCGCCGCAACGCGCGGACGGCCTCGACCGCACGATCCCGGTCCACCGCCTGGATCGCGAGCATCCCGCAGTACTCGTCCTCGGGCAGTTCCAGCCGCGCGAACGAAGCCCCGTCGGGGAAACTGACCGACACCACCTCGAGCCAGGTGTACCGGCGGTTCAGGAAGATCACGTTGCGGACCTCGATGCCCTCGGCATCGGCACGCACCCGCGCGGTCGCGAACAGCAGCGAACCGCATGCCAGCAGGACCCCGATGCCGACCATCGCGATCTGGTCGGACACCTCGAAGATCGCGCCCGTCTTGGACTGGCGCAGCAGCACCGCCACGATCACGAACGCCACCAGGAGGAACACCGCCAGCACGGTCGAAACCCACGTGGCCCGGAACGGCCGGATGACGACGACATCTTCCCCGGTCATTGTGCTCACGCGAACCCTCGCTCCGTCCACGGCTGCCGTAGCGACCGCAACACCCGCGCGGTGTCCAGCGCGGCTTGCGTCGCCTCACGGCCCTTGTCCTCGGCCGAGCCCGGTAGCCCGGCCCGGTCCAGCGCCTGCTGCTCGGTGTCGCAGGTGAGCACCCCGTTGCCGATCGGCGTGCCCTCGTCGAGCGCGACCCTGGTCAGCCCGGCGGTCACCGCGTCGCAGACGTACTCGAAATGGGGTGTGCCGCCCCGGATCACCACGCCCAGCGCCACCACCGCGTCGTGCTGGCGCGCCAGCGCCTGCGCGACCACGGGCAGCTCCACGGCCCCGGCGACGCGCACGACGGTCGGCTCCTCCTTGAGCTTCGCCTCACCGGCCGTGGCGATGGCACGCTCCAGCAGGCTATCGGTGATCTTCGCGTGCCAGCGGGTGGCGACGATCGCCAGCTTGAGGTCCTCGCAGTCGCTCAGATCCAGCTCGACGTCCGGCCTGCCCTCACCACTCACGCCCTCACCTCGCTGCGCTCGGTGAGACCGCGAGCGGGCCACGCTGTGTTGAATGGTTCGCTCGCAAGCTCGCTCACTGCCCCGGGCCCCCGTTCCCGTTCGGCGTCTCCGCCCCGACCTGGCCGAACTCTTCCAGGTTCGCGAGCTCATGCCCCATCCGGTCGCGTTTGGTGCGCAGGTACCGCACGTTCTCCGGGTTCGGCGAGATCGGCAGCGGCACCCGGCCGGTGACCTGCAGCCCGTAGCCCTCCAGCCCGACCCGCTTCGCCGGGTTGTTCGTCAGCAGCCGCATCGAGCGCACACCCAGGTCGCACAGGATCTGCGCGCCCGTGCCGTAGTCCCGCGCGTCGGCCGGCACGCCCAGCGCGAGGTTCGCGTCGACGGTGTCGGCGCCCAGATCCTGCAGCTGATACGCCTGCAGCTTGTGCAGCAGGCCGATGCCCCGGCCCTCGTGCCCGCGGATGTAGAGCACGATGCCGCGGCCCTCGTCTGCCACCGCCCGCAGCGCGGCCTCCAGCTGCGGCCCACAGTCACAGCGCAGCGAGCCGAACACGTCACCGGTCAGGCATTCCGAGTGCACCCGGACGAGAATGTCCTGCCCGTCCCCGATCTCGCCGTAGACGAAGGCGATGTGCTCGATCCCGTCGAGCAGGCTGTCGTACCCGACGGCGCGGAACGTCCCGGCCGCCAGCGGGATCCGCGCCTCGGCGACCCGCTCGACCTGCTTCTCGTGGCGGCGCCGGTAGGCGATGAGGTCCGCGATCGTGATGACCTGCAGATCGTGGTCGGCCGCGAACACCTCGAGCTCGTCGCGGCGCGCCATGTCCCCTTCGTCCTTCTGGGAGACGATCTCGCACAGCACCCCCGCCGGATGCAGGCCCGCGAGCCGCGCCAGGTCCACCGAGGCCTCGGTGTGCCCGGGCCGCCGCAGCACGCCGCCCTCCTTGGCGCGCAGGGGAACCACGTGACCGGGACGGCGGAAGTCGCTCGCCTGCGACTTGGGGTCGGCCAGCAGGCGGATCGTATGCGACCGGTCCGCCGCGGAGATGCCGGTGCTGATCCCCTCCGCGGCGTCCACGGTCACCGTGTACGCGGTGCCGCGCACGTCCTGGTTCGTGTGGTACATCGGCGGCAGGTCGAGGCGGTTGCAGTCCTCGTCCGTGAGCGACACGCACACGTAGCCCGAGGTGTAGCGCACCATGAAGGCCAGCAGCTCCGGCGTCGCCTTCTCGGCGGCGAAGATCAGGTCGCCCTCGTTCTCGCGGTCCTCGTCGTCGACCACGACGACCGGCCGCCCCGCGGCGACGTCCGCGATCGCCCGCTCGATGCCCGCGGCGTCGACCGGCACGCCCTCACCACACGGTGTCCCTGCGCTACTCACGCGTCCTCCTCAGGCGGCGTCGCTCCATTGTGCGCCGTCGAACCGGCCAGGTGCGCCGTGGCCAGCTTCTCGACGTACTTCGCGACTACGTCCACTTCGAGGTTGACCAGGTCACCGGGTTCGGTCCGGCCCAGCGTCGTCAACTCCAGTGTGGTCGGAATCAAGGCCACCGTGAACTCGTCATTCGTCACACTCGCGACGGTCAGCGAGATCCCGTCCACCGCGATCGAGCCCTTCTCCACCACATACCGGGCCAGGTGCGGGGGCAGCGCGAACTTCGTGAGCCCGTCCGGGTCGCGCGAGAGGAACACGCCCGTGCCGTCCACATGGCCCTGCATGATGTGCCCGCCGAGGCGCGCGCCGGCAGCGGTGGCACGCTCGAGGTTCACGCGGTCACCCGGGGCGATCTTCGCCAGGCGCGAGCGCCGCAGCGTCTCGTGCACCACGTCCACGGTGAACTCCTCGCCGGAGACCTCCACGACGGTCAGGCAGACCCCGCTCACCGCGATCGAGTCGCCGTGCTTCGCGTCGGAGTTGACCACCGGCCCGCGCACGGTGAGCCGGGCCGCGTTGGGCCGCTGTTCCACCGCGGTGATCTCGCCGAGTTCCTCGACAATGCCGGTGAACACTGGCTCCTCCTGGTTCAGCGCTGGGCGTGGACGGCGAGGTCGCGCAGCGCGGCGACGGCCTTGCCCGGGTCTTCGGCGCCGTAGACGGCGGAGCCCGCGACGAAGCAGTCCACACCCGCCTCGGCGGCCTGCTCGATGGTGTCGGCGTTGATCCCGCCGTCGATCTCCACCAGCACGTTCAGGTGCCCGGTCTCGACCAGCCGCCGCGCGGCGCGGACCTTGTCGAGCACCTCGGCGATGAACGACTGGCCGCCGAAACCCGGTTCGACGGACATCACCAGCAGCGTGTCGTAGTGCTTCAGCGTGTCGAGGTGGTCTTCGAGCGGGGTGCCCGGTTTGACCGACAGCCCGGCCTTCGCGCCGGCGGCACGCAGGTCCTTCGCGATCTTCACCGGATCCGTGGCGGCCTCGGCGTGCACCGTGACGTTGTACGCACCGGCCTCGGCGTACCCGATCGCCCAGCGGTCCGGGTCGTCGATCATGAGGTGGCAGTCCAGCGGCAGGTCGGTGGCCTTGAGCAGCGACTGCACGACCGGCAGGCCCAGAGTCAGGTTGGGCACGAAATGAGCGTCCATCACGTCGACGTGCACCCAGTCGGCACGCGTGTCCCCGTCGCCGGCGACGGCTTGGATCTCGTCGCCGAGGCGGGCGAAGTCGGCGGAGAGGATGCTCGGCGCGATGAGCGGTCGATGGGCCATGATTACGCAGTGTAGAGCGTCAATCCGGTGGCGCTTCGAGTGCGGTCGACCACGGTTCCGCCGGCTGGGATACGTCCACGCCGGCCGAGGTCAGTGCTTCGAGATGACCTTGCCACGCCGGATGGGCTGGGTCTGGTAGCGCGCGGAACGGGCCGAACCCGCCGCCGCACGGGGCTGGCGTCAGGCCGAGCACCCTCACCGGCGCCGCAGCATCGCGCAGAACATGGCGTCGGTGCCATGCCGGTGCGGCCACAGCTGCACATACGGCCCGTCGTCGAGCAGGGGCACGTCCGGGAAGAACTCGCGCGCGTCGAGGATCTCGGCCTTGGTGCGGCGCGCCGCGTCGCCGACAACGCTCTCCGTCTCGGCCAGATGCGGCGAGCACACGACGTACGCCACGACACCGCCGGGCCGAACGAGTTCGAGCGCGGACGCGAGCAGCTGGCTCTGCAGCTTCGTCAGGTCCGCGACGTCGGACGGCCGGCGCCGCCAGCGGGACTCCGGGCGCCTGCGCAGCGAACCGAGACCGCTGCACGGGGCGTCCACGAGTACGCGGTCGAAGCCAGGTTCGAGCCCGGGCTCACGCCCGTCGGCGACGTGCACGCTCACCGGCAGGCCTTCGGTGGCATTCTCGACCAGTTTGGCGCGGTGCGGCGCCGGCTCGACGGCGTCCACCCGGGCATCGGAGATCGCCGCGAGCGCACCGAGCAGCGCGGCCTTGCCGCCCGGGCCCGCGCAGAGATCGAGCCAGCGCTCGTCGGTGCCTTCGAGCGGGACCCGCGTGAGGGCGACGGCACACAGCTGGCTGCCCTCGTCCTGGACCGCAGCGAGCTTGTCGCGGACCGGTTCCAGATCGCCGGGGTCGCCGCTGCCGGCGGGCAGGTGGACCCCGTACGGCGAGTACGGCGCGACCTCGCCGCCGGTGATCGCGGCGAGCTCGTCGGCGCTGATCTCGCCGGGCCGCGCCACCAGGTGCACCTCGGGGCGCCTGTCGTCGGCCTCGAGCGCCGCTTTCAGCTCGGTTCCCTTGTCCCCCAGTGCTTCCGCGAAGGAGCGGGCGATCCAGCGTGGATGCGCGGTGCGCAGCGCGAGGTTGCCGATCGGGTCGGTATCCGGATCGGGGGCGAGCTCGTCGAGCCAGGCCGCTTCGTCCTTTTCGGACACCTTGCGCAGCACCGCGTTGACGAATCCGGCGACATGGGAACCGCCTTCGAGGCGCGCCATGTTCACCATCGCGTCGACGGCGGCGTGTTCCGGGATGCGGGTGCGCAGCAGCTGGTAGGCACCCAGCCGCAGGCAGTCCAGCACCACACCGTCCACTTGGGACAGCGGCCGGTCGAGGCAGGCGGCGATGACCTCGTCGAGCAGCCCCTGCGCGCGGCTGGCGCCGTAGGCCAGTTCGGTGGCCAGCGCCGCGTCGCGGCCGGTGAGCCTGCGCTGGCGGAGCATCTCCGGCAGCACCAGGTTCGCGTACGCGTCACGCTCGCGGACCGCGCGCAGCACCTCCAAGGCGGCGCGGCGGGCCGGATCCTCGTGCGGCGGCGGGCGCCGCGGACCCTGTTTGCGCGGGGCGGGCCGTCCGCGCTGCGGCCGCGACGGGCGACGTGGGGTGCTCATGACAGGCGCTCTCCTAGTTCGATCCTCGTTCCGCGCGCCCAGTCGGTGGCCGCCATCCGTTTCTTGCCCTGCGCCTGCACTTCACCGAGTTCGACGGCCTGCGTCGCGGTCCCGGCGAGCACCCGCTTGCGTGCCACGCGCAGCTGCCCCGGCGCGAGCCCGGTCTCCTCGGTGATCATCACCGGGCCGAGTTTGCACCGCTCGCCACGGAACAGCGTCCACGCGCCCGGATCCGGCGTCACGGACCGGATATGACGGTCGAGGGCGGCTGCCGGGTCGGCGAAGGAGACCCGCGCGTCCGCGACGGTGACCTTGGGCGCGTAGGTGACGCCGTCACCGGGCTGCGGGACCGCCTGGAGCGTGCCGTCCTCGATCCCGTCCATTGTAGACAGCAGCAGCCGGGCGCCGGAGAGGGAGAGGCGTTCCAGCAGGGCCCCGGCAGTGTCGGTCGCGCCGACCGGCTCGGTCACCACGCCGAAGACGGGCCCGGCGTCGAGTTCTTTGACGATCCGGAAGGTGGACGCGCCGGTGATCTCGTCGCCCGCGCGGATCGCGGCCTGCACGGGTGCGGCGCCGCGCCAGGCGGGCAGCAGCGAAAAGTGGAGGTTGACCCAGCCCTGCGGCGGGATGTCGAGGGTGCGCTGTGGCAGCAGCGCGCCGTACGCGACGACCGGGCAGGCGTCGGGGGCGAGCTCGCGGAGGCGGTCGAGGAACTCGGGCGCACCGGCCTTCTCCGGGGTGAGCACCTCGATCCCGTGCTCGTCGGCGAGCGCGCCGACGGGTGAGCGCAGCAGCTTCCGGCCGCGGCCGGCGGGCGCGTCCGGTCGCGTCACCACGGCGACGACGTCATGGCGCGAGCCGAGCAGGGCACGCAGGGAGGGCACGGCCGGCTCCGGCGTGCCGGCGAACACGAGGCGCATCAGCCCACCTGGGCTTCGAACTGGGAGAACATCGCCGACCAGTCTATGGGGCGCCTTCGCGCGACCTCCCGACGCCCGGGCGAGTTCTGCGGTCGTTGTCGTTTTTACAGTACATTTTCTCGGTGCCGGTTTCCGCCTATGTCGACGAGTCCTATGACCTCACCGAGGGGTACTACCTGCTGTGCGCGACTCTCGTGGACGGCAGTCTCGCGGAACGGATCCGCGAATGGACCCGCAGTCTGGCGATCGGTTCCGGCAAGATCCACTGGCACAGTGAAGGCGCGGACCGCCGCCGGATACTCGCCAAGGCCGTTGCGGCAATGGACGTGACCCACGTCGTCGTCATCGGACGGCCGGCACGCCGAGAAGAGCGGGCGCGGCGAAAATGCCTGGAAGTGTTGCTTCACGAGCTCGACCGAACTGGAGTCTCAACCGCGTCGCTGGAGTCGCGGCAGCGAGGCAAGGACAAGCTGGACCATGCGCTGGTGGGTGCTTGCCGCTACAAGCGGCTGATCAGCCATCGGCTCCAGGTCCAGTTCATACCCGGCGCCGCCGAACCGTTGCTGTGGCTGCCCGACATCGTGGCCGGGGCCCTGCACATGGCCGAGAATGGTTACCACGACCACGCAAAGCAGATCGCTGAGAAGATCCATAGGTTTGAGACGGACCTGTCCTGAAACGCAGAGGCCGGGGTCCCGTCATCCGGCGGGCACACCCGGCGTACTTCCGCGCATCTCAATGCGCGACCAATGACAGGCTATCACGCTGCCACCGCTAGATCAGCTCCAGCGGGTCGAGCTGGATGCGCACCGGGTCGGGCTCCTTGCGCGCCACCCGCTGCGCCTGCGCGGCGGCAAGGGCGGCGGCGAGCGCGCGGCTGTCCGAACGCGGCACCCGCACCAGCGCGCGTTCGCGGCTTTCGTCGGCGAGCGGGACCGGGCCGAGGACCTCGCCCGACGGGGGCAGCGCAAGCTCGGCGAGCAACGCGGCGACCGCGTCCGGGGTGCCTTCCACGCTCGCCATCCGGACCGCGGGCGGGAAGCCCAGCTCGCGCCGTTCGGCCAGTTCACGTTCCGCGTGCCAGGCCGGGTCCCACCGCACCAGCGCCTGCACGGGGGTCAGCGCGGCCTCGGCGCCGACGACGATCCGCCCGCCGGCCGAGGCGGGCCGCACGAGCGCGGCGGCCGCCATCCACCGGCGAAGCGTCTCCTCCGCGGCACGCAGGTCCTGCCGGCCGAGCAGCGCCCAGCCGTCCAGCAACAGCGCGGCGCCGTAACCCGCCTCGGCGACGGGCTCGGCTCCCGGCGTGCACACCACCAGCGCGGGCTTCGCGGGCACGCTCGCCAGCACCTCCTGCGCCCCGGACGTGCGCACCGGGAAGCCGGGGAACGCCCGCCCCAGCTCCTCCGCCGTGCGTTTCGAGCCGACCACGACCGCCCGCAGCCGCGCCGATCCGCAACTGGGGCACCGGAAATTGCCCTCCGGGACACCGCACCACCGGCAGCTCGGCGGATGTCCCTCGCTCAGTGCCAGCGGCCCCGCGCACCGCCGGCAGTGCGCGGGCGCCCGGCACCGCGCGCACGCCAGCGCGGGAACGTATCCCCGCCGCGGGACCTGGACGAGCACCGGTGCCTCGGCGGCGAGTGCCTGCCGGGCGGCCTCGAAGGCGACCGCGGGCAGCCGAGCCACCCGCGCCGCTTCGTCGCGGGCGACGTCGAAATCCTCGCCGACCGGCGTGACGCGTGGCGCCGCCGTCCGCAGCTGTTCGCGGGAGGGCACCACCGCATGCGCCCAGCCCGACTCGACGAGCAACTGCGCCTCGGCGGTCCGCGCGAACCCGGCGACCACGAGCGAGGCCTTGTCCGCGTGCGCCCGCAGCGTCAGCACATCCCGCACCTGCGGATACGGCATGTGCGGGTCGGCGTGCAGATCGTCGCCGTCGTCCCAGACCACGAACAGGCCCGGATCGGCCACCGGCGCGAACATCGTCGCGCGCGTGCCGACCGCGATCGGCACCGAGCCCCGCGACACGGCGAGCCAGCGCCGGTACCGCTCGGCTGGCCCGAGATCGGCCGACAGCGCCACCACGGCTTCGTCTCCGGCCACCGCGACGCAGGCCGCGTGCAGGCGCGCCAGGTCACGCTGATCGGGCACGACGAGCACCGCGCCCCGGCCCGCGGAAGCCACGACCGCGGCCGCCTCCGCGAGCCGCGCCGGCCAGTCCTCCCCCGGCAGCGCCTGCCAGACGGCATGCGCCTGCCGGTTCCCGCGCAGCGCGTCGAGGAACGCCTCACCTCGCTGGTATCGCGACCACCCCTCGCCCGCCGGTGCCGCGGGCACCGAAGCCCGCGGCCGGGCGGGCTCGGCTTCGGCTTTCGCGTGCCGTGGCGGTATCGCCAGCCGCAGCACGTCGATCATGGTGCCGCCGTAGCGCTCGGCGACCGTGCGCGCGAGCGCCGCGAGCCGTGCGCTCAGCACCGGCTCGCCGGAGGTGACGCGCTCCAGGAACGCCAGCCGCCCGGTGTGCTCGGTGGTCGCGGCACGTTCGAGCAGGAACCCGTCGACCAGCTGCCCGGCGAACCGGACGCGGACCCGGCAGCCGGGGACGGCCTCGGCGTCGGACTTCGCGGGCACCTGGTAGTCGAACGTGCGGTCCAGGTGCGCGAGCGGCACGTCCACGACGATCCGCGCGATCGGACCGGTCGCGGCCGGCTCCGGCCGGCCCTTGCGCGCGGCCTTCGGTGTGCCCTCGGCGGGTTTCTTCGCGCGCGGAAGATCCCAGAGGGCGGCGGTGTCGGCCCGCTCAGGCACCGGCGGCGCTGCGCAGCGCGTCGGCGCGGTCGGTGTTTTCCCAGGGGAGGGCGAGTTCGGGGCGGCCGAAGTGGCCGTAGGCGGAGGTCTGGGCGTAGATCG
>NZ_VDFW01000023.1 GCF_006152065.1 Amycolatopsis alkalitolerans
GCTGTCTCATTGTCAGACACGCAGGCGCCACACAGACCCACTTGACATCAACTCGCAAGCCCTAACTACGCGGCATTGAGGTTAATCCTGCGCCACGCGGGCCGTGCGCCGGAGCCACAGCAGGCCGATCACCGGCAGTACCAGCGGGATGAAGAAGTACCCCTCGCCGTACCCGGACCAGACGGTCGCGTCGGGAAACGCCTCGCTGTCGACGACGCTCAGGGTGCCCACGGTCAGCACACCGAGCAGTTCGATGGACAGGCACACGAGCGCCACCCGCCACGACGTCGAGCCCCGGCGCCCGAGCGCCACCGTCGCGACGATGTAGATCACCCCGGCGACCGCGGATAGGACGTAGGCCAGCGGAGCTTCGTGGAACTTGGTCGCGATCTGCACCGCGGCGCGCGCCGTCGCCGCCAGCGCGAAGATCGCGTACACGGCGACGAGTACACGGCCCGGCCCGGTGGCGGTGTTCTTCCGTTCAGGCACTCGCGCCTCCCCAGATCTCGTGCAGCCGCAGTTCCATCACCGGGATCGCGACGCACGCGACGCCCAGGATCACGGTGCTCGACCGGCTGCGTTCGGCCAGCGCCCACCCGGCCCCGGCCGGGATGATGACCAGCGAGCTGATCAGGTAGGCCAGGAACGTCACGAGATTGCCCGGCCGCCCGCCGGCGATCAGCAGCACGACCCCGATCACCAGTTGCGCGACGAGCAGCACCTCGACGAGCGCGAGCCCGCTCAGCAGCACGCGCCGCGGTTCCCGGTTGCGCGCGGCGAGCAGGAAGCTCCACGCCGCGACGATGAGCGAGGCCACCGCCACGACCACCGTGAAACCCGGAATCACTCGTCGAGACTAGCCCGCACGTCTTCCCGCGGTTCACGCAGCTTCCCCGGCGACCGGCGTCGACATCGCCTGCCTCTGCGCGAGCCGCTCACCAGAGGGAAACCGAACGTCGCATGATCCCGGCGAGATCGTCCGCCGAGGGGGTGCGCGGCGCGGTGGCGAGCAGTCGCTGCTGCTTGAGCGTGCCCTCGACCAGTCCGTCCACATCGGACTCCGAGTAGCCGACCGCACCGATCCCGTTCGGGATCCCGATCCGGTTCATCAGCCGCCGGAGCACGTTCGGCAGGTGGTCGGCGTCGTCGGCGGGACGTTCGGCATCCGGCGCCAGCAACTGCGCGACCCGCAGATGCCGTTCCGGTGCGGCCGCGAAGGTGAACCGGAACGCCTCGGGCGCGGTCAGCGAAACGGCCATACCGTGCGGGACGAGGGCTTCTCCGGGTGGGTAGCCCTCGGGCACGAACTCGCGGACCTGCCCCGCGATCGGATACGCGTTGGCATGCGGGATGTGCACCCCCGCGTTACCGAAGCCGAGGCCCGCGAAGGTCGCGGCGAGCGCCAGATTCTCCCGCGCGTGCACGTCCTCGCCGTTCTCGACGGCGGCCGGCAGCGAGTCGCGCAGCAGCACGAGCGCGCGCTCGGCGAACATGTCGGAGATCGGGTTCGCGCCGCAGTACGGCACCCGCTCCGCAGGCTTCTTGCGCTCGAAGTCGGTGTACGCCTTGGACGTGTAGCTCTCCGCGGCGTGGCAGAGGATGTCCATCCCGCTGGCCGCGGTCACCCCGGCGGGCTGGCTCACGGTCAGGCGCGGGTCGACGACCGCGAGCGTCGGGCGCAGGCGCAGGTGGCTGATGCCGGTCTTCACCTTCAGTGACAGCACGTCCAGCACGCAGACCGTCGTGCTCTCGGATCCGGTGCCGGTCGTGGTCGGCACCGCGACCAGCGGTTTGAGCGGCTTGCCCGGCGCGCGGCCACCCCCGACCGGCGGGTTGACGTAGTCCATCAACTCGCCTTCGTTGCTGGTCAGCAGGTTCACCGCCTTCGCGGTGTCGATTGTGGACCCGCCGCCCACGGCGACGAACGCGTCCCACGGCCCGGTGCCACGCGCGTGGTCCACGGCCTTCGCCATGCTCACGTCCGTCGGCTCGACGTGCACGCCGTCGAAGATCTCCGCCTGCAGGCCGTAGCCCACGAGCCCCCGGGCGATCCGCTCCGGCCAGCCGGTCGCCGCGACGGCCGGATCGGTGAGCACCAGCACCCGCCGGGCATCGGCCTGGATCAGGTCGTATCCGATCTCCTCGCACGCGCCAGCCCCGTACTTGAGCGCGGGCGCGCCATAGGTGAAGACGGTCTCAGTCGCCATATCTCGACGATAGGCGTGCTACTCAGAGGTGATCGGCTCCCACTTCCGATACCACGCCTTCACTTGACCGGGCTAGTGGACGTTGCTTACCTTGATCCATCACGTATCAGCAGGGATGGACCGTAGCGCGGATGGCGGTCCGGGTAATGAGCGATGCCGGGGTGCACCGCGCGTACACCGTCGCCGGTGACTCGTTCCTCGAACTGCTCGACGTGTGCCATTTCGAAGGCCTGCTGACGCTGGTCACCGCCCGTCACGAAGCCGGAGCCGCGTTCATGGCCGAGGCCGAGGGCAAGCTGCGCGACCGGCCGGCCCTGCTGCTGGGCATGCGGGGTCCCGGCATGCTGAACCTGCTGTCCGGGGTGCAGACCGCGTTGCAGGACGAGACCCCGCTGATCGTGCTGCTGGCCGACCGGCCGTCGGTGAACCTCACCGGCGACGAAGCCGACGGGCCGGACCCCGCCGACCTGTTCCGCCCGTTCGCGAAGTGGATCGGGCGCGCCGAGGTCCCCGCCGAGGTCCCGGAACTGCTGGCCGAGGCGCTCGGCGAGGTCCAGCGGGGCCGCCGCGGCCCGGCCGTGCTCACCGTGCCCGACGATTTCTGGGTCGCGCCCTGCGACGGCGCCGTGCCCCAGCCGGAACCACGACCCGACCGCACCGGCGCGCTGCTGCGGTCCGCGGACGAGGTGGCCGCCCTGCTCGCCGACGCCCGCTACCCCGTCGTGATCGCGGGCAGCGGGGTCCGCCCGGCGCGCGAGGAGCTGATCGCCGTGGCCGATCAGCTCGGGCTCTCGGTCTACAACGCCTTCCGCCGCCAGGACGCCTTCCCGGAGAACCACGCCCGCTACGCCGGGCATCTCGGGTTGGGGATCCCCGCCCGGCAGCTCGACGCGCTCGACCGCGCGGACCTCGTCCTCGCGATCGGCGCGCGGCTCGACGAGGTCACCACGCAGAACTACCGCTACCCGTCGCCGAGCCAGACGCTCGTCATGATCGGCACCGGGCTGGTCCCGACCCGCCGCCGCGGCCTGACCTTCCGCATCGAAACCGAGGTCGCGCCGTTCCTGCGCGAACTCGCCGGGATCGCGATCCCGCGCACGCGGCGCAGCTCGGCGGCCAACGCCGCGACGCATACGTTCATGACCCCGCCCGACACGCGCGAGAACGTGCTGGTGCATCCGGCCGAGGTGGTGCGCGCCGTGCGCAAGGTGGTCCCCGAGGACACCATCGTGGTCAGCGACACCAGCAACTTCGCGAGCTTCGTGCATCGCTACTGGTGCTTCACCGAACCCCGGACCCAGCTCGGCCCGGCTGATCGCGTCGTCGGCTACGCGGTGCCGGCCGCCGTCGCCGCGAAACTCGCCGCGCCGACGCGCACGGTCGTCGCGATGGTCGGCGACGGCAGCCTGATGACCAGCGGTCAGGAGCTGGAGACCGCGGTCCGGTGCCACGCGCCGATCATCGTGGTCGTCAGCCAGAACGGGCTGAACGGCGACGTCGCGATGCACCAGGCGCGCACGCACGGGCGGCTGTCCGGAGTGGCCATGGGCACGCTCGACTTCGCTTCGTGGGCGCGGGCGTTCGGGGCGGTCGGCTACACCGTCGAATCGCCGGAGCAGCTGGAACCGACGGTCGGCCGGGCGCTGCGGCACCAGCGGCCGAGCGTGATCGACGTCCGCACCGATCCGGACGTGATCGATCCCGACCTCCGGCTCAGCGCACTGTTCCGGGCGGACCGTTCGTCCTAACCCGCCGTTGTGGGATCGGTGTGTGGTCGATCAAGCCGATCCTCGCCTTTCCGCGCGCCCTCGCGTAGGGTCTGAATTTCCTTGCTATTTCCCAGATTCTGAAAATTGGTACTCCTTTATGGTCACCGAGACCCCTGTCCGTCAACCGAAACCGATCATTTCGGGTACTCGTTCGCTGCCCGAACACGTGCTGGTGAAGGTGTTCGTCCTGCTGCCGCTGGTCGCGCTCGCCGTGGCGGTGCCGTTCGCCTGGGGCTGGGGGTTGAGCTGGCTCGACATCGCGCTCGGTGCCTTCTTCTACGTCGTGTCCGGGCTCGGCGTCACCGCCGGGTACCACCGGCATTTCACGCACGGCTCGTTCAAGGCACACCGCCCGCTGCGGATCGCGCTGGCCATCGCCGGACAGCTGTCCGCGCAGGGGCCGGTGACCACCTGGGTCGCCGATCACCGGCGCCACCACGCGTTCTCCGACCGCGCGGGCGACCCGCATTCGCCATGGCTGTTCGGCACCGGCGCGCGTGCGCTGGCCAAGGGTTTCTGGCATGCGCATATGGGCTGGCTCTTCGAGCGCGAGATGACCAACGCGGAGCGGTTCGCACCGGACCTGCTCGCCGACCGCGACATCCGCGGCGTCGACCGGCTGTTCGCGGTCTGGGTGGCCGCGACCTTCCTGCTGCCGGCGATCACGGGTGGACTGCTCACCTGGTCGGTCTGGGGTGGGGTGACCGCGCTGTTCTGGGCGGGGTTCGTCCGGGTGGCGCTGCTGCACCACGTGACCTGGTCGGTCAACTCGATCTGTCACATGATCGGCGAGCGGCCGTTCGCCAGCCGGGACAAGGCCGCGAACTTCTGGCCGCTCGCGGTGTTCTCCTTCGGCGAGTCCTGGCACAACCTGCACCACGCCGACCCGACCTGCGCGCGCCACGGTGTCCGGCGCGGTCAGATCGACATCACGGCGCGGCTGATCTGGATCTTCGAGAAGCTCGGCTGGGCCTGGCAGGTGCGCTGGCCGACCGAGCGGCGGCTGAACCGGTTGGCATTGGGCGCTCAGGTGTGATTCACTGATCGTGGTCTCAAGCTTTTGTGTTCGTGTTAACCCACGCTCGCAAGACTTCGCGGGCGTAGTGGTTTCCCAGTCGGGAGAGCAAGCCGCCTCGCGTGACCCGGAGCACCGCAGCGGTGCTCCGCTTGCTTTGCTGTATATGGAGATTGTTTTTATGGTTCAGGGCACTGTGAAGTGGTTCAACTCCGAGAAGGGGTTCGGCTTCATCACCCCCGACAACGGTGGCGGCGACGTCTTCGTGCACTACTCGGAGATCCAGGGCAACGGCTTCCGTAGCCTGGAAGAGAACGCGCGAGTGGAGTTCGAGATCGGCCAGGGCCAGAAGGGTCCGCAGGCCACCTCGGTCAGCGTCATCTGAGTTCCGAGTTTCGAAACGAGCCCCCGTCTCGAACCCGAGACGGGGGCTCGTTCGTCCGTCAATCGGCCGGACTCGATGGCGGGGCCCCCGCCCTCTCGGATACCTTCATCCCGGTACGTGAACGCCGAGGGGTGGAAATTCATGACGAGTACCGCGGTGCGGCCGGGGGCGCCGAGCGGGCCCGTGCCGGATCCTTCCGCGTCCGAACCAGGCGGCGACGAGGCCGGGCGCAGCGGTTTCGCCGGTCTGATGGAGCTGCCGGTCACGGCGTGGCGCGGCTTGAGCCGTTCGCTGCGCCGAAGTCCGGGCCGGCTCACCGCGATGGGGGTCGGGCTCGTCGTGCTGGCACTCGTCTTCGGCGTCGTCGGCACCTTCGCGGTGCAGGGTAAGAAGGACACGATCGGCGAACTGATCGACCATCGCGAGCCGCTGACGGCCGCCTCGCAGGAGATCTACCGCGCGCTGACCGACGCGGACGCCACCTCCGCCAACGCGTTCCTGGTGATCGGCGCCGAACCGCCCGCGCTGCGCGACCGGTACAACGTCGACATCGCCCGCGCCGCTGCCGCCCTCGCGAAGGCCGCGTCGGATTCGGAGGGCTACGCGGACGCCGCGGTCAAGGTCGACATCCTCAGCCGGAACCTGCCCGTCTACACCGGAATCATCGAGCGCGCCCGCGCGAACAACCTCCAGGGCTTCCCGGTCGGCGCGTCCTACCTGCGCGAGGCCTCGAACCTGATGCGTACGGTGATCCTGCCCGCCGCCGCGGACCTGTACAACATCGACACCGGCCGGCTGAGCGCCGAGCAGGAGGACGTCAACGGCTTCCCTTGGTTCAGCGCGATCCTGCTCGTAGCCGTGCTCGCCGCACTCGTCGCCACGCAGATCTACCTGACCCGGCGGACTAACCGGCTGCTGAACGTCGGGCTCGTCGTCGCGACCGGCGCGATGGTGGTCGTCCTGCTGTGGGGTGCGGTCGCGCTGATCATCCAGGGTGTCATGGTCGGCGGCGGCCGGGACGACGGCAGCCATCCGGTCGACGTGCTCGTCCGCGCGCGCACCGCCGCGGTCCAGGCCCGCGCCGACGAGCTGATGACGCTGGTCGCCCGCGGCGACGGCGGCAGCTACGAGCAGGACTACCAGCAGGTCGCCCAGCTCTACACCAACGAGCTCAAGCAGGCGCAGTCGCTGCTGTCCGGCCAGGCCGCGCAGGAGATCGACCTCGCGCTGACCAGCGGGAACACCTGGCAGCGGATACACAGGGACATCCGTGCGAAGGACGACAGCGGCAACTACGCCGACGCGGTGCACGACGCGGTCGACACGAGCGCGCCGGACGGTGCGGCGGCTTCGTTCGGCAAGCTCGACCAGGCGCTGGTGACCGCGATCGACGTCGGCCGCCAGAACTTCCTCGACGACACCAACAGCGGCGGTTCGGCGCTGACCCTGCTGGCGCCCGGGGTCGCGGTGCTGTCCGTGGTCGCCGCCGGCGGCGTCACCATGGGGATCCGGGACCGGCTGAGGGAGTACCGGTGATCAGAACGCGTGTGGCCACGGCGCTCGTCGTGGTCGCCCTGCTGGTGACGGGTTGCGGCAGCGCGGGCTCCCCGGCCGACCCGGCGCCGGTCGGTACGGTGCGCGCGCCGGAGCCGGCGGGTGTCGGCGGCGCCGACAAGGTCGGTGCCGGTTCCGCCGGCGCGAACTGTGACACCCGCAGCCTCGCGCCCAGCCCCGGTATCCCGTCCGGGTCCACAATGGCCGATATCCGGCGGCGCGGCAGGCTGATCGCCGGCGTCGACCAGACCACGTACCTGTTCGGCTTCTTCAACCCCGCCAACGGCCAGCTCGAGGGTTTCGACATCGAGATGGTCAAGCAGATCGCCGACGCGATCTTCGGCAGCTGGGAAGGCCACGTGCAGTGGATGACGATCCCGTCGTCCCAGCGGGAGAACGTGCTGCGCACGCACGCGGTCGACATCGTGGTCCGCACCTACAGCATCACCTGCTCGCGGCTGAACGATGTGGACTTCTCGTCCACCTACTACCTCGCCGGCCAGCGGGTACTCGTACCGCGGAACTCCGGCATCACCGGGCTGTCCGGGCTGGGCGGCAAGAAGGTCTGCGCCGCGAAGAGTTCCACCTCGCTGACCGCGATCAAGGACGCGCCGTCGAAACCGATCCCGGTGTCGGTGAACGACTGGTCCGACTGCCTGGTGCTGCTGCAGCAGGGCCAGGTCGACGCGATCTCCACGGACGACGTGATCCTGGCCGGGATGGCCAAGCAGGATCCGAACCTCGCGGTCGTCGGCGAGCGGTTCACCGAGGAGGACTACGGCGTCGGCATCCCGAAGGGTGAGGACGACATGGTGCGGTTCGTCAACTCCGTACTCGAGAACGTCCGCACTGGCGGTGTCTGGCAGCAGAACTACGACAGGTGGGTCGCGCCCGTGCTCGGGCCCGCCGGCCCGCCGCCCGTCTCGTACCGGTGAGGAAACCCATGCCCGACAACGAGCCCATCTCCGGCCGCCTCGACGAGTCCCCGGCCGAGGCGACGCAGTACATCCGCCCGGTCGAACCGCAGGCGACGAGCGTGCTCGCGGCGCCGGCCGCGACGACCAGCATCCGCCCGCCGCAGCCGGCGCCCGAGCCGAGCGGACCGGGTGTGCTACCGGATCCGGGCACGGAAAGCGTGCTGCCCGAGACGTCGAGTGGCCGCCACTCCGGTTCCGGCAGTGGCCCGGGCACCGGCCCCGGCACCGGTTCGGGCTCGTTCCCCGGCACCTCGCGGCGCACCGGCCGCCGGACGTCCCGGCGCGGCCGGCTCGGGCTCGGCCTCGTCGAAGTGCCGCCGGTGCCCTACCGCGACCCGGCGGCCGCGGTGCTGACGAATCCGGTGGTGTCGGAGGAGAAACGCTACTGCGGCAACTGTTCGGCGAAGGTCGGTCGTGGTGAAGCCGGGCCCGAGGGCGGGTGCGAAAGCTGCGGCACACCGTACTCGTTCCTGCCGAAGCTTCGCCCCGGCGACCTCGTCGGCGGGCAGTACGAGGTGCTCGGCGCGCTCGCCTACGGCGGGCTCGGCTGGATCTATCTCGCCAAGGACCACAACGTCAACGGCCGCTGGGTCGTCCTCAAAGGACTGATCGACACCGGCGACGCGACCGCGATGGCCGCCGCCGTCAACGAAACCCGGTTCCTTGCCGAGGTCGAGCATCCGAACATCGTCAAGATCTACAACTTCGTCCAGCATCCGGATGGGCAGACCGGGCATTCGGTCGGCTACATCGTGATGGAGTACGTGGGCGGGCAGTCGCTGCGCCAGCTCGCGCTCGCGCACTACCGCAGGGCGGGCCGGCCCGATCCGCTGCCGATCGGCCAGGTCATCGCCTACGGGCTGGAGATCCTGCCTGCGCTGGGCTACCTGCACAGCCAGAACCTGCTCTACTGCGATCTCAAGCCGGACAACGTGATCCAGACCCATGAGCAGCTCAAGCTGATCGACCTCGGTGCGGTGCGGCGGCTCGACGACTACGAGAGCCCGCTGTTCTTCACCACCGGCTACAGCGCTCCCGAACTGGCCACGCAGGGCGCGTCCGTCGCCTCCGACCTGTACACGGTCGGCCGCACGCTCGCCGTGCTCAGCTTCGAGTTCAACGGCTACACCACGAAGTACAAGGACTCGCTGCCCAGCCCGGACGACATCCCGCTGCTCAAGCTCTTCGGTTCCTACCACCGGTTCCTCAAGCGCGCGACACACCGCGACCCGGACCGCCGGTTCATCGCCGCCGAGGACATGGCGGATCAGCTCGCCGGTGTGCTGCGAGAGATCATGGCTCTGGGCACCGGAAAAGCGCGGCCCGGTGTGTCCACTGTGTTCGGTCCGGAGACCAACACCTTCGGCATGGACATCGTCGTGCCCGAGCCGGGACAGCCGGTCCCGCTGCCCAAGGGGGCGGAGGTCGTCGGGGGGCTCCCGATCCCGCAGGTCGACACGAGTGACCCGGCCGCCGGTGTCCTCGCCACGACGACGGCGCTGGATCCGCAGGGTGCGATCGACGCGCTGACCGGCGCGCCCCGCGAGTCGATCGAGGTGCGGCTGCGCATCGTCCGCGCCCGGATCGAACTCGGGGAACTCGCGGAGGCGAACCGGCAGCTGCAGGCCGCGCAGTACCTCGCCATCCGCGCCGGGTACCCGCACGACTGGCGGATCGACTGGCACCGCGGGCTGATCGAGCTCGCCGGCGGTCGGCAGCGCGTCGCGCAGGTGGCCTTCGAAGCGGTGTACGACGACCTTCCCGGCGAAATCGCGCCGAAGCTCGCGCTCGCGGTGAGCGCGGAGGGCGTCGGAGACTACTTCGCGGCTTCGCGCCTGTACGAGCTGGTGTGGCGAACGGACCGCGGCTACGTGAGTGCCGCCTTCGGCCTGGCAAGGGTGTATCTGGCGCAGGGCGCCAGGGCGAGCGCGATCGAGGTGCTCGAGACGGTGCCCTCGTCCTCGACGCACTACGTCGCCGCGCAGATCGCCGCGATCAAGATCAGGACGCGGACGACGGGCGACGGCTCGGTGACCGAAGGCGACCTCGCGGACGCGAGCGCGCGGCTCGAGCGGCTCAGCCTCGACGCGGAGAGCCACACGACGTTGTCGGCCGAGGTGCTCGAAGCCGCGTTCGGATGGGTGAAGTCCGTGGCGCCGGGGCACACCTCGCCGACGAGGGTGCTGGGTTGCGCGTTGTCCGAACGGGACGTCCGGTTCGGGCTCGAACGCTGTTACCGCACGCTGGCCCGCCTGGCGCACACCTCCGGCGACCGCATCGATCTCGTCGACAGGGCCAACGCCATCCGCCCGAGGACTTTGACTTAGGGGTTGACCTGGTCCGGCGTCTGCCGGAACTTCGCCAGCGCATCCGGGTCGCCGTGCGTCGTGAAGTGCTCGAACGTGACCTCGACGAACAGCGCGCGGGCACGGACCGCGACCGGTCCGTCCTCGGCGTCGAGGCGGCCTTCGGCACTCGCGTAGAGCTTGCGGCCCGCGACGCCGTCGATCTTCGCCGTGATGAACAGCGTCGAGCCGACCGGCACCGGGCGCAGGAAGTCGGTCTCGAGCTTGCCGGTGACCGCCGGGCGGCGCAGCAGGTTACCGACCGTCGAGCCGAGCGCCTCGTCAAACGCGCAGGCCAGTAGTCCGCCGTGGGCGAGGCCGGGTGCGCCCTGATGCGCCTCGGTCACCGTGAACTGGGAGTGCACGAGCGCCTGCTCGCCCATCGCCGAGCGCATGTGCAGCCCGCCGTTCAACTCGCCGCAGCCGAAGCACTGGTCGTAGTGCATCGGCAGCTTCGTGCCGGATGGCGGCGCGTCCGGATGCGGTACCGGCTGCTCCGTCTCGACCGGAGGCCACGGGGCCGACCTGCGGGTTCCCTCGCTCATTCACCCAAGCTAGCCCCTGTTGTCCGGAAAACCGGCAGCACCCCCGTCCTGAACGAGACAAGAAACACCAGTAGCGAGAAAATTACTATCCATGGCGAGTAACCGACTAGGGTCGCAACCTTGACCGCTGGTTACGGAACTGGAGGAGGAGGTCGGGCGCATGACAGAAGCGGCTCAAGCTGCGGACGTTGACCAGAGAACGGTCAAACGGGCAGTGATCGCGTCGGCGATGGGTAACGCGACAGAATGGTACGACTACGGTGTGTTCACCTCCGGGGCGATCGCGACGAGCATCGGCACCGTGTTCTTCCCCGGTGAAGGCAACGCCGTCCTGAAATCGCTCGCATTGGTCGCGATCGGCTTCGTGGTGCGCCCGTTCGGGGGCGCCTTCTTCGGCCCCCTGGGTGACAAGCTTGGCCGCCAGAAGGTCCTGGCGATCACCATCCTGCTGATGTCCGGCTGCACGTTCCTGGTCGGCTGCCTGCCCACCTACGCGGGCGGCTATTCGGCGGGTCTCGGCGCGCCGATCCTGATCCTGCTGCTGCGCCTGATCCAGGGCTTCTCCACCGGTGGTGAATACGGTGGCGCCGCGACGTTCATCGCGGAGTACGCGCCGACCCGTCGTCGAGGGTTCTTCGGCAGCTTCCTCGAGTTCGGCACGCTGGCCGGCTACGTGCTGGGCAACGTCGTCGTGCTCGCGGTGACGCTGTCGTTCACCGCCCAGCAGGTCGACAGCTGGGCCTGGCGGATCCCGTTCTTCGTCGCGCTGCCGATCGGTCTCGTCGGGCTCTACCTGCGCACGAAGCTCGAGGACACGCCCGAGTTCCAGCGGCTGGAAAAGGCCGGCGAGAAGGCGGAGAAGGCGCCGCTGAAGGAGACGCTCGTCGGCAACTGGCGGATGATCCTGAACCTCATCGGGATCGTGCTGCTGCTCAACATCGCGGACTACATGCTGCTGACCACGATGCCGACGTACTTCACGGACACGTTGAAGATCAACGACAACACGTCCACCTTGATCATCATCGGGGTGGAGATCGTGCAGATGGCGCTGATCGCGCCGCTGGGCGCGCTGTCGGACCGGATCGGCCGGAAGCCGTTGCTGCTCACCGCGGCGATCGGGTTCATCGTGCTGAGCTACCCGTCGATCAAGCTGATGCAGAGCGGGAGCCTCGCGCTGCTCATCATCGGGTTCCTCGTGGTGGCGATCCTGCTGGTGCTGATGCTCGCGGTGATCGGCTCGACGTTCCCGGCGATGTTCCCGACGCGCGTGCGCTACGGCTCGTTCGCGATCGGGTACAACGTCTCGACGTCGATCTTCGGCGGTACCTGCGGGGTGGTTGTCACCGCGCTGATCCACGGGACGGGCAACGAAGACTGGCCGGCCTTCTACCTGATGGTCGCCGCCGCGATCGCACTCGTGCCCATCATGCGGATCCCCGAGACCGCCCGGGTACCGATGGCACGGATCGAGGTCCAGGCCGCACCGGCGCAGGGGTTGGCCGCGTCGAGCTGAGGCACTGAGACAACGAAAAGGGCCGCACCTTTCCAGCGGAGGTGCGGCCCTGCCTTTTGCCTACTCGGCCGAGGTCTCGGCGGTGCGAGGAGCGAAGTGGCGTCGCGACCACGCCGCCAGCGCCGCCGCAATACCGAACGCCAGGCCACCCTCCACGAGCAGCACAGTGAACACCATGGACTTCCTCCTCTTCGGATATCGTCCGGCGAGCGCCGGAACGGTGATCGGCTGAACCGTCACGTGGTTCCACCATGTGCATCGTTCACCGACTGTCGGGTATTTCAGGAAAATCTGGCGTTGAGTCGTGATCTCGGCCACGGCAAGATGGGCGGCAGCGCAACTTACGAGAGGGCGGCGATGACCGACCGCAACGAGATCCCCGGCATGGCGGATGCCGCGCGGCTGCTCGACGACATGACCCAGCAACTGACCCCGGTGCCCGCGTTCCTCGACGAGCAGGTGATCACCGAGCGGATCCAGTACACGCCGGCCGCCGAGGAAGACCTCGACGGCCACGCGTTGTAGGAAGTCAGGCGTTCAGGGCGGACAGCTTGGTCCAGTCCTGCCAGGAATAGGTCCAGTCCGAGAAGTCGCCGTCCTTCGGGCCCAGCTGCTGGGTGCTGCCGGTGATCTCCACCGGGTCGCCGATCAGCACGCCGTCGTAGTACTCCTTGGCGCGCGCCGGCGACAGGTTGACGCAGCCGTGCGAGACGTTCTTCTTGCCCTGGGCCCATACCGAGGCGGCCAGCCCGTGGATGAACTCGCCGTTGTTGGAGATGCGCACCGCCCACGGCACGTTCACGTCGGTGTAGCCGTAACGCGGGTTGCTCATCGAGTACGTCGAGTGCTTCGACATCACGACGTGGGTGCCGCTGTGCGTGACCCGGCCGGGGTCGGAGTCGAGTCCGTAGCTGGCCGGGTAGTCCGCGATCTGCTGCCCGTCGCGGAACACCTGCAGCCGGTGGGTGCGGGTGTCGCCCTTGACGATCTGCGAGCGGCCGATCGTGAACGAGGACGAGATGTCCTGCTTGCCGTACGTCCCGTCGCCGATCTTGACGCCGTAGATCTTCGCGTTCACCGTGACCTTGGTGCCCGGCTGGAAGTAATCCTTGGGACGCCAGTGCACCTGGGTGTCGGACAGCCAGGCCCAGGAGCCCTCGGTCTTCGGCGCCGTCTCGACTGAAAGCGCTTTCTCCGCGGCCGCCTTGTCGGTCACCTTGCTGGAGAAGGTGAGCGCGATCGGGATCGCGATGCCGTAGGTCTGCTCGTCGCCGACGTTGAGCCGGCCGGAGATCTGGCGCTTCGGGGTGACGGTGGTGAACTGACCGGTCAGCGGTACCTGCTTGCCGTCCATCCCGGTCGCGGTGCCGGACCAGGTGTAGGTCTTGCCGTAGCCGAGCGGTTCGGTGACCATCCAGCCGTGCTTGTCGGCGGTGAGCTGGCCGGAGACCTGCTTGCCGTCGGTGTTGGTGAGGGTGACCGACTGGAGCACCCCGTTGGCGACGGACACGTTGACCGGGTCGCCGGGGGCGACGTCCGTGGCCCCGGCCGTGGGCCGGGTGGTGAACTTGGCCGGCTGGACCTGCGCCGCGGGGCCGCTGCCGCCAGCAGGGCCGGTGGTAGTGGTGGGGGCCGGGGTGGGATCGCCCGAGCAGGCGCCGAGTCCGAGCGCGGCCGCGAGGCCGAGCGTGATCACTGCGACTGACAGGCGACGTCTGGTCTTGAGTACGCTCACCGGTGGATGCCCCTTCTCCCCGTTTGCCCCGAAAGACGCTCCGTGGCTTCCCCACGTTGACACCCGAACGGGTGACAGCACGCACCTTCGCCCGGGTATCGGCGCAGATGATCAGCGTATCGGGCCGAGCGGCCGCGGGGACAGCATTCGCCGTACGACGTTCCGGTGACATCGAGGAACCGGTGTGGAAGGGCTTTCGATTTCGCCAGATCCCGGTAGGCTGCCTCTAGGCCGTCGTTTTGCGTGTTCGTGGCTTCACACTCGCGGAACTTCTGACGCGAGCCATGAGCCCGGACCCGCGCTCTCGCTCGTCTCGTTGGAACCGCCCGGGGCGGCCCGGGTTCCGTCGCGGCGGTTCCCGATGCGGATGTAACGAGGAGTAAAGCGGTGGCGCAAGGCACTGTGAAGTGGTTCAACGCCGAGAAGGGTTTCGGCTTCATCGCCCAGGACGGTGGCGAGGGCGATGTCTTCGTGCACTACTCGGAGATCGACGGGCGCGGCTTCCGCACCCTCGAGGAGAACCAGCGCGTTGAGTTCGAGGTCGGGCAGGGCCAGAAGGGTCCGCAGGCCCAGAAGGTGCGCGTCATCTGAGACGCTTCCTGCAGAACGTTGCAAGCCCCCGGTGGGTTTTCCCGCCGGGGGCTTGTTCGTTTTCAGGGTCGGGTTTTCCGGAGCGCCGACGGGGGAATCGGCGGCTTTCGGGCGGGGTCAGGCCCAGTTCTTGCTCTTGTCGAAGAAGTGCTGGTCGGTGTGGGCGGTCCCGGTGTGGTCCGCGAACTGCCGTCGCTGGGTGGACGCGGCCTGCGCTTCCCAGGACAGGCGCTCGAGGACCCAGTCGCGGGCCAGCGCCTGCGGAGAGGTGCCGCGCTCGTCGGCGAGCTCACGCAGCTGGGCGCTCGCGACGAGGTTGACGCGGAGCTGGAACACCTGCGCCTCGCCGAAGCGCTTGCCGGTGCCGGTGCTCTCCGGTCCGGTCTCGGGGGCGAGTGCGGCGAGGTAGCTGGTGAGCTCGTGATCTTCGGCCGCGACCTCGGATTCCCGGGACGGGGAGTTCCGGTGGCGCCCGGGGTTGACGGGTTTCATGTCGGTTCTGGTGTTACCGCGACGTCCTAGTGATGGAAGAGGCACCCGGCAACGATAACGGTTGAGTCACGCCCCCATGTCCAATGTGACCCGAACCACACCGTGTCGCCGCCGGAATTACTCCATCCGGGCCACGTCCCCACCCACACATCGCAACGGTCGGTCTACTGCCCGTAATCCTCGCAGCTTATCCGCCAACTCCCAACCAACCGCACTCCCATCACGTAATCCTCCCCCGTCCCACCAAACCCGCACGCGACAAGGGGACCCCGAGCCCGGCGCCGACCGCTGCAAATGCGGTGAGGGTTTGCGGAAGCCCAAGACCGCCGACGCGACCCGAACTCACGCCGGGCCCGGCGCTGGTCATTCGAAAAGGCGCCCACGCTCGCCAACAGAAGGAGCTCGCACCGCGGGGGCCCGGGGGCTCGGCCCCCCGGAAGCAATGAGGTCAACGCGAAACCGCAAAGCGGTGAGTAGGAGAGGAGAGGCCCCCGCGCCAGGGGGAGGAACGCGGGGGCCGGAGGGGATCTCCACAGGCGCTGACCGGGGGTGTGTCAGCACTTCGATTGTTACATGACGGTGGGCTAGTTCGCGAGTGGTGAACGGGAAAAAGTCAGGCGCTGCGTCATCTGGTCGTCGCCGCCTGTTCATCCGGCTTCGTGGCTCTGCGTGGGCACGGCGACTGGGCAGGTTCACTCGGCGGGGGGCTGTGGTGTCGTTATTTCTCTGGCTAGCCTCGCGCCCAGTTGCTGGCACGAAGTCTTTGGAGGAGCTATGAGCGGCTCTGCGGAAGTGCGACAGTTCCTCCTTCGGTGCGAAGGCGGCGACACGGGTTCCGGCGGTCTGGGTGGTGTGCCGTCTCAGCGCGCCGGTCACGCCGATGCGCCGAGGGTGTCCGATGATCAGGTCCGGCGGGCTCGGCTGGCTGTCGCCGCCGGCGCCAGGGATGCCGAGGACTGCGCGCAACTGCTGGACATGCTCGGTCTGGTCCCTGATGACGAAGGCCAGATCCCGGCGCAGCGATAAGTGGCAGCCGGCGTGACCGCGGCCACTACTGCTCGCAAACTCGTTGGCGGGACTGGTGTTTTCGCAGCTCGCCGGGGTTCCGCGAGGTTTGGGGATACCGGGTTGGAGGGCGTTCGGGGTGTGCCCTATGCTGGTATCGCTCCCGGGGGGACCTGAGAGCGCGGTCGGTCGGTTCGCCGAAACCGGCCGAGCTCCCATCGTCCAGCGGCCTAGGACTCCGCCCTTTCAAGGCGGCAACGCGGGTTCGAATCCCGTTGGGAGTACGCAGTGCAAGCAAGGCCCTGTGGCGCAGTTGGTTAGCGCGTCGCCCTGTCACGGCGAAGGTCGCGGGTTCGAGTCCCGTCAGGGTCGCAATAACGTCTGGCACGTAGCCGGCGTTTCCGGCCAGGTAGCTCAGTTGGTACGAGCGTCCGCCTGAAAAGCGGAAGGTCGCCGGTTCGACCCCGGCCCTGGCCACCCTCCACGAAGCCGCTCTGGCCCAGGTCAAGGCGGTTTTTTCATGTCCGGGGTCGAGCATGCTGCTGTCCGGTGTTGACCTTGGTTGACCGCTGAGTGCCGTCCCGTGGGGGCACGGCTCTGCTCCCCTTCCCCACTCGTCCGTGCTGAGGTGATCTCCTTGCGGCGCTGTTTTTCGACCCGGCCACCCGCGAGCTGCTGCGGACCCGGCCCAACCCCCTGGAACCCGGTGAAGCGACCCGGCTCCGACGTCAGCGACCGGTTCGGGCCGGTCCCGCGACCCTCGACCGAGCCGATCACCGTGCAGCGTCGGGCGTCTAACACGGGCGTGATCACCGTGGCCGGCCAGAAGGTCGCTCTCGGCCGGCAACACCAGCACCACACCGTGACCGTGCACGTGTCCGACACGACCATCGCAATCGACCTGCCCGGGGGCGACACCATGCTCAGGTGGCAGACACCGGTCGCACGTCACCTGCCGGATGACAGGCCCGACAGTCGCCGCCGGATGCGTGCGCTGTCCTTGGTCGGTGTCTGGGGTGGGTCAGGTGCTGAGGATGCGGGCGAGGTTGGCCAGTTCGTTGGCGCGCCCGTCGAGGAGGCGTTGGGTCCAGGTCTGATCGTGTAGCGGTTCGACAGACATCACGACACGGGTTCCGCTGTCGGTCGCGGCCAGTTCAACCTCGGTGCCGAACTCGTAGGGTTCGCGGTCGGGCACGAAGTCGACTAGCGAGGCGTAGGCCAGCGTCGTGGGCTCGTCGAGGCGGGTGAAGCGCTTGCGCGACACGGTCGCCAGTGGCATTCCCGCCGATTGCATGAACTCGATCGTCTCAGGTGCGGTTGCGGTCATCGTGTAGACCAGTTCCCCGCCTTCGCTCAGGTCCAGGGAGTCGACGGTGGTGGTGAACCCGTCGGGAGCCCACCAGCGGGCGATCCCGCCAGGGGTGGTCCAGAGCGTCCAGATCGTGGTGGGGTCGGCGGGGTAGGTGCGCTCGAGCCGGTGGGTCGTGGTCATGATCAAGTCTCCCTGTGTTCGGGTTCGGACATAGCCAGGACGGAGCCCCGGACGTCCTTTCGACATCCCATGACGTGATGACCGTCACACAGTATGGTCGTGCTCGGCCACGAGGTGCGCCCGATGCCTCCACCACGTTTTCCTACGCCGTTGAGCGCAAGAACCATGTGCCGTGACCATGCACGTGTCCGACACGACTGGGTCATCGACCTGCCCGACGGCGACACCACGACCGTCCGGCGCACCACCGACCAGGCGGCAGACATCCGTCGCACGTCACCTGTCGGATCACATTTGAATTGAGCCTCGATAGCGGCTTTTGGTGCTTGCGGTCGTGAGCCGCGCTATGTTGGTCTGCTGCCTACTGGAAGGTCGCGATGATGTCCGATGCGCTCGATGACGCCAAGCTGTCCGCGATTCTCGTCCACCCGTTGCGCCCCACGAAGGTCATCCTCGTCGACTACGACCCCGGGTGGCCGAGCCGGTTCGCACGGCGTGCCGCCGAGCTCCGGAAAATTCTGGGCGGCCGTGCTCGGTTGATCGAGCATATCGGGTCCACCTCGGTCCCCGGTCTGGTCGCCAAACCGATCGTCGACATCGTCGTCGGCATCGACGATCCGGACGACGAGCAGGCGTACTTGCCCGATCTCGAAACGGCGGGCTACGACCTGCGCGTCCGCGAACCGGAGCATCGGTGCTTCCGGATCGGCGAGCCCGACGAGCCGGTGAACTTGCACTGTTATCCACCCGACCATCTCGAAACGCGCCGGTACCTCGCATTCCGGAATCGCCTGCGGGCCAGCGAAGCGGACCGGGATCTCTACGCCGCGACCAAGCGGGAGTTGGCGAAACGCGAGTGGCGTGACATCAACTACTACGCCGAAGCGAAGCGGCCGGTGATCGACGAGATTCTGGGGCGCGCAGGCTGGCGGGAGTAGCCCTCGACGGCCTGTCACGGAAACGCGGATCGGTACTTGCCGTCGACGAGCTTGACCCAGTTTTCGGTCCAGCCACTGGAGATGGCGATGTCATCGATCGCGCCGGTGGGCAGGCACAGGATCCTGAACTCTTGGCGCGCCGCCCCGTCGCCGTTGCTGATGCGGCCGCGAAGCTGCTCCAGTTCTGCGACGACCTGGTCGACCGAGTCGAACCGAGTCCAGAGGACATCGTGTTCGCCGACGCGGAGGATGGCCAGCAGGTCGTCTATGAAGTCGCAGAGCCGGTCGTCGCCCGTCATCGCTCGATTGTCGCGGATGGCTCGCTGCTTTTCGCTGTCCTGATTGGATGGCGGACGGGATCGGCCTTAGGCTCGCGCGGTGACCAGCGAGGCTTGGGAAGCGCAAGCGAGGAACTGGGTCGCCTGGGCGCGCACGCCTGGCCTGGACTCCTACTGGCGATACCGGTCCGACTTGTTCGGCCTCGTCCCGGCACCAGGGCAGGCGGACGCCTCACCGACCCTGATCGGCGCCGCACGGGATGCGCACCCGGAGGGTGAGTACGTCGTCGCCGACGCGGCGGACCTCCCGTTTGCCGGGGACTCGTTCGACCTGGGCGCAGTGCGCGAGGCGGGCCGTGTCCTCGTGCCTGGCGGGCGGCTCGTGCTTTCGGTGCTCCATCCCGCGAATACGGGTAACAGGACAGTGGCCACCTCGCGTTCGTCGTCGACCGGTCGCGTTCCACGAGCAGGCGGACGGGGACAACGTTCGCGGATTCGCGCGGGCATAACGGACCGTGGCCACTCGCTCGATGATCCGGCGTGCGGTTCATGACGCTCTCGACCACGGGGTGCTCGTCACCGAGGCCGCCGATCCGCCACCAGGCAGCATGACGCCGTGTCATCGCAGGTGTACGACGACATCGGGCGTGCCTACTCGCACGGTCGGCGCACCGATCCCCGCTGGATGGCGGCGATCGCCGCCGCGCTGGGCGGGGCCGGTTCGGTCATCGACGTGGGAGCTGGAACCGGGTCATACGAACCCGCGGCGACGGTGCTGGCGGCCGAGCCTTCACGGCAGATGCTCGGCCAGCGCCGTCCTGGCGCTCCGCCCGCCGTGCAGGCGGTTGCTGAGCGCCTTCCCCTGCGGGACAAGGCTGCGGACGTCGCGATGGCTGTGCTGACCGTGCACCACTGGCGTGACTGGCGAGGTGGGCTTGCCGAGTTGCGCCGCGTCGCGCACTGCCAGCTCGTGCTGGCTTACGACACGCGCCTGCATGCCGAGTACTGGCTTACGCGCGAATACATCCCGGAAATCGCCCGGCTGGAGCTCGCGCGCCCGTCAGCCGGGGACATCGCGGACGAGCTCGGTGCGGACGACGTTGTCGCCCTGCCCGTGCCGTGGGATTTCCGGGACGGCGTGTATCCGGCCTACTGGCGACGCCCCGGCGCGTACCTCGACCCGGGGGTGCGCCGGAACTGTTCCGCCCTCGCGCAAACCGACCCGGCGGCCGTATCCCGCGGCATCGAGCGGCTGCGCCGTGATCTGGACTCGGGCCGCCGGCGCGTGACAGGCCGGCCCTACCCGCGGGTATGCACTGCCAGCCCGGTTCGGCCTGGCTCCACGTGCGGCTTCAGGACCAGGTCCTCGTCGTAGTCCCCGCCGTTCTGGGGGCGGTACGAGATCGGGTCGTCGGTCGCGAGCGTTTCCAGCCGGGCCCGCAGGCCCTTCGCGGCGGCCTCGAACTCCGGCGCGCCCGCGCGGTCCGAGCTGTGCACGGCGAACGGCGGCAGCGCCGACATCCCGGTGTACCAGAAAGTGCCGTGCAGCAAGGGGAACAGCGCCTCCGGCAAAGCCCCGTTGATGCCGCGCGGGCCGAACGGCATCGCGCGGCTGCCGATGGTGATGGCCGCCAGCGCTCGCTTGCCGGCGAGCTTCCCCTCGCCGTACCGCAGGACCCGCCCGCCGTCGCCGGTGAGCCCGTAGCCGAAGCCCTTGACGAAGACCCGGTCGACCCAGCCCTTGAGGATCGCGGGCAGGCCGTACCACCACAGCGGGAACTGCAGGACGAGCGCATCGGCCCACTCGATCTTCTCCTGCTCCGCCCGGATGTCGGGGCTGAGCTGGCCCGATTCGTACGCCGCCGCGGACTCGCCGGGGACGAGAAGGCGCTCGTCCGGGCCCAGCGCGTAATCCTCGCGGTCGACGACCGGGTTCCAGCGCATCGCGTACAGATCCGACTCCCGGTACTCGTGGCCGAGCTCGGTGAGCGCGCGGAGCCCCTCGTCACGCAGTGAGCCGGTCAGCGACCGCGGTTCCGGATGGGCGTAGATCCACAAAACCTTCATGACCACCATCGTGCGATCTGATTGAGCTCGCAACCAGTGGCTTGAAGGCCATGTTGTGCAAGGATCGGGCCATGCACCGTATCGCGTCTCTTGTCCGGCCCGGGCTGCTGCCGATCGAACTCGGCATCGTGCACCAGCTGTTCGGCAACGCGCGCTCGGCCTCGGGCGCACCCCTCTACGAGATCGTCACCTGCACGATCGTCCCCGGCCAGGTGCCCACGGACGCCGACTTCACGATCGCTGTCGAGCGCGGGCCGGAGGCGCTCGCCGCGGCCGACACGGTGATCGTGCTGTCCTCCAAAGGGGACTACCAGCCGCAGACCGGCGGCCGCTTGGACGGGCCCATGGCCGACGCGTTCGCCCGCATCCGCCCCGGCACGCGGATCGCGTCGATCTGCACCGGTGCCTTCCTGCTCGCGGCGGCCGGGCTGCTCGACGGCCGTCGCGCGACCACGCACTGGCGCTCGGCACCCGACCTCCGGGCGCTGTACCCGGCGGTCGAAGTCGAGGAGAACGTGCTCTACACCGACTCCGGGGACGTGCTGACCTCGGCCGGCGTCGCGGCCGGCATCGACCTGTGCCTGCACATGATCCGCCGTGATCACGGCGCCACCGTCGCGAACGAGGTCGCGCGCGGCACGATCGTCGCACCGCATCGTGAAGGCGGGCAGGCGCAGTACATCTCGCGCCCGGTACCCGAACCCCGCAGTTCCTCCACGGCCGGCGCGCGCTCCTGGGCGTTGCGGCATCTGGACCGTCCACTGTCACTTCGGGAGCTCGCCGCGCGGGATTCGATGAGCGTGCGGACCTTCACCCGCCGGTTTCGCGAGGAAGTCGGCATCTCCCCGCTGCAATGGCTCACCCAGCAACGCCTCGAGCGGGCGCGCCAGCTCCTCGAAGAGACGGATCTGGCGATGGACCGGATCGCCTCGGACGCCGGGTTCGGCACGGCGGCTTCGTTGCGCCAGCACTTCCAGTCCGCGGTCGGGGTTTCGCCGAGCACCTACCGGGCAACCTTCCGGGGCGCTCACGGTAGCGAATGGACAGTTCGCGAAAGCGCTTTCTCGGGGGCCAGTGGATCGCGCGGGCAGCGACGATGATCATTGCGGCACACGGAAATCCCGACTTGCCCGGTACCGATAAAGTGATCGGATGGCTGGCGTTAAGCGGCGCACCCAGGCGGAGCGGCGGGCGGCCACCCGGACAGCGCTGCTGGAGGCGACGGTCGAGTGCCTCGTCGAATTCGGCTACGCCAACGTCACCGCGGCGCAGATAGCCACCCGCGCCGGTGTGACACGCGGCGCCCAGGCGCACTATTTCCCCACCAAGGCGGAACTCGTGGTCGCCGGGCTCGAACACGCCACGGGGCGGATCCTGGCGCAGTTCCGCGCCGATCCACCGCACCGGCCCACCGAGGTGGAAACCGTGATGACGCTGGTGGACCGGTTGTGGGAGCTGCACGACGGCAAGGCGTTCACCGCGCTCGTGGAACTGTGGCTGGGCAGCCGCACCGATCCCGAGTTGCGCCAGCACGTGCACCGGTTCAACAGCGAGCTCACCGAGGGGATGAGCGAGATCCTCAACCAGGCCGTCCCCGATTTCCTCGGCAGACCCAGGGGCGCCGCGGTGATGCTCACCGTGCTCGCGGCGATCCGCGGCGTCGTGCTGATGAGTTTCGTGTCGAGCACCCGGACGACGGCGGCGCTCTGGACGATCACCCGTGGCGAGATCGAGGAGATGGTCGCCGAGGTGATCGGGCGATCGTGACTTCAGCCCCACAGCTCATTGGCGGGCAAGGGTTTTCCCAGGTAGTAACCCTGGGCCTGATCGCAGCCGAGGTCCCGGAGCAGGTCCAGCTGCGTCTCGTTCTCGACCCCTTCGGCGACCACGGTCAGGTGCACCGCGTGCGCCATCGCGATGATGCTCGTCACGATCGCCTCGGCGTCGGCCGATTCGCCGAGCTCCAGCACGAACGAGCGGTCGATCTTGAGAGTGTCCAAAGTGAGCCGTTGGAGCTGGGCGAGTGACGAGTAACCGGTGCCGAAATCGTCGATCGCCAGGCGGACCCCGATCTCGCGCAGCGCGGTCAGAGCTTCGCTTGCCAGCGCCGAATCCCGCATGAGCGCGCTCTCGGTGATCTCCAGGCACAGCGCGTTCGCCGGCAGGCCGGTGGTGCGCAGCGTGCGCTCGACTTCCGGGATGAGCCCGGGATCGTCGAGCTGGCGGGTCGACAGGTTGATCTTGAGGTCGACGTCGAGCCCGCGGGCTCGACGCGCCGCCAGCTCCGCCGTGGTGACCCGCAGCACGTGTGAGCCCAGCTGGTTGATCAGGTCGCTTTCCTCGGCGAGCGGGATGAACTCCATCGGAGGCACGGCGCCGTGCACCGGATGCGTCCACCGCAGCAGCCCCTCGACCGCGACCATCCGGTTCGTGCGCAGATCGACGACCGGCTGGTACGCGGTCCAGAGCTTGCCGAGCCGCACGGCGTCGCGCAGGTCCTGCTCGAGCCGCAGGCGCCGCTGCATCTGGCGGCGCAGCTCCACGTTGAAGAACTCGTACCGGCTGCGGCCCCGCGTTTTCGCTTGGTACATCGCGACATCCGCGTCGCGCAGCAGATCGTCCGCGGCCCGCGGATCGCCGTCCGCGGCGAGCACGATGCCGACGCACGCGTCCACATGCAACTGCCGGCCGCCGACCGTGACCGGCTGGGTCACCGACTCGCGCAGATGCTCGGTCACCGCTCGTGCCTCCGGCTCACCGTGTACCCCGGACGCGATCACGACGAACTCGTCACCGCCGAGCCGACCGACGACGTCCTCGTGGCGCACCGCCCGGCGCAGCCGCTCACCGACGATCTTGAGCACCCGGTCGCCGACGGCGTGGCCGAGGGAGTCGTTGATGACCTTGAACTTGTCCAGATCGATGAACAGCACCGCGGTCGAGGTGCGGCGCCGGCCGCGCAGCCGCGCGGTCAGCTCGTTCAGTACGAGGTTCCGGTTCGCCAGCCCGGTCAGCGGGTCATGCGTCGCGTCGTGTTCAAGGCGTTCGCCGATCGCCCGGCGCTCGGTGATGTCGGTGAAGGACAGCACGTAGGCGCTGAGGTCGCTGTCCTCGGGCGTCAACGCGCGGCAGGAGGCCGAAAGCCAGACGTTGCGCCCATCGCGCCGCAGCACTCGCAGCACCCGGCCGTGCTGGGCGATCCCGGTGCGGCGGACCTGCGCCGACGGGTACTCGCTCGGCGACATCCGCTGCCCGGACTCGTCGTAGATCGGCCATTCATGCGGCGAAGAGCTGATCATCGCCGGCGCCGGCACGCCGAGGATCCGCTCCGCGGCCGGGTTCGCCGCGATCACGAGCCCGCTCGAGCTGATCACGAGCACACCTTCGTCCAGTGCCGCGACCACCGTGCTGTACTGCCGCTCGGCCCTCCGGCGCGCGGTTTCGTCGGCGCATACGAGGACGAAGCCGCCGTCCATTTCGGCCGCCGACACGCGGACGCTCAGCGCCGTCCCGTCCGCCGCGCGGTGCGTCTCCTGGCTCACCCCGCCGTCCCGCAGCACCGCGGCCGGATCCAGCGGGGCACCGACCAGTTCGCCGACGTGGCGGCCCAGCGCACCCGCCGAAGGCAGCCCGTAGATCGCCTCGGCGGCCGGATTCCAGCTGGTCACGAGGCCTTCCGCGTCGGTGGCGACGATCGCGTCACTGACGTGCTCGACGAGCGCGGCCTGATAACGCAGCGCCGCCTCGGCGGCCTTCTGCGGGCGGAGGTCGCGCAGCACCACCTGAAAAGCGGGGCGCCCCTCCCAGGTGGTCCGGACCGAGACGAGCTCCGTCCAGACGCGTGTGCCGTCGGGCCGGACGAGCGTCGCCTCCGCCGGTTCCGAAGTCGCCCCGGGCACCGTCAGGTGCCTGAGCCGGCCGAACATGTCCGCCTGCGACCCGGGATCCACATGATCGACGATCGGGTTGCCCACCAGCGCCGTCGGCGAGTCCCCGCCGGCGAACTTCACCGCGGCGGGGTTGGCGTAGACGATCGCGCCGTCCTGGTGCACGACGATGATGTCCGGGCTCATCTCGACCAGCAGTCGGTAGCGGTCGGCCAGGTCGGCGAGTTCGCGGCGCTCCTCGTGCCGGTCGGTGACGTCGTGCGCGATGCCGAAGAGGCGACCGCCGTCGCGCCTGGCGGTCAACCGGAGCCAGCGTGTCTCGCCGATCTCGGTCAGGTAGGACTTCTCCAGTTCGAGGTCCTCCCAGACGTCCGTGCTGCGGACGGCGACGGCGAACGGGTTGATCAGTTCCGCCAGCCGTGCCCGGATCGCCGCCTCGTCCGAGCCCGGCAGGCCGAGCACATCGTCGAGCCCCTGCCGCCAGGACAGCCGGCCGCTGGCAAGGTCCAGCGACCAGACCACCCCGTGGCCTGCCGACAACGCGAGGTCGATGACCTGCTCCTGTTCGAGCGACACTGTGGCAGGACCCTCCGCGCTGCTGGCGTTTGCGTCCATGGTCCGTCCGATCCGCCGAATTCTCCGAGGTCTGCTGTTGCTCCGTTCGGGGTACGACTGTGGACCGAAAGCACCCTTCCCGTCGCTTCCAGCTTGCCACGGCAAGTGAGGTGAAGCCGCTGGTCGTTGGCCCTGTAGGTCCGTTCTGCTCCGAACGGATCGTAGAGGTAACGAACAGGAGGGGCGAGTGTGATGAATTCGCGAGAGATCGGTATCTGTGGAATCGGAGCGGTCACCGGCTACGGCTGGGGACGCGAACTGTTATGGGAGGGTCTCGCCGACGGCAAGCACGCGGCCAGTCTGTTGGGTGGTTACGGGCCCAACCGGGACGAGGCGGCCTGGGTCGCGAGAGTCCCGGAAGGGGGCGACCCGGCCGACGGCCCGAGCCGCTTCGCGCGCGCGATGCGAGCCGCCGCGCGGGAGGCGATCGAGGACGCGCATGAGCGGGGCTGGACCCCGGGCAGGCAGGTCGGCCTGCTGCACGCCGTGGTGCTGGGTGAGGTGGACCTGTGGCGGGAGTTCTACCTGACCCGCAACGGTGACCTGACGCCACGGGAGTACCTGGCGCTCATGCCCTCGACGCCGATGTCGACGTTCATGCAGGACCACGACTTTCACGGTCCCGCGATGAACGTGTCGGCGATGTGTGCCTCCGGCAACGCGGGTCTGCTCACCGCGAAGGCGTGGCTGGACGCCGGGATCGTCGACGATGTGGTGTTCGTCGCGACGGACCTGTCGCTGGTGCCGGAGAACGTGCTGCACTTCGTCCGGCTCGGGGTCGCGATCACCGACGTCGACCCGCTCGACGCCTGCCGCCCGTTCCAGCAGGGCAGCCGCGGGTTCTGCATGGGGGAGGCCGCGGTTTCGTTCGTGCTGTCGAAGCGCGCCGACCGGCCCTACGCGTTGACGCTCGGTGGCGCGATGTCCCATGACGGGCACCACGTGACGTCGATCGAACCGGGGTTGGAGCACGTCCGCGGCTGCTTCCGCGATGCGCTCGCCAACGCGGGCGTGCCCGCTTCGGCCGTGCGCTACCTCAACGCGCACGGTCCGGGCACGAAGCAGTGTGACCGGGCGGAGGCGACCATGCTCGAGGAGCTCTTCGGCTCCGAGACGGGCATCTACTCGATGAAGCCGCTGGTCGGGCACTGCCAGGGTGCCGCGTCAGCGGTCGAGATGGCGACGGCCGCGCTCGCCTACGATCGCGGCTATATCCCTGCCCCGCCGACCGTGGCGCCGGGACACCCGCAGTTGCTGAACGGCCGGACCCCGATCGGGGACGGGCTGACGGTGAAGTCCTCACTCGGGATGGGCGGGCACAACTCCGTCGTCGTCCTTGCCCCGCCGTCGTGATGCTCGGCCGTGAAGGATCTCGCCGGGGCGGAGGTCCTTCACGGCGCAGCGCCGGCGAAGAGTTGCCTTCCGGCGGTGTCAGACACCAGGATCGAAGCATGACTCCGCGCACTACACCTCCGTACCGCGCCGACCATGTCGGTAGCCTGCTGCGCCCCGCGAAGCTGCACGAGGCGAGGGAGAACTTCGCCAAGGGAGTGATCGACGCCGACGGGCTGCGCGCCGTCGAGGACGAGGCCATCCGTGGTGTCGTCGAACTGCAGCGATCCGCCGGCCTGCAGTCCGCCACCGACGGAGAGTTCCGTCGCGCGTCCTGGCATATGGATTTCATCTACCAGCTGCGCGGCATCAGCAAGAGCGACGAGAAGCTGCATGTGCGGTTCCACAACGCCGCCGGGGACATCGAGTTCAACCCGGCCGGGCTGAAGGTGGACGCGAAGGTGGGCCTCGACGGCGTCATCTTCGGGCGGCACTTCGAGTTCCTGAAGTCTATTGTGGACGCTCGGATCACGCCGAAGCAGACCATCCCCTCGCCCAGCATGATCTACTACCGGGGCGGGCGGGCCGCGGTCAGCGAGTCGGTGTACCCGGACCTCGAACAGTTCTACGAGGACCTCGCCGCGGCGTACGCCAAGGAGATCGCGGGCATGGCCTCCCTCGGCTGCACGTACCTGCAGCTGGACGACACGAGCCTGGCCTACCTCAACGACCCCGAGCAGCGCGCGATGGTCGCGAAGATGGGCGGCGATCCGGACAAGCAGCACGTGCGCAACATCAAGACGATGAACGCCGCGCTTGCCGGCAAACCCGCCGGCATGACCGTCACGACGCACCTGTGCCGCGGCAACTTCCGCTCTTCGTGGGTCGCGCAGGGCGGGTACGACTTCGTCGCGGACGCGCTGTTCAACGAGCTCAACGTGGACGGGTACTTCCTCGAGTTCGACGACGAGCGCTCCGGCGGGTTCGAGCCGCTGCGTTTCGTGCCCAAGGGGAAGTACGTCGTGCTGGGCCTGGTCACCACGAAGCGCGGCGAACTGGAGAGCGTCGACTCGCTGCGGCAGCGCATCGAGGCGGCGTCGAAGTACGTCGACATCGACCAGCTCTGCCTTTCGCCGCAGTGCGGGTTCTCCTCGACGGAGGAGGGCAACGACCTCACCGAAGACCAGCAGAAGGCGAAGCTGGAGCGCATCGTCGAAACGGCGGCTGTGGTCTGGGGCTGACCGTATGCTGGTCTGATGCGGCACACCTCGGCAAAGGCGCCTTCGGTCGTCGACCGGGTGCTCGACGTCTTCGGCGCGTTCACCCCGGACAGGCCGTCGCTGAGCCTGTCCGAGCTGAGCCGCCGGACCGGCCTGCCGCTGTCCACGACGCACCGGATAGTCGGCGAGCTGGCCCGGCGCGGCGCGCTGGAGCGGCAGGAGGACGGGCAGTACCGCGTCGGCCTGTGGTTGTGGGAGATCGCGTCGCTCTCGCACGGGATGGGCCTGCGTGAAGCCGCGATGCCGTATCTCGAAGACCTGTACGAGGCGACCCACGAGAACGTGCAACTCGCCGTGCTCGACGCGCCCGAGGTGGTCTACGTCGAGCGGATCTCCGGGCGTAACGCGGTCAGCATCCTGTCGCGGGTCGGGAGCCGGCTGGACGCGCATGCCACCGGGGTCGGGCTCGTATTGCTGGCGCACGCCCCGGCCGAGGTGCAGGAGAAGGTGCTCGCCGGACCGTTGAAGGCGTACACCCCGAAGACGATCTGCGCGCCGGAACAGCTGCGCCGGGTGCTGGCCGACGTGCGGCGCGACGGGTTCGTGATCAGCGACCGGCAGGTCGAGCTGGTGTCGCTATCGGTCGCGGCGCCCGTATACGGGCACCAGGACAGTGTCGTGGCGGCGATCTCGATCGTCGTGCCGGCGGCAGGTACCGAACCGCGCACCCTGGTGCCGGCGGTCCGCGCGGCCGCGCGCGGGATCTCCCGCAGGCTCGGCGCGCCGAGGGCGACGCGCCAGCCGGACTTCTAGCCAGTGGAAGGGCGACTGCGTTTTCGGCGCTCGCAATCCATGCTGGGGGCCGGACGACGAGGCCAGGGAGGTTGCACGTGGCGCGGACACAGGTGGGCATCATCGGCGCGGGGCCGGCGGGCTTGCTGCTGTCGTACTTGCTGCACTCCGAGGGTATCGACGCCGTCGTCATCGAGGCGCGCAGCCGTGAGTACGTGGAACGGCGCGTGCGTGCGGGGGTGTGCGAGCATCCGACGGTCGAGTTGTTGCGGGAGATCGGGGTCGGCGCCCGGCTCGATGCGGAAGGGCTGCCGCATCACGGTTTCTCGCTCCGGTTCGATCGCGAGGACCACCGGATCGCGCTGTCCGAACTGACCGAAAAGACGATCACGGTGTACGGCCAGCAGGAGATCGTGAAGGACCTCATCGCCGCACACGAGGCGAAGGGCTATCCGGTCGAATTCGAAGTGTCCGATGTGGAGCTTCACGGGATCGAAGATCGGCCGCGGGTGACCTATCGCGACGCGGACGGTGTGTCGCGCGTGCTGGACTGCGACGTGATCGCGGGCTGCGACGGGTTCCACGGGGTGAGCCGGCCGTCGATGCCCGGGCTGAAGGCGGTGGATCGCGAGTACCCGTTCGCCTGGCTCGGCGTGCTGGCGCGGACTCCGCCCTCGCACGAGGAGCTGATCTACACCTACCATGAGCGTGGCTTCGCCCTGCACAGCATGCGTTCCCCGGAGATCACGCGGCTGTACCTGCAGGTTCCGGTCGACGAGAAGATCGAGGAGTGGTCGGACGACCGCATCTGGTCGGAGCTCTCGGCGCGCCTCGAGACCGCCGGTGGTTTCTCGTTGAGCGAGGGCCCGATCCTGGACAAGGGCATCACGCCCATGCGCAGCTTCGTCGCCGAGCCGATGCAGTACGGCCGCCTCTTCCTGGCCGGCGACTCGGCGCACATCGTCCCGCCCACCGGGGCGAAAGGCATGAACCTGGCCGTCGCGGATGTGCGGGTGCTGTCCCGGGCGCTCGTGGACCTGTTGCAACACGGGCGAAGCGAGCTGGCTGAGTCCTATTCGGACACTTGCCTGAGGCGGGTGTGGCGTGCCGAGCATTTCTCCTGGTACATGACCTCGATGCTGCACATCGACCCCGACGGCGGCGACTTCCAGCGCCGTCTCCAGCTCTCCCAACTGCGGTACACGGCGTCATCGCGAGCAGCGGCGACCAGCCTGGCGGAGAACTACGTCGGGCTGCCGTTCGGCTGAGCGCGAGGCGCGTGGCCAGCATGCTCACCAGAGCATGCTCACTGTGCCATGATGAGCATGTTAGTGAGCATGTAGGAGTGGCAGTGCTGGACGAGGAGCTCGGGGACGTCGTCAAGAACCTGCGCGCGCTCGGGGCGGACGATGCGGACGTAGAAGCGAAACGGGCCGAGGACAGGCTGCCTCGATCGGTCCGCGATACCTTGTCCGCGTTCGCCAACACACGCGGCGGGATGCTGATCCTCGGTCTTGACGAGATGTCCGGGTTCCGGGCGTCCGGCGTCCGGAACGCCGCCAAGATGGTTGCGGATCTCGGTGCGGTCTGTGCCGGCGAAATGGATCCGCCACTTCGGCCTCTGATAAGGACGCATCGGTTCGAAGGGGTGGACGTGATCGTCGCGGAAGTGCCTGCGCTCGATCGCACGCGAAGGCCCTGCTTCGCTCGCGGAGCCGACTCGCGCCAGGCCACTGCCGAGTTGGGTGATCTGGTGGCACGGGGTCTGGTGGTGCAAACGGGGAGCCGTCGCTGGGCCCGCTACGAACTCGTTTCCTCTTCCGCGCTGGGAGCCGCACCGGGAGCCAGGGCTGATCGTCGCCGGGAAGTGCTCGAAGCGCTGGGTGCCGCTGAGTTGACCAGAGCTGAAATCGCAGAACGGCTTGGCATGTCCGGAAAAACGGTCGCGCGCTGGCTGCGCATCCTGCGGAATGAAGGCACGGTGGATGTTGTCGGCGAGTCGATCAGAAGCCCTAAGGTCCGTTATCGCCGGACGGGTAAGGCCATGCTCGGCGACGAATGATCGTCAACTCTAGGTTGACGCAACCGGATCGTCAACCTAGAGTTGACGCATGACCAATCCCGTCAAACTCGACGATCTGATCGAGTCCGTGAAGAACCAGCACCCGGGGGCGGGCGCCCTCCAGCAGTTGTCCGACGCGATGCTCGTGGCCGAGCAGGTCGGCGAGGTCGCCGATCACCTCATCGGCCATTTCGTCGACCAGGCAAGGCGATCCGGTGCGTCCTGGTCCGAAATCGGTACCAGCATGGGCGTTTCGAAGCAGGCGGCACAGAAACGCTTCGTCCCCAGGAGTTCCGACGAGGTGGATTACAGCCGTTTCACCGTGCGCACCCAGCGGGCCCTCGAGACGGCCGGGAAAGCGGCCCGCGGAGTGGGCAACGACGAGATCGGCCCCGCCCACATCCTGCTCGGCCTGATCGGTGAGCGCGAGAGCCTCGCGCAGAGGATCATCGAGAAGCTGGGTGGTTCCCCCGCCGCGCTCGGTGAGCGGGTCACGGCTGTGCTGCCGCCGCCCGCCGGGACCGTGCCCGAGCGCATCCCGTTCAGCGCGGCCAGCCGTAAGGCGCTCGAACTCACCGTCCGGGAAGCCCTGCGGCTGGGCCACAACTACATCGGCACCGAGCACATCCTGCTCGGCCTGCTCGAACAGGCCGAAGGCCCGGCCTACGAGGTGCTCACCGGCCTCGGCATCACCAAGGCCGCCGCCGAGGACGAACTCAAGGCGATACTCAGCACGCTGACCGCGCCGTGAGGGGGCCCCTCATGCCCTTTACGGCTGTGGGGGACCCCCTCACGGCAAGGCCCCGCAAGACCCATCAGGCTGGGGACTCCGGGCGGTCCGAGGTTGCCCACGCGGTGTGGAACGAGCCCTCCCGGTCGACGCGGCGGTAGGTGTGCGCGCCGAAGAAGTCGCGCTGCCCCTGCACGAGTGCGGCCGGGAGCCGTTCCGCGCGGAGACCGTCGTAGTAGGCCAATGCGGTCGAGAACCCGGGCGCCGGGATGCCCAGCCGGACCGCCGTCGCGACCACCGAACGCCACGAGTCCTGCGCGTCCTCGACGGCCTTGCGGAAGTCGCCGGAAGTCAGCAGGGTCGGCAGGCCCGGCTCGGCCGCGAACGCGGCGGACACGTCGTCGAGGAACTTCGCGCGGATGATGCAGCCGCCGCGCCAGATCTTCGCCACCGCACCGAGGTCGATGTCCCAGCCGAACTCGGCGCCACCGGCCTGGATCTGGTTGAAGCCCTGCGCGTACGCGACGATCTTCGACGCGTACAGCGCGCGCTCGACGTCGTCGGCGAAGCTCTCCGCCGCCGCACCGGTCAGCGGCGCGCGGGACGGGCCGGGCAGGCCTCGGCTGGCGGCCCGCAGGTCGGCACTGCCGGAAAGGGAACGCGCGAAGACAGCCTCGGCGATCCCGCTGACCGGCACCCCGAGATCCAGCGCGGTCTGCACCGTCCAGCGGCCGGTGCCCTTCTGCTCGGCCTGGTCGGTCACGATGTCCACGAACGGCTTGCCGGTCGCGGCGTCGGTGTGCGCGAGCACCTCGGCGGTGATCTCGATCAGGTACGAGTCGAGCCGGCCGGTGTTCCACGTGCGGAACACGTCGGCGATCTGCGCCGGCGAGTGGCCGAGCGCGCCGCGCAGCAGGTCGAAGGACTCCGCGATCAACTGCATGTCCGCGTACTCGATGCCGTTGTGCACCATCTTGACGAAGTGCCCGGCGCCGTCGGGGCCGATGTGCGTGCAGCACGGCTCACCGTCCACTTTGGCCGAAATGTCCTCGAACAGCGGGCCGAGGGACTCGTAGGACTCCTTGGAGCCACCGGGCATGATGCTCGGCCCGTGCAGCGCACCCTCCTCACCGCCGGAGACGCCGGTGCCGACGAAGTGCAGCCCCCGCTCGCGCAGCGCCGCTTCACGGCGGCGCGTGTCCGCGAAATGTGCGTTGCCGGCGTCGACGATCACGTCGCCCTTCTCCAGCAGCGGGGCGAACTCGTCGATGACGGCGTCGGTCGGGGCGCCGGCCTTGACCATGATCACGATCTGTCGCGGCCGCTCCAGCGCGTCGACGAACTCCTGCGCGGAGTAGGCCGGGATGAAGTCGCCTTCGTCGCCGAACTGCTCGACCAGGTCGCGCGTGCGCTGCTCGGAACGGTTGTGCAGGGCGACGGTGTGGCCGTGCCGGGCCAGGTTCCGGGCGAGGTTGCGGCCCATGACCGCAAGCCCGGTGACCCCGATACTTGCCTTCTTGCTCATTGTCCGCCTTCCGTTTTCGCCTACTTCGAACCCTAGCGCGGCCGGGGCCCGCCCCGGCGAACGCGCGAGTAACTGGCGTTCGGCGCGATTTCCTGCCATCCTTGGCGGCTGTCACTGTGACAATCCGGTGTGTGATCACGGACCGTCAACGGCCTATGATCGTAGCTTGGAGTGAAAGGTCGAGGGGCCCCGGAAGTGAGCGATGGCTAGCACCGTTACCTCGCGGCGCAAGCAGCTCGGTAACGAGCTTCGCCATGCCCGTACCGCGGCCAAGATGACGCAGCAGCAGGTGGCCGAGGTGCTGGGCTGCACCCAGGGCAAGGTCAACAAGATCGAATCGGGCGCCGTCGGCGTCAAGCTCGGCGACGTGCGGACGATGCTGGATGCGTTCGGCGTCAACGGGGACGAGTCCGAGGCGCTGATGAACCTGGCCCGTGCGGCGGCCGGGCAGCGCGGGCACTGGTCCGGTTACCGGTCCGTGGTGCCGCACTGGTTCCGCACTTTCACCGATCTCGAACCGGCTGCCGCGGAGATCATGACCTGGCACGGCGAGCGCGTCCCGGGGCCGCTGCAGTCCGAGCACTACATGCTCAAGCAGTTCACCGAGTTCGGCGCCACGGACGTGACTTCCCTGGTGCGCAACCGGCTCGACCGCAAGGCGGTGTTCGACCAGCCGCAGCCGCCCTACTACCGGTTCATCCTGAGCGAGGCCGCGTTGCGGCGCGCGCCGGGCGGCAAGGCGCCGGCCGTGATGCTCGACCAGATCGAGCACCTGATGGAACTCGACCGGCGCCAGCGGGTGTACATCCACGTGCTGACGTTCGAGGCCCGCCTGGCGGCCGTGCCCAACGACTTCACCATCATGCGTTTCCCTGACCGCACAAGGGATTTCGTCTACATCGAGCATTCCGCCGGCGGTATCTACCTGGACGACCAGAAGGACTTCCAGCTCTTCGTCGACGGCTGGGACAGGCTTCGCGGCGCCGCGCTGGAACGCCAGGAGACCCGCGAGTTCCTCAAGGAAATGGCCGAGTCCTATCGCGCGGAGATGGGCCAGCGCTTCTGACGTACCTTGCCCAGCCGGGATTCTCAGGCGTGGGACTTCAGCAGCGCGAATTCGAGGTGGTACCACCAGCTGTGCCGTTGCCGCCGGAGGCCGCCGGTGATCGTCGGCCTGGGCCGGTCCGCGAACCCGGTGCGGGCTTCGTCCTCGTCGCGGTCGCGTCGCCGTTTCACCGTGGTCACGTCACCGATCCTGACGGTCATCGGCCCATCCTTCCCAGTTCGTGCCGGGCACCCGTGACGAGACAGCACTCGCACGGCATTCCGGCGCCAAGGCGCAGCCATTCGATGTCGGTGAGCGAGAGTTCGGTTCCGCACCGCGCCGTGATCGAGCCGTGCAGTGCGACGCCGGGACGCACGTGGAACAGGTGAGCACTGCGCCGAGTCTCCCCGACGACACCGCTCGCCGGCCGGCCGATCAGCGTCACCGGCTCGGGCCAGTCCTCTCGCAGATACCAGACGAACGCGGCGTTCGCGTCCGTGCGGAGCCAGTCGAGCATCTGGGCGAGCGCTTCGGCCGGCGTGGCGACGCCGACCGCCTTCTCGTGCCCGTCGATCCGGCCGACGACCATGAAGGGGGCCGGTGGCGACACCGTGAGCGTGCTGCCCGCGGCTGCTCCGAACACGATGAACCTCCCCGCAAGGATGGCTGCCCGGCCTGGTGAGGCAGGAGCTCGGTCACAAGGGCTTGTACCCCCGGTTGACGTGATTAATCCTACTCCTGGAATAATCCCGGTGTCGAGTGGTCAATCCTTGGCTCACCCGACTGGACCTGCCCAGGTCCACAAGCACCAGGCGCCTAGGCCGTTTGCGCAGGCCGGTGCCGGAAGAACGCACGGAGGTAAGACCCATGGCGGAATACCCGCGCCCCCTGGCTTACGACCCGGAGACGGCCGCAGCGCTGTTCGATGAGGGCCGGTGGGAGAAATCTTTCGCGAGCGAGCCCAATGGCGGCAACTGTGTCGAAGTCAACCTGGGCAGTAGCGGTCTGGTGGGCGTGCGCGACACGAAGTTGCAGGCCAGCCCGGTTTTCGTGTTCGACGTGGGCGAGTGGGACGCCTTCCTCGCCGGCGTGAAGGCGGGCCAGTTCGACCTCGCGTAACCAACGCGATTATTGACGTTCGTGTGTTATTGACCACAGTGGACCCAGAGTTCCCGGGCGCGAACCGGTGACCATGCCGGTGCCCGCTTCCGCTGGACACGGAAGCGGGCACCGTCCGGTCAGTTCGACGAACCCTACGGTTGCCGCGGACCGCCGCCCTGCTGGCCGCCGCCGGGGAAGCCGCCCCGCTGCGCCTGGCTACCGTCGGTGATGCTCATCGCCGTCGCCGAGCCGCCGGACACCTTCGCCACCACGGTCACGGTCGAACCAGTGGCCAGGTTGCTCGCCTTGTCCGTGGCCGAGTCGATCGCGTAGGTCTGCGTGTAGGAGTCGGCGCTCTTCACCGTGATCGACGTGGCGCTCAGCGCGGTGACCTGACCGGTCTGCATCCGCTCGGTGACGTAGCTGCCGTTCTGCTCCACGGTGAAGTCGCCGTGGAGCGCGTCTCGCAGGGCCTCCAGCCCGGCCATCGCGCCGCCGTTGAACATCACGCGGCCGCCGCCGGGGCCGCCGAAGCCCTGCTGCGCGCTGTTGCCGGCGCCGGAGGTGCCGGCGTAGATCGCGACCCCGCCGGCCGCGGCGATCACGACGGCGACGGCCACCGCGATCGCGGTCTTCTTGCCGGACCACTTCGGCGCGGGCGGCTGCGGGTCTCCCCAGGCCGGAGGAGCCTGCTGGGTGGTCGTCGGCTCGGTAGTCATCGTGTCCTCTCCCGAAGTTCGGCGCCCGGTTCACGGGCAAGCTCTCACGGCGGCCAGGTTCGGCACCCTTTCTGTGTGCGGCCTGTGTACGAGGTGGGCGCACGCTGTGCACCCGCGCGTTCACAGCGAACGCACAGATCGCGCACAGGCACGGCTCACACCGGCACCGCATGATGGGACCATGACCAGCATGAACGCGATGGCGTCCGGCCCCGCCAAGGCCGATCTGCGGCACGCGGACGGCTCGGCCGTACGCGTCCTCGTCGTCGACGACGAGGAGACGCTCGCCGAGCTGATGTCGATGGCGCTGCGCATGGAAGGCTGGGAGATCCGCAGCGCGGGCAACGGAACCGAGGCCGTCCGCACCGCGCGTGACTTCCGCCCGGACGCCGTCGTGCTCGACGTGATGCTGCCCGACCTCAGCGGTCTCGAGGTGCTGGCCAGGCTCCGTGCCGAGGCGCCGCACCTGCCGGTCCTGTTCCTCACCGCACGCGACGCCGTCGAGGACCGGATCGCCGGCCTGACCGCGGGTGGCGACGACTACGTGACCAAGCCGTTCAGCCTCGAGGAGGTCGTGCTCCGGCTGCGCGCGCTCCTGCGCCGCTCCCACGTCGTCGCGGCTCGCGAGGGGTCCCTGCTGGTCGTGGGCGAGCTGACGCTCGACGAGGACAGCCGCGAGGTGCATCGCGGGAGCGGGCCGATCTCGCTCACCGCGACCGAGTTCGAGTTGCTCCGCTTCCTCATGCGCAACCCCAAGCGGGTGCTGTCCAAGGCCCAGATCCTGGACCGCGTGTGGAGCTACGACTTCGGCGGGCAGGCGAACATCGTGGAGCTCTATATTTCGTACCTGCGGAAGAAAATCGACGCAGGCAGGGAGCCCATGATCCACACCATGCGCGGCGCGGGGTATGTCCTCAAGCCCGCAACCTAGGCGTCGGTTCGTCCCCTCCTCGCTGCGCGGAAAGCTGATCGCGCAGCTCATCGTGTTGCTCGCGGTCGTCTGCCTGGTGGTCGGCGTGGTCACCGAGGTCGCGCTGCGCAGCTTCCTCCTCCACCAGCTCGACGCCCGGCTCACCGCAGCGAGCGACCGGGGCACGCGGGGCCCGCCCCCGGGCACCCCGTCGTTCCCCACGGGGCCACGGCCGCCGGACTCGTTGCGCGTGCCCGGCCAGGGCATCGGAACCCTCGGCGTGCTGATCGAACGGGATGGCGTGGTCCGCGCGGGCGTGCTGCTCGGCGGGGTGCCGCCGAGCCCGGAGGACCCGTTCCCAAGTAAGCCGGTGCCCGAGGCTGAGCTCGACGAGCTGCTCAAGCTGCCGTCCAACGGCCATTTCCACAGTGTCTCCCTCGGCAACCTCGGTGAATATCGCGTCGTGTCGGTGCACACCCCCGCCGGCACGACGCTGATCACCGGCCTGCCGCTGGTCGACGTGACCGCGACGCTGTGGCAGCTCGGGCTGATCTTCGGCGGGGTCGCGCTGGGTGGGTTGCTGCTCGCCGGTGCCATCGGCGCGGCGACCGTGCGGCGGACGATGCGGCCGCTCGACCGGCTCGCGCACACCGCGTCGCAGGTGTCGGAGTTGCCGCTGGACCGCGGTGAAGTGGCCCTGCCGGTGCGGGTGCCCGACGCCGACACCGACCCGCGGACCGAGGTCGGCAAGGTCGGCGCGGCGTTCAACCGCATGCTCGGGCATGTCGCGGCGGCGCTCGCGGCGCGGCAGGCGAGCGAAAGCCGGGTGCGCCAGTTCGTCGCCGACGCGAGCCACGAACTGCGCACGCCGCTGGCCGCGATCCGCGGGTACGCGGAGCTGACCCGGCGAAGTGCGGACGAGGTGCCCGCGGAGATCGCGTTCGCGATGGGCCGCGTCGAGTCCGAGTCCGCGCGCATGACCACGCTCGTCGAGGAGCTCCTGCTGCTGGCACGCCTGGACTCCGGGCGGAACCGGGTGCACGCGCCGGTGGATCTGACCCGGCTGGTGGCCGACGCCGTCGCCGATGCGCATGCGGCAGGTCCGGACCACCGGTGGCTGCTGGACGTCCCGCCCGAACCGCTGCTCGTCGTCGGCGATTCGGATCAGCTGCACCAGGTCGTGCTCAACCTGTTGAACAACGCGCGTACGCACACCCCGCCCGGCACCACGGTCACCACCCGACTGTCCACTGAGGATGGACAGGTGGCGCTCACCGTCGCCGACAACGGTCCAGGAATTCCCGAAACCGTCCTGCCCGAGGTGTTCGAGCGGTTCGCCCGCGGTGACACGTCGCGTTCGCGCGAGGCGGGCAGCACCGGGCTCGGGCTGGCGATCGTGGCCGCCGTCGTCGCTGTGCACCAAGGAGAAGTGAGTGTCCGAAGTCAACCGGGACGAACGGAGTTCCGGGTTCGCTTCCCGGTGGTGATCATCGCCAAGGGTCGCCCATCGGTGCCGGGCTCACAGCGTCCGCACAGCTAGGCCACATGGTCGGCACAACGGCCGGGGCCACCGTTGTCGCCATGACCTCCGCAGACGCTTCTCCCGCAGCGGCGCGGGCCATTCCCCCGATAGTCACCACTTCTCCGGTGCTCGACGTGGTCATCCCCGTGTACAACGAGGAGATCGATCTCGCGCCATGTGTACACAGACTGCGTGCGTACCTCAGGGACGCCGTGCCCTACCGGTACCGCATCACGATCGCGGACAACGCGAGCACGGACGGCACGCTCGCTGTCGCCACTGGACTCGCCGGCGAGATCCCCGAGGTCGAGGTCGTCCACCTCGACGAGAAGGGTCGTGGACGCGCGCTGAAGGCCGTCTGGTCCGCCTCCGACGCGCAGGTGCTGGCCTATATGGATGTCGACTTGTCGACTGATCTTGCGGCGCTGCTGCCGCTCGTCGCGCCACTCATCTCCGGGCATTCCGATCTCGCGATCGGTTCGCGGCTCGCCCGCGGCGCGCGCGTGGTGCGCGGCCCCAAACGGGAGCTGATTTCCCGGTGCTACAACCTGATCCTGCGCGGCACGCTCGCCGCCAGGTTCTCCGACGCGCAGTGCGGGTTCAAGGCGATCCGCGCGGACGTCGCCAGGCAACTGCTGCCGCTCGTCGAGGACACCGGCTGGTTCTTCGACACCGAGCTGCTGGTGCTGGCCCAGCGCGCCGGCCTGCGCACGCACGAGGTGCCCGTCGACTGGATCGACGACCCGAACTCCTCGGTCAACATCCCAGCCACGGCCACCGCCGACCTGAAGGGCGTGGCCCGCATGATCCGCGCGTTCGCGAGGGGCGCACTCCCCGTCAGCGAGATCCGCGCCCAGCTCGGACGGGAGCCGATCGGCGTGTCCACACCCGGGGTACCACCGAGGCTCGCCACGCAGCTGGTGCGGTTCGCGGTGATCGGCGTCGGCAGCACGCTCGCCTACCTCGCGCTGTTCGTGCTGCTGCGGCTCGGAATGGGCGCGCAGGCGGCGAACCTCGTCGCGCTGCTGCTGACCGCGATCGCGAACACCTCGGCCAACCGCCGCTTCACCTTCGGTGTCCGGGGTGCCCGCGGCGCCGGGCGGCACCAGTTCGAGGGGCTGATCGTGTTCGGCCTCGGGCTGGCGCTCACGAGCGGTTCGCTCGCACTGCTGCACGCCGGCGGGGAACCGGGCAGGTTCGCCGAGCTGGCCGTGCTGGTGCTGGCCAATCTGGCTGCCACGGTGCTGCGTTTCCTGCTCTTCCGCAACTGGGTCTTCCGTAAAAACCGATAGGAGAATCTCGCCGATGACGACCGCGTCCGCCGCTCCGCGCCACGCCGTGGGGTCCGGCCCCGTCGCAGCCACGCGCGCCCCCGACCGGCCACGGTGGGTCCGGCCGTCGGTGGCCGTGCTGCTGCTTGCGACGGCCGGGCTGTACCTGTGGAACCTCGGCGCTTCCGGCTACGCCAACGACTTCTACGCGATGGCCGTCCAGGCCGGCACCAAGAGCTGGGAGGCGCTCTTCTTCGGGTCGCTCGACCCGGGCAATGTGATCACCGTCGACAAGCCTCCCGCCTCGATCTGGCTGATGGCACTGTCCGGCCGCGTCTTCGGCTTCTCCAGCTGGAGCATGCTCGTGCCGAACGCCCTGTGCGGCGTCGGTTCCGTCGGGCTGCTCTACCTTGCCGTGCGGCGCACCAACGGCCCGGCCGCCGGGCTGCTTGCCGGTTCGGTGCTCGCGCTCACCCCCGTCGCGGCCATGATGTTCAGGTTCAACAACCCGGACGCGCTGCTGGTCCTGCTCATGACGCTCGGGGCCTGGTGCACCGTCCGCGCGCTGGAAAAGGCGAGCACCCGGTGGCTGGTGCTCGCCGGGGTCGCGATCGGGTTCGGTTTCATCGCCAAGATGCTGCAGGCGTTCGTGGTGCTGCCCGTGTTCGCGCTGGTGTACCTGGTGGCCGCGCCGACCACGCTCCGCAACCGGATCCTGCAGGTGCTCGCCGCGGGGCTCGCCGTCGTGGTGTCCGCGGGCTGGTACGTCGCGGTCGTCGCGCTGTGGCCCGCATCGAGCCGGCCGTACATCGGCGGTTCGACCAACAACAGCGCGCTCGAACTCGCCCTGGGCTACAACGGCCTCGGCCGGATCTTCGGCGGGGACGGGAACCCCGGGGGCAGCGGCGGTCCCGGCGGCGCCGGAGGTGTCGGCGGCGGCGGGTTCGGCGGTGCGACCGGCATCACCCGCATGTTCGGTGCGTCGTTCGGCTCGGAGATCTCGTGGCTGCTGCCGGCTGCGCTGATCGCGCTCGTCGCCGGGCTGTGGTTCACCCGGTTCTTCCCGCGCACGAACCCCACCCGCGGCGGCCTGCTGCTGTGGGGCGGCTGGACCGTCGTCACCGTGCTGGTGTTCAGCTACATGAGCGGCATCATCCACCCCTACTACACGGTGGCGCTCGCGCCGGGCATCGCCGGCCTGATCGGCATCGGCGCGCTCGAACTGTGGCGCGGCCGGCACAACTTCCCCGCCCGCATCGCGCTCGCCCTGATGCTCGCGGCGACCGGCATCTGGGACTTCATCCTGCTCGACCGGGTGCCCTCGTGGCAGCCGTGGCTGCGGTACACGATGCTCGTCCTGACCGCGATCGTCGTCGCGGGCCTGCTGTTCGGCGTCGACCGGGTGCGCCGCGCGGGCGTGGTGCTCGGAGTCAGCGCGCTGATCACCGGCATGCTCGGCACCACCGCGTACGCCGTGGTCACCGCGGCGACACCGCACACCGGAGCCATCCCGGCGTCCGGGCCCGCAACCGCCAGCAGGAGCGGGTTCGGCGGTGGGATGGGCGGCGGGCCCGGTGAGGGCAGTCAGACCAACAGCCAGGTGATCGCGATGCTGAAGGCCACCACCACGAAATGGGCCGCCGCGGCCGACGGCTCCCAGTCCGCCGCGGGTCTCGCGCTCAACTCCGGCAAGGCCGTCATCGCGATCGGCGGCTTCAACGGCGGGGACCCGGCGCCCACGCTCGCACAGTTCAAGCAGTACGTCGCCACCGGGGAGATCACGTACTACGTCTCCGGTGGCGGCATGGGAGGTATGGGCGGCCGGGGCGGCAGTTCGATCACGACCTGGGTCGAGCAGAACTTCCACTCCACCACGGTCGGCACCACCACCGTGTACGACCTGACGAAACCCCTGTCCTCGTCTTGACCTACACTGGGCAACGGACCCCCGCGGCGTCCATCCTGTGAACCTCCCCAGGGCCGGAAGGCAGCAAGGATAAGCAGGCTCTGACGGGTGCGGGGGTCCCCTGTTCGGTGGCTTTCTGCCACCATCCCTCTTGCCGCACCCTTCATTGTTTCCGGTGGCCGAGCCCCCGGACCCCACGGTGCGGGCTTCTTGCGTTGGCGGGCGTGGTTGCGTGTTGGTTGGACCAGCGCGAGTCCGGCTTTCGCCGCGGGTGAGTTGGGGTTCGGGGTTGGCGAGTTAGGGGTTCGTTGGGTGTCGGTGCGGGGCGGTAGTCTCGCGACGTGGCTTTGGCTCTTTATCGGAAGTACCGGCCGGCGACCTTTGCCGAGGTCGTCGGCCAGGAGCATGTCACCGAGCCGTTGCGCACCGCGCTCGCCGCGGGGCGGATCAATCACGCGTACCTGTTCTCGGGGCCGCGAGGCTGCGGGAAGACGTCCAGCGCGCGGATCATGGCGCGGTCGCTCAACTGCGTCGAGGGGCCCACGCCGGACCCGTGCGGCAAATGCGATTCGTGCCGGGCGCTGGCGCCGGAGGGATCCGGCAGCATCGACGTCACCGAACTCGACGCGGCCAGCCACGGCGGCGTGGACGACGCGCGTGAGTTACGCGACCGGGCCTTCTACGCGCCCGCCGAATCACGCTACCGCGTGTTCATCATCGACGAGGCGCACATGGTCACCACGCAGGGTTTCAACGCCCTGCTCAAGATCGTGGAAGAGCCGCCGGAACACCTGATCTTCATCTTCGCCACCACCGAACCCGACAAGGTGCTGCCGACAATCCGCTCGCGCACCCACCACTACCCGTTCCGGCTCATCCCGCCGAGTTCGATGCGCGAACTGCTGGAGCGCAACGTCGCCGCCGAAGGCGTCGATGTCGAGCCGGCGGTGTATCCGCTGGTGATCCGCGCCGGCGGCGGTTCCGCGCGCGACACGCAGTCGGTACTCGACCAGTTGCTCGCGGGCGCCGGGCCCGAGGGCGTGACGTACCAGCGCGCGGTATCCCTGCTCGGCGTCACGGACGTCGCGCTGATCGACGACCTGATCGACGGGCTGGCGGCGGAGGACTCGGCGGCGGTGTTCGGCACGGTCGAACGGCTCGCCGAAGCCGGCCACGATCCGCGGCGGTTCGCCTCGGACCTCCTGGACCGGCTGCGTGACCTCGTGCTCGTCCGCTCGGTGCCCGACGCGGCGGCGCGAGGGCTGGTCACCGCGCCCGAGGACGAGGTCACCCGGATGACCGCCCAGGTCGAGCGCATCGGGCTCGGCACGCTGACCCGTTACGCCGAGATAGTCCATAATGGACTGCTCGAGATGCGCGGTGCGACGGCGCCGAGGCTGTTGCTGGAGCTGCTCTGCGCACGGATGCTCCTGCCGTCCGTTTCGGACGGTGAAGCGGCCTTGCTGCAACGCCTGGAACGCCTCGAACGAGGTGGCGTGACAGCTGCCGCGCCGGCCCTTGCCCCCGAACGGTCCTTTCAGCGGCCGTCGCAACGCGCGCCAGAAGCGGCGCGCCCACCCGAGCCGGCCCCGCGTCCCGCAGCCGAACCCGCGCCGCGTCCGGTCGCCGAACCCAGCTCCCCGGTAGCGGAACCCGTTGCGGTGCAAGCGGAACCGGTGTCCGACGGCTTCGATGCGGCGGAGATCCGCCGCGTCTGGCCGGATCTGCTCGCCGCGATCCGCAAGACGAGCCGCAGCACCGAGGCGATGCTCACGCACGCCACCGTGCAGAGCGTCGAAGGTTCGACGGTCGTGCTCTCGCACACCGCGGAACCGTTGGCGCGCAGGCTTTCCGAGCCGCGCAACGCCGATTCCGTCGCTTCCGCGCTGCACGAGGTGCTGGGCGGGACGTGGCAGGTCCGGTGCGTGCACGGCGGAAGCGGTGGCGGCGGCTCGCCGCGGCCGAGCGGTCCGAGCCCGCGGCCGCAGCCGGGCCCGCCGCAGCGGGAGGCGCCGCAACAGCAGCAGCGCACCTTCCAGCGCCCGACCCAGCAGGCCCAGCCGGCCCCGCAGGTCAAGCCCCGGCCGGCCGAACCGGATATCCCACTCCCGCCGGAGCCGGACGAGGACGAAGCCGAGATCCTCGCCGAAGATTCGGTGATGGCAGGCTCGGCCCCGGCCCCCGTGATCGACCCGGACGAAGCCGCCCACCAACTTCTCTCCGAGCATCTCGGTGCTCGCCGCCTCGACTAGCCGTTCAGGTAGTGGAGGATCGCCGCCACGATCGCGTCGGCGTAGTGCTGGCGGCCCGCTGCTGAAGACATCGCCGCGGCCTCGGCCGGGTTGCGCATGTTGCCGCATTCGACCAGGGCCGCCGGGCGGGTCGAGAGATTCAGGCCCGCCAGATCGCGCCTCGGGTAGATGCCGTTGGCGCCCAGGTAGTTCGACGTGGGAAAGCCCGCGCCGCCGAATGCGTCGCGGAGGTCGTCTGCCAGCGCGATCGACGGGGTGCGCTGCGCGGCGTTCAGCGGCGGGCTCGAATACGACACGTGGAAGCCCCGGGCCCCCGGGGAGTCCGACCCGTCCGCGTGGATCGACACCACGGCGGCGGCGCCGGCCTCGTTTCCGATGGCCGCGCGCCTGTCCACGCACGGACCGACGCCCGTGTCGCTGTCCCGCGTGTAGACGACCCGCACGCCTTGCGCGGCCAGCGCGGCTCCGACGCGCTGCGCGACGTCCCAGGTGAACGCGTGCTCGGCGTAGCCCGCGCTGGTCGAGGTCCCGGTGGTGTTACACGGCTTGGTCGCGCCACGCCCGGCCGGGACTTGCTTGTTGATCTCGGCGGGATGGCTCGCGTTCCCGCCGTTGTGCCCAGGATCGAGCACGACCACCGCCTTCGCCTGACGCGACGTGGCCGGGGGTTTGGCGGCGACCGTCGACGGGGTGGTGGTCGGCGGCGCCTGGGACGGGGAAACCGACACCGACCGCGTCGCCGGATCCGGGGCGGGCGCGGCGGCGCCGCCCGAACATGCCGCGAGCAGCAGCAAGCCCGCGAGCGCTCCCGCACCAAGACCCCTTCGCACGGCGAACACGGTGTCACACCCGCCGCGCCTGAGCCACACCAGCCGGTTCGCGCGGCTAGGCTGGTGGCACGTGCAGGCCCCTCGAAGATGGGAAACCCGAACCATGGTTCAACCCGGCGGTGGAATGCCCGACATGCAGGCGATCCTCCAGCAGGCGCAGCAGATGCAGCAGCAGCTCGTCGCCGCGCAGGAGGAGCTCGCGCGCACCGAGGTCACCGGCAGCGCGGGGGGCGGGCTCGTCACCGCGACCGTCTCCGGCGGCATGGAGCTCAAAAGCCTCAAGATCGACCCGAAGGTCGTCGACCCCGAGGACACCGAGACGCTGGCCGACCTGATCGTCGCCGCGGTGCGGGACGCCACCAAGAACGCCCAGAAGCTCACCGAAGAGAAGCTCGGCCCGGTAGCCGGCGCAATCGGCGGCGGCATGCCCGACCTGGGCAACCTCGGTCTGCCCGGGCTCGGCTAGAAGGCGCGTCCGTTGTACGAAGGGGTAGTCCAGGATCTGATCGACGAGCTGGGCCACCTGCCTGGCATCGGTCCGAAAAGCGCGCAGCGGATCGCGTTCCATCTGCTGGCCACGGATCCCGCCGATATCGCGCGGCTGCAGGACGTGCTCGGCAAGGTCCGCGAGGGCGTGCAGTTCTGCGAGATCTGCGGCAACGTCTCCGAGCAGCAGCAGTGCCGCATCTGCCGCGACGCGCGCCGCGACACGTCGCAGATCTGTGTGGTCGAGGAACCGAAGGACGTCCTCGCCGTCGAGCGGACCCGCGAGTTCAAGGGCCGCTACCACGTGCTCGGCGGCGCGCTCGACCCGCTGTCCGGGGTCGGCCCGGACCAGCTCCGCATCCGCGAGCTGCTGACCCGGATCGGCGGGGAGGAGGTCACCGAGGTGATCATCGCGACCGATCCGAACACCGAGGGCGAGGCCACCGCCACGTACCTCGTCCGCATGCTGCGCGACTTCCCGGGTCTCACCGTCACGCGCCTCGCCTCCGGCCTGCCCATGGGCGGAGACCTGGAGTTCGCCGACGAGCTGACCCTCGGCCGTGCCCTATCCGGCCGCCGGGCTCTCTGAGCTCGCCGCGGCGGTGCTCGCCGCGCCGCCCCGGCTCGGGCAGGTGCGGCTGGTCGCGGTCGACGGTCCGTCCGGGGCCGGCAAGTCCACCTTCGCCGCGAAGCTGAGCGCCGCACTCGGGTCCGCGACGATCATCAGCACGGACTCCTTCGCCACCTGGGCAGACCCCGTCGGGTGGTGGCCGCGCCTGGCCGAGGGCGTGCTCGAACCGCTCGCCCGCGGCGAGCCGGGCCACTACGTCAAGCTGGACTGGACCAGCGGAACTCCCGAACCTGGCGAACACGTCACCGTCCCGCCACCGGAAATCCTGATCCTGGAAGGGGTATCGGCTGGCCGGGCATCGGTGCGGCCACTGCTCTCGGCACTGGTCGTGCTCGATGGTCCGGGCCCTGCCGAGCGTCTCGAACGGGCTGTGCGGCGAGACGGCGAGGCCGCCCGTCCGCATCTGGAGAGGTGGCAGGAGTTCGAACGCGGCTGGTTCGCCATCGACAACGCCCTTAACCCATTCGGGGGAGAGCGAGTGGGCAAACGGGCGGGATCGTTGACGCAACGCGACGACATAGCCCCAGGGTGCGACAGCTTCACCCTTTACGTAGCGCGATCGTAACCTCGCATGGTTAGCAAACCGCCCGGATCCGGTTAGGGTCGTCGATCACAAACTGGAACGTTCTCCTAGGAGTTCACATGCTCCCTCAGCGGGTGGCTCGTCTGCGCCGACTCGCCCTGATCGGGCTTACCGGCGCGCTCGCCTTGGCCATGTCGGCCTGCGCCTCCGAACGCGGTTCGGGCGGTGGCGCGAACGACACCTTCGTCTTCGGGGCCGCGGGCGCGCCGAAGAACTTCGACCCCATCTTCAACGACGACGGGGAGAGCTTCCGTCCGGCGCGCCAGATGTTCGACACGCTGGTGACCTACAAGCCCGGCACCACCCAGCTGGTGGGCGACCTGGCGACCGCGTGGACGCCGAGCAACGACGCCAGGACCTGGACCTTCACCCTTCGCCAGGGCGTCAAGTTCCACGACGGCACCCCCTTCAACGCCGCCGCGGTCTGCTTCAACTTCGACCGCTGGTACAACATGAAGGGCGCCGCCGCGCAGAGTCAGATGATCTACTACGGCGACGTGTTCGAAGGCTTCGCGCACAACGAGGGTGACGCCACCGGCAGCCCCGTCTACAAGTCCTGCGAGGCCAAGGACGACTACACCGCCGTCCTCAACCTGAACAAGGCGAAGGGCGCGTTCCCGGACGCCTTCGGGTTGACCTCGCTGTCGATCTCCAGCCCGGACGCGCTGAAGAAGTACGACGCCGACGCCGTGACGCAGAGCGGCGACTCGTTCACCTACCCCGCGTACGCGAACGAGCACCCCACCGGCACCGGCCCGTACAAGTTCGAAAGCTACGACAAGACGAACAAGACGATCACCCTCGTCCGCAACGACGACTACTGGGGTGAGAAGGCCAAGACCTCGAAGCTCATCTTCAAGATCATCGAGGACGAGAACGCCCGCAAGCAGGAGCTGGCCGCCGGCACCATCGACGGCTACGACTTCCCGAACCCGGCCGACTACGCCTCGCTCAAGGCCGCCGGCGACCAGGTGCTGATCCGCCCCGCGTTCAACATCCTGTACCTGGGCATCAACCAGAAGAACAACCCGAAGCTGCAGGACGTGCGCGTCCGCAAGGCGATCGAATACGCGATCAACAAGGACCAGCTGGCGAAGAACAAGCTGCCTAGCGGCGCCTACGCGCAGACGCAGTTCCTGCCGAACAACGTGCCCGGCTACACCGACGCGGTGGAGAAGCACAGCTACGACCCGAACCAGGCCAGGGCGCTGCTGCAGCAGGCCGGGGCGACCGGGCTGACGCTGAACTTCTACGTGCCCACCGAGGTCACCCGCCCGTACATGCCGAACCCGGTGGACATCGGCGGCGCGATCGCGGACGACCTCAAGGCCGTCGGCATCAACGTCAACATCGTCCAGGAGCCATGGAACGGCGGCTACAAGGACGACGTGCAGAAGGCCGGTAAGCAGGACCTGCACCTGCTCGGCTGGACCGGCGACTACGCGGACGCGGGTAACTTCATCGGCACGTTCTTCGGCCGGCAGAAGGCGGAGTTCGGGTTCAACAACCCGCAGATCTTCTCCGCACTGTCCAATGCGGACGCCCAGACGACGCCGGAGGCCAAGAAGACCGCCTACGAGCAGGCGAGCGTGCTGATCTCGCAGTACGTGCCCGCGGTGCCGCTGACCTCGTCGCCGCCGGCGATCGTGGTCAAGAACAACATCCACAACCTCATTCCGACCCCGCTGACCGACGAGCGTTTCTACACGGTCACGAAGGGCTGACAGAGCTTCTCGCGGAAGGTACCCCGCCACGGCGATCCCGGGCGGGGTACCTTTCCGCAGAAGGAATCCGTTAGGGCACGAACCATATGCTGAGATTCATCCTTCGCCGGCTGCTGCAGGCGGTGCCTACCCTTCTCGTGCTCTCCATCCTGGTGTTCGCCTGGCTGCGGCTGCTGCCCGGCGGACCGGCGGGCGCGCTGCTCGGGGACAAGGCGACACCGCAGAAGCTGGCCGATCTCAACCATCTGCTGGGGCTGGACCAGCCGATCTACATCCAGTACTTCAAGTTCCTCGGCCGGGTCCTCACCGGCGACTTCGGCAGCTCGCTGATCAGCGGTGACTCCGTCCTGGCCGAGATCGGCCGCGCGTTCCCGGCGACGGTCGAACTGTCGCTGTTCGCGCTCGTGCTGGCGATCGCGTTCGGGATCCCGCTCGGCTATGTGGCCGCCCGCTTCCGCGGCCGACTGATCGACAACGCGACCGTGCTCACCACGCTGATCGGGGTCGCGGTCCCGGTGTTCTTCTTCGGCGTGCTGCTGAAGTACGTCTTCGCGCAGAAACTCGGGATCCTGCCGCCGTCCGGGCGCCAGGACGTGACGATCGACGCCACGCACGTCACCGGGTTCTTCGTCCTCGACGGTCTGCTGACCGGTGAGTTCGACGCCGCGTGGGACGCGATCAAGCACCTGATCCTGCCCGCGATCGCACTGGCCAGCATCCCGTTCGCGGTGATCGTGCGGATCACCAGGGCTTCCGTACTGGACGTCCAGCAGGAGGATTTCGTGCGTACCGCGGAGTCCAAGGGCCTGACCACGCCGGTGATCCGCCGCCGGCACATCCTGCGCAACGCGCTGCTGCCGGTGTCGACGACGATCGGCCTGCAGACCGGCCTGTTGCTGGCCGGCGCGGTGCTGACGGAGAAGGTGTTCAACATCCCCGGTCTCGGTTACATGCTCGCGCAGGGCATCGAGCGGCGTGACTACCCGCGGCTGCAGGCCTTGCTGCTGCTGGCCGCGTTCGTGTACGTGCTGGTCAACCTGCTGGTGGACGTCTCGTACGCGATCATCGACCCGAGGGTGCGGGTGCGATGACCACGAACCTGTTGAGGCGCAAGAAGGACCGCATCGACGACCTCGCCTCGGGCGGGACGAGCCTCGCGGCGGACGCGTTCAAGCGGATGTCGCGCAGCCCGATCGCCATCATCGGCGCGGTGATCACGGCGTTGTTCGTGCTGCTGGCGATCCTGTCGCCGTTCCTGGCACCGAAGAACCCGCACATCCCGTACGACGCGCTGAAGAACCACCTGCGGCCGGACTCCATCCCCGGCCCGATGCCGGGATTCCTCCTCGGCAGCGACCAGAACGGCTACGACTTCTTTTCGCGCCTGCTCGTCGGCTCGCAGCAGACCCTCATCGTGGGCGTCGTCGCGACGCTGATCGGGGTGTGCGTCGGCATGCTCATCGGTGGCGTCGCCGGCGCGTTCGGCGGCTGGGTGGACACGCTGCTCATGCGGTTCACCGACATCCTGCTCGCGATTCCCTCGCTGCTGCTGGCGATCTCGATCGCGGCGCTGTTCTCTCACGGTACACAGTGGACGGTCATCATCGCGGTCGCCGTGGTCAGCGTGCCGATCTTCGCCCGGCTCCTGCGGGGCGCGATGCTCGCGCAGCGGTCGAGCGACCACGTGCTCGCCGCGACGGCGCTGGGCGTGCGGCGGGGCACGATCGTGTTCCGGCATATGCTGCCGAACTCGGTCGGGCCGGTCATCGTGCAGGCGACGCTGACGCTGGCGACTTCGATCATCGACGCGGCGGCGCTGTCCTTCCTCGGCCTCGGCGATTCGGACTGGACCCGCGCCGAATGGGGCCTGATGCTGGGCAAGTCGCAGGACTACCTGGACGTGAAACCGGAACTCGCGTTCTACCCGGCGATCGCGATCATCGTCGTGGCGCTGGGCTTCACGCTGCTCGGTGAGTCGCTGCGCGAGGCGCTCGACCCGAAGAACAGGCGGTAGTAGTGGCACTGCTGGAGATCCGGGACCTCTCGGTCACCTTCAAACGCAAGGGAGTGCGCCCGTTCACCGCGGTGGACGGGGTCGGTTTCGAGGTCGAGCCCGGACGTACGGTCGGCCTGGTCGGTGAGTCGGGCAGTGGCAAGTCGGTGACCGCGCTGGCGATCATGGGCCTGCTGCCCAAACGCGGGGCCGAGGTGAAAGGTTCGGTCCGCTTCGAGGGCACCGAACTGCTGACGCTGTCGGACAGGCAGTTGCGTGACAAGCGCGGCCGCGATCTGGGCATGGTGTTCCAGGATCCGCTGTCCTCGCTGAACCCGGTTATCCCGATCGGCCTCCAGATCACGGAGGTGCTCGAGCGGCACCGCGGGATGCGCCGCAGGCAGGCGAGCCTGGCGGCGAAGGACCTGCTCGATCGGGTCGGCATCCCGGACCCGGCGCGGCGGCTTTCCGAGTACCCGCACCAGCTTTCCGGCGGGATGCGCCAGCGCGCGCTGATCGCGATCGCGCTCGCGTGCAAGCCCCGGCTGCTCATCGCGGACGAACCGACCACTGCGCTCGACGTGACGATCCAGGCGCAGATCCTCGCGCTGCTCTCGGAACTCGTGCGCGACACCGGCACCGCGCTGATCATGATCACGCACGACCTCGGGGTCGTCGCGGGGCTGTGCGACGAGGTCAACGTCATGTACGGCGGGCGCGTGGTGGAACGGGCCGAGCGGCATGCGCTGTTCGCGACGGCACGGCATCCGTACACGCACGGCCTGCTCGAGTCGATCCCGCGGCTGGACGCGCCGCGGGGCGAGAAACTGGTGCCGATCAAGGGTTCCGTGGCCGACAACATCCCGTGGGACCACGGGTGCGCCTTCGCGCCCCGGTGCCCGAACGCGCTGGACCGCTGCCGCGAGGTGACCCCGGAACTGGTGCCGGACAACGGCGGGATGCTCCGGTGCCACAACCCGGTAGGCGCGATGCAGGGGGTGCGCGCATGAACGGTTGTGCCGTGAGGGACCCCCTCATGCCCATATATGCCGTGAGGGGGTCCCTCACGGCATGCAAGCAGAGGGTGGGGGTGCTGCATGAGTGAGCCGCTGGTGCGGGTGGAAGGCATCGAGGTGCACTTCCCCATCAAGCGCGGGGTGGTGCTGGACCGGACGGTCGGCTACGTGTACGCGGTCGACGGGGTGGACCTGGAGATCCGGCGTGGCGAGACCTACGGCCTCGTGGGCGAATCGGGCTGCGGCAAGACCACGCTGGGCCGCGGCCTGCTCCGGCTGGTCGAGCCGACCGGCGGCCGGGTCGTGTTCGACGGGACCGACCTGTCGAAGCTGAAGGGCGAAGCGCTGCGCAAGATGCGGCGGCGGATGCAGATGGTCTTCCAGGACCCGCTCTCCAGCCTCGACCCGCGGCAGTCGGTCGAGTCGATCCTCGTCGAGGGCATGCGCGCGCACGGCCTGGACAAGGGACGGGAGAGCACCCGCAAACGCTTGCGGGAACTGCTGTCCGCCGTCGGCCTGCCGGAGGACTCGCTGCGGAAGTACCCGCACGAGTTCTCGGGCGGGCAGCGCCAGCGCATCGGCATCGCGCGGGCGCTCGCCGTGGAGCCGGACCTGATCGTCGCCGACGAACCGGTGTCCGCGCTCGACGTGTCCGTGCAGGCCCAGGTGATCAACCTGCTCGAAGAGTTGCAGGACACGCTCGGCCTGACGTACCTGGTGATCGCGCACGACCTCGCCGTGGTGCGGCATATCTCCGACCGGATCGGCGTGATGTACCTGGGCTCGCTGGTCGAGGAGACCGACTCCGAAACCCTCTACGCCGAGCCGCTGCACCCGTACACGAGGGCGCTGCTCTCGGCGATCCCGGTGCCGGACCCGCAGGTCGAAGACACCCGCGAGCAGCTCCTCCTCGCCGGGGACCTGCCTTCGCCGGCGGCGCCGCCTTCGGGCTGCCGGTTTCATACGCGCTGCCCGTGGCGGCAGGAGACCCGGTGCGACACCGAGCGCCCGGAACTGCGGCAGATCGGCGCCGGGCACCGGGTGGCCTGCCACTGGGCGGAGGAGATCCAGGCCGGGCGGATCACCCCGCACGAGGTGCGGGCGGAACTGGTCGAAGTCGAGGCGGCGAGCGGGCCCGCGGTGCCGCACGCCGCGTCGGTCACGGAGATGCTCGAGCCGTGACGCGGGTACCCTGGCGATCCGAGCGACACGCCACAGAGGGAGCCTGAACAGTGCACATCGACCAGTGGCTGGAAATGATCCCGCCGCTTCTGGTGTACATCGCGGTCGGCGTGGTGATCGGCCTCGAGAGCCTCGGCATCCCTCTTCCCGGTGAAATCGTGCTCGTCAGCGCCGCCCTGCTGTCGGCCAGCCACGCCGGTCTCAGTCCCTGGCTCATCGGGATCGTCGGCAGTGCCGGCGCGATCGTCGGCGACAGCACGGGTTACCTGATCGGCCGCAAGGGCGGACAGCGCCTGTTCGACTGGGCCGGCCGGAAGTTCCCGAAGCATTTCGGGCCCGATCACGTCCGCAACGCCGAACGCATCTTCGCCCGGCGTGGGGTGTGGGCGGTGTTCTTCGGCCGGTTCGTCGCGATCCTGCGGATCCTGTGTGGTCCGCTCGCCGGTTCATTGCATATGCACTACTGGAAGTTCCTCGCGGCGAACGCGCTGGGCGGGATCGTGTGGGCCGGCGGCACCACGGCGCTGGTGTACTCGCTCGGGGTCGTCGCGGAGCAGTGGCTCTCCCGGTTCTCCTACATCGCACTGGGCGCCGCCATCCTGGCGGGCGTGATCATCAGCCTGGTGCTCAAGAAGCGCATGGGCCGTCGCCATCACGAGGACGAGACGGCGACTTCGTCCGAAACGGCCGCCGCCGAACGCTGACGGCGGGGCAGCGAGCCCAGCAGGACGCCGCCGACGATCACGACGCCCGCCAGGATCTCGGTCAGGCTCTGTCGCTCGCCCAGCAACAGGAACGAAGCGGTCATCCCGACCACCGGCACCAGCAGGGAGAATGGCGCGACGGTTGCGGCGGGGTTGCGGCGCATCAGCGTCGTCCAGATACCCCCGCCGACGAGAGTGCCCGCGAGCACGACGTAGGCCAGGCCACCGAGGCCGGTCCAGCCGTTCGCGGTGCCGAGCGTGGCGAAGGATTGCCACTGCGCGCCCGGGCCTTCGAAGATCAGCGAGAGCAGGAGCATCGGGATCGGCGGCACGACCGACATCCACAGCGTGAAGTGCAGCCCGTTCTCGGGCCGGGCCTGCCGCGCGCAGACATTGCCGATGCCCCAGCTCAGCGCGGCGAGCAGGGTGAGCGCGACCGGCAGCAGCGCGGCATGCTCGGCCTGGTGCCAGGCGATCACGGCCATCCCGCCGACGGCGAGCACGATGCCGGTCACCTGCCGCGCCGAAAGCCGCTCCCGCAGGAAGGCGCTGCCGAGCACGACGGTGAACGGCGCCGACGCCTGCAGTACGAGTGACGCGAGCCCGGTCGGCATACCGATGCGCATCGCGATGAACAGGAAGGCGAACTGACCGGTGCCGAAACCGAGGCCGAACCCGATCAGCCAGCGCGCCTTCACCTTGGGGCGCGGGATGAACAGCACCGTGGGGATCGCGATCACCAGAAACCGGAGCGCGCCGGCGAACAGCGGCGGGAAATGTCCGAGCAGGTAGTGGATCGCGAGGAAGTTGCAGCCCCACAGCACGGCTACGAAGACAGCAAGGAACCGGTCGCGAACACCCACCGGTCTAGCTTGCTGCGACTAACTTTGAAGGACAATGGAGATTATTTTCAAGGAATCTTCAGCTATTCTTCATAGTTGTGGAAATCGGCAGGTTACGGGTGCTGCGCGAGTTCGCGGACCGGGGCAGCGTGACTTCCGCCGCACGGGCCCTGCACTGCACTCCCTCGGCGGTTTCGCAGCAGTTGCGCGCGCTGCAGGCGGAGGTCGGACTCCAGCTCACCGAGCCCGCCGGCCGCGGGCTCCGGCTCACCGATGCCGGGCGCGCGCTGGTGGCCAGTGCCGATGAAGTGCTCGCGGCGCTGGACCGGGCCGAAGCCGAGTTGGACACGTACCGCAGCGAGCCGCGCGGCCGGGTGCGCGTGGCGATCTTCCCGTCGGCGGCGCTCATGCTGCTGCCGGGCCTGCTGCACCGGCTCGCCGGGTTTCCCGCGCTGGACCTCGAGGTGCGTGACGTGGACATGACCCCGTCCGAGGTGCCCTCGCTGATCGCCGATTTCGACATCGTGGTGACCCACCGCGACGAGCAGGCCGATCCGTTCCCCACCGAGCGGTTGGAGGTCGTGCACCTGCTGCGGGAACCGCTGGACGTCGCGCTCCCGCCGGGGCACCGGCTCGCGGGCCAGGATCGGGTCGAGCTCACCGAACTCGCCGGCGAACGCTGGATCGGCGTGAACGTGGGCTTCCCGGTGGACGACGTGCTGCGCTCGCTGGCCGTGCGCACCGGGGTCCGGCCGCGGCTCGTCCACCGCATCAACGATTTCCGCGTGATCGAGGCGCTGGTCTCCGCCGGGCACGGCATCGCGCTGCTGCCGCGCTACACGATGTCGCCGTCGATGCTCAGCCGCCCGCTCGCCGGCCTCCGCGCGGCACGGCATGTCGAAGCGGTGCTGCGCACCGGCACCGCCGGCCGGCCCGCGGTCATGGCGGTGCTCGAAGCCCTGCACGCGGAATCGGCCGCGCTGGTGGAGGTGGGTTGACGCGCCGGGCACCCGAGTGACCCGGCCTCCGCGGCGGAGGCCGGGCCGGGCACTCAGCGGTGCGAGCGGTTGACGGCTGATACGACGGCGCGTAGGGATGCGGTGACGATGGAGGGGTCGATGCCGACGCCCCAGTAGACCTTGTCGCCGACGGCGCATTCGATGTAGGAGGCGGCTTTGGCGTCGTCGCCCGGGGTGAGGGTGTGTTCGCTGTAGTCCAGCAGCCGCAGGTCGTAGCCGACGGTGGACAGGGCGTCGAAGAACGCGGCGATCGGGCCGTTGCCGCTGCCGGTGATCTCCTGTTGTTCGCCGTCCACGCGGACGGTCGCGGCCAGCCGGTAGTCGCCGCCTGAGGTGACGTGCTGGCTGACCAGCTTCAGCGGTGCCTCCGACTCCAGGTACTCGGCCGAGAACGCGTTCCACATCGTGGCCGGGTCGACCTCACCGCCCTCGGAGTCGGTGTGCCGCTGCACGACTTGGGAGAACTCGATCTGCAGCCGGCGCGGCAGGTCGAGTGAGTGCTCGGTGCGCATGATGTAGGCGACCCCGCCCTTGCCGGACTGGGAGTTGACCCGGATGACGGCCTCGTAGGTGCGGCCGACGTCCTTCGGGTCGATCGGCAGGTAGGGCACCTCCCACGGGTACTCCTCGACCGGCACGCCCTCGGACTCCGCGGCGCGGCCCAGCGCGTCGAAGCCCTTGTTGATCGCGTCCTGGTGGCTGCCGGAGAACGCGGTGAACACCAGGTCCCCGCCCCACGGGCTGCGTTCGTGCACCGGCAGCTGGTTGCAGTACTCGACCGTGCGCCTGATCTGGTCGATGTCGGAGAAGTCGATCTGCGGGTCGATGCCCTGGCTGAACAGGTTCATGCCCAGCGCGACGAGGTCGACGTTGCCGGTGCGCTCGCCGTTGCCGAACAGGCATCCCTCGATCCGGTCCGCGCCGGCCTGATACCCCAGCTCCGCGGCGGCCACCGCGGTACCGCGGTCGTTGTGCGGGTGCAGCGACAGGATCACCGAATCACGGCGGTCGAGGTTGCGGCCCATCCATTCGATCGAGTCGGCGTACACGTTCGGCGTGGCCATCTCGACGGTCGAGGGCAGGTTGACGATCACCGGCCGCGACGGCGTCGGTGACCAGATGTCGGTGACCGCGTTGCACACCTCCGCCGCATACGACAGTTCGGTGCCGGTGTAGGACTCGGGCGAGTACTGGAAGCGGAAGTCGGTGTCGGAGTACTTCGAGGCGTACTCCACCACCAGGTCCGCCGCCTGCAACGCGATCTTCTTGATGCCCTCGCGCTCCTCACGGAACACCACGCGCCGCTGCAGGATCGAGGTCGAGTTGTAGATGTGCACGATCGCCCTCGGCGCCCCCTCCAGCGCGGCGAACGTGCGCTCGATCAGCTCCGGGCGGCACTGGGTCAGCACCTGGATACGCACGTCGTCGGGGATCGCGTCCTCGTCGATGATCTCGCGCACGAAATCGAAATCGGTCTGGGACGCGGCCGGGAAACCGACCTCGATCTCCTTGTAACCCATGCGCACCAGCAACTCGAAGAACTTGCGCTTACGAGCCGGCGACATCGGGTCGATCAACGCCTGGTTACCGTCACGCAGATCCACCGCACACCACAACGGCGCGCGATCGATCCGCCTGGCCGGCCACGTGCGATCGGGTACATCGATGTCCTCGACCAGCCGATACCAGGGCTTGTACCGATGCACCGGCATCGACGAGCCCCGCTGCGGATTCCACACCGGCTGATCAACCGGCGCCGGCCGGGAGGGCGTGCGAATGTGGTTCGTGCTGGCGGATTCGGAGGTGGTCATGCCGGGGTTCTCTCCTGCCGGGATTCGGATCGGGCGACCGGCGGCATCACGAAGCCCCGCGACGGGGGGCCGGTCCGATCAGGCCCCGTCGCGGCAGCGAAGCAGGAGAGCACGCGCCACGAAGTCCACTCTAGCCGTGTCGAGTTGATGATGGAAATGGGGTGCGAAACCTATCCGTTACCGGTGAGTAGCAATCGATCGCCGGACGTGCCACACTTCCGGCATGGCCGAGCACGCCGAGAGAAGTGACAGCGACGTCGTCGACGACGACGAGCCTCGCCAGAGGCGTCGCCCCGACTTGGACTGGCGCCGCATCAAGGACACGAGCGTCGGGCTCGTCGCGGGCCTCGTGCGCTGGGCCGGTCTGGTCATCGCGGTCGTCCTCGTCCTGCATGTGATCTTCACGATCGGCTCCGCGAACCCGGACAACGGCATCGTGTCGTGGATCCGAGGCTGGGCGGACAGCCTGTCGATCGGCTTCAAGGACCTGTTCGAGCCGTCCGACGGGAAGCTGCGGGTGCTGGTCAACTACGGCATCGCGGCCCTGTTCTGGCTGATCGTCTCGTCGATCGCGGCGCGCCTGATCCGCCGCATCGGCGGCGCCTCCTAGAGCAGGCTGATCGAGAGCTCGCGGATCCGGCTGCGGCCGGCGATCACCTCGTACTCGGTGATCTGGTCGCCGGAGATGGTGAACAACAGGGCGATCGTGACGCGCCCGTGCGGGGCGACGACGGCGCCCGGCCGCCCGTTGATCAGTGCGGGTTCAGCGTACCGCGCGCGCTCCCGCGAGAGCAGCTTCGCCTCCTCGGCCACGTTCCGCGCGCCTCGAAGTTCCGCCGCGGGATGGGGGCGGCGGCGAACGACGTCCGGTGCGAGCACCGACAGCAGTCCTGGCACGTCGCCGTCGCGGACGGCCTCGAGAAACGTGGAGATCACGCGGCGATGCCTTGCCAGGTCGGCGGAAGGCGTCGCGCCGCGGACCTTGCGCCGGGCCCGCCCGGCGAGCTTCTTCGTCGCCTCCGGCGACCGGTCGAGGACCGGCGCGATCTCGGCGAAGGGCACGGCGAGCACGTCGTGCAGCACGAACGCGATCCGTTCGGCCGGCGCCAGCGTCTCCAGCACCACCAGCAGGGCGCGGCCGACCGCGTCCGCGAGCACCGCTTCGTGCTCGGGATCGGCGCCGGACGCGGGCACGTCTTCGAGCGGCTCTTCGCGCCGAGAACCCCGTGCGCGCAACATGTCCAGGCAGATCCGGGCGACCACGGTGGTCAGCCAGCCGCCGAGGTTCCCGACCTCGCCGGTGTCCGCGCGGTGGTAGCGCAGCCAGGTCTCCTGCACCGCGTCGTCCGCTTCGGACAGCGAACCGAGCATCCGGTACGCGACCCCGCGCAGCCGCTTGCGGTGCGCCTCGAACTCGTCAGCCATGTGTCCCCTCCGCGCTTTCCTGTCCGTCATGGGGTTGACGGATCGGACCCGGATGAAGGGACATGAGATGAGCGTGTTGCGGGTGGACTCGAGTATTCGCTACGAGGGGTCGGTCAGCCGCGAGCTGACCGCGAAGTTCGCGGGCGACGACGCCGTGCATCGCGATCTCACGGCGATGCACGAGTTGAACGAAGCCTGGCGGCGGGCGGCGCTGGGCGAACCCGGCCCGCTCGTGCGGGAACTCGCCGACGAGGTCGCGGCCGCCGACGCGATCGTCATCGGCGCGCCGGTCTACGACTTCGGTATCTCCGCCGCGCTGAAGTCGTGGCTCAACCTGCTGATCGTCGACCCGCGGTTCAACCCCCGAAGCACGTGGGGCACGGCGCTGGCGAGCGTACCGGTGACGCTTGTGGTGGTCAGCGGCTGGCGCTACGGGCCGGGCAGCCCGGTCGAAGGCTGGAATCACGCCATTCCTTACCTGCGGCGGATCTTCGAGGATCTGTTCGGCGCCGACGTCACACTCGAGGTCGTCGAGGGCACCGTTCAGAACGCGGCCTGACCCCACGTGCCGGTGTAGGCGAACTCGCCGAGCGGGAGGCGGCGCCGGGGCATGCGTTCGCGCTCGACGGCGCGCTCCTCCCCGAGCACCTCGGGCGTGCCCTGCGTGCCGACGGCGATCGCCACCCGCGGCGTCGCTTCCTCCGGTACCGCGAACTCACGCCGCACGGCGTCCGCGTCGAAACCCGCCATCTGGTGCGCGACCAGCCCGTCGGCGACGGCCTGCAGCACCAGGTTCTGCCCGGCGAGACCGAGCCCGTACTCGGCGTACGGGATCTCGCCCTTTTCGTTGCGCGTCACCATGATCGCGACCAGCAGCGCGCCTGCCCGGTGCGCCCAGGACTGATTGCGCGGCGTGAGCGTGCCGAGAATGCGGTCGAACGTGTCGTCCCCGCGGCGGCCGACGAGGTACCGCGCCGGCTGGGTGTTGCCGAACGACGGTGCCCATCGCGCGGCTTCCAGCAGTGCGCGGAGCTGGTCCCAGGTGATCTCCGCGGTGTCGTCGAGCGCACGCGGACTCCACCGCTGCGCGATCAGGTCCGCGAGTGGCGCGCTGCTGTCCGCTGGTTTCCGCATGGCCGCTGATGCTTCCACACCGCTCACCGGCGCGCGCACCGGTCGCAGACGGGTTCGGGGTGCCAGGCGTCCGCCTGCTCGCGCAGCTCACGCCGGATGCGCCGGCGCGTCTTCGGCAGACCCGACTCGTCGTCACGGTCGGTACCGAACACGCGCATCTCGGTCCGGCGCTCTCCGCACACCGGGCACACCACGCGCCGGAACACCCGGCGGGTCGCGACATCCATACACCCTCCCCGGTAACGATTGTATGGCGAGCACAATCACACCGAATGCGTGATTGCCGCGGTAACCCGTCGCGGGAAAACCGCCCGTTCAGGTGTCGGTGCACGGGAAACCTTCTCCCGTATTTGACTACCGACCGTGACCAGAGTGGCCGGGGCCACACAACCGGGTGGCCGGGAGCGCGAGCACCGGTAGGCTTCACAAAAAGCGCACTTAGGAGGTCCGGTAACAGTGGCGCTCGTAGTCCAGAAGTACGGCGGTTCGTCGTTGGAGAGCGCTGATCGGATCAAGCGCGTGGCCGAGCGGATCGTGGCCACCAAGAAGGCGGGCAACGACGTGGTCGTCGTGTGCTCGGCGATGGGCGACACCACGGACGAATTGCTCGATCTTGCCCAGCGGGTCAATCCGGTGCCGCCGGAGCGCGAGATGGACATGCTGCTCACCGCGGGCGAGCGCATCTCGAACGCGCTGGTGGCCATGGCGATCTCCGCGCTCGGCGCGGAGGCGTGGTCGTTCACCGGTTCGCAGGCCGGGGTCGTCACGACGGCCGTGCACGGCAACGCGCGGATCATCGACGTCACGCCGAGCCGCGTCACCGAAGCCCTCGAGCAGGGCTACGTCGCGCTGGTCGCCGGGTTCCAGGGAGTGGCACAGGACACGAAGGACATCACGACGCTGGGCCGCGGCGGATCCGACACCACCGCGGTGGCTCTCGCCGCCGCGCTGAACGCCGCCGCCTGCGAGATCTACTCCGATGTGGACGGTGTCTATACCGCCGACCCCCGGATCGTGCCGGACGCGCGCAAGCTGGACACCGTGCCGTACGAGGAGATGCTCGAACTCGCCGCGAGCGGTTCGAAGATCCTGCACCTGCGGTCGGTCGAGTACGCCCGCCGGTATGGCGTACCGATCCGCGTCCGTTCTTCCTACAGTGACAAACCGGGTACGACGGTGGCCGGCTCGATTGAGGAGATCCCCGTGGAACAGGCGTTGATCACCGGAGTGGCGCACGACCGTTCGGAGGCCAAGATCACGGTGACCGGGGTGCCCGACCACGCGGGTGCCGCGGCGCGGATCTTCCGGGTCATCGCGAGCGCCGAGATCGACATCGACATGGTGCTGCAGAACGTGTCCAACACCGCCGGCCGCACCGACATCACGTTCACGCTGTCGAAGGCCAACGGGCCCAAGGCGGTCGGTGAGCTGGAAAAGCTCAAGGCGGAACTCGAGTTCGACTCGGTGCTCTACGACGACCAGGTCGGCAAGGTCTCATTGGTCGGCGCGGGCATGCGCTCGCATCCGGGCGTCACGGCGACGTTCTGCGAGGCGCTGGCGAAGGTCGGCGTGAACATCGAGATCATCAACACCTCGGAGATCCGGATCTCGGTGCTGATCCGCGACGCGCTGCTGGACGACGCCGTGCGCGCGATCCATGACGCATTCGAACTCGGCGGCGACGAAGAAGCCGTCGTCTACGCGGGGAGTGGCCGGTGATGGCGGGCGGTTTGCGAGTAGGCGTGGTCGGCGCCACCGGTCAGGTCGGTGGCGTGATGCGGAAGCTGCTGGCGGAGCGGAACTTCCCGATAGCGCAGATCCGCTTCTTCGCCTCGTCGCGCTCGGCGGGCACGAAGCTTCCCTGGCAGGACACCGAAATCGAAGTCGAGGACGCCGCGACGGCAGATCCGTCCGGTTTGGACATCGCGCTGCTCTCGGCCGGTGGCGCGACTTCCCGGGCGCAGTCGCCGCGGTTCGCCGAGGCCGGGGTGACGGTCATCGACAACTCCTCCGCCTGGCGGCTGGATCCCGACGTGCCGCTGGTGGTCAGCGAGGTCAACCCGCAGGCGGTCAAGGACGCGCGCAAGGGCATCATCGCCAACCCGAACTGCACCACCATGGCCGCGATGCCGGTGCTCAAGCCGCTGCACGACGAGGCAGGCCTGGTCCGCCTGATCGCCAGCACCTACCAGGCCGTCTCGGGCAGCGGGCTGGCCGGCGTCGAAGAACTGGCGGCGCAGGCGAACGCGGTCGCGTCACGGGCGGCCGAGCTGACGCACGACGGCTCGGCGCTCACGTTCCCGGCGCCCGCGAAGTACGTCGCGCCCATCGCGTTCAACGTGCTACCGCTCGCCGGATCCATTGTGGACGACGGCTCGTTCGAGACGGACGAGGAGCAGAAGCTGCGCAACGAGAGCCGTAAGATCCTCGACATCCCGGGCCTGTCGGTGTCGGGCACCTGCGTGCGGGTGCCGGTCTTCTCCGGGCATTCACTGTCGATCAACGCGGAGTTCAGTGAGCCGCTTTCGCCGGCACGGGCGAAGGAGTTGCTGGCGAACGCGCCGGGCGTGGAGCTGTCCGACGTGCCGACTCCGTTGCAGGCGGCGGGGAAGGATCCGAGCTACGTCGGTCGCATCAGGACGGACCCGACCGTACCGGGCGGGCGCGGCCTCGCCTTGTTCGTTTCGAATGACAATCTGCGCAAGGGAGCCGCGTTGAACACTGTGCAGATCGCGGAGATCATCGCCCGCGGGTAGCTTTTCACTCTTTCGTGCAGCGGCATGCTCCCGAAGATCGTCTACCCCCGCTTTTAGTGTGGGCGCAGTCTTTCAGCAGGTGAGTCGGGGAGCTGTCGGTGAGGCACGTGTTCGTCGCCGTGGTGGCGCTGCTCATGGTGAGCGTGCTGCCCATGCCCGCGACGGCCGACACCACCGACGGTCCGCTGACCGTGCATGTCGTACGCCCGGACCAGAACGGCGCCGGTGTGCCCGGGATCCTCGTCGTCGCCACCGATCCGTCCGGGGCGAGCGCGAGCGGCACCACCGGTCCGGACGGCACGGTGGTCATCCCGACGACCGCGCTTTCCGGTGGCCGGTACCGGGTCGACGCGTCGATTCCCCCGACGATGAGCGGTGTGGAGCCGGCCCCGGAGGCGCCCGGCCTGTCCGGGCTGACCGAGTTCGCCGACGTCTCCGGCGGCAAGGCGGCGAACGTCACGATGGCGGTCGGCGGCGGCTCCGGCGATGTGCAACTGGGCGACCGCGCGTGGTTCGACACCGACGGCGATGGCGTGCAGGACGGCGACGAGCCACCGCTGCCCGGCGTCCACGTGCTGCTGCTGCCCTGTGACGGCAACGGCCCGCCGCTCGCGGACAAGACGACCGACGCGAACGGGCGCTACCTGTTCGGCCCTGGCGACGGTCTGCGGCCGAACACCTGCTACACGGTCAAGTTCGACTATTCGCAGGTGAACACCGCCGGCCTGCCGGGCGCGCCGCCGGTCGACGGTCTCAAGTGGACGGCCCCGTTCGCCGGTGTCTCGCCGGGCGCCGACTCCAATGTGGATCCGGCGACGGGGACGGTCAGGGTGACCGTCGGGCCGCCCGGCTGGGTCGACGACACGGTGGACGCCGGCGTGGTCGGCGGGCTCAACGAGGTCGGTGACCGGGTCTGGGCGGATGTCAACCGCAACGGGTTGCAGGATCCCGGCGAGCCGGGGGTGGCCGGGGTGCCGGTCGCGCTGCAGCATGCCGACGGCTCGCCCGTCGCCACGACAACCACCGGCCCGCACGGTCAGTACACGTTCTCCCACCTGCCGGACGGCAGCTACAAGGTCTGTTTCGACGTGACGAAGCTGCCCGTGCAGTACGCCGACTACCAGCTGACCAAGCCACGGGCGGGCAACCCCGGCCAGGATTCGGCGCCCGACCCCGGCTCCGGCTGCACGGCACCGGTCGAGTTGAAGGCGGGTCACACGCAGGACGGCACGTTCGATGCCGGTCTGGCGCCGCCGGTGAACCGCATCGCCGCGCGGGTCTGGTCGGATCTGAACGCCGACGGCGTGCCGGATCCGAACGAGCCGGGAATCGCGGGCGTCCCGGTGAAACTGCGCGGCGACGACGGCAACCAGTTGGCGCTGACCACGACCGGTCCGGACGGTTCCTACTCCTTCGACGACGTGCCCAACGGCTCGTACCAGGTGTGTTTCGACCTGGGGAACCTGCCGCCCGCGGTCGCCGACTTCACGCCGGCCAAGTACGTCAACGCCTCCGCCGCGAACCCGGCGACGGGCTGTACCCGCACGGTGACCGTCGGACTCGGCAAGCGGGAGGACACGTCGCTGAGCACCGGGCTGGCCGCCCCGCCCAACAAGATCGGTGGCCGGACGTGGTTCGACAGCAACCGCAACGGTTTGCAGGATCCGGTGGAGGGCGGTATCGCGGGGGTGCCGGTCAGGCTGGCCAAGGCCGGCGGCGGTGACGTGGCGACCACGACGACCGGGCCGGACGGGGTGTATTCGTTCGAGGGTGTGCCCGACGGCGCGTACCAGGTCTGTTTCGACCCGCAGCGGTTCCCGGCCGCCTACGCCGGTGGCCAGTGGTCCAAGCCGCATGCCGGTGACGTGACGAAGGATTCCGATGTCGGTCTCGGCACCTCGTGCACGCAGACGGTGACGGTCGGCGTCGGGCATCGCGACGAGTCCGACTTGGACGCCGGTGTGGTCGCGGCGCGCAACCGGGTGGGCGACCTCGTCTGGTTCGACCGCAACGGCAACGGCGCGCCGGACCCGGGCGAGCCCGGCGCGGCCGGCCTCACGGTCACGATGAAGGACGCCGCCGGCCACGTCGTCGCCACCACGCGGACCGGCCAGGACGGCGGTTACCTGCTCGACGATCTGCCGGACGGTTCGTACCAGGTGTGCGTCGATCTCGCGCACCTGCCGCCGGAGTTCGCGAATTTCCGCGTACCGGGTACGGACAACGGGTGCACGGCTCCGCTGCAGGTCGGGCCGAAACCGCGCGAGGACCTGACGGTGAAGATCGGCCTGGTCCCGCCGTCCACGGCGGTCGCGCCCGCCGCGGAGAGGTCCACCACCGGTGGCGGCGGGGGCTTCCCCGTCGGCTGGGCCGTCTTCACGGCCGTGATCGTGGTGGCCGGTGTGGCGTTCACCTTCCGCTGGTGGAAGACCGTCGACCAGTAGCCGGCCGGCAACCCGGTAGCTTGACCGCATGAAGATCGTGCATGTGCTCGCCGCAGCCGTGGTCGCGCTCTCGCTGACCGCCTGCGATCAGGTCGGTTCGGCATCGGACAAGGCGAGCGCGTGCGGGGAGGCGCTGGGCCTGGCCAACCTGAACCCGAACCTCGACCCCGCGCAACTGGCCGCGCAGGCGACGGACAAGGCCAACCGGCTGCGCGAACTGGCGAACAAGGTCTCGGACTCCGATCTCAAGCAGAACCTGCTCACGATCGCCGACTCCTACGTGTCGCTCGAGCAGCGGAAGGCCGGCGGCCTGAGCAACCTGAACGACTGGGTGCAGCGGAACGCCGACAATGTCGGGAAGTTGAAGGCCGCCTGCCTCTAGGCGCTCCGCCCGGCCTCACCCACCACGAGCCGCAGGCCCCGACCAGCCTCGTCGCGGTCGAGGACCCGAGTGGTCGTCCAGCCGCGCGGGCCCGAACGGAGGGCGGCGCGCAGGCGCGGCAGCCTCCGGACGTGCCGCTGAAACGACTCGCACCGCAGTACCCTGCCGCGGGCTCGCTGCCCGATGACGGCTTCCGCCGGACTGCACTCCACCCAGACGAAATGCCTGCGCCGCCCGGAAAACCGGCCGAGCAACATCAGCCAGGTACGCGTCGCGGCCCCGGTCGCCGGGTCGTGCACCACGACCGGACCCGCCCTCGAAAAGGCGCTGGCCGTCACCCGCAACCGGTGCAGCACGTGCACCACGGGCCGGTACCGCGCGTACGGTGTGCCCGCCGGAACGCAGGCCGACACCCGGTCGCGCAAGTCGTCGGAGTCCAGCACGGTGACCGGCGCGTCGGACTCGGTCCGCCGTAGCAGGGTGCTCTTGCCCGAGCCCGGCAGGCCGGCGATCACGACCAGGGACCGGGGCTCGACAGCCATCCACAGCATGTCCGGACAACGGATGATCTGCCTGGTCGCGTTCCGTGCATATCACGCGAATCAGACATGCGCAGGTCGCCAGGTCTGGCGTGCGGGAAAAAGTGAGAGTAGCTTTCAAAAGAAAGTTACTCTCGAAAGTAGGCGGAGATGAACGCTTCCGACCCGCGCCGGTGGTGGGCGCTCGGCGCGCTCGCGGTGGCGCTGCTGGCCTTCGGGCTCGACGTCACGGTCCTGTCGGTCGCGCTGCCGACGCTCGCGGTTGACCTGCATGCGTCCACCAGCCAGCTGCAATGGTTCTCGAACGCCTACACCCTGGTCCTCGCCGCGGGCCTGCTCCCGGCCGGCCTGCTCGGCGACCGGTTCGGCCCGAAGCGGCTGCTGCTCGGCGCGCTGGCACTGTTCGGCCTCGCCTCGGTCGCCTGCGCGTACTCGGGCTCCGCCGCGCTCCTCATCGCGTCCCGCGCGCTGCTGGGGGTCGGCGGCGCGTTCCTGGTGCCGATGTCGGTGTCCGTGCTGTCGGTGCTGTTCCCGGGCAAGGACCGCGCCCGCGCGATCGCGGTCTGGGCGGCGGCGATGGCGCTCGGCATCCCCCTGGGACCGGTCGTCGGCGGCTGGCTGCTGGACAACTTCTGGTGGGGCTCGGCCTTCCTGGTCAACGTGCCGTTCATCGTCGTGGGCATGGCACTGCTGGCGCGGCTGCTGCCCGACATCCCGGGAAACCCGCGGCAGCGCATCGACTTCCCGGGCATCGTGCTGTCCAGCCTTGGGCTCGTGGCACTCACCTACGGTCTCGTCGAGGCGGGCGACCGCGGCTGGGGTTCGGGGCGGTCGCTGGTCCCGATCTTCGCCGGTGTGGTGCTGCTGGCCGCGTTCGCCGGCAGGCTCGGCCGGGCCCGTGACCCGCTCGTGGACCCAAAGTTGTTCGCCTCCAACGGTTTCCGCTGGGGTGCGGTGCTCGCGACCCTGGCGTCCTTCGCGCTGATGGGCGCGATGTTCGTGCTGCCGCAGTACTTCCAGGCGGTGTTCGGGACCGACGCGCTCGGCACCGGGCTGCGCCTGCTGCCGGTGGTCGGCGGGTTGCTCGCCGGGGTGCAGATCGCGGACCGGATCCGCCCGCGGCTCGGGGCGAAGGTCGTGGTCGGGTTCGGGTTCGTGCTGCTCGCCGTCGGACTCGGCGTCGGGGCCGGTACCGGCGTCGGGACCGGGTACGGGTTCGTCGCGGTGTGGGTCTCACTGGTCGGGCTGGGGCTCGGCTTCTCGCTGCCCCCGGCGATGGACATCGCGCTGGGCGCGCTGAGCCCGGCCCGCAGCGGGGTGGGTTCCGGGCTGCTCCAGGCGCTGCGCCAGGTCGGCGGCACGCTCGGCGTCGCGATCCTCGGCACCGTCCTCAATGCCGGTTACCGCGGCGCCCTGCCTGCCGGAACCCCGGACGCGGCAAGGGAAAGCGCCGCGGCCGGGGTGCGCGTGCCGGGGCTGGCGGAGGCGGCGCAGCGCGCCTTCGTACACGGTATGAGCGGAACGCTCTGGGTCTGCATGGCGTTCAGCGTGCTCGGGGCGGCGCTCACCGTCGCGTTCCTGCCGCGAGCCGCCGAGGATGTCGAGGCAGAATCGGGGCATGAGTTCGTCGCCGGGTGAACCCGGGCTCCGGGAGCGCAAGAAGGCCAGGACCAGGGCCGCCATCCAGGATCACGCCCTGCGCCTGTTCATCGAGCAGGGTTACGCCGAGACCACGATCGAGCAGATCGCGGCGGCCGCCGACGTCTCCCAGAGCACCTTCTTCCGATATTTCCCGACGAAAGAGGACACCGTCCGGTACGACCGGCTGGACCCGGTGATGATCGAGGCCTTCGTGGCCCAGCCCGCCGGGCTCTCCCCGGCCGCCGCCGTGCGCGCGTCGTTCAAGCAGGTGCTCGACAGCCTGCCGGCGGAGGAGTCCGAATTGGAGCGGGCGCGGCAGCGGCTCATCTTCTCGGTGCCGGAACTGCGCGTGCGGCTCGTGGACCAGCTGAGCGAAGGCATCGCGATGTTCAACGACGGGGTCGCGCGGCGCCTTGGCCGGGACCCGGACGACATCGCCGTGCGGACGTGGACCGGCGTGATCATCGGCGTGGTGATGTCGGCATACTTCGCGTCGCCTGAGGATCCGGACCGGTGGATGGTCGAACTGGACGAGCGCCTCGCCTGCCTGGAAGGCGGCCTGCCGGAGTGATCTTCCCGGTTCTTTCTTGACTCATTCCAGAAAGCGCGGCGCCCTGCGCCGAACCCGGCAGGGCCGGTGGGTTCGCCGTCGATCGGGCGGAGGTCGTGTTCTGGGGATGGTGTCCCGATTGCGCGTCCGGTGTGCCGCAGGTCGCTGACGCTTTCGAGTAGCCGGAGTCCCGGGCGGCGGTGCGGCCAAACGTGAAAAGGATTAGCCCTGAAGGGGTTTCTCATTTGCCATCACTGCGGAGTGATGAAGGGGACAGATCACCGAATACATCGAATCGGGTGAGCAAAAGGTTTGATCGAGTGAACGGAACACGTACCGCGATCTCGACTCTCGGGTTTCATGATCATCGGGCGAAGGGTGAGCGACCCCCGTTCATCATTCAGGTGGGATTTCCCGTTATTCGAATCCGGCACGTAAGGGTGACGATCGCCCCCCATCGAGTGGTCGACTGGTGAGTGATCGACACCGGAGGTACCCATTAATGCCTGTTAGGTCCCAGAGGCCAGGAGGTTAGGGAATGAAAGGCAAGTTCGCCCGGATCATCGCGGTCGCGGTGGCCGGAAGCGTGCTGGCGATGACCGGAGCCGGCGTCGCGTCGGCCGAGGGCAAGGGCACGTCCAGCACGGAGGCGGTCGGCCAGCAGGTCCTCCAACTTCGCGATCAGCTGACCCGGTCGGCCTACGGCGCCGACGTGGCCGGCACCGAGCGCTCGCTCGGCCAGCTCAGCCCGGTCCTCGGCGACCTCGCCGCAGGCCAGAAATACTCGATCCAGGCCGACACGCAGCGTCAGGCGGCCGACGCGCACAGCGTCTCGACGGAGACCAGCCGTGTCCTCGCGGACCCGTCACAGGCCCAGACCGCGCGCCAGTTGCCGTCGGTGCCGAACCTGCCCGACCTGCCGCCGCCGCTGAACATCGTCAGCAACCTGCTCAAGAGCCTGCTGTCGCTGGTCACCGGCCTGCTCGGTGGCCTGCTCGGTGGCGGGGTGCCGGCGCTGCCGGTGCCAGGCGTGCCGTCGTTGCCCACGCCGCCGGTGCCGGGCGCGTAAAAAGCAGTAACGAATAGGGGGGCCTGGGGCCCGGCGTGCTGGCACGCCGGGCCCCGGCTTATTTCCGGGTCACTTGGCGAGGCCCAGCCGGAGCGCACCCGCGGCTTCCGCGGCCGCTTCCCGGAACCGGTGGCCGACACCGAGGAAATTGATGTACCCGTGAATGAGGTCGGACTGCCGGCTCGCCGCGACCGGCACCCCGGCGGCGTGCAGTTTCTCGCCGTAGGCCTCGCCTTCGTCACGGAGCGGATCGAACCCGCTCGTCGCGATGTACGCGGGCGGCAGGCCGGAGCAATCCTCGGCCAGCAACGGGGAGAGGCGAGTGTCGGTGCGGTCGACCCCGTCCGGCGCGTAGTGGTCGAGGAACCACGTCATATCCGTTTCGGTCAGGAAGAAGCCGCTGCCGAACAGGTCCCTCGACCGGCGGCGCTGCGAACCGTCGACGCCGGGGTAGAGCAGGAGCTGGAACGCCGGCGCCGGTCCGCCCCGGCGGGTGGTCACCTGCGAGACGACGGCGGCCAGGTTCCCGCCCGCGCTGTCCCCTCCGACGGCGATGCGTTCGGGATCGGCACCGAGATCCATCGCCTTGGCGTAGGCGTACTCGAACGCCGCCACCGCGTCGTCCACCGCCGCCGGGAACGGGTGCTCGGGCGCGAGCCGGTACTCGATCGACAGCACCCGGACGCCCGCGTACTTCGCGAAGAATCGAGCCGCGTTGTCGTGGCTCGCGCGGGTGCCGATCACCCAGCCGCCACCGTGGTAGAAGACGAGCAGGCCCGAGTTCTCGGGCAGGCCGCCCGGCGTATACAGGGTCGCCGGGATCCCGCCGTTTTCGTCGGGGATGGTCAGCTCGCGCGTGGCGACCGGGCCGATCGGCCTGCCGCTGACCAGATGGCTGGACTGGGCGAGCGTCGCTCGCGCGAGCTGAGGGGATTCCTTCGCCATCGACACGCCGGACAGCTGCTGGAGCCGCAGGAGGAGCTGGGCGTCGAGCGCGAGTTCCTGCCCGTCGAGGCGGATGGGTTTGCCCGCGACGAGGCGGCGCAGCGGGCGCGGGAGCGCGAAGATCAGCTGTGCCCCGGCTGCTTCGATGCGGGTCCGGAGAGTTTTCGCCATGATCGGTGATGTTACCGGCGAGTAGCCAAGAAGGCCAGATGTGACCGGAACCTCCGGCCCGAATCCTGGTCCTCCAGTTAAGTGGAGGGGTTAGCCTCGAATGGTGACTTCCTCCTCGGCGATCAACGTGGTCGGCATCGGCGGTTCCCTGCGCGAAGGCTCCCAGTCCGAACGTGCCCTGCGGATCGCGCTCGCGGGTGCGGAAGAGGCCGGCGCGCGGACGAGGGCGATCACCGGCAGTGAGCTCGTGTTGCCGTTCTACGACATCGCCATCCCCGACCGCACTCCCGAGGCCGAACGGTTCGTCGAGGCCATCCGGAGCGCGGACGGGCTGATCATCGTTTCGCCCGGGTATCACGGAGCGCTGTCGGGCCTCATCAAGAACGCCCTCGACTACCTCGAGGATCTGCGGCCCGACGTCCGCCCGTACCTCGACGGGCGCGGAGTCGGGCTGGTCGCGGTGGCCTACGGCTGGCAGGCCGCGGTCACCACGCTCGACCAGATGCGCACCATCGCCCACGCCCTGCGCGGCTGGCCGACGCCGCTCGGCGGATCGATCAACACCGCGGAGGTCAAGTTCGACGAGGCCGGCGGCGCTTCGGACGAGAAGGCCGTCAACACGCTCCGTCTGATCGGGCGGCATGTGGCCGAGTTCGCCCTCAACCGCCGCGCCTGAACGGTTGCGGCCGCCTCCACCGGGCATCCCGGGACTCTCCGAGGTCACCGGAGGCCCAGCAGGCCTGATGGTCAGTCGCCGAGGGTGACGCGGGCGTCTTCGGTGACCGCGACCAGCAGGACCTTCGTGTCCTCGGTCAGCGGTTGCCAGCTGTGCCGGACGCCGCCGGTGCAGTAGAGCGCGTCGCCCTCGGCGAGCTTGTGCTCGGCACCGGCCGCCACGGCGCGGACCGAGCCCCGCACGACGTAGAGCAGTTCGTCGTTGCGGTGCACGAACTCGCGGTCGCCGTGCGGCCCGCCCGTGAACTCCAGCGCGTGCAGCTGGCGGCGGCCGCGGACGAGCGGCCGGACGGCGCCGCTGGTGTCCTTTTCGGACGGTGCCAGCGTGGCCCTTTCGTTCGCGCGCACGACATCTACGTGCCCGGCCTCTTCGGCTCGCGCGAGCAGCCGCACCGCCGTCGTGTCCAGCGCGTCCGCGACCCGCTGTAAGGAGCTCATGCTCGGCTTGGCGCGGTCGTTCTCGATCTGGCTCAGGAACGGCGCGGACAGGCCACTCAGCTCGGCGAGTTCGGCCAGCGTCCGGCCCAGCTCCTTGCGGCGCGCCCGGATGACGCGTCCGAGCAGTGGTTCCGTCATTTCACACGTCCGTAACGCGGGATGGTCTTCCCCTGGCCCGCACTCCTGTTATCAAATATTTGATACCAGCAAATCTTTGACAATGAGGGTAGCCCATGGACCAGAACACGCTCCGCCGGCGCGGCACCGGACTGATCGGTGTCGACCGGGATCTCTCCTTCGGCGGGTACACCCTGTACGCGCCGCTGACCAGCCCCGGCGTCGTCCATCTCGTCGATCTCGACGGGAACGAGGTACATCGCTGGCGACTGCCGTACCGGCCTGGACGTCATGCCTGCATCCTTCCCAACGGCAACCTCGCCTACAACGGTGCCCTGCCCGGGGTGCCGGCGCCCTTCGACATGTGGCACAAGTACCGTGGCGGGGTCATGTGCGAGGTCGATCCGCACGGCACCGTCCTGCGTGAGCACCGCGACCCGTGGGCGCATCACGACGCGAACCACCTGGGCGACGGGCGCATCCTGTACACGAGCGTCGAACCGGTCGATCCCGGCGAGGTGTGCGGCGGTGTCGCGGGCACCGAAGCCGGGGGCAAGGTCTACGCGGACGTGGTCAAGGAGGTCGACGCCGAGGGGAACCTGCTGTGGTCCTGGCACGCCATCGAGCACCTGCGTCCCGAGGACTACCCGCTGCAGCCGCACTACTGGCGCGAGCACTGGCCGCTGATCAACAGCGTGGCCGAGCTTTCCGACGGCAATGTGGTGGCCAGCCTGCGCAGCGTGTCGGCGGTGATCGTGATCGAGCGGACGAGCGGAAAGGTCGTGTGGCGCCTCGGTTCCGACTTTCTCGCGCAGCAGCACTGCGTGTCCGAACTGGACAACGGGCACCTGCTGATCTTCGACAACGGCACGTTCCGCCCCCGCGAGAGCATCACCTACTCGCGGATCGTCGAGGTCGACCGGGCGACAAGTGAAATCGCCTGGGAGTACACCGACTCGACCCGCGAGGCGTTCTTCACCCCGTTCATGGGCAGCGCGCAGCGCCTGGCCAACGGCAACACGCTGGTCACCGAATCCGCGTTCGGCCGGATCTTCGAGATCACCGCGGCCGGCGAGGTGTGCTGGGAGTTCGTCGTCCCGCAGTTCGCGAAGTACGGCGAACCCGAAGCGGCACAAGTGTTTCCCGTCGAGTCGAACGCGCTGTTCCGCGCGTACCGGTACGCCCCGGAGGAGCTCCCATGGCTGTCGTGAACCCGGCTGACGAGCGGATTCCGATCCGGACCCTGGCGCCACTCGCCGTGCAGCATCTGCTCGTGATGATCACCGGCCCGATCTCCTCGGTCTTCCTCGTCGCGCACGCGCTGAAGCTCGACGCCGGCACTTCGGCGAAACTGCTGGCCGCGTTCTTCCTCGTCTCAGCGATCGGCACCGCGCTGCAGTCGACCGGCCGGCTCCGCGTCGGCGCCCGGCTGCCGTTCGTGATGCTGCCCGGCGGTGCGGCGGTCGTGCTGTTCATCCAGATCGCGCAGGAGACCGGCGCCCGCACCGCGACCGGCGCGGTCCTGCTCACCGCGGTGGTCACTTTCGCGCTGGTACCGGTGTTCCTCCGGATCGTGCGGCTGTTCCCGCCGCTGGTGCTGGGCGTGATGGTGATCGTGATCGGCGTGAACCTCCTGCGGATCACCGCGAAGCTCGTGCTCGGTCCGGACGGCACGGCCACGAGGTCTTCGCTCTGGCTGATGGTCGCGACGATCGTGGTGACGGTGCTGCTCTTCCGGTTCCTGCGCGGCGGCTGGCGGCGAGTGGCGATCCTGCTCGGCATGGTCGTCGGCGCGCTGCTGGGGCTCGCGACCGGGCAGATGGGCGCCGTCGCGGGCGGCCCGGCGTTCGCCTGGCCGCAGCCGTTCGTGTTCGGTGCACCGCGGTTCGACGTGCTCGCCACGCTGCCCCTGCTCGTCTTCGCGATCGGGGCGATGGCCGAGGCCACCGGCCAGACCGTGCTGAACACCGAAGCGGTCGGTAAGAAACTCGACCGCAAGCGGGATATCGGCGGTGTGCTTCGTGGTGACGCGGTCACTTCGCTGGTGAGCGGGTTGTTCGGCGGCCCGGTGATGGTGACCAGCGGGGAGAACATCGGGATTGTCCGGATCACCGGGGTGCGCAGCCGGTTCGTCACGCTCGGCACCGCCGTGCTGCTGGCCGTGATCGCGTTCCTCGCGCCGGTCGCGCGGCTGATCAACGCCGTGCCGGCGGCCGTCGTCTGCGGGACCGGCCTCGTCGTGTTCGGCATGATCACCGGCCTCGGCATCAAGATGCTGCACGAGGTCGACTTCGGCGCCGACCCGAACCTCATGGTGGCGACCGCCGCACTCGTCGCGGGCCTGCTGCCGGTCGTCGCGCCGAACATCTACCAGTCGCTGCCCACCTCGCTGAGGCTCGTCCTGGGCAGCGGGGTCACGATGGCGGCACTCGTCGGGGTACTCGGCAATCTTCTGTTCCACCGGCTAAGTTCCCAGCATGGTCCTGCACTCCGGAGAGACGAAACGGCCGAACCGGCGCGGCGGTAGTAATCCGTTGCTGGACGGGATGAATCCGGCATTGGCGGCAACGCTGACCCTGCCGCACCACCGGCTCGGCGACGAGCCGCTGCCGGCCGACACGGCCCTGCAACTGGTTCGCGACGAACTGCTCCTCGACGGCAACGCGCGGCTCAACCTCGCCACGTTCGTCACGACGTGGATGGAGCCGCAGGCGCGCGAGCTGATGGCCGAATGCGCCGACAAGAACATGATCGACAAGGACGAGTACCCGCAGACGGCCGAACTGGAGCGCCGCTGCGTGTCCATCCTCGCCGATCTGTGGCGCGCGCCGGATCGGGACGCCGTGATCGGCTGCTCGACGACCGGCTCGTCGGAGGCCTGCATGCTCGCCGGAATGGCGCTGAAACGGCGGTGGTCCAAGCTTGGCCGAACCGGGAAACCGAACCTGGTGATGGGCGTGAACGTCCAGGTGTGCTGGGAGAAGTTCTGTGAGTACTGGGAGGTCGAGCCGCGGCTGGTGCCGATGGACGGCGACCGGTTCCACCTGTCCGCCGAGGAGGCGGTGGCCCGCTGCGACGAGAACACCATCGGCGTCGTCGCGATCCTCGGGTCCACTTTCGACGGTAGCTACGAGCCGGTCGCCGAGATCTCGGCCGCGCTGGACGAGGTGCAGGAGCGCACGGGCTGGGACATTCCCGTGCATGTGGACGGCGCCTCGGGCGCGATGATCGCGCCCTTCCTCGACCCCGAACTCGAATGGGACTTCCGGCTGCCGCGGGTCGCGTCGATCAACACCTCGGGCCACAAGTACGGCCTGGTGTACCCGGGTGTCGGCTGGGTGCTCTGGCGCCACCGGGACGCGCTGCCCTCGGAACTGGTGTTCAACGTGAACTACCTCGGCGGGGAGATGCCCACGTTCGCGCTGAACTTTTCGCGACCGGGAGCGGAGGTCGCGGCGCAGTACTACACGTTCGTCCGGCTCGGCCGCGAGGGCTATCGCGCGGTGCAGCAGGCTTCCCGGGACGTCGCGACCGGCCTGGCGGAGCGGATCGGTGAACTCGGCCCGTTCCGCCTGCTCACCCGCGGCGACGAGCTGCCGGTGTTCGCGTTCACGACCAAGCCGGAGGTCACCGCGTTCGACGTCTTCGACGTGTCCCGCCGGTTGCGCGAGCGTGGCTGGCTCGTGCCGGCGTACACCTTCCCGGACAACCGGACGGACCTCGCGGTGCTCCGTGTGGTGTGCCGCAACGGTTTCACGCACGACCTGGCGGATCTGCTGATCGAGGACCTGCGGCGGGCGCTGCCCGAGCTGGAGGCGCAAACCGGCCCGTCGCACGATCCGAAGGCGAGCACCGCGTTCCATCACTGAGCTTCAGCGCGCCTTCAGCTTCGGCCGTCAGGCTGGAGGTATGCGCAAGAAAACCAAGATCCTCATCGGCGCCGGTGTGACGGCGCTGGTCCTCGGCGGTGCGGGCAGCGGCATCGCACTCGCGGACACCAGCTCGCCGGCCCCGCAGCCGTCCACGCCGGCACCGGCCAAGCACAAGAAAGCCTTGCTGGGCCGAGTCGCGCACGGTGAGTTCACCTTGAACGGCAAGAAGCATCAGGTGATCGACGTGCAGCGCGGCCAGGTCCAGTCGGTCGGCCCGGACGCGATCACGGTCAGGAGCAACGACGGTTTCACCGCGACGTACACCGTGGACAGTGGCACGAAGGTCAAGAAGGCGAAGCAGGCGTCCGCGATCGGGCAGGTGGCGGTCAACGACCACGTTTTCGTCCTGGCGGACAAGTCGGGCAGCACGGTCACGGCGAAACGCATCAACGATTCGGGAGCGCCGAAGTAAGCGGCAGGACCAGCCGGAAACGGCCGCCGGGACCACCGGCCGGCACGTAGGCCAGGTCCCCGCCGTGCGCTCGGGCCAGGCCGCGGGCGATGGGCAGGCCGAGCCCGGAGCCGCCGGCCCGGCGGTCCCGGGCGTCGTCCAGGCGCACCAGGCGGTCGAAGATCCGCTCCTGCTCGCCGATCGGAACCCCGGGGCCGGTGTCGGCGACCGTGATCTCCGCGGCGCCGCCGGACCGGCCGATCGCCACGGAGACACGACCGCCCGGGGGTGTGGCCTGGCATGCGTTGTCGACGAGGTTCGCGACGATCTGGGCCACCCGGTCCGGGTCCGCGTCCGCGATCACGTCCTCGCCGGTGAGTTCCACCGTGCGCCCCGGATGTTGCAGTCGCGCCCGGTCGACCTGCGTCGCGGCCATCGCGCGCAGTTCGACCGGCTGCCGCTGTAGTTCGATACCCGCGTCGAGCCGGGCCAGATCGAGCAGATCGTCGACGAGCTTGCCGGCGCGCCGCGCTTCGCGGCCGAGCAGCATCTGCAGGCGCTCGCGTTCCTCGCGCGGGGCGTCGGGGCTTTGCTGGAGCATCGCGTCCGCGACGGCCTGGAGCCCCGCGATCGGGGTCCGCAGTTCATGTGCGGCGTCCGCGACGAACCGCTGGGTGCGCTGTTCGGACCCTTCGAGCGCGTCGAGCATCTCGTCGAACGCCTGCGCCGTGCGGCCCAGTTCGGTGTTCGCCGGCAACGGCGACAACCTGCGCCCACGGCCGCCGCGCGCGATCGACCGCGCCAACCTGGTCATCGCGTCCAAAGGGGACAGTGCGAACCGGACGCCGAAGACCAGGATCACCGCGGTGACGAGCAGGGCAACGGCGCCCGCCAGCGCCGAGAGGCGGACCAGGGTCGATCGCGCCCCCGACAGCAGGCCCGCATCCGCCTGCAGCGTCAGCGCCGCGCCCTTCACCCGGCCCGTCTCCAGACGGATGGTCCGGGCCTCCGGTGCATTCGCGCGGTCGGTGGTCAGGCTCCCGAAGGCCGTCCCGTCCGGCATGACGAGCAGCGCGCGGACGGAACGGGCGTCCACCCGGCGGATCAGCGCGGCCGGACCGACCCGCTGCGCGGCGAGTTGCCGGGCGAGTTGGACGCGGTCGGAGAGGATCGCGTCGACCGTGCGGTTCGTGGCGACCGTGAACAGCAGTTGGACCGCGAGCAGGACACCGGCCAGGACGACGGCGACCACGCCGAGCGCGGTGAGGGTGACCCGTCGCCGCAAGGAAACGGTTCGCACCCTCACTCCTCGGCCCGCAGCACGTATCCCAGGCCACGCACGGTGTGCAGCAGCCGCGGCCCGTGGGCTTCGAGCTTGCGCCGCACCGCGCTGACATGCACTTCGACGACGTTCGGATCGTAGTACTCGTAGCCCCACACCGCCGCCAGGATCTGGGTCTTGCCGACGACCCGGCCCCGCTGCGCGGCGAGGTAATCGAGCAGTTTCAGCTCGGTGGAGGTCAGTTCGATCTTCTGATCGCCCCGGACGACCACCCCGGACTCGGGGTCGAGTACGAGGTCACCGACCTGCACTGTGGACGGCGCCCGGCCCAGCCTCCGCAGCACGGCCTGCACGCGCGCGACCAGTTCGGCCAGGGCGAACGGCTTGACCACGTAGTCGTCCGCGCCGCCGGACAGCCCGCGCAGCCGGTCGGACACGGCGTCGCGGGCGGTCAGCATCACCACACCGGCCGCCGACGTCCGGCGCAGGACCGTGAGCAGGGCGAAGCCGTCGCGTCCCGGCAACATCACGTCGAGAACGACCAGATCCGGCCGGAACCGCACGAGGTCCTGCTCGAAACTCTTGCCGTCCGCCCGGCCGAGTACCTCGTGCCCGGCGTCGCGCAGCGCCGATTCCACCGAGGCACGGATGGCCTCGGCGTCCTCGACGATCAGTATCCGTGGCGCGCCCATGTGCCCATCATGAGGGCATCCGGGGTGTGCGTGCCCGGTATCTTCAGCTCTTCCTCAGCCTGAGCGCCCGCAGCGCGAAGTACACTTCGGCGGCCGACTGCCTGATCGTCTCCGCGATCACGAGCGAGCCGTGGCCGGCGTCGTACCGGTAGAACTCGTACGGCACCTCGCGCGTGGCCAGCCGTTCGAGGTAGTTCTCGATCTGCCGGATCGGGCAGCGCGGGTCGTTGTCACCGGCCAGCACGAGCACGGGCGCGCGCACCTGGTCGATGTACGTGACCGGTGAACACGCCCGGTACACCTCGGGTTTCGTGTCGGGAGAGCCGCCGAAGAGGGCGCGGTCGAAGGAGCGAAGCTGCTCCATCTCGTCCTCGTAGGCCGCGACGTAGTCCGCCACCGGCACGCTCGCCACGGCCGCCGCCCAGCGCGCCGGCTGCGTACCGGCGGCGAGCAGGGTGAGGTAGCCACCCCAGGAAGCGCCGGTCACCACGCATTTCGCTGGGTCGGCGAGTCCACTCTCGACGGCCCAGTCGTGCACCGCGGCGACGTCCTCGAGTTCGGTCAGGCCGGGCCTGCCCTCGATCGCGTCCCGCCAGGCCGAGCCGTAGCCGGTCGAGCCGCGGTAGTTGACCTCGATCACGCCGAAACCGGCGTCCAGCCACAGTGCCCGGTACGCCGAGAACCGGTCCTCGTCGGCGGCATGCGGACCGCCGTGCAACGTGAACACGACCGGGATGGGCCCCTCCGGCGCGTCGCCCGGCCGCGCGACCAGCGCGTGGATGCGACCGCCGGGCCCCTCGACGAACGCGTCGACCACCGGCGCCGAACCAGGAGCCCGTTCGCCGGGCGGGGTCAGCAGCACCGAGTCCGTGCCGCCGGCCGCGCGGGAGCGGATCACCGTCGGCTCCGCCGCGCTCGACCACGAGTACTCGACCGTGCCGTCCGGGCGGGCGCTCGCCCCGCCGATCCGGCCCTTCGGCGTGTCCAAAGAGGACAGATTGGCCGAGGTGAGGTCGTAGCGGTACAGCGAACTGCGGCCCTCGTGGAAGTGCACGACCAGCAGCGCGTCTGCCTTCGGGTACCAGCCGGCGGCGACCTCCCCCGGCAGGTCGAGCGACAGTTCGGTCTCGGTGTCCCGCTCGACGTCCCAGATCAGCAACTCCTCGCGGCCGCGGCGTTCGTGCAGGACGAGGAGACGCGGGTCGCCGGCGACCGGCGAGAACTCCAGCGGGGTCAGGCCCTTGCCCTCGCCGTCCCACTTGTCGGCCACGGTGGTGAAACCGTCGCTGGCGAGTACCCGGACCGCGGGGTGGCGCGAGTCGCCGTGCTCGGAGTGCGAGATGGCGATCAAGCGCTCGTCGCGGGACAGCGCGGCGACGCCCGCGTCGTCCTTGCTCGCGTAGAAGCGTTCCGTCTTGCCACCGGCGTGCACGAACAGTTCACTGCCGTCGTCGGTCGAAACGCCGACCGCGGTCAGCCGCTGCCCGATCTCGAGCCCGGCGGAGTACCCGTCGTGCACGTCCGGCAGCGCGGGTTCGGCCTGGCCACCGGCGAACGGCTCGCGCTTCCAGGAGCCGAACTCGTCGCCGTCGGTGTCGTCGAACCACCAGATCGACGTGCCGTCGCGTGAGGTCGTGGCGGACAGGGTGCCGTTGGGACGGTCGGTGACCTGGCGGTGTTCGCCGGTCGCGCGGTCCCATGCGTAGACCTCCCAGACGCCGCTGGAGTTCGAGACGTAGATGTTCTTGTCCGGCGCGTCGAGGGCCCAGTCCGGGACCGACATACGGGGCGCGTGGAAGCGGGCCCGCCAGCGGGCCTCGGCGGCGGCGTCGTCGAAGAGTCGGTCGGGGATCACGGCGGGCGGGTGCTCAGTGGTCACCCCTCGATCCTGCCAGGTGCTGCCCGTACGGTGGACGTGTGCTGGAGGGATACGCGCCCGGGTTCGCCGATGACGCGCTGTCGATGATGTCGGCACGCACCGCGAGCGACCGGGCCGGGTTCGTGCTGCGGACGCTGGAGCCGGGGATGCGGGTGCTGGACGCCGGTTGCGGTCCCGGCAGTATCACCCGCGGTTTCGTGCCGATCGTCGGCGCGGGGCGGGTCCTCGGGGTGGACACCGAACCGCGGCAGTTTCCCGCGGAGTCCACAGTGGACTTCGTGGCGGGATCGGTGTACGCGCTGCCCGTTCCGTCGGAGAGTATCGACCTGGCCTTCGCGCACGCCCTGTTCGAGCACCTGAACCGCCCCGCCGAGGCGTTGCTGGAGCTGCGGCGGGTGCTCAGACCGGGCGGCGTGCTCGCTCTGTCCACATCGGACTGGAGCCGGGCGCGCCTGCAGCCGAAGACGGTGAACGTGGTGGCCGCGCTGCGCGGCCACCACCTGCTGCGCCGCCGGGCGGGCGGTGATCCGTTCGCCGGAAAGCACCTCGCCGGTTCGGTCCGGGAGGCGGGCTTTCGTGAGGTGCGAACCCACGCTCGCTTCCGCCCGGATATGCCTTATCGGGACCTGGCCCGGTACGTCGAGTCGCGCCTGGACGCAGCCCTTTCGGCATCTCCGGCGGATCGGGACCAGCTGGCCTCGGCCGCTCGGTCGGCCTGGGCCTGGTCACATGGTGGGGATGGGTCGTTCCACCAGTGCTGGGTGGAACTGGTGGCGGTTAAGTGACGTGGCGGGTCCCTCCTCGCTCGAGTGCAAGGAATCGCAGGAGAAGGGGAAACCCCCGGACTGGCCCCACCCCCCCGGCTTTCCGACCCCGTCTCGCCACGCGGGGTGACCTAACCACCAAACCGGCACCGGCGTGGGGGTGCAGGGGGGCGAAGCCCCTCCTGCCGGGGGTTTGGGGGTTCGACCCCCAATGCAATAACGAAAGATCCCCGTCTGCGCGTCGCAGACAGGGATCTCCCAGATCTTTCGTCGGGGTGGCGGGATTTGAACCCACGACCTCCTCGACCCGAACGAGGCACGCTACCAAGCTGCGCCACACCCCGAGGTACTGCTTAACGGGCCGAGTAGGAGTCTAGCGGACGGTGCTACCGGCTTTGCGGCGGGTCTCCTCGGCCGTTGCCGGGCCCGGTCCGCTTCGGGGGACGAGGGTCAGCAGGCTCGCCTCGGGCGGGCAGGCGAAGCGGGCCGGTGCGTACGGTGACGTGCCCAGGCCCGCCGACACGTGCAGCCACATGTGCGCGCCCCAGCGGGAGACTCCGCGGGCGCGGGAGCGATCCAGCTCACAGTTGGTCACCAGTGCGCCGACGCCCGGGATGCGCAGTTGGCCGCCGTGGGTGTGGCCGGCCAGGACGAGGTCGTAGCCGTCGGCGGCGAAGGGGTCGAGGATGCGGGGTTCGGGCGAGTGGGTGATGCCGACGCGCAGGACGGCGTCCGGGTCGCCTGGGCCCGCGATCTCGCCGTAACGGTCGCGGCGCAGGTGCGGGTCGTCGATGCCGGCGGCGAACACCGGTTGGCCGGCGATCCGGAGGCTCCGGCGGGTGTGGGTGAGGTCGAGCCAGCCGTGTTCGATGAACGCGGCGCGCAGGTCCCGCCACGGGAGATGCCTGCCGTGGATGCGCTTCTTCTTGCCACGCGGCATCAGGTAGCGAGCCGGGTTCTTGGGTTTGGGCGCGTAGTAGTCGTTGCTGCCGAAGATGAACACGCCTGGCCGGTCGAGCAGGCTGCCGTACGCCCTCAGCACATACGGCACGGCCTGCGGGTGCGCGAGGTTGTCGCCGGTGTTGACGACCAGGTCGGGCTCGTGTTCGCCGAGCGCGGCGATCCAGCGTTGTTTGGACTTCTGGCCGGGCAGCATGTGCACGTCGGAGATGTGCAGCACCCTGATCGGCTTCGAACCGGGCGCGAGCACGGGCAGTTCGGCCTCGCGGAGCGTCCAGTGCTGCCGTTCGATGCCCACCGCGTACCCGAGCGCCGCCGCGCCGAGCGTCGCCGTGCCGGCCGCGAGGCGGGCCGCCGTGCTCATCCTGCCGCCGTCAGTACCCACACTTTCGAGGATACGGCTCAGTGTTCGTACGCCGGATCCGACGGGGGTAGAGGGATGACCGGCTGCCCGTTCATGATCTGGGTCATCGCGCCGAACCAGGTACGCGCGGGGGCCTTGCCGCCGAACATGTTGCCGTCGCCGCAGGGGGTCACGTTTCCCGCGCCGTCGCACAGGCCGCCGACCGGGTTGTCCGGGCGGAACACCATCGCGGCGCCGGCCATCTGCGGGACCGCACCGATGAACGCGGCCGAACCGCTGTCCTGCGTGGTCCCGGTCTTGCCGATCATCGGACGGGTCCACCCCGCGCTCTGGGCCGCCTGCCGTGACGTGCCGTCGGTGTCGTCCCTGCTCATGCCGACGGCCAGACTGTTCGCCATGCCCTCCGGCACGGCCTGCTCGCACGCGGCTTCCGACACCTTCACCGGTTTCCCGTTGCGGTCGGTGACACCGGCGACCGGCGTCGGCGGGCACCAGACGCCACCGCTCATGATCGTCGCCGCGACGTTGGCCATTTCAAGGCCGCTCGTCGGGCTCACGCCGAGCGTGAACGCGCCGAGGCCGGCCTGTGCCACACCCCCGGGCCCGAAATACTGCTGCTGCGGCATCCGGTAGGCGACGTTGGAGTTGCCCGGGTCGACCGCGCCGCCGTTGGCCGCGTTCGAGGCCATCGTGGTGCGCATGCCGAGCCGGCGTGCCATGTCCAGCACCGGCCCCATCCCGGCCTGCTCCTCGAGGATCACGAACCCGGTGTTCGGTGAGGTCGCGAGCGCCTGCTGCAACGACATGGACGGACCGTAGACGTCCTCGCCGTAGTTGCTCAGGCAGTACGCCCACGTCCCGCGCGCGACCTGCGGGCAGCCGGGTTTCCGGCCGCTGATGAACACCTTCGACGCATACGACTGCGGCGTCTGGATGGTCGAGTAGATGCCGACCTTGTGCTGTTCCAGGGCCGACGCCGCGGTGAAGATCTTGTAGCTCGACCCCGCACCGGTCACATTGGACACATCCGATGGCAGCGCGTACGTCGTCTGACCCTGGCTCGCGTCCGGCCCGTAGTCACGGTTCGCCGCGAGTGCCACCACCTCGTGCCGGTCCTTTCCCGGCCGCACCAAGGACAACGTGTTCGCCACGTTCTTCTGCGTCTTGTGCACCTGCGCCTCGGCCGAGATCTTCGCCTGGTGCTGCGCGTTCTGGTCCATTGTGGTCCGGATCGTGTAGCCGCCGGTGTACAGATCGTCCTTCGTCATGCCGTTCGTGAGCAGGTAGTCCTGCACGTACTGGCAGAAGAACCCGTTCTCCGGCCCGGCGCCGGTGCAGTTCGAGGCCGGCTTGGCCGGCCCGCCAGGAACGACACCGAGCGGCTCGGTCTTGAACTTCGCGGCGTCCTCGGGGGCGAGTTTCTGGTTCTCCACCATGCGGTCCAGCACCAGGTTCCGCCGCTCGGTCGCGCGCTCCGGATGGCTCCACGGATCGTAGAACGGCGGGTTGTTCACCATCCCGGCCAGCAGCGCGGCCTGCGGCACGGTCAGCTTGTCCGCGGTGGTGTCGAAGTACGTCTGCGCGGCCGCCCCTACCCCGTACACCTTCCGTGAGAACTCGACGACGTTCAGGTAGCTGGTAAGGATCTGGTCCTTGTCCATTTTGGTCTCGAGCTGGATCGCGATGCGCGCTTCCTTGAGCTTGCGGGCGACCGACTGCTCCTGCGCCTTCTGCTGCCCGACCGGATCGTTCCGGTAGATGACGTTGATCAGGTAGTTCTTGACGTACTGCTGGGTCAGCGTCGAGGCGCCCTGCGTGTCCCCGCCGGTGCTGTTGGAGAGCGCCGCCCGGAACGTGCCCTTCCAGTCCACCCCGTGGTGGTCGTAGAACCGTTTGTCCTCAACGGACACCAGCGCCCACTTCATCGCCGGGTTGATCTGCGCGGACGCGGTGGGGATGCGGTACTGGTCGTACAGCGTGGCGATCGGGTGGCCCGCCGAGTCGGTGATCGTGGTGACCAGCGGCGGCGGGACGTTCGCCAGTTCGGCGGACATGCTGTCGACCGTCTCGCTGGCCTTGTTCGACGCGACACCGGCGGCACCGACGACGGGGAAGAGGATCCCGGCGACGAGGATCCCGGCGAGCAGGCACAGGCCGAGCAGCTTGAACAGACCATCCGTCTTCCGCACGAGTGCCAGCCTAGTAGGACGAGCGGCGCACTCGCTGACAAGCAGGACAAAACTCGCCGGTAACCGGGACAGATACCACGTCTGGTCCGCCAATGCGACGTGTTCCGGTAACGAATCATCGACGGGATCTTGGCGAGCGGAACCGGTTGGCTCTACAGTCCGTCAACGTCTCACGTGAAGGCGCCAGGGGAGCGCTGGGTGATCCACCGACGTGAGCCGAGGGTTAGGAGCTGGGGGATGGAATCCACTGAGCGGAGCTGGCGAGCGGGCGCGTTGTGCCGCGACACCGACCCGGACGAGCTGTTCGTGCGGGGTGCGGACCAGAACCGGGCGAAGGTCGTGTGCATGGGCTGTCCCGTGCGCACCGAATGCCTCGCCGAGGCGCTGGACAGCCGGATCAGCTTCGGTATCTGGGGTGGGATGACCGAACGAGAGCGGCGCGCCCTGCTGCGCCGGCGCCCGGACGTCACGTCGTGGGCGGAGCTGCTGGAATCGGCCAAGCGGGACTACGTCAGAGTGAGCTAGTCAGTCGGTGGGGGCGAGCCGGTCTCCGATGTCGCGGAGGCCGGCCACGTCGTGCACGTCGCTGGGCAGTGCGGGCACGCGCACGATCGGCACCTCCGGATGCGCCCGGGTGAACCGCGCGAGCAGCCGTTCCTCGCGCTCGGCCAGCGCGACCCGGTCGGCGTGCAGTTGGAGCACGGCCGCGGCGAGCGGAGCGCGGGACTCGGCCCGTTCGGCCGCCGTGATGGCCGCGTTCGCCGGCACGTCGGCCAGTACGGGATGCGTGCGGTTGGCGACGAGCCCGGAAAGCGGCATCGACTCGGCCGAGAGCCGGTCCACGAAGTAGCTCGCTTCGCGCAGCGCGTCGGGTTCGGGCGACGCCACGACGAGGAACGCCGTGCCCTTCGAGCGCAGCAGCTCGGCGGTCTTGCGTGCCCGCTCGCGGAACCCGCCGAACATCGTGTCGAAGGCCTGCATGAACGCCGAAGCGTCCGCGAGCAACTGGCCGCCGATGATCGTCGACACGGCCTTGGCGAACATCGTGAACCCGGCGGACACGACCTTGCGCAGGCCCCAGCCGCCGGCCTTCGCCGGCGCCGTGAGCAACCGGATCATGCGCCCGTCGAGCGCGCTCGACAGCCGCGTGGGCGCGTCCAGGAAGTCGAGCGCGGAGCGGCTCGGCGGGGTGTCGACGACGATCAGGTCCCAGTCGCCGGTCGCCGCGAGCTGGCCGAGCTTCTCCATCGCCATGTACTCCTGCGTACCGGAGAACGACGTGGAAATGGTCTGGTAGAAGGGATTCGCGAGCAGCTGCTCGGCACGATCCGGCCCGGCGTGCGCGCGCACCATATCGTCGAAGGTGCGGCGCATGTCGAGCATCATCGCCCACAGCTCGCCCTTCGGGTCGAATCCCTCGACCTTCACCTGACGTGGATGGTTACCCAGTTCCCGCAGCCCGAGCGCCTGCGCGAGCCGGCGCGCGGGGTCGATGGTCAGGACCACCGTCTGGCGGCCGCGCTCGGCCGCGCGCAACGCGATCGCCGCGGCGGTGGTGGTCTTGCCGACCCCACCCGAACCGCAGCACACGATGACTCTCGTTTCCGGGTCGTCGATCAGGTCGTCCACGTCGAGCATCAGCGCACCCCCTGCTCGACGAGGATCTCCGCGATGTCGTACAGCGCCGCGACGTCGACGCCGTGCGGGAGATCCGGGATCTCCAGTGACGGCAGGTCGGCCTCCGCGAGCTGCTCGCGGGCGCGCTGCTCGGCGGCGATCCCGATCGCGTGCTCGATGGTTTCGGCGACCAGCGCGTCCACGGTCGCCTCCGGCAGGTCCAGCCCGGCCGCGGCGATCCCGGTCCGCACGCGGGAGGCATCGACCCGGCCGTCGGCCGCCGCCTGGAGCGAGCGGGCCGGCAGCCGCGGCGGGCGCATCCGGTTGACGATCACGGCACCCGGCCGCAGGTCCGCGCCGTCGAGTTCGGCGACGGCGTCGACGGTTTCGCGCACCGGCATCTCCTCCAGCAGCGTGACCAGGTGGACCGCGGTCTCCCCCGAGTGAAGCAGCCGCACGACCCCGTCGGCCTGCCCACGGATTGGTCCGGTGCGGGCGAGGTCGGTCAATGCCTTCGTGACGTCGAGGAACTTCACCACGCGACCGGTCGGCGGGGCGTCGACCACGACGGCGTCGTAGGTGTGGCGGCCGTCGGACTCGGTGCGCCCGACGCATTCCTTGATCTTGCCGGTGAGCAGCACGTCCCGGAGGCCGGGCGCGAGCGTCGTCGCGAACTCGATCGCGCCCATCCGGCGCAGCGTGCGGCCGGCGAAGCCGAGGTTGTAGAAGAGATCGAAGTACTCGAGCAGCGCCGCTTCGACGTCGATGTGCAGCGCGCGCAGCTCGCCGCCTCCGGGTGCGGAGGCGACACGCTGCTCGGCATACGGCAGCGGTTCGGTGTCGAAGAGCTGGGCGAACCCTTGCCGGCCCTCGACCTCGATCAGCAGCACGCGGCGGCCGCCGCGGGCGAGCGCGAGCCCCAGCGAAGCGGCGAGCGTCGTCTTGCCGGTGCCGCCCTTGCCGGACACGAAGTGCAGTCGAACGCGGGCGAGCTCGTCGGTCCAGCCGGCCAGGGGTGTGCTCACTCCAGCAGGGTAATTCACCCAGGACGGGCGGGTGGGTCCTCGGTAACGCAAAGTGAGACTTCTCGGGTGGGTGGGTCACGGCTTGATCGGGTGGCTAGTCTCGGGCCCCATGAGCACCACAAAGTGGGAGTACGCCACGGTTCCGCTGCTGGTTCACGCCACCAAGCAGATCCTGGACCAGTGGGGTGAAGACGGCTGGGAGCTGGTGACGGTGCTGCCGAACCCGAGTGGTGAACAGCACGTCGCCTACCTCAAGCGGGTCAAATCGTGAGCTGGCGGCAGCGGCTGACCGAACTGGGCATCGAACTGCCGGCGGTCGCGGCGCCGGTCGCCGCGTACGTGCCGGCGGTTCGCAGCGGTTCGCACGTGTTCACCGCGGGGCAGTTGCCGTTCGTGGACGGCAAGCTCGCCGTCACGGGCAAGGTCGGTGGCGAGGTGAGCCCGGAGGAGGCCAAGGCGCTCGCGCGCACCTGCGTGCTCAACGGGCTCGCCGCAGTGGACGCGCTGGTGGGCCTCGACTCGGTGGTCCAGGTGGTGAAGGTCGTCGGGTTCGTGGCCTCCGCCGAGGGCTTCACCGGGCAGCCCGCGGTGATCAACGGGGCGTCCGAGGTGCTCGGCGAGATCTTCGGGGAAGCGGGCGCGCACGCGCGTTCGGCCGTGGGGGTGGCCGAGTTGCCGCTTTCTTCGCCGGTCGAGGTCGAACTGATCGTGGAGGTCTGACATGGATCCGGACATCGAAGCCGCTTGTCACGAGCTGCTGCTGCGCCTGGCCGGCCGGATGCCGGACCAGCTGCTGTGGCGCTACCGCGACTGGCTGGGCGAGGGCGCGATGACGACATTGGCGCGCACCCTGCCGAGGACTTTGCTAAAGCACAATATTGACCTCGACCAGCCGGAGTATCGCCTGCTGGTCGCCGGGCTCGTCCCGCATGGGGCGGATTGGCACCAGGTGAGTTCGACGCTTGGGGTGGACGAGGCTCCGGAGAACCGGTACACATTCACGGTGAGTGCACCCGATTGGGTGAACTCCGTAGACTCAGTGTCCGCGTTGGTGCACGCAACGTTGCGTGGTCGGCCGGACGTGGGCGAGGTGCGGGAGAGCTGGCGGCACGGTGATGGCGGGGAGCCGAAGCGCGTGCTGCTGATCACCGCGCAGGCCGGCCTCCCGAGGCTGACCGGTGAACTGCAGCGGGTCCTGCGGGTGCTGGGCGACGAGGAACCCAGCGTCGAGGTGATGCCGCCGCGGTTCGAGCTGCCCGCGTACCACCGTGCCGCGCTGGCGAGTTCCGAGCTGGTCTGTACCGGAGCAGTGGACACCGGGCACCGCCTCGCCGCTGCGTAACGGTCCGCTCACCTCGAGCGGGCTGCTGGGAGGAGAATCGTGGAGGTCCACAGTGACGCCGCTGGGCTGGGAACCGACGGGTTCGCGGTTCCGCTGCGGCTGCACAATCTGCTGCTCGCGCTGGCCGGAAGGCTGGACGACAGCGCCCTTTCCGAAGCGCGGGAGCTGACGGCCAGGGCGCGCCTCGACGAGGCCGCCGAGCTGACCACGGGCGCGCTGATCGCCGGCAAGCTGCCGGTGCGCGAGTCGGAACAGCACGAGCTGGGGCTCGTGCTCGAACTGAGCCGCTCCGATGCGACGCTTGCCGAGCACCTCACGGTCAACGACGCCGAGGCGGACAACGGGGTGCTGCACCATTTCACGGGTGACAACCAGCCCGAACGTGGCATCGCCGACGCGCTGGACCGCACCCTGCAGGTGCTGCCCGACGTGCGCTCGGTGCACGCGGTCTGGCGCAACACGCCGGCCGGCAGCGTGCCGGGGCCGCTGCCGCAGCGCGTGGTGCTGGTGGAGATCGGCCCGGAGGGCAACCCGCCCGCGGCCGCCTACCGGGTCGACGCGGCCTTGCGCCGCGCCGGTATCCGGGCGGTCGTCGAGGTTTCCGGTCCGGGCGCGGAGCGCGCCCGCTATCACGACCAGGCCCTCGACTCGGCCGTCGCGGTATGGCTCGCGAGCGGGGTCAAGGGTGTGACCCCGCCGAGCAGACCGGCCCCGGCGAAAGCTTCGGCCGTCGCGCGGGAGAAGGCGGGACGGCACGTCGCCGCAGACGCGAACAAGGCCGAAGAGCCGAAGCCTCAGGCCGTGCCCGAGCCCCCGGCCGCGCCCGAACCGCCTGCCGTGCCGGAGCCCGCCAAGGGTCCGGGGCACAAGTTCGGTCCGCGTGAAGAGCCGCCGGAGGCACGCGCCGAGGCCACCACGGACCTGTCTTCGGCCGAGGTCGCGCAGCTGCGTGCCGCGCTCGCCGAGGATCCGGAGAAGGGCAAGGCCATCGCCTCCGCGGTGATCGGTCCCGGCGAGGTCGTCGAGATCCCCGAACTCGACCTCAACGACCCGCAGCTGTCCGAGCGCGACCGCCAGCTGCTGCGTGAACTGCACGCCGAGCTGGCCGAGCGGGAGCGCGCGGAGGCGTCCAAGGTCCGGTCCAACGGCTCGGGCGAAGAGAACCCGCGCTGGGTTGACGGGTTCTCCGGAGCCTGACGGCTGCCGACGGTGTCCGCCTTCTTTCGGTCGGATTGGTAAATTCGTTGGCGTGGCTCAATTGAATTTCCGGTTCCCGGGCGGCATGCGGTTCTCCGACGTGCCGCCCGAGCAACCGGCGGTGCCGCGCGACGCCGCCACCGTGATCCTGCTTCGTGACACCGACGAGGGTCTCGAAGTGTTCCTGCAACGGCGCGTGGCCGCGATGGCGTTCGCCCCGGGCGTGACCGTGTTCCCCGGCGGCGGGGTCGACGAGCGCGACGCGGACGCTTCGGTTCGCTGGACGGGCCCGGCGGCGAGCGAGTGGGCGGACTGGTTCGGCGGTACCGAACCGATCGCCCGGTCGCTGGTGTGCGCTGCCGTGCGGGAGATGTTCGAGGAATCCGGCGTGCTGCTGGCCGGTACGGACGTCGGTGTGATCGGCGACGCGGCACGGTACGCCGGCGAGCGGCGCGCGCTCGAATCGCGCGAGCTGTCGCTGGCCGCTTTCCTGGCCGGCGCCGGGCTGACCCTGCGCGCCGATCTGCTCCGGCCGTGGGCCCACTGGATCACCCCCGTTCAGGAGGAACGCCGGTACGACGCCAGGTTCTTCGTCGCGGTCCTGCCCTCCGGGCAGCATGCCGACGGCGCCACCACGGAGGCGGCGTCCTCGGGCTGGCAACGGCCGGAGGACGCGCTCGCCGACGCGGAGGCCGGGCGCAGCATCCTCATGCCGCCCACCTGGCACACGCTGAGCGAGCTCACCGGGTTCGACACCACCGCGGAGGTGCTCGACGCGGAACGGACGGTGGAGACGATCATTCCGAAGCTCGTCCGCGAAGGCGATCAGATCCGGGTAATCGTGGGGGACGAATGACGCATCCGGCCTACGGCGAGTTCCGGCAGGTGTCGCCGGCCGCTTCGGTGCTGCTGGAGAACAACCCGTCCGCGATGACGCTGGAGGGCACGAACACCTGGGTGTTGCGGGCCCCCGGCGCCGCCGGCTGCGTCATCGTCGATCCCGGCTATCACGATCTGGACCATTTGCCGAAGCTCACCGAGACCGGGCCGGTCGAACTGATCCTGCTGACGCATCACCATCCCGACCACAGCGAGGGCGCACCGTGGCTGGCCGAGCAGGCCGGCGCGCCGGTGCGCGCGCTGGACCCGGCGCTGTGCCGCGCGGCGGAGGCCTTTGTGGACGGTGAGGTGATCTCGGCTGCCGGGCTGGAGATCGAGGTGCTGCACACGCCCGGCCATACCGAGGACTCGGTGTGCCTGCGCGTCGGGGATCACGTGCTGACCGGTGACACGATTCTCGGCCGCGGCACGACCGTGCTGAGCGACCTCGGGTCCTACCTCGGTTCGCTCCGGCGGCTGCTGGAGCTGCCCGCGGGGCTGAGCGGGCTGCCCGGGCACGGCCCCGAGCTCGCCGAGCTCAAGACGATCGCGCAGGAGTATCTGGACCACCGCGAGGAGCGGCTGAACCAGGTGCGTGCGGCGCTGGAAGTGCTCGGTGAGAACGCCACACCGAGGCAGATCGTCGAGCATGTGTACGCCGACGTCGACCGGGCCCTGTGGGCCCCGGCCGAGCACAGCGTTCGTGCTCAGCTCGGGTACCTGCGCCCTGGGTCAGGATGATCTGATGGTGAGGATGGCGAGGTGCGCGTACTTCGGGTGCGGCCGCACCTCGGCGTCGGCGGCGAAGCACGCCGAGGCCAGTAGTCTCCGCTGGTCGTCGATCCGGTCGACGTCCACGCCGGCGGGACAGAACAGCAGCACGTGCACGTCCTTGCCGCGAGGTTTCGTCCACAGGATGGCCGGCCGCCGGCCGTCCACCGAACACACTCTCGCCGCGGTGAACGCGGTGCGGAGCCGGTGCTGCACCACCACCGCCCGCAGCCGGGCCCAGATGAACCGTTGCGCGGCGGGCCAGTAGTACAGCGCGCCACTGGTGATCACCAGTGCGACCAGTGACCAGACGAGCCCGAGCTCGCGGTCGAGCTCGATCAGGCCCCACGGCACCAGCGCTAGGACCGCGATCTCGTAGCGCCACCGGTAGACGGCCAGCATGGGATTGGCGCGCGGGGGCTGCCTGAGCTCGCGAGCCAGTTCCGTCATCTGGTGCTCGGTGCGCCGGGAGGTCATCGCGTCACCTCCGGCACGTACACCGGTACCTGTCGTGTTTCCTCGGGCACGTCCCGGATCACGCCGACGCCTTGGCAGGCGGCGCACGTGCGACCCGCGCCGTCGCAGAATTCGCAGCGGCGGATGGCATCCCAGCGGGGATCCCGGTAGGCGCGGCCGCCCTTGCGGCGGCTCACCTGCCAACCACGTGCCCTGGCTTTCGCGTCCTCACGTGCGAACAGCCAGTCGTCGAAACGCTCGGCCAGGCCGGCGAACCAACCTGGCCGGGCGCGGTCTTGCGGACTACTCTTCGTCATGGGTGCTCCGCAATACAGCTGTCAAGCTCGGATTTCGGAAAGGCGCCTCGAGATGCCGGTGGTGACGCACTGGCATGCCTGGCGCATGAGCGGCCTCGGGCCGCTGGTGAGCCGGGGTGCGGGAGGCGTCGTGGTACTGCGTTGCAGCGCGGTGTCACGGCGCGTCCGCACGTCCGGTCTGTCGCCGGTCAGCGGCGGGGATCGGGCGGAGAACGCTCGCTTGGACCGGTCAGTCCCGGTGAGGGCCGGGAGAACACGCCGGGGCCGCCCCCGCGGCCGGGTGACCAGGAGTTGCGGTAAGGTTCGCGTCGTGCAAGCATGGCACCGCCCTACATCGACCTACACAAAGTAGGTTCCTGTCATGTCGCGCCCTTACTCTGATCCTACATCGCCTGACCGAAAGGCGGTAGCCGTCGGCCTCGAACCGGTCACGGTCGCCTTCGTCGGGCGTGAGCTGAAGCGGCTGCGCCGCGAGGCCGGCGAGACGCAGGCGCAGACAGCGGCGATCGTCGGTGTGGCCAGGGCGAACCTCGCGCAGTGGGAAACCGGCAAGCACCTGCCTTCCCCGCAGAACGCGAGGCAGCTCGATACCCACTTCGGCACGGCAAACGCCCTGGTAGAGCTGGTGGAGGCGGCGCGATCGCCGCGGGACTGGGAACGCCCGGTCATCACCCCCACGGTCGTCACGAGTGATTCGCTGGGGAGTGTCTTCCTTCGTGTCGGCCGCAGCCTCGCCCACCACCTCGTCACCGGTGAGGACGGCAGGCCCATCGGCTGGCGGCACAACCTCCAGCAGAGCAAGCACCCGACAGCGCTGAGCACCGCCTACGGTCTCTCCGCGATGGTGCTGGTAGGCGAACCCTACATCGACCTACAGGCGCTCGCGGAGAGCCTACTTTCGATGCGCGCGCACGACGGCGGCTGGCAGGGCCGGTCCGGCTCGCCCCGGCCCGAGATCACCGCGGCGGTCATCGACGCGCTGTTCCGTGTCGGCACGTCGATGCCGGTGGACCAGGCGCTGAACCTGATCGCCGATTCGTTCGTTCCGGACAGCGCCGCGCGCCCGTATCTGCTGTCGACCACCGTGCACACGGTCGCCCGGTTGCGGCCGGATGGAGCACTGGCCGACCGGTTGGTCGACGAACTGCTGGCCGCCCGCCTCGACTTTCCCGGCAAGGGAAAGCTGTGGCCGGAGAAGAACGAGCCTGGTCTGGTGGCGCCCGAGGCGTCGGTCGCGCACACCGCCCGTGCCGTATGCGCGCTGAACGACTTCCGCCGCCGGCGCGATGACAGGCCCGAGGTGGAGGACGCGGTCGAGGAGGCGGTGCGATGGCTCGTCAGCCGGCAGCATCCCGATGACGGCGTTTACGAAGAACTGATCAGACCACGACCGGACGGGAACGGCACGACCCGGGTTCTCATCCGGCATTTCACGGCGGCTTGGGTGAGCCAAGCACTCGCCACTTCCCCCCATTTCCCGCTCGCGCGAATGCAGAAAGCACTCGACGTACTGTGGAAACGATACGATCGTGACAACGGATTGTGGGCATGGGGTTCGGGTGACCTCCCGATCTGGATGACGCTCGACGCGGTCGCCGCGCTGCGTGAAGCTGCGTACGCAACGTCAGCGCTGGGGCCTCCTGGCATGAGAAATCAGGGATAAATTGGGGAACGAGTCGGGTTCCGAACTGGCCGCCGGTAGCGGCGGCCGGCTTTTTTCGACCGAACTGGCCGGGGTCCTGGGCGCGGGACCGGCCGATACGGCCACGTTGCTGCGAGGCGCCCGCCGGGTGGCCGAGCAGCCGGGCCGGTTCATTTCGTGGTTGCGGAATTCCGGTGCCGACGAGAAATGGGTGCGCGAGACGGTGGCGCGCTCGTACTGGCACCCCAATGGTTTCGCCAAACTCGCCGTGCATGTTTCCGGCGAACCGCAATTCCGGTTGCGTTTGCATGTGTGGCCGGCGGTACCCGGAGCGCCGGCCGGTGAATCGAATCCGCACAGCCATCGCTGGGATTTCGCGTCCACGGTGCTGGTGGGTACCGGTATGCACATGGTCGAATACGCCGAATCCGCGAACGGCCGGCCGTACGACCGTTACCGCTACGGTGAGGATCCGGCCGATCCCGCGGCATTGCGGGCAGACGGCCACGCCCGGCTGAAGAAGACGGGGGCGCCCCATGTGTGGCGGGGCGGGTTGTACACGTGTAATACGAAGGTCGTGCACACCGTGGTGCCGGTCGACAATGGACTGACCGCGACCGTGGTGGTGCAGGGGCCGCACCTGACGCGGTCGACAGTGGTCTATCGCGAACCTGGCCAGAGCGACGACCAGCCGAACCGGCCGCTGACCGAAGGCGATTTCCACCTCCTGGTCAAGGAGGTCATCACGGGTTGGGAGAACGGCGCGTGAACCTGCCATCCGGCGGGGTGCTGACGGACCGCGAAATCCGTCGGGCATACGAAGGCGGCGAACTGGTCGTCTCGCCGTGGGAAGACGGCATGGTGCGTCCGGCCGCGCTCAGCCTGCGATTGGGCGAGCACGCCTTCGTCCTGGAGAGCGACCAGTCCGTGGACGTGGCGGATCGCCGGACGTACCCCAAGATGCTGGAGCGGCTCCCGGACGAACGTGGCCGGCTGCGCCTCGAGCCGGGCGAGGTGCTGCTGGCACCGACCCTGGAGAAGGTCGGGCTGTCCGAGCGGCTCGCCGGGCTCGTCGACGGGACGAGCGACTACGCGCGCCTGGGGATCGGCGTCGTGCTGAGCGGCCAGGTCAGCCCGGGCTTCGGCCGCCGCAAACCCGGTGTGCTCACCCTCGAGATCGTGTCCCATCTGCGACACCCCGTGCTCTTGCGTCCGGGAGCGCGGATCTGCAATCTGATGCTGTTCGCCTCTACCGGCAGTGCCCGCGCGTACGACGAAATGCCGCACAACTATTCGAGCGATCAGGCGGTCGCTCCGTCCCGATTGGCAGACCATGTCCGGCCGGCCTGACGGCGAAGAGTGCCTCGGTGATCTCGGGGAGCGGCAGATCCTCGAGAAGGTGCTGAGGCCGCGCTACGCGGGCGTCGCCGGCTTCGGTGACGACGCCGCCGTCCTCGGCGTACCGATTGCGGACCGGGCGGGCGGTGAGCTGGTGGCCACCACCGACAGTTGCCCCACGCCGCTCGTCACCGTCCTCGGCGAGGCCGACCTGTTCCACACGGGCTGGCTGCTGGTCACGATCAACCTGTCCGATCTGGCTGCCGCCGGGGCGAGCCCGCTCGGCCTGGTGGTGAACTACACGCTGCCGGCCACGACGACGGTGCGCGAGTTCCAGCGGCTCCTCGACGGGGTCGATGCCTGCGTCGCCGAGCACGGCACGCGCGTGGTGGGCGGGGATCTGCGCGACGGCGGCACGATGCAGCTGTCCGCGACGGCGATCGGGCAGTGCCTGCCCGATCGGCGGCTGGGGCGCGCGGGGGCCTCGGCCGGGGACAGGCTGCTGCTGATCGGGCAGCCGGGCTACCTGTGGGCCTGGGCGTTCGTGGTGGCGGGGCGGGCGCGGCTGCCCGAGGCGCAACTGCGGCAGGTTCGCGATCGTGCCTTCCGGCCGACCGCGCAGCTGACCGCGGGGCGCGTGCTGGCCGAAAGTGGCGCCGTGCGCGCGACGATGGACGTCTCCGACGGGCTTTTCGCGACCGTGCGCACCCTGTGCGAGGCCAACGATCTCGGCGCCCGCATCGACGAGGACATCCGGCTCGACCCAGCCGTCGAATCGGTCTGTGAGCAGGCCGGTGTCCGCCCGTTCGATCTCGCGCAGACCTGGGGCGACTGGAGTCTCGTGGCGGCGGTGCCCGCCGGGAGTGTCGAGGCGGTCATCGCCGCGCTGGCGGCGGAGGCGGTCCCGGCGCGCGAGATCGGTGAACTGGCCGCGGCCGGTGGGGGCTACGTCCTGACCGGCCCCGGCGGCGAAAGGCCGTGGCAGGGCATCGCGCAGGAACGGTTCTCGTCGAGTTCCTGGCACGGCGACGGGCTGGACCGGATGTTGAGCGATCTCAGCCGGACCGGGTGAGATCGGTACTGGCCGCCAGTTCGGCGACCACCTCGAGCAGCCGCCGCAACGCCGGTTTCTCCATTTGTGGCAGCCAAACCACCTCTGTGCGCGCGGAATCTCCGTCGAGCGGCACGAACTCGACCCCGCTACGGCGGATGCTGTTCGCCGATTCGGCGAGACGCGTGACGCCGATTCCGGCCGCGACAAGGCCGAGGAGGTTCTGCACGCTCGACGCACGCTGTACGATCTGCGGCTCGAATCCGGCGGCGCGAAAGTCCTCGTCGTACTTGAGATGCCAGGGCGGCCACGAAGCGCGTTCGGTCAGTACCCACGGTTCGTCCGCGAGATCGGCGAGCGTCAGCCGGTCGCGGCGAGCGAGCGGATGGCCCGCCGGCAGCACCGCGCACACGCGCTCGGTGAGCAACGTGCGCGACGTCAGGTCGTCCACGAGCGGCGGCCGGGTGAACCCCGCGTCGTACCGGCCCGATCGCAGCCCGGTGACCAGACCGCCGATCGAAACGTCCTCTGTGGACAGCTCGACGTCGGGGTAGCGTTCGCGGAACGCCCGCACGATCGGCGGCAGCAGGTAGTTCGCGGTGGAGGCCAGGAACGCCAGGCGCAGGCGGCCGGTCTCCCCACGGGCGGCGCGCTGCACCTGCCGCACCGCCTGCTCGGCGCGAGCGATGACCGCGCGGGCCTCGGGCAGGAACTGGGCACCGACCTCGGTGAGCCGCGTGCCGCGCGTGTCCCGGTCGAACAACCGCACGCCCATCGCCCGCTCGAGCGCGGTGAGCTGCTGGGAAAGCGACTGCTGCGCGATACCGAGCCGCGCCGCCGCGTTCGTGACGCTCAGCTCTTCCGCGACCGCGACGAAGTAGCGCAGTTGCCGCAGCTCAGGCACCCTCACAGGAACCGACTGTAGCCGCCGCAGGAAGCCGGTGTTGGACACGCCGGAGCCCGCGGTCGGAGGCTGGAACTATGACAGGGAAACCTCGCGTCTGGCTGATCACCGGCTGCTCCTCCGGGTTCGGCAGGGAACTCGCGCTCGCCGCGCTCGCCGCCGGCGACTCCGTGATGGCGACCGCCCGCCGTCCCGAACAGCTCTCCTACCTCTCCGGCGACCGTGTCCGCACGTACGCGCTCGATGTGACGGACCCGGCGTCGGTCGAGGCAGCGGTCGACGCGACGCTGGCCGAGTTCGGGCGCATCGACGTCGTGGTGAACAACGCCGGGCATGGTTCGGTCGGCGCCGTCGAGGAGCTGACGATGGACGAGCTGCGGGCGCTGATGGAGGTCATGTTCTTCGGCGCGGTCTCGGTGACCAAGGCCGTCGTACCGCATCTGCGCGAGCAGGGCAGCGGGGCGGTCGTGCAGATGAGTTCGATGGGCGGGCAGCTGACCATGCCCGGATTCGGTGCCTACAGCGCGGCGAAGTTCGCGCTGGAAGGGCTTTCCGAGGCGTTGTCCGCGGAACTGGCGCCGTTCGGGGTGCGAGTACTGATCGTGGAACCCGGCGCGTTCCGCACGGAGTTCGGTGGCGCGCGCATGCACCGTTCACGCGAAATCGAGGCCTACCGGATCGCGACCGGCGGCACCCGCGCGGCCGTCGACACCATGGACGGCACCCAGGAGGGCGACCCCGCGAAGGCGGCGGCCGCGATCCTGCGGGTCCTCGACAGCGACGAGCCACCGCTCAGGCTGGCTCTGGGCGGGGACGCCGTCGACGGGATCCGTGCTCACCAGGACCGGCTCCGCCAAGAGCTCGAAACCTGGGCCCCGGTGAGCACGGCGACCGCGTTAGACCAGGACTGACTCCCGCACCGGCGACCGGACGGTGCCACGCAACGTCCACACGACCGCGGCGACCGCGAGAGCGGCGGCGCTGGCCGCGAGAAACGAGGCGGGCGGGCCGAATCGCTCCACGAGGTAACCGCTCACGGACTGCCCGAACGCCAGCCCGAGCGTGACCGCGGTGAGCACCCAGCCGAAGGCTTCGACGGCCGTGCCCTCGGGCGCGACGAGTTCGATCGCCGCCGAATGCGTGGCCGACTGCGGGGTGATCACGGCTCCGGCCACGAGCATCGCCACCGCCAGACCCCACAGCGTCGACGGCCAGGCGAGCAGGGCGACGAGCAGGCCGAACGCGGCGAGCAGCACCGGCAGCCGTCGCGACATCGCGCGCGGCCACGGGCGCAGGCTGAACGCGATACCGAACCCGACCGAACTGACCGACCAGACCGAAAGCAGCACGCCGCCGATCGCGGGCTGCCCGGCCTCGGTCGCCGCGGCCGGGGCGGCGACCTCGACGAACCCGATCACGATGCCGAAGCCCAGCGCCGCGAGCGCAAGGGTGCGCATACCGGGACTGGCGAGCGCCCCGAGCAGCGGACGGTGCGCCGCCGGCGCCGGGCCCCAGGCGCGGACCGCGGGGCTGAGCGCGAACATCGTCGCGCCGGTGATCATGCAGAGCCCGCCCGCGACCATGCCGGTGCCCGGCCAGGGCGCGGTGACCAGCAGCCCGGCGATGCCGGGGCCGAGGATGAAGAACACCTCCATGCTGATCGCCTCGTAGGAGAAGGCGGCGTTCTTCGCGGTCTCGTCCGTGACGAGCCGCCCCCACAGCGCGCGCGAGGCGGAGCCGACCATCGGTTCGGTGATGCCGATCCCGCTGCCGAGCAGCACGAGCACCGGGGTGGCCGCATGTGCCTCGATCGCGAACGTGAGGGCGGCCATCGCGAGCGCGAACAGCGCGACCACGACCAGCAGCGGGCGCGTCGGGCCGAGGCGGTCGATCAGGCGGCCCTGGACGATCGCGCCGACCGAGACGCCGACGAGTGAACCGGCCGATACCAGCCCGGCGACGGCGAACGATCCGGTCTCACGCTGCACGAACAGCAGGGCCGACAGGCCGATCATCGCGATCGGCAGGCGCGCGAGCAGCGAGGCCGCCAGCGGGCGGCCCGAGCCGGGCGTGGTGAGGGCGGCACGGTAGTCGGCAAGAGACACGGACTGGGACATGAGTACCAGTATGCCGGACTCTGGTACGGCGGTACCATTTATTTTCCCGCCTGGGACCGGCAGGGTCTCGGTTAGGTAACGACTATCGGATTTTCCCCGAACTCGCGCAACGAACCGGCCGCGACAGCGTCCTTCGGGGTGAACGGCCTTGAATTTCGGGGTAGGGGCCGTGGCATGGTTGACATAACAGAAGAACTCCCTCCGGACATCGGGTCGGGGCCTAAATTCCGGAGGGCGGGGAGCGCGGTCCGTCGGGGGATGGCCCGCGCAAAGCGAAGGACCGGTGCGCCACGTCGGGGGTGGCGCCCGGTCCTTCGTTCGGAGTGAGGCCTGCTCGCTGCGCTCGCCGGCTCACTCCGCCAATCACCTTGGGGGTCGAACCCCCAAACCCCCGGCAGGAGGGGCTCCGCCCCCCTGCACCCCCTGGTTGGGGGCTTCGCCCCTTGCCCCCTCGCCGGTGCCGGTTGGGGGCGGGCGCCGGGTTGGGTGTTGGGGGTCGGTTGGGGTGTGGGGCTGGTTAGCGGGCGCGGCGGGCTAGGCGTTCTGGGTCCAGGATCAGGACGCTTTTGCCTTCCAGGCGCAGCCAGCCTCGGTGGGCGAAGTCCGCGAGCGCCTTGTTGACGGTCTCGCGGCTGGCGCCGACGAACTGGGCGATCTCCTCCTGGGTCAGGTCGTGGGTGACCCGCAGGATGCCCGCTTCCTGGCTGCCGAAGCGCTGGGCCAGTTGCAGGAGCGCGCGTGCCACGCGGCCCGGCACATCGGTGAAGATCAGTTCCGCGACCATGTTGTTGGTGCGGCGCAGCCGCCGGGCGATCACGCGCAGTAATTGCTCGGCGATCTCCGGACGTGTCGAGATCCACTTGCGCAGGGACGGGCGGTCCATCGTGACCGCCCGAACTTCCGTCACCGTCGTGGCGCTGCTCGTGCGCGGGCCGGGATCGAAGATGGACAGCTCGCCGAACATGTCCGACGGGCCCGCGATCCACAGCAGGTTCTCCCGGCCGTCCGGCGACTTGCGGCCGATCTTGACCTTGCCGGCCAGGATGATGTACAGCTTGTCGCCCGGCTCGCCCTCGGTGAAGATCACGTGACCCCGGGGGAACTCCACCGTCTCCAAGGTCTGCGCGAGCGCCTCGGCCGCGGCCGGTTCCACCCCCTGGAAGATGCCCGCCCGGGCCAGGGTCTCGTCCACCTCGTGCCTCCTCATCGGTGGCGACCGCGGCCCCCAGTCGAGGGCGTGTCGCCGATCACTTGCGTGCAGTCTAGGCCGTTCAGGCGAGAACGCCGCACGGCTCGCCGCCGGGCGCGCTTCCGCCGCCCATGCGAGTGTTGGCGATCTCGTCCGATCGCCCAGCTTAATGGCCGCTGGAGGGGCGTCTGAGGTGGGGAGACAGGTGCGGTCTCAGGGGCGGGCCCGCTTGGTCCTCAGCCTGGCCGCCCTGCCGCCGAGCCGGCGCAGCCGGAACAGCTCCAGCGCGCGCCCGATCCCATGCCCGTAGAGCGCCTTGACCTCGTTGGGACGCGCCTGCTCGAGGAACTCCTCGACCTCTTCTTCCTGCACGGCGACATGTTTCAGGCGATTCTCGACGCGCTCCATCGCGAGCGCGAAGAACATCATGACGAGCGGCACAGCTACTACGAACAAGACGGTCATCGATCCCAGATCCTCGCTTGTGTCGGCTCGGTTCCTGCGCCAGGCCGTGTCGGCCACTCCGAAGTGCTCGTGGTGCCTTCCGTAGGCTATCGGGGTGCCACCCGCTGTTCGTTACGCCCCCCGGCAGGGTGACGGGGAGAGCCGGCTCGCGCTCGTGAGACGCGCCCGGCGGATGTTGCGTTGCCTCGGGGACGAGTTTCCCGACGCTCGCGCCGAACTCGACTTCACCAACCCCCTGGAACTGCTCGTCGCCGTGGTGCTTTCCGCGCAGACCACGGACGTGCGGGTCAACGAGGTCACCCCCGCCCTGTTCGCGAAGTACAAGACGGCCGCCGACTACGCGGGCGCGAACCGGACCGAGCTCGAGGAATTCCTCCGCCCCACCGGCTTCTTCCGCGCGAAGGCGAACTCGGTCCTCGGGCTCGGCGCGGCGCTGGTGGAGCGCTACGGCGGCGAAGTGCCGAACAAGCTCCAAGACCTGGTCACCTTGCCCGGTGTCGGCCGCAAGACCGCGAACGTCGTGCTCGGCAACGCCTTCGGCATTCCGGGGATCACGGTGGACACCCATTTCGGGCGGCTCGTGCGCCGCTGGGGCTGGACGTCCGAAGAGGACCCGGTGAAGGTCGAGCACGCCGTCGGTGAGCTGATCCCGCGCAAGGACTGGACGCCGCTGTCCAACCGGGTGATCTTCCACGGCCGCCGCGTCTGCCATTCGCGCAAACCGGCCTGCGGCGCGTGCCCGCTGGCGAAGGACTGCCCGTCCTACGGCACCGGCCCCACGGAGTTCGAGGAGGCCGCGAAGCTCGTCAAGGGCCCGGAACGGGAGCACATCCTGGCGATGGTGTCCGATCCGTGACGACCGCGACGAAATGGGCACTGGCGGTGGGTGTGCTGGTCATCGGCGTGATCATCGCCGTGCTGCCCCGCGACCACGGCACCCCGGCCAAGAACACCCCCGGTCCCGATCTGTCGGCGGCGAGGGCCGCGGCGGCGCTGGCCCCGTGCCCCACCGGCACCGGTGAGGTCGCGCAGCTCAAGGGCGTTTCCGCGCAGTGCCTCGGTGACGGGTCCACGGTGGACCTCGGCAGCGCGCTCGCCGGGCACACCACGCTCGTGAACATCTGGGCGACCTGGTGCGAGCCGTGCAAGACCGAGCTTCCCGTGCTGAGCCGGTACGCCGCGGAGCCGGGTGCCGCGAAGGTCCTGGAGGTGCAGGTCGCCAGCACGGAGGCGGACGGCCTTGCGTTGCTGACCAAGCTCGGGGTGCACCTGCCGAGCGTCTTCGACGGGCAAGGATTGTCGGGCCCGGTGCGCACGGCGCTCAAACCGCCGCCTTCACTGCCGGCGTCGTACCTGGTCACGCCGGACGGGCAGGTGCGTTTCATCCAGAACCCACGCGTGTTCCACAACCCTGACGAGGTGCGAAAAGCCGTGGAGGGTTCGTGAACGGCCCGCTTGTCGAAGCGGGTTCCGCGCCCGCATGGCTGCGCCCGCTGATCGAGATCAGCGGTGAGCTCGACTCGGACACGTTCACCCGCTTCGCTCCTCCCGAGGACCAGTTCACCCGCTCGGCCGCCGTGCTCATCCTCTTCGGAGAGGGTGCGCGCGGCCCTGACGTGCTGCTCCTGCGCCGCGCGGAAACCCTCGGCTCGCATGCCGGTCAGGTCGCGTTCCCCGGCGGCAGCGTCGACGAGGACGATGGCGGCGTGATCGAGACGGCCCTGCGCGAAGCGGAAGAGGAGACGGGAGTCGACCCGTCCGGGGTGCGGCCGGTGGCCGTGCTGCCCGAACTTTTCGTGCCGGTTTCGCGATTCGCCGTGACGCCGGTGCTGGCGCACTGGCAGACTCCGTCGCCGGTACGCGCCGTCGACCCGGCCGAGACCGCGACGGTGGCGCGGGTGGCCATCGGCGATCTGGCCGATCCGGGGAACCGCTTCCAGGTGCGGCGGCCGGGCACCGGTTACCTCGGGCCGGCGTTCGCGGTGGACGGCCTGTTCGTCTGGGGGTTCACCGCCGGCGTGCTTTCGGTCCTGCTCTCACTGGGCGGCTGGGAGCGCGACTGGGACCGCGGGGACGTACGAGATCTGGATGCGGCATTGCATGAGCACGGATGGGAGCGGCGATGAACTGGGTCGATGTCCTGGTGATCGTACTGGCGTTGCTAGCGGCGATCTCGGGCGCGCGCCAGGGCATCGTGATCGCGTTGCCCGCGCTGGTCGGGGTGGTCGGCGGGGCGATACTCGGCATCCGCATCGCGCCGCTGATCGTCGATCTGTTCCAGAATCCGGCGGCCAAGGTGGCCTTCGCCGTCGCGGTCGTGGTGTTCCTGGTCGCCCTGGGCGAGACGCTCGGGGTGTGGGCCGGCCGCCGGATCAAGCACGCGGTGAAGAGCCGCGTCAACACCAGCAAGCTCTCCGGGATCGACCAGACGCTCGGCGCGATCGTCCAGGCGCTGGTGGTCTTCGTCGTCGCCTGGCTGATCGCGGTGCCGCTGACCGCGGTCGCGTCGATGCCGGGACTGGCCAAGGCGATCAACAGCTCGGCCGTGCTCGGCGCGGTGGACAGGGCGATGCCCGCGGCCGCCGAGGGACTGCCCGCCGATCTGCGCAAGCTGCTCGACGTCTCCGGCTTTCCGTCCATTGTGGACCCGTTTCAGCAGACGCAGATCAACGAGGTCGCACCGCCGGACCCGAGCCTGCCGAGCAGCGCGGTCGCGGCGCAGTTGCGCGGCAGCGTGCTGAAGATCCGGGGCACGGCCCCGTCGTGCTCGCGCGCGCTGGAGGGCAGCGGTTTCGTGGTCGCTCCGCAGCGGGTGATGACCAACGCCCACGTCGTGGCCGGCACCGACGAGACCGCGGTCGAGACCCCGCAGGGCCGGTTGCCGGCGAGGGTCGTGTACTTCGATCCGGAGGTCGACATCGCCGTCCTCGCCGTGCCACGGCTGCAGGCCCAGCCGCTGACGATCGCTCCGACGCCGGGCAAGGCCGGCGACAGCACGATCGTGCTCGGCTACCCGCTCGACGGGCCGTACACGGCGACCGCGGGCCGCATCCGCAACGAGATCACCTTGCAGGGCCCCGACATCTACGACTCGCGTACGGTGCGGCGGGACGTGTTCACCGTGCGTGCGCAGGTGCGCAGCGGTAACTCGGGTGGTCCGATGGTGAACCCGCAGGGCGAGGTCGTCGGGGTGGTGTTCGGCGCTTCGGTCCAGGATCCGGACACCGGGTTCACCCTCACCGTCAAGCAGGTCCGTTCGGCGATCGACGCGGCGCCGTCGCTCAGCGCCCAGGTCGGCACCGGCGCCTGTGCGGCCTGAGGCTAATGCGCCAGGAAGCCGCTGAGTGCATTGCCGGTGCGCGCCGGGTCCTCCAGGTGAGGGAAATGGCCGATTTCCGGCAGCACCTCGAACCGTGAGTGCGGACCCTGCCACGGTGCGGACGCGCGCGCGGTCTCGATCAGCACGCATGGGTCGGCGGCGCCGTGGATCTGCAGTACCGGAACGGCCACCCGCGCGCCGACGGCGCTGGTGAAGCGGCGGCCTTCGCCGCGGAACTGCGCGCGGAACGCCCAGCGGTAGTACTCCAGCGCGCTGTGCGCGACGCCGGGGACGAGCATCGCCTGCCGGAACCTGTGCACGGTCTGGGGAAAGTCCTCGGCGTGAGTCCACTTAGGACCGGACCAGGCGTGGAAGAGCCGGGCTACGTACTCCGCCTCGTCGGCGACGAGCCTGCGCTCGGGGGCGATCGGCACCTGGAAGCCGAACAGGTGCGCGAGCGCCCGCGTCTGGTTGCGTTGCCTGCGCCGCAGAGCCGTGCCGGCGACGCTCGCGCGCAACGCCAGCGGATGGGCGCCGCCCAGCACGCTCACCGACGAGACGAGCCGCGGGTGGAGGGTGGCGGCGGTCCAGGCGAGCATGCCGCCCCACGCGTGCCCGACGAGATGCGCGCGGCGTTCGCCGAGCGCGCGGACGAGCCCGGCGACGTCACCGGCGAGAGTCCACGCGTCGTAGCCGCGCGGCGGCTTGTCCGAATCGCCGTAGCCGCGCAGATCGGCCGCGACCACCCGGAACCCGGCCTCGGCGAGCGACACCAGCTGATGCCGCCAGGCCCACCAGAATTCGGCGAACCCGTGGAGCAGCAACACCATCGGCCCGCTGCCCGCCTCGGCCACATGCAGCCGGATGCCGTTGGCGGACACATCGTGGTGCGTCCACGGGCCGTCAATCCGGACGGTGGACGGATCGGGCGGCTGCACAGGTCCTGGCCGGGTCAGCCTTGCTCGGCGACGGCCTCCCGCCGGGGCTTGAGCGCCGCGGCGGTGTCCTTGACGCTGGTGATCGTTCGTTCCGGCGCGCGGAGCTTCTTGAGCTTGCGGAAGCCGAGGAAGCCGAAGAACCCAGCGACCAGCAGCATCACGCCGAACACGATCAGGAACGCGGCCCAGCGCTTGAGCCATTCCGACAGAAGTTCGCCGAGGAAGAAAAAGAAGAAGAACGAGCTGTAGAGCGCAACCACGCCGGCGATGATGAAGAAGACGCTGCCTTTGATGCCCTTCTTGACCTCGCCCGTGACCTCCGACTTCGCCAGCTCGACCTCGGCGCGGACCAGCGTCGAAAGGTGCTGCGTGGCTTGGCTGACGAGGCTGCCGACGGACTGCCCGGCGGCTTCGCCGACGCCGTCGTCGCTCGACAAGGGGATGTAGGGCACGGCCCCGAGGCCGTCTGGGCCGTTGCGTTCGTGCTCCTGGCTGCTCACGGGGCCATCGTGCCATGCGCCGCCTGGCCCGGCTCGGTCAGTCCTCCCGTGCGGCGTGCACCTTGTTGCGATGGATGAGTAAACCGGCCCCGCCGAGCGACGCGATCGCCGACGCCAGCAGTACGGCCGCCTTCGCCCGCTCACTGGCCTCACCGGTCAGCGCGAGTTCGGAGATCAGCAGGCTCACCGTGAACCCGACCCCGCCCAGCAGCGACAACCCGACCAGGTCTCGCCACCCGGTGCCGCGCGGCCGTTCCGCGATACCGGACGCGACGGCGAGTGCGGAGGCGCCGAGGATGCCGACCGTCTTGCCGACGACCAGCCCGATCAGCACCGCGAGCGGCAGCGCCGTGGTGAACACGTCGGTGAGCGATTTGGCGTCGAGTTCGATGCCAGCGGCGAACAGGGCGAACAGCGGCACCGCGACGGCGGCCGACCACGGCTGCAACCGGTGCTCGAGCCGGATCGCGGGCGTCTCCTCCTCACCGGAGTCCGGCCGGACGCGGGTGAGCAGACCGAGTGCGACACCCGCGATCGTCGCGTGGATCCCGGCCGTGTGCACCGCGATCCAGGTGACGGCGGCGAGCGGAACGTAGAGCCAGGCGGTGCGTACCCGGCGGTGCTGAAGCCAGGCGTACAGGGCCAGCGCCGCCGCCGCGACGGCGGCCGCGATCAGGTTGAAGTGCGAGGTGAAGAGCACCGCGATGACGAGGATCGCGCCCAGGTCGTCGACGACGGCCAGCGAGAGCAGGAAGACCCGGGCGCTGCTGGGCAGGTTCGATCCGGTGAGCGCGAGAACGCCGAGGGCGAAGGCGATGTCGGTCGCCACCGGGATCGCCCAGCCGCGATCGATGCCGGGCGTGCCCCAGGCGATACCCAGGGCGACGAGCGCGGGCACGATCATGCCCCCGATCGCGGCGACCACCGGCAGCACCGCCTGTTTGAACCGGGAAAGCTCGCCGACGACGAGTTCGCGCTTGAGTTCCAGCCCGGCGACGAAGAAGAACAGCGCGAGCAGCCCGTCCTTCGCCCAGTCACCGATCGACAGGTTCAGGTGCAGGAAATGCGGGCCGAGGTGGAAATCGCGGACGGTGCGATAGATCTCGCCGAGCGGGGAGTTCGCCCACACCAGCGCGACGGCGGTGGCGGCCAGCAGGATCATCCCGCCGGTGGTTTCGGTACGGAGGAAACGGACGAACTCGGCGGCAGCACGAGGTTTCTGCACGGGCGGCTCCCTTGGTCGGCTCGGTCAGCTTTGCCGACCAGCCTTCCCGGCGCACCTGGTAACCAGCTTACCTACCAGCCGCGCTGCAACAGTACGCGCGTCCTAGTATGTGAATTGCCAACAATATCCAGATCACAAAGGACCGTCGGCATGGCAACCTCTACCGAGGTCAAAGCGGACACCAGGTTCTTCGGGCACCCACTAGGGCTCGCGAACCTTGGACGAAGCTTGCCGCCCGCCAGCCCTCGACGCCGATCAAGTTCGCGTTCGGCACCGGCATCATGGGTTTCGCGTTCCTGCTGTTCATGCTGATGCCCGCCGGCTCGAACACCGCGCCGCTGCTGGGCCTGGTCGGCATCCTGCTCGCGTTCACCGTCGCGGAACTGATGCTCTCGCCGGTCGGCCTTTCGCTGTCGACGAAGCTCGCGCCCGAGGCGTTCCGCACGCAGATGGTCGCGCTGTTCTTCCTGTCCGTCTCGCTCGGCACCGCGCTGTCCGGCTCGCTCGCGGCGTACTACAGCCCCGACAACGAGGCGCCGTACTTCGGGATCATCGGCGGGGTCGCCGTCGTGATCGGTGTGCTGCTGGCCCTGGTCAGCCCGTTCGTGCGGAAGCTGATGTCCGGCGTGCGCTAGTGCACGGCGACGCCGAACAGCGTCCCGACGTAGTACGTCACGAGCATCGTCAGCAGCCCGACCCCGACATTGCGCGCGATCGCCCGGCGGGCGCGCGCGTTGCCGAGGCGGGCGCTGACGTAGCCGGTGAGGAACAGCCCGGCGCCCACCGCGATCACACAGGCCCACACCCGCCACGACAGCGGCGGAAGCGAGATCGCCAACAGCGGCAGCAGAGCGCCGACCGCGAACGACAGCAGTGAGGCCCAGGCAGCCTGCCACGGGCTGGTCAGTGCACCGGGATCGATGCCGAGTTCGGCCTCGGCGTGGGCCTGCAGCGCGTCCTTCTCGGTCAGCTCCCTGGCGACGCGGGCCGCGAGTTCGGGGGAGAGCCCCTTCTCCTCGTAGATCTCGGCGAGCTCGCGCTCCTCGGCCTCCGGCATCGTTTTCAGCTCTTCTTTTTCCAGCCGGAGCATGGCTCGTTCGGTATCGCGCTGGGTGCTCACGGACACATATTCGCCGCCGGCCATGGAAAGGGCGCCCGCGACGAGTCCGGCGATTCCGGCCATCAGCACCGCGGTGTGATCGGTGGTGGCGCCCGCGACACCGACCACGAGGCCGGCCACCGACACGATCCCGTCGTTGGCCCCGAGAACCCCGGCGCGCAGCCAGTTCAGCCTGCTGCCGAGATCGTCGCGATGCGGCTCGTGGCCGTGCGTCGAAGTGGTGCTCTGAGTTTCCGTCACACCATTATTGAAACACAGGATGGGCGCAATTGTTTATGCGGTCGAAATAGGTTTGCCTCACTTAGATTCGGCTATCCTAAGCGAATTTCCGCTGCCGTTTCACGGCAAACAGAACGCCGGGGGCCGATGCCTGATCGAGTGGACATCGACCCCCGGCGAGCCTCGGTGGAGACGACTCTAGGCGGTGCGCCGCCGGTTGGCCAGACCACCGAGCGGGGCGGTCCCGGCCATGAGCCGTCAGGCGTCGAGGTCGGCGAGCGCCTGCTTTGCCTGCTCCAGTTCGGCCTCGAGCTGGGCGACCTTCGCCTTCTGCTGCTCGCGGGCCTCGTTGATGACCTCGTCGATCGGCGTCGACAGGTCGCCGTGCAGTTCCTTCGCCGCGCGGGACACGGCCGAGGCCGAGATGACAAGGCCGCGCGCCACCCAGGTGCTGCCGTGCTTCAGTTCCGCCTGCCAGTCGCCGTCAGCCGAACCGGTGACGGTCAGCGTGAGCTCGACGGTGCGGGTCTTGCGGGCCACGCCCTTCGGGCGGCCCCGCTTCGGCTTCGCTTCCTCGGCGGCGGGGTCCGTCGCCTTTTCCTCGGCGGCAGGGGCGGCCTTGGGGGCCTCCTCGTCGGTCACCTGCTCCTGCGGGGCGGTGGTGGTGTCCAAGCTCATGCGGGTGCGGTCTCCCTCTTCGTGGGGTACGACGGCCAGATCCTAGAACACGTGTTCGACAGTGGGAACACCGGGTTCCGGCGCTCGATTGTGCCGGGTCGTGCCGACAGGCGCGAGGCCCCCTTCCCGAACGCTCCGGGAAGGGGGCCTCGTCGTGCGCCAGCGGTTACTCTTCGGATTTGCCGGTTTTGAGTCCTGCGGAGATGAGGTCCATGACGCTGCTGTCGGCGAGGGTGGTGACGTCGCCG
>NZ_VDFW01000024.1 GCF_006152065.1 Amycolatopsis alkalitolerans
CATCGTGAAAGCCGCACTCACCCTGACCCATTTTGAACATCGAATGATCAAATGAAAGTCGTTGAGATCACGTCGCTGTGCGGCCAGTGCGCACGCGACGAATCGGTTATCCACGAACCCTGGGTAGAGGATTTTCCCGTTGGAGAATTGCTGCCGAGACCGGCCGGGTCACTGACACGATTCCTGCCCTGACGCACTATCCTGCCACCGCCGGTGGCACCCGCGCGGTATACCGTGGGTGAACTGACCACCGGCGACGGGAGGTGACGGCCGATGGGGGATGCCGCTGCGCGCCCCACGATGAGCAGGCGGCGTGAAGTCAGCCATACGAGCGCCCGCTCGCTGCTGATGACGGTGCTCGGTGAGTTCGTTCTTCCCCGCGGCCGCCCGGTATGGACCTCGACCCTGGTCGACGTGCTGGCCATGTTCGGCGTCGAGGAGAAGTCGGCTCGCCAGGCCCTCGCCCGTACCGCCGCCGAGGCCTGGCTGGTTTCCGAACGCGTCGGCAGGCGCGTGCGGTGGTCGCTCACACCTCCGGGTCGGCGTCTGCTGACCGAAGGCGCGGACCGGATCTACGGCTTCGGCCGGGACGGCGGCGACTGGGACGGCCGGTGGCTGATGTTGCTCGTTTCGGTGCCGGAGACCAAGCGGGATCTGCGGCACACCCTGCGCACGCGGCTGACCTGGGCGGGTTTCGGTTCGCCGACGCCGGGCGTGTGGATCAGCGCCGACGCCGCCCGGCAGGACGAGGCGGACGAAATCGTGCGCACGCTGGGCCTCGACCGCGAGGCGATGTCCTTCGTCGCGTCGTACGGGAAGATCGGCGACGAGGACGCGATGGTCTCCGCCGCCTGGGATCTCACCGCGCTCGAGGGGCGGTACGAAGGCTTCATCGAGGAGTTCGCGGGCCTGCGCCCCGCGACCGGCGCCGAGGTCCTTTACGCGCAGACCCGGCTGGTGCACGAATGGCGGCGGTTCCCGTTCCTCGACCCGCAACTGCCGGTCCGGCTGCTCCCGGCGAGCTGGAGCGGGGTGCAGGCCGCGGAGTTGTTCCACCGCAAGCACGTCGAGTGGCGCCCCGCCGCGCAGGACCACTGGACCCTGCTGACCTCGGAAGAAGAAGCCGCCTGACCCCCAACCCCCGAGATCTACCTTCACGCGCCCGAGTCCGACAATGGCCACACCGCCGCCGGCGCGGGCCCGGTCCCCAAAAGTCGAACTCACCGTCCTGAACGTAGATCCCGGCGTTTTGAACGTAGATCCCGGCGGGGGGTGTGGGAGAGACGGGCCGCGGTATGGCGGACCGCTTCGGCGGCCTTGTCCTCACCGAGGTCCCCGCCGACGAAAACGACCGCGACACAACCGATCGTGCCCTCGGCGAGCCACACCGGAGCCGCGATCTCGGTGAGCCCGGCATGCAGTTCGCCCACCGTCCGCACGTACCCGGTCTGGCGCGCCCAACCGACCTCCGGCCGCTCCTCTGGGCGCGGCGGGCGCGCCGCGGAGATGGCCAGCCCGCACGCCCCGCGATCCATCGGCGAACGGGTCCACGGCCGGTACGCGGCGACACCGATCCGATCGCGATCGGGCTCGACGGTGACCAGCGTGACCACCTGCCCGCCGCGTGGCACCGCGAAGAACGCCGTCGCGGGCAGGCTGTTTGCCAACTCGCCCAGCACGTCGTGCAGCTGCGCCTGTGTCTCGCCGAGCACCGACCGGCTCAGCACCAGCAGCCCGAGGCCCATCGTGTACCGGCCCTCGGCAGTACGCCGAACGAGTTCACGATCTTCCAGTGTGCGGAGGATCCGGTAGACAATCGAGCGGTGCAGACCGGTGGCGGATGCCAAGTCCTGGCTCGAACGGGCCTGGCCGTCGGCGAGGACGTCCAGCACGTCGAGCGCGCGGTCCAGCGTCTGAGCCCGGACACCCGGTTTGGTCTCCACCCACAAACCCCCTCAGTGTTGTCTGCGTCACATTATCAATTCCGGGAGCGGTCATGGCAGGAATCGGGATCGTCGGAGCCGGTGTCGCCGGGTTGCACCTCGGGCTTCTGTTACGGCAGCACGAGGTGCCCGTCACCATCTACAGCGACCGGACAGCGCGGCAACTGGGCAGCGGCCGGATGCTCAACAGCGTCGCGCACCACCACGCGACCATCGAACGCGAACGTGCGCTGGGCGTCGATCATTGGGAAGCCGAGGAATACCACTATTTTGGGCACCACCATTACCTCGGCGGCGGGCCGCAGCCACTGGTGTTCCCCGGTTTCTTCACCGCGCCTTCGCGCGCAATCGACTACCGCCTTTACCTTCCGGCTCTTCTGGAGGATTTCGTTTCACGCGGCGGAGAATTCGACGTGCGCCCCGTGCAGGCGGCGGATGTCGTCACGCTTTCCGAAAGGCACGATCTCGTGGTGATCGCTTCGGGCCGCGGCGACATGAGCGCGATGTTCCCGCGCCGGGCCGACAAATCTCCTTATGACGCACCGCAACGCAAACTGTGCGTCGGCCTGTACGAGGGGGTCGCGCCGTCCGATCCCCGTGGGGTCACGATGAGCGTCGCCGCCGGGCACGGCGAACTGCTCGAGATCCCGATCTACTCGTCGGCCGGACACGTCACCGCATTGCTGTTCGAGAACGTGCCGGGCGGGGACCTGGAAATGCTCGCCGAAATCAGCTACGAGGACGATCCCGCCGGTTTCGAAAAGACCATCTTGGACAAGACACGGCAGTACCATCCAGCGACCTTCGCGCGTATCGACCCGGCCGCGTTCCACCTGACCGGCCCGCTGGATGTGTTGCAGGGCGCTGTGCTGCCGTCGGTCCGCGAGGATTACACTCGCCTGCCCAACGGCCGCTACGTCGTCGCGGTCGGCGATGCGCACGTGGTCGTCGACCCGGTGATCGGCCAGGGGGCGAACTGTGCTTCGTATTCGGCCTGGGAACTGGGGCATGCGATCGTCGAGGACCCGAACTTCGACGAGCGGTTCTGCCGGAAAGTGGCCGACCGCCGGCGCAACCGCGTGTACGCGACGGCGGACTGGACCAATCTGATGATCCGTACGCCCCCGCCACCGCACCTGCTGCGGATGTTCGGGGCGATGGCGCAGAACCAGGCCGTGGCCGACGAGTTCACCGAGAACTTCAGCTACCCCGACCGGCAATGGGACAACCTCGCCACCCCCGAACGGGTGCAGCACTACCTCACCGCCCGCGGCCTGTCGTAACCTGCCGCCGCACCTCACCTGCCCCGCCGAGGGCGGCGGGGGTGGCGGTTAGGGTTCGGGCGTGACCGAACACGTGAGTATCCCGACCGCCGCGGGCGCCTTCGACGCGATCGCGGCCGGGCCCGCCGACGGCCGGCCTGTCCTGCTGCTGCACGGCTTCCCCGAGGCGGCGATCTCCTGGGATTACCAGGTCGCGGTGCTCGGCGACCGTGGCTTCCGCGCCGTCGCGCCGGATCAGCGCGGGTACTCGCCGGGGGTGCGGCCGCAGGCCGCAGCCGAGTACGGCATCGACGAACTGGTCGAGGACGTGCTCGCGATCGCCGACGAACTCGGCTGGGCCCGGTTCGACCTGGTCGGCCACGACTGGGGCGGAGCGGTCGCCTGGTGGACGGCGGCCGAGCACCCCGCGCGCCTGCGCACGCTGAGCGTCGTCTCGACCCCGCATCCCGGTGCGCTCGGCGAGGCCCTGCGCACCGACGAGGACCAGCAGTTGCGCTCGCAGTACATGCGGGACTGGCGGAGCAGCGGCACGGAACGCCGGATGCTCGCGAACAACGCCGAAGCGCTCCGGCGCATGTTCGAGTGGCGCGTCGGCAACAGCCGCGTCGACGAATACGTCCAGCGCCTGTCTGAGCCGGGCGCGCTCACCGCGGCACTGAACTGGTACCGCGCGAGCCGCCCCGCCGGGAAGATCGGCAAGGTCGGGGTGCCGACGCTCTACGTGTGGAGCACCGAGGACGTCGCCTTCGGCTCGACCGCGGCTTTCGCCACCGAACAGTGGGTGACCGGCGCGTACTCGTTCCAGATGCTGGAGGACGTGACCCACTGGGTGCCCGAGGAGGTCCCGGAGGTGCTCACCGGGTTGCTCCTCGAACACCTGGCCAGCAAGTAGGTGACCGCCAGCGCACCGGCGTCGTGCGCGAAATTGTCGGTGGGTCGGGCTAGCTTCACGACATGGCATACGACTTCCAGGTGACCGTCGACAGCGCCGAGCCGCACACCCTCGCCGATTGGTGGGCCGAGGCGCTGGGCTGGGCGGTCGAACCGAGCGACGAGGCCTTCATCAGACGCATGGTCGCCGAAGGGCATGCGACGGAAGAGGACACGAAGACTCATCGCGGCGTCCTCGTCTGGCGGGTGGGCGCGGCGATCCGGCATCCCGACTCCGGGCGGCGCGTACTGTTCCAGGGGGTTCCCGAGCCGAAAACGGTGAAGAACCGGATGCACCTCGACGTCGCGGTCGGCGAGCGGCGCGAGACCGAGGTGGAGCGGCTCACCGGGATGGGCGCGAAGGTGCTGTTCCGCGGGCAGCAGGGGCCGTACACGTGGGTCACGATGGCCGACCCGGAGGGGAACGAGTTCTGCCTCCAGTGAGCTCAGCGGCGAACGCCCGGCGCGCGCGTCCCCGGGTGCGCGACCTTTCAGCGGCCGGACGCGCGGTACCAGCGGGGCGAGGTGTTCAGCGGCGGCTTCAGCGCGGCCCGCACCACCAGCACGTTGGGCTCCTCGGCACGGACGAACTCCCCCAGCAGCCGGCGGAAGGCGCGGCCGAAGCCCTTGACCTCCTCCGCGTGCACGCCGAACGAACGCGCCAGGCCCACGAAATTCGGCGTGTGCAGGTCCACCCCGCGGTGCGGCACGCCGGCGCGATCCTGGTCGAACCGCAGCATCCCGTACCCGCCGTCGTCGACGATGACCACCGTCAGCGGCAGCGACTCCTGCGCGAGCGTCGCCAGATCCCCGCAGCCGTAGAGGAACCCGCCATCCCCGCTGACGCACACCACCCGCCCGCTCCCGCTCGCCGCCGCGCCCAGCGACGCCGGGAAGCCGAAGCCGAGCGTGCCCCAGCCCATCGGGTAGGCGAACCGGCGCGGCGCGCGAGCCCGGAGGTAGCCGCCCGCCCAGTAGCCCGCAACGCACATGTCGGCCACGACGACGGCGCCCTCGGGCAGGGTTTCCTCAAGCGTGCCAAGGAAATCCGCCGCCTGCGGCTCGTCGGCGCGCATCCGGCGGCGCACCGCCTCACCGAGTCCGCGCAGCCGCTCACCCAGCTCGGTGAGCCCCGGCCGCGGTGCGAGCCCGGTGATCAGCTGGCTCACCACGTCCCGCGCGTCCCCGACGAGCGTGATGTCGGGCTGGTAGTTCTTCGCCGCGTCCTTCGGGTCGACGTTGACGGCGATCAGCTTCGGCGGCTTCGGCATCAGCCAGTTCTGCGTCATCAGCCCGTCGAAATCGCTGCCGACGCCGAGCACGACGTCCGCCTCGTCCCACAGGGCACCGACCTCGGGTGCGTGCACCGGCGTCGGCGCGGCGCACGGATGCTCCGGCGGCAGCAGCCCGCGCGCGGCGAACGTCGTGATGACCGGTGCGGCGAGCCGCTCGGCCAGCTCACCGACGACGGTGCCGGCCTCGGCCCGGACGGCGCCACCGCCGGCCCAGATCAACGGCCGCTCCGCACCGGACAGCAGTGCGCGTGCGTAGTCCAGGTCGTCGATGTCGACCGCGGCGAACCGTTCGGTCAGATCCTCCTCCGGCGCTCGCTCGGTCTCGGCGCGCAGGAAGTCGGTGGGGATGCCGAGGTAGACCGGCCCGCTCTGCGGTTCGCGCGCGAACCGGGCCGCACGCGCGACGGCCCGGGCGATCTCCTTCGGCGACTCGACGGTGGTCGCGGCCTTGGTGACCGGCGCGAACAGGGCGGCCTGGTCGCTGGTCTCGTGCAGCACGCCGCGGACCACGTTCGGCCGCCGCAGCGTGGACGGGATGTCCGTGGCCAGCACGAGCACCGGCGAGGCCGAGGCCATCGCCTCGCCGACCGCTCCCAGCGTGTTCGCCGCACCCGGCCCGGTGGTGACCATCGCGACCCCCAGCTTGCCGGTCGCGCGCGCGTACCCGTCGGCCGCGTACCCGGCGGTCTGCTCGTGCCGCACCCCGATCATCCGGATCCCGCTGCCCGCCAGTGCCTCCCAGATCGGCAGGTTGTGCACACCGGGAAGGCCGAACGCGACATCGGTACCGAGCTCGGTGAGCGCCTCTACCAGATGCTGTGCGCCGGTCTTGTTCACCCGTCCAGGTTAGGCCCACGGGCCCCGGACGCACTGTCGGTGTGCCCCATGCGTGTCACCACTGCGGCGGGAGGGTTTCCGCGGCGGGCGGCGGCCCGGGCGGGGTGCCGTCGCCGAAGGGATGCCCGCCGAGCGACTCGCGGCCGTGCGGGGTGGCCCAGCCGCGCAGGTCCGGACCATTCGGCACGATCCGCGCCGGGTTGATCCGCTCGTGCACCTGGTAGTAGTGCCGCTTGATGTGGTCGAAGTCCACGGTGTCGCCGAAGCCCGGGGTCTGGAACAGGTCACGCGCGTACGCCCACAGCACCGGCATCTCCGTGAGCTTGTTCCGGTTGCACTTGAAATGCCCGTGGTAAACCGGATCGAACCGGACCAGCGTCGTGAACAGCCGGATATCGGCCTCGGTGATCATCTCGCCGACCAGGTAGCGCTGCCGCGAAAGACGGTCCGACAAATGGTCCAACCGGGCGAAAAGCCGGGCGTACGCGTCGTCGTACGCGGACTGTTTCGAGGCGAAACCGGCTTCGTAGACGGCGGCGTTCACGTCGCGGTACACCGCCGCGTTGATCTCGTCGATCTCGTCGCGGTGCTTTTCCGGGTAGAGATCGGGCGCGCCCGGCCGTTGATGGGCCGTCCACTCCGTCGCGAAGTCGAGAGTGATCTGCGGGTAGTCGTTGGTCACGAGCTTGCCGCTGGGGATGTCCACGACGGCCGGCACGCTGATCCCGCCGTCGTAATCCGGCTCCGCCGCGTGGTACGCCTCGGCGAGGAAACGTATGCCCAGCACGGGATCCCGGCCGTCCGGGTCGAGGGTGAAGCGCCAGCTGCGCTCGTCCTGGATCGGGTCGGCGACCGCGACCGAGATCGCCTCCTCGAGGCCGAGCAGCCGCCGCACGACGAGCCCGCGGCTCGCCCACGGGCACGCACGGCTGACCACGAGCCGGTACCGGCCGGGCTCCACGGGCCAGCCGTCGCGCCCGTCGGCGGTGACGCGCGCGGCGAAATGATTGGGAGACCGGACGAACTCGCCGGTTTCCGGATCGGTCGGCACGGTCATACCAACAGCGTAGGTGCATTACGAGTACCTGGCAGTAGACTCGGCCAACCGGCACGAGAGGTGGACCACCATGGCGCTGATGCCCTTCACCGACTCGATGTTCCTCCTGGTCGAAAGCCGCGAGCATCCCATGCATGTGGGCGGCCTGCAGCTGTTCCGTAAACCCGAAGGCGCCGGCGCGGACTTCCTGCGCGGACTGCGCGAGGATCTGCTCAAATCCGACGAGGTGCCGCCGCTGTTCCGGCGACGGCCCGCGCGTCCGGTGAACACGGCCGGCTATCTCGCGTGGTCGCAGGACTCGGACGTCGACCTCGACTACCACTTCCGCCATTCCGCGCTGCCCGAACCGGGCCGCGTCCGCGAACTGCTCGAACTCACCTCGCGCTGGCACAGCACGCTGCTCGACCGGCATCGCCCGCTGTGGGAGATCCACCTCGTGGAGGGCCTGCGGGACGGCCGGTTCGCGATGTACAGCAAGATCCACCACGCACTGATGGACGGCGTCTCCGCGCTGCGGCATCTGCAGGGAACCCTCAGCAGCGACCCCGACGATCACGCCTGCCCGCCGCCGTGGGGTTCGCGCCGGGCGCCGCGGGAGAAGGCGAACCGGTCGTTCGTGCGTACCGCGCGCAGTTCCCTGAGCCAGCTCGCGGGCCTGCCGCCGGCCGCGGTGAGGGTGGCGAACGAGGCCTTCCGCGAGCATTCGCTGCTCTTGCCGATGCAGGCACCGCGCACGATGTTCAACGTCCCGATCGGCGGCGCCCGCCGGTTCGCCGCCCAGTCGTGGCCGCTGTCGCGGGTACGCTCGATCGCGGTCAAGACCAATACCTCGCGCAATGACGTCGTGCTCGCGATGTGCGCCGGCGCGCTGCGCGACTACCTGATCGAGCAGAGCGCGCTGCCCGACGCGCCGCTCGTCGCGATGGTGCCGGTGTCCATGCGCAAGCAGGCGGAGACCGAGTCGAGCGGGAACCAGATCGGCGCGCTGCTGTGCAATCTCGGCACCGACAAGACCGACGCGGCCGCGCGGCTCGCGACGATCCACCGTTCGATGCGCGACGCGAAGCGGATCTTCAAGGAGCTGACCCCGGTCCAGGCGCTGCTCCTGTCGGGGATCAACGTCGCACAGCTGGGCATCTCGACCGTACCGGGCGTCGTGACGAACACGCGGCCGCCGTTCAACCTGGTGATCTCGAACGTGCCGGGCCCGCGCTCGCAGATGTACTGGAACGGCGCCCAGCTCGACGGGATCTACCCGGCGTCGGTGCTGCTGGACGGGCAGGCGCTCAACATCACGCTCACCAACAACGGCGACAACCTCGATTTCGGCATCACCGGCTGCCGGCGCAGCGTGCCGCACCTTCAGCGGTTGCTGCTGCACCTCGACACCGCGCTGACGGAACTCGAAGCAGCGGTCGGCTGAGCCCGGTCAGGCGACGCCCTCCGGGCTCGCGCCCTCGACCTGCACCGCGCTCACGGTGATGCGCTCGATCTCCGCGAGGTCCTCGGGCGTCAGGTCGAGATCCGCCGCGCCGAGGCTGTCCTCGATGTTCTTCGCCCTCCGTGCGCCGACGATCGCGACGTGCACACCGGGCTGGTGCAGCGTCCACGCGATGGCCAGTTGGCTCACGGTCGCACCCTCGTCCGGGGTTGATCCCGCCCTTGGTCGCGATGACCAGATTGTCGCGGTCGCGCTTGAGCTCTTCGCGTAACGCGCGGCCCAGCATCGCCTCCGATTTGCCGAAACCGTAGGCCTGCGCGGTGTCGAAGAAGTTCACGCCAAGCTCCCGCGCGTGCTGGATCGCCTGTACCGCGGTGTCTTCGTCGAACGACGCGCGCGGCCGCGCATCGTGGACCAACTCCAGGTGCCGACCTCAAAATAACTGTTTGACAGTGTTTTCGCACACTGTCCACACTGGCGCGCGTGCCCCTTCGCGACCTCCGCGTGCTCGCGCATCCCTTGCGGCTGCGCCTTTTGTCGTTGCTCACCGGTGCTTCGCTCAGCGCGGCGGAAGCCGCGCGCGAGCTCGGCGAGACGCAGGCGAATGTGAGCTATCACCTAGTGTTTCGTGATCTTGTTGTCTTTGCGCGCGGGTGTGTTTGTTTGCCAGGGTGCTGAGTTGGCCCTTGGCGTCGCTGAGTTGGCTCGGGGCGTTATCGAGTTGGCCGGCCGCTGTCGCCGGGGGCACAGTCAGCGACCGGACCTGCCAACTCGACACCGCAGCGGACAAACCCACCGACCCTACGGGCAAACACGGCAACGTAAACCGGACAGGATCACACGACACTAGGGCGCCTGCACGAGGCGGGGCTTGTCGAGGTCGCCGAGGAGGTCAGCATCCGCGGCGGGAAAGCCCGGCGGTACCGGCACGATCCGGACACCGGGCCGCGTTTCACCCACGATCGCCCGGAAGAGGAGCAACTGCTCGCCGCCGCGCTCGCCGAAGAACTGCGGCGCCGTACCGAACTCCGCCTGCCGGACGGGCGTTCCTCGCTGACCGACGCGGAACTGTGGGTGGACGAGGCGAGCTGGGAGCGCATCGTCGAGCAGGTGCGCGAGCTGAGTGCCTTGCTGCACAAGGCCGCGGCGCCGCCGCGCACCGAGGGGACGGTGCGGGTGAGCGCCACGATGTCGCTGTTCGTCATGGACCCGGAACGGTGAAACCACCGGCGCACCGGGATTTCCGCTGGCTACTGACAGGACGGACGTGCGGCGAGCTCGGCAACGCCGTCGCGCCGGTCGCACTGGCCTTCGCGGTACTGGATCTCACGGGTTCGGCCGCCGATCTCGGGATCGTCATCGGCGCGCGGTCGGTCGCCAGCGTGCTGTTCGTCCTGTTCGGCGGGATGCTCGCCGACCGGCTGCCCCGCTCGGTCATCCTGCAGGGCACGGAGGTGGCCGCCGCGCTCACCCAGGCGACCATCGCACTGAGCGTCCTTTATGGATTCGCCTCGATCCCGCTGCTGATCGCGCTGAGCATGACGAACGGCGCGGTCGCGGCCGTGTCACTCCCGGCCGCGTCCTCGCTCACCCCGCAGACCGTGCCGGAAACCGTGCTGGCGCAAGCGAACGCGTACGTCCGGATCGGTGCGAACCTGGGCCGCTTCACCGGGGCGGCGCTGGGCGGCGTGCTGGTCGCGAGCCTCGGCACCGGCTGGGCGATCGCGGCCAACGCTTCGCTGTTCCTGGGCGCCGCGCTGAGCTACCGGCGGATCCGGCGGCACCTTCGCACGACCGCGACGGCCCGCCCGCTGGCGGAACTCGCGGAGGGCTGGCGGGAGTTCACCTCGCGGACCTGGATCTGGGTCGTGGTCGCGCAGTACTGTCTCGTCAACGCGGTGAACGTGGGCGCGATGCAGGTGCTCGGCCCGGTCGTCGCGGACGAGCACTTCGGCCGGCCCGCGTGGGGATTCATCCTGGCGGCGCAGACGATCGGCTCGCTGGGCGGCGGGGTCCTGGCCTCGCGCTGGCAACCGCGGCGGGCACTGCTCATCGGCGTCGCCCTCACCCTGGCCGACGCTGTCCCGCTCGCGTTGCTGGCGCAGGCGCCGCTGGTGTTTCCCTTGCTGGCCGCGGCTTTCGCCAACGGGGTCGCGATCGAACTGTTCACCGTGGCGTGGGACGTGTCGCTGCAGGAGAACATCCCCGCCGACCGGCTGGCGCGCGTGTACTCCTACGACATCCTCGGCTCGATCATCGCCCTGCCCGCCGGCGCCGCCGCGGCCGGCCCGCTCGCCGCGCGGTTCGGCACTCAGGCCACCCTCCTTGGTGGCGCGGCCCTCATCGCCGGCGCGACGGTCGCGGCACTGCTCAGCCGCGAGATCCGCACGCTGGCCAGGAAACCGGAACCCGTCGGCTAAACCGCGAAGCCCCGCAACCCGGCGGCGATCTCCGGCACTTCGATCTCACCGGTGGCCGCTGCGAGCACGAGCTTCTCCGCGGCGTCGACGTCGAGCCGCTCACCCAGGCTCTCACCGTTGACTTCGAGGAAAACCCAGGCGGCGGCCCAGGCGGCGCGCCTGTTCCCATCGTCCAGACCGCGGTTACGCACCAGCGAATGCAACAGCGCGGCCGCCTTCGTGAACAGGTCCGGGTAGGCGTCCTGGCCGAACACCGTCGCGGACGGGCGTGCCACTGCCGCGGCGAGCAAGCCGAAGTCCCGCACCTCGACCGGCCCGCCGGCCGCGTGCCGGGTCGCGGTCAGCACGTCCTCGACATCGAGGTAGTACGGATCCCGCACTACCTGGCCAGTCGCTCGTTGAGTTCCTCGCTGATCGAGGCGACCTTGGCCGCGGCCTCGCGGACCAGATGCTTACGGGTACCAAATCCGGTACCTGGCTAGCCTTGCGACGCCAGCGGGCTGAGGCGGGGCGGGCGGATCTCCTCCATCAGCTTCGCCACCGCCAGCACGAGGTCATCCGAATGCCGCGGCCCGACGATCTGCAGCCCGACCGGCCGCCCGGTTTCGGTGAGCCCCACCGGGACGCTGATCGCCGGCTGCTGGGTCATGTTGAACGGGTACGTGAACGGCGTCCACTCCGGCCAGCTCGACAGGCCACTGCCCGGCGGCACGTCGTGCCCGGCCTCGAACGGCACGATGCCCACGGTCGGCGTGATGAGCACGTCGAACCGGGTGTGGAACTCGCCCATCCGGATGCCCAGGGCGGCGCGCTCGGCGGTCGCGGCCAGGTAGTCGGCGGCCGAGAAGGTCTTGCCCAGCTCCCAGATCTTGAGCAGGCCGGGATCGACCTTCTCCGCCGACCCGGCCGGGAACGTGTTCAGCCACTGCGCCGCACCGGTCGACCACAGCACGTCGAAGGCGTCCTTCGGGTCGCCGAAACCCGGATCCGACTCCTCGATCCGCAGGCCCGCGTCGGCGAGCGCGTTCACCGCCGAGCGCACGATCCGCGCGACCTCCGGATCGACGTGGGCGTACCCGAGGGTCGGCGAGTACGCCGCGTTGAGCCCGCGCACGTCACGCCGGACCGCTTCGCGGTACGCGCTGATCGGCGGCGGGAGCGCCGCCGGGTCGCGGTGATCCGGCAAGGCCAGCACGTCGAGCATCAACGCCACGTCGTCGACCGAGCGCGCCATCGGCCCGGCATGCGAGAGCGCGCCGAACGGGCTCGCCGGATACAGCGGGATGCGCCCGTGCGTCGGTTTGAGACCGACGATGCCGCAGAACGCCGCCGGAATCCGCACCGAACCGCCGCCGTCGGTGCCGACGGACAACTCGCCCATCCCGGCCGCGACCGCCGCCGCGCTGCCCCCGCTGGAACCGCCCGCGGTCAGCGACGTGTCCCACGGGTTCCGCGTGATGCCGGTGAGCTTGCTGTCGGTCACGCCCTTCCACGCCAGCTCGGGCGTGGTCGTCTTGCCGAGCAGCACCAGCCCGTTCTCGCGTAGCCGCGCGACGACCGGGCTGTCGACGTCCCACGGCTGATCCGGGTCGACACAGGCCGAGCCGCGCAGCGTGGGCCAGCCCTGGGTGAGGAACATGTCCTTGATGGAGGTCGGCACTCCGTCGAGCCAGCCGATCGGGTTACCCTCCCGCCAGCGGGTTTCCGATGACTTGGCCGCTTCCAGCGCGACCTCGCGGTCGACGAGGCAGTAGGCGTTGACCTCGCCGTCCCGCTCCTCGATCGCCCGCAGGGCCATTTCGGTGGCCTCCACCGGCGAGATCTCACCGGAGGAATAGGCGGCGACCAGTTCACTCGCCGTCAAGACGGTGCTCATCATGCTCCTAGGTGCCCGGACGGCACGTAGCCCAGTTGTTTGTCCACGACATTACGAAGTGGCCGGCCAGTGTGCCAGCGTTCGAAGTTGTCCGCGAACACCTCGACGAGCGCGTTGCGCCAGCCTGCGAAGTCGCCTGACATATGCGGCGAGACGAGCACGTTCGGCATCGTCCACAATGGATCGTCGGGTGGCAGCGGCTCGGTCTCGAACACGTCGAGCGCAGCGCCCGCGATCCGGCCCTCCCGCATGGCCGTGACCAGGTCGGCCGTGACGACCAGTTCGCCGCGGCCGACGTTGACGAACCGGGCCGACTGCTTCATCGTGGCGAACGCGGCCGCGTCGAACATGCCCTTGGTCTGCTCGGTCAGCGGCGCGACGGCCACCACGTAGTCGAACGCGGGCAGGTGCCGCACGAGTTCGGCCGAGGCGTGCACGGCACCGAAGTCCGGATCGTCCTCGCGAGCCCGGCGCCCCATCCCCGACACGACCATCCCGGCGGCCCGCAGCATCCGCGCGATCGCCCGCCCGATCGGGCCCGTCCCCACCACGAGCGCGTGGCGGCCCGCGACGCGCTCGCTCTCCCGGTGCTGCCAGCGCCCCTCGCGCTGCAGTTCGAGTGAGCGCGGCAGGTCCTTGGCGAAGGCGATGATCACCCCCAGTACGTACTCGGCGATCGAGGCGTCGAACACCCCGCGCGAATTCGTCAGCGTCACGTCGCTCTCACGCAGTGCGGGGAACATCACCGGGTCGACACCCGCGCTCGCGATGTGCAGCCACCGGAGCTTGTCGGCGGCATGCCACGCGCCCGGCACCGCGGTGGAGAGGAAGTCGTAGACGAACAGCGCGTCGGCTCCGCGCAGCGCTTCGGCCAGGCCCTTTTCGCCGGTGTAACGGACCTCTGCCATGGACTCGATGGTCTCCATATCCGGGGGGCGCTGACCGCCGCACAGCACCGCCAGCACCGGAGTCCTCGGGCCGATCACATTGACACCGTAAGAGGCGGTCGTATGATTGTCAACAATCCGAGGGTCCACCCCGGAGGCCTTCTTCCAGAGCGTCACCTTCGGAGCCGAGCCTTGGATCTGGACTTTCCTGCCTTCGACGGGCCTTTGGCCCAGCGGGGTATTGGTGTCATCGCCCCGTTCGACCTCGCCCTGGAGCGTGAGCTCTGGCGGTGGGTGCCGATGGAGGTCTCGCTGCATCTGGCGCGCACGCCGTACGAGCCGGTCCCGGTGAGCATGGAGATGGCGCAGCTGGTCAGCAACAGCGCGCACCTGGCCGCCGCCACCCGCGACGTGCTGCACGTCGAACCAGAGGTCGTCGCGTACCTGTGCACCTCGGGCAGCTTCGTCAACGGCATCGACTACGAGCGATCGCTGTGCAAGGCGATCTGCGACGCCGGCGCGCCGGACGCGGTGACCACCTCCGGCGCGCTCGCCGAGGTGCTGCACCAGCTGGACGTGCACCGCGTCTCCGTCATCACCCCGTACGACGCGGACCTCACCGGCAAGCTGCACGGCTTCCTCGCCGAGATGAACGTGGACACCGTCTCCAGCGACCACCTCGGCCTCGGTGGCGGCATCTGGAAGGTCAGCTACCGGACGATCGCGGAGCGCATCCTCAACGGCGACCACCCCGACGCCGAGGCGATCTTCGTCAGTTGCACGAACCTGCCGACCTACGACCTGATCGAGCCGCTGGAGGTGGCGCTCGGCAAGCCGATCCTCACCGCGAACCAGCTGACCATGTGGGCCTGCCTGAAACGGATGGAGCTGCCGATCGTCGGTCCCGGAAAGTGGCTCAAGGACGTATCGTAGGATTGTTGACAACCTACGAGGGAGGTTTCGTGCCGACAGTCGGCTTCATCTACCCGGACCACGCGGCTGAGGACGACTACCCTTTCGCCGAACGGCTGCTGGGCTACCGGTTCTCCCTGCCGGTCGAGCACATCTACGGCACCGACCTGCATGCCGTGCCAGAACTGCTCGATCTGGGCAGTGAGCAGCGGCTGGCCGACGGAGCCGCGCTGCTGGCCAAGCACGAACCCGACGCGGTCGTGTGGGCGTGCACGAGCGGCAGCTTCGTGTACCGCTGGGGCGGTGCGCACGAGCAGGTCGAAAAGCTGGCGGCCGCGGCGGGGAAACCGGCGTCGAGCACGTCGTTCGCCTTCGTGCGCGCGGCGGAAAGGCTGGGGCTGAAGCGGGTCGCGGTCGCGGCGAGCTACCCCGACGACGTGGCGACGCTGTTCGTCGAGTTCCTCGCGCGCGGAGGGATCGAGATCGTCGCGATGTCCAGCGAGGGCATCGACACCGCCGCCGAAGTCGGGCGGCTTTCGCCCGGGGCGGTCATCGACCTCGCGGTAGGCCACGACCATCCGGATGCCGACGCGGTGCTCATCCCCGACACGGCGATGCGCACCCTTGGCGTGCTCGAGACCATCGAAGAACGGCTCGGCAAGCCCGTGCTGACGGCCAACCAGGTGACCATCTGGGAGGGCCTGCGGCTCGCGGGCGACGTGCCCGAGTCCGGCCAACTGGGGGCATTGTTCCGATGGCGATAGCCGAAATCGAACCGGTCAGCCGCGAGTCGACCGCCGCGATCATCGCGCGCCAGCTACGTGAAGCGATCATGAGCGGCTCGCTCCCGCCGGGCACGCAACTCGCCGAAACCGAACTGGCCGGGCAGTTCCAGGTGTCGCGCGGCCCGCTGCGCGAGGCGATGCAGCGGCTGGTGTCGGAGGGCCTGCTGCGCAGCGAACGGCATCGCGGGCTGTTCGTGATCGACCTTGAGCCCGAGGACATCCGCGACATCTACACCGCGCGCCTCGCGATCGAACGCGCGGCGGTGATCCGCATCATGACCAGCGGTGTCCAGGCCAAGGCGGCGGATCGGCTCGACGAGGTCGTGGCGGACATGGCCGCGGCGACGGAAGCCGAGGACTGGGACGAGGTTTCCGCCGCGGACACGCGGTTCCACGAGGTGCTGGTGTCGGCGTCCGGCAGCAAGCGGCTCGTGCGCATGTCCCGGACGCTGCTGATCGAGACGCGCATGTGCGTGTCGGCGCTGCGGCTCAAGTACGGCAAGGACGAGGAACGCGTGACCGAGCACAGGCTGCTCGCGCATGCCATCCGTGAGGGCGAGGACTACCGGGCCCTGCCCATGCTCGAGACGCATATGGAGGACGCGGTCCAACGCCTCGCCCCGGGCACGAGCCTGTTCTCGTAACGGGTTTGCCCCGCTGTAGCCCCACCTCGGCGACGAAACCCTTGAACGTCAGGTCCTGGGTCACTTCGTCCACTGTAGACTCCTCGGCCACTTCGCGTTCGGCCGGTGGACGGCGGGAGTGATCGCGACGCTTGACTCATCCCGTGGTCACCATTTGCCCATCGCCCGCGCGACCGGCGCCTCCGTATCTTTCCTCAGGAACGCCTCGGCTCAATGACGTCCGGAGGGCAGTTGCCAATGACGGTCGGCCAAACCGGAGAACCGGCGGCCCGCACGGGCACCGGTACCGCTTCCGGATCCGTGCGAGCACAACGCCGCCGCATCCTGATCTCGGGCTCGATCGGCACCACGATCGAATGGTTCGACTTCCTGCTCTACGGCCTGATCGCCCCCGTCGTCTTCGAGCCGCTGTTCTTCCCCAAGGCCGGCAGTCTCGTCGGCACGGTCGCGGTGCTGAGCACGTACGCCATCGGCTACGTCGCGCGCCCACTGGGCGGGGCGCTGTTCGGCCATCTCGGCGACCGCCTCGGCCGCAAACCGGTCATGTTCACGACGCTGATCCTGATGGGCGCCTGCACCACCCTGATCGGGCTGCTGCCGACCTACTCGGCGATCGGGATCGCGGCGCCGATCCTGCTCACCCTGCTGCGGTTCATCCAGGGTATCGCGCTCGGCGGCGAGACCGTGGGCGCGGTGATCATGGCGACCGAGGGCGCCCCGCACGGCAAGCGCGGCGGATACGCCGGGTTCATCCAGGTCGGCGCCGCGCTCGGGTCGGTACTCGCGGCGCTGTCGGCGAGCCTCGTGGCGGGCATGGCCGAAGGCGAGCGGTTGTCGTGGGGCTGGCGGGTGCCGTTCCTGTGCAGCGCCGTGCTCGTGATCGTCGGCGTGTACGTGCGGGCCAAGATCGATGAGTCGGCGGTGTTCAGGGCCGCGACGAAGAACGCCGCGCGGCGGGTCCCGCTGCTCTCGGCGCTGCGCGGGGAACCGAGGGCCTCCGTCACCGTTTTCCTGTGCACGATCGCGGAAACGAGCATGCTGCAGCTGTTCACCGTGTACATCCTGGTCTACGGGAAGCAGGCGCTGCACCTCGACAGCGCGGTCATGCTGCAGGGTGTGCTGATCGGCAACATCGTCGGCATCTTCGCGAACCCGCTGTTCGGGCGCCTCTCGGATTTCGTCGGCCGCAAGGTGATGCTGGCCTCCTCGCTCATCATCGGCGTGCTCTACGTGCTGTTCGTGTTCTTCCCGTTGTTGCGGACCCACGACCACACCCTCGTCGTGCTGGCGATCGCGATCCCGCCCGCGCTGATCCAAACGCTGCTGTTCGCCACCGAAGGCAGTTTCTACGCGGAACTGTTCCGGGACGCCAGCCGCCGGTTCTCCGGGCTAGGCGTGAGCCGCCAGCTCGGTGGGGTGGTCGGCGGGTTCTTCCCGCTCATCGCGACGTCACTGGTGGCCGTCTCCGGCTCGATCTGGTCGGTGATCGGTTATTACGTCGCGATCTCCGTGATCTCGCTGGGCGCGGTCCTGTCGGCCCGCGAGACCAGCCGGGAGACGCTAGCCTAGTTCGGCTACTCGGTTGAGGTGGCTGCCACGTCACGAAATCTTGACTGCCTCCGCGACGGCGGTGCCGAGCTCGGCGGTCGTGGACTTGCCGCCGAGGTCGGGGGTCGCCACCTCACCTGCGGCGAGCACGGTCTCGACGGCCGCGGACACGGAGCCGGCCGCCGCCCGTTCGCCGAGATGGTCGAGCAGCATTGCCCCGGCGAGGATCTGCGCCACCGGGTTCGCGATCCCCTGCCCCGCGATATCGGGCGCGCTCCCGTGGACGGCTTCGAACATGGACGGGTGCGTACTCTCGGGGTTGATGTTGCCCGAGGGCGCCATCCCCAGCCCACCGGTGACCGCCGCCGCCAGATCGCTCAAGATGTCCCCGAACAGGTTCGACGCCACCACCACGTCGATCCGCTCCGGCTGCTGCACCATCCGCGCCGCGAGCGCGTCGATATGGCACTGTTCACTGTGGACATCCGGGTACTCGGCGGCGATCTCGGCGAAGATCTCGTCCCAGAACGGCATCGTGTGGATGATCCCGTTGGACTTCGTCGCGGACACCACGCGTCCCGTCCGCGTTTTCGCGAGTTCGAAGGCGTACCGGACGATCCGCTCGACCCCGGTCCGCGTGAACACCGACTCCTGCAGCGCGAACTCGCCGGCCCCGGTGCCGTGACGGCCACCGATCCGGGAGTACTCGCCCTCGGAGTTCTCCCGGACGATCACCATCTCCAGCTCTCCGGCGGTGCGTCCGGCGAGCACCGTGTTGGTCCCGGGCAGCAGCCGCACCGGCCGCAGGTTGACGTACTGCGAGAACGCGCGGCGAAGCGGAATCAGCAGGCCCCACAAGGAAACGTGGTCCGGCACGCCGGGAAAGCCGACCGCGCCCAGCAGGATCTGGTCGAACCCGGCCAGCAGCTGCACCCCGTCGTCCGGCATCATGGTGCCGGTCTGCGCGAAGCGCTCGCAGCTCCAGTCGAATTCCGTCCACTGTAGAACGAACCCGTGCAGCTCGGCGGCGCGCTCGAGCACCTTGCGGGCTTCGATCTGGACGTCGACCCCGATCCCGTCGCCGGGGATGCTCGCGATGCGATAGTCGCTCACAGAGCGACCGCCACGTACTTGATCTCCAGGAACTCGTCGATGCCGACCGCCCCACCCTCGCGGCCGAGCCCCGACTGCTTGACTCCGCCGAACGGCGCGGCCGGGTTCGACACGATGCCCTGGTTGAGTCCGATCATGCCGGCGTCGAGGTTCTCCGAAACCCGCAGCGCTCGCTTGAGATCGTTCGTGTACACGTAACTGACCAGGCCGTACTCGGTGTCGTTCGCCGCGGCGAGTGCCTCTTCCTCGGTGTCGAACACCGAAATCGGCGCCACCGGGCCGAAAATCTCCTCCGAGGCCATGCGCGCGTCACGCGGCACGTCGGTGAGCACGGTCACCTGATAGAAGTGCCCTCGACCGTCCACAGTGGCCCCACCGGTGAGCACCTTCGCGCCACGCTCGGCCGCGTCCTGGACCAGTTCGGTGACCTTCTGGACCGCTTTGGCGTCGATCAGCGGGCCGACCACGACGTCCGGTTCGGTGCCGCGGCCCATGGGCAGCGCGGACATCCGCTCGGTGAGCCGGCGGGCGAACTCGTCGGCGACCCCACGCTGCACGTAGAACCGGTTGGCCGCGGTGCACGCCTCCCCGATATTGCGCATCTTCGCCTGCATCGCGCCTTCGATCGCCGCGTCGAGGTCGGCGTCGTCGAAGACCAGGAACGGCGCGTTGCCGCCGAGCTCCATCGACGTGCGCAGCACCTTGTCCGCGCACTGTTCCAGCAGTTTCCGGCCGACCGCGGTGGACCCGGTGAACGACAGCTTTCGCGCGCGGCCGTCGCGGATCAGCGGCTCCATCACGCCGCCGGGATCGGTCGTCGTGACCACGTTGAGCACCCCGGCTGGCAGGCCGGCCTCGGTGAGGATGGCGGCCAGCGCGAGCATCGACAGCGGGGTCTGCGCGGCAGGCTTGATCACCATCGTGCAGCCGGCGGCGATCGCCGGGCCGATCTTGCGCCCGCCCATGGCCATCGGGAAGTTCCACGGCGTGATCAGCAAGGTCGGGCCGACCGGCTGCCGGGTGACGAGGAAGCGGCCCTTGCCGTTCGGCGCGACCTGGTAGCCGCCGTCGATCCGCACGGCCTCCTCGGAGAACCAGCGGAAGAACTCGGCGGCGTAAGCGATCTCACCCTTCGCCTCGGCGAGCGGCTTACCCATCTCGAGCGTCATCAGCAGACCGAGTTCTTCGGTGCGCGCGTTGAGCAGCTCATAGGCGCGGCGCAGGATCTCGCCGCGCTCGCGCGGCGCGGTGCGGGCCCATTCGGCCTGCGCGGCGACGGCGGCGTCGAGCGCGGCCCTGCCGTCCTCGGGGGTCGCGTCCGCGACCTCGCACAGCTTCGCCCCGGTCGCCGGATCTTCGACGGAGAACGTCCTACCTCCTGTCGCGGGTACCCACTTGCCCCCGATGAACAGCTCCTTGTGCACGGCTTCGACCACGCCGGTCTCGCTCACATCCGCCTCCGTGTCAATTGCACCGCTTCGCCAGCCATGCTATGCATATTGTCAACAATCTACAACCCGCGTCAGGAGTAGCTTCCATGGCTCAGCTCTCACCTCTACTCAAGCAAGCCACTCCCGTCGTCGTCGATCACGGCGAAGGCGCGTACCTGTACGACGTCGACGGCAACCGGCACCTGGACTTCACCGCCGGCATCGGCGTGACGAGCACCGGCCACTGCCATCCGAAGGTCGTCCGCGCGGCGCAGGAACAGATCGGCAAGCTCATCCACGGCCAGTACACCACCGTGATGCACCAGCCACTGCTGAAGCTCGTCGAGCGGCTCGGGGACGTCCTACCTCCGGGGCTGGACTCGCTGTTCTTCGCGAACTCCGGTAGCGAAGCCGTCGAGGCGGCACTCCGGCTTTCGCGCCAGGCGACCGGCCGCCCCAACGTGATCGTGTTCCAGGGCGGGTTCCACGGCCGGACCGTGGCCGCGGCGACCATGACCACCTCCGGCACCCGGTTCAGCGCGGGCTTCTCGCCGCTGATGGCCGGGGTGCACGTCGCGCCGTTCCCGCACGCCTACCACTACGGCTGGGACGAGCAGACGGCGACCCGGTTCTGCCTGCGCGAACTGGACTACCTGTTCGCCACGGTGAGCGCGCCCAACGAGACCGCCGCGTTCTTCATCGAGCCGGTGCTGGGCGAGGGCGGTTACGTCCCGGCCAACACGGAGTTCATGCGAGGCCTGCGCGAACGCGCCGACGAGCACGGCATCCTGCTCGTGCTCGACGAGATCCAGACCGGTTTCGGCCGCACCGGGCGGTTCTGGGGGCACGATCACTTCGGCGTCCGGCCCGACGTCGTGACCATCGCGAAGGGCCTGGCCAGCGGTTTCCCGCTGTCGGGCATCGCCGCGTCGAAGGACCTGATGGCGAAGGCCTACCCGGGCTCGCAGGGCGGGACGTACGGCGGCAACGCGGTTTCGTGCGCCGCGGCACTGGCCACTTTGGACGTCATCGAGGAGGAAGGCCTGGTCGCCAACGCGGCGGCGCGCGGCCGGCAACTGCTCGACGGCGCCAGGTTGATCGGCGACAAGACCCCGGAGATCGGCGACGTGCGAGGACTCGGGCTGCTCGTGGGATCCGAGTTCACCACCGCTGACGGCAAGCCGGACACCGCGACGGCGCAGGCCGCACAGGCCGAGGCCGCCCGCCGCGGGTTGCTGATGCTCACCTGCGGCGCGTACATGAACGTGGTCCGGATGATCCCGCCACTGGTGGTCACGGCCGAGCAGATCGACGAGGCGCTCACTATCTGGCGCGAGACACTCGCGGCCGTCACGACGAACTAGGCGGCATTTCGGAGCGGCGGACCCGCTTGCCGTACGCACGCAGCCTGCCCCGCTGCGGGTCCTGCGATGGTTCCTCGTGAGGACGGCGCCGACGTCGTGCCGCCACCCGGGCAGCGAGGCAAGCCCCTCAACAGATCACTAAGGAGAACCGTGGCTCGCTACATCACCATCAGCCTCGACAAGCGCGGGGTGTCCTGCCGGGCCGTCCTGCTGGACCGGGAGGCGCCGCGCACCTGCGAGGCGGTCTGGAACGCCCTCCCGCAGAGCGGTTCGGCCTATCATGCGAAATACGCGCGGAACGAGGTGTACACGCTGGTTCCACCGTTCGCCGACCCGAAACCGGGACGCGAGAACCCGACCGTCACGCCTATTCCCGGCGATGTCGTCTATTTCGGTTTCGAAGCGTGGGAAATCGGCAACCCGGCCTACGGTTACGAGGATTCCAGCGAGGCATACGGCGCGCAGGGCGCGACCGATCTCGCCATCTTTTACGGGCGAAACAATTTACTGATAAACGGTGACGCCGGCTGGGTTCCGGGCAACGTTTTCGCCACGATCGTCGAGGGCCTCCCCGAAATGGCGGAAGCGGCCCAGGATCTGTGGTTGCGCGGGGTCGAGGGTGAGACGCTGTCGTACGCCAGGGCCGAGTGACCACGGCCTCACTCGTCCGCGTGAACTCAGCCAGATCACCAATCGTGCCAACGCTTTCACCCGATCGTGAGGGCGTGGCGCCCGGTTGCCGCATCAAGATCGCCATAATCGCACGTCACCAATTCGGGTGGGTTTACCAGTAGTGCGGCGGTACGAAGCGGTAACCCCTAGCAAAAACCCGAAAGTGTTACGCGTCTAAGCTGAAGGGATTTCGGCGCCCAACGGCGGCGCGTACCCGGTTCGGCCAAGGCTCGTTGACAGCCGCTCGGCATCGGTGGAAATCTCCTGATCGCTTTCGAAAGCAAGGGCACATTCGCAAGTATCGAATCCGTTAAGGAGCAACACCCATGCACTTCTACTACTGCCACGACGTCCTCACCCACATCGTGGCCGGACTGGCTCACCTCGTCGGCTGGCTCGTCTGATCCGCGAATAGCCTGCAGAACTGAACGCGGGGCCGGGACGAATTGGCGCGGACCGGCCCCGCTCTGTTGCTGTGCCGGTCGGCCCACCGGCGCGGGCCCGGTCCGTACTACGCTGCGGTGAGCGGCAGTGTGGATCGGGAGAGGCGGGTGCACGTCATGGGCGAAGTCGCGGCACGGTTCGCCGGTATCGTCGGCGAAGTCAACCTGCTCACCGGGGACCGGATCAGCGAGGACTACGCACATGACGAGTCGCTGACCTCCGAACCCCGCAAACCGGCCTACGTGGCCAAACCCGGCGCGCCCGGGGAGGTCGCCGCGCTACTGGTCGCCGCCGGCGAGCACGGCGTCCCGGTCACCGCCCGGGGCTCCGGCAGCGGGATGTCCGCCGCGGCAAGGCCCCGCGAGGACGGCCTGCTCATCTCGTTCGAACGGATGAACAAGGTGCTCGAGATCGACACCGGCAACCAGGTCGCGGTCGTGCAGCCCGGGGTCACGCTCGCGGAACTGGACGAACGGACCGCCGAGGCGGGGCTCGCGTACACGGTGTTCCCCGGCGAGTTGAGCGCGAGCGTCGGCGGCACGGTCGGCACCAACGCCGGCGGGATGCGCGCCGTGAAGTACGGCGTCACCCGGCACAACGTCCTCGGCCTGCAGGCCGTGCTGCCGACCGGCGAGATCATCCGCACCGGCGGCAAGACCTCGAAGATCTCTACCGGCTACGACCTCACCCAGCTGATCATCGGTTCCGAGGGCACGCTCGCGCTCGCCACCGAGGTGACCGTCAAACTCTTCCCGCGGCTGCCCCACGGCGCGACGCTGCTGGCTCCGTTCGGCGATCTGCGGCAGGTCATGGAGGCCGTGCCGGGAATCGTGTCGAGCGGGCTCGCCCCGAACATCCTCGAGTACATCGACAACCTCACGATGGCCGCGATCAGCTACAACGAGCAGCTGAGCTTGGGGGTGCCGGACGAGATCCAGCAGGCCACGCAGGCATATCTGGTGGTGGGCCTGGAAAACCGCGACGCCGGCCGGCTCGACGGTGATGTCGCGCGCGCCGGGGAACTGCTGGCCGAACTCGGCGCCTCGGACGTGTACGTACTCGAGGGCGGTTCGGCCCGCAAGCTGATCGAGGCACGGGAAAAGGCGTTCTGGGCGGCGAAGTCCGCAGGGGCGGACGACGTGATCGACGTCGTGGTCCCCCGCTCCGAGATGCCGGGCTTCCTTGAAAAGACACGGGAAACCGCGCTCGCCGCGGAGTCCGGCGCGATCGGCTGCGGGCATGCCGGTGACGGCAACGTGCACCTGGCGATCTTCTGCAAGGATCGGGAGAAAAGGCACCGGCTGCTGCACGACATCTTCGCCGACGCGATCGCCCGCGGCGGCGCGATCTCCGGGGAGCACGGCATCGGTGCGGCCAAGAAGCGGTACTTCCTCGATCTGGAGGATCCCGCGAAGGTCGCCCTCATGCGGAGGCTCAAGCACGCCTTCGACCCTGGCGGCATCCTCAACCCCGGCGTCCTTTTCGACTAGTGTTTCGTGATCTGGTTGTCTTTGCGCGCGGGTGTGTTTGTTTGCCAGGCTACTGAGTTGGCCCTTGGCGTCGCTGAGTTGGCTCGGGGCGTTATCGAGTTGGCCGACCGCTGTCGCCTAGTGCACAGTCAGCGACCGGACCGGCCAACTCGACACCGCAGCGGACAAACCCACCGACCCAACGGGCCAACACGGCAACGTAAACCGGACAGGATCACACGACACTAGGAGCATGATGAACGGCGCGCAATCGTTGATCCGCACACTCGTCGACGCCGGTGTCGACGTGTGCTTCGCCAACCCCGGCACGTCGGAGATGCACTTCGTCGCCGCGCTCGACAGTGACGGTGGACCCGGGATGCGCGGCGTGCTCGGCCTGTTCGAAGGCGTGGTGACGGGCGCCGCCGACGGGTATGCGCGGATCGCGGGCAAACCGGCGGCGACGTTGCTGCATCTCGGACCGGGGCTGGGCAACGGCATGGCGAACCTGCACAACGCCCGCCGCGCGCATACGCCGGTCGTCAACGTCGTCGGGGACCACGCGACGTACCACAAGAAGTACGACGCGCCGCTGGAGTCGGACATCCCCGCCGTCGCGGGTTCCCTGCAGGGCTGGGTGCGCGAGTCGGGTAGCAGCGCCGACGTCGGCGCGGACGCCGCGGCGGCGGTCGCCGCGGCGATGGACCCGCCCGGTCGCGTGGCCACGCTGATCTTGCCCGCCGACGTCTCGTGGGGAGACGGCGGCGTGCTCGTCTCCCCGATCCCGCCCCGCAAACCGCATGCCGTCGGCGCCACGACGATCAAGTCGATCGCGGAGGTCCTGCGCTCCGGGGAACAGGTCGCGCTGCTCGTCGGCGGTCCCGCCGCCCGTGCGGCGGGTTTGCGCGCGGTCAGCCGTATCGCCGCCGCGACGGGAGCGAAGCCGTTCGTCGAAACCTTCCCTGCCCGGCTCGAGCGCGGCGCGGGCCTGCCGAACATCGAGCGCCTCGGATACCTCGCGGAGCAGGCGTCCTACCAGCTTGACGGCACGAAACACCTGATCGTCGCGGGCACCAAGGCGCCGGTCTCGTTCTTCGCCTATCCGGGAAAGCCGAGCGATCTCGTGCCCGACGGCGCGCAGGTGCACACGCTCGCGGAGCTTGATCACGACGTGGTCGGTGCTCTCGAAGCGCTCGCCGACGAGGTCGCGGCGGGAGTCGAACCGGTGGTGCAGGAGCCGGGCCGCCCCGCGCTGCCGAGCGGCCCGCTCACCGCGCAGAACTGGGTCGACGTGATCGGGGCCCTGCTGCCGGACGACGCGATCATCTCGGACGAGGCCAACACTTCCGGTGTGCTCCTCCCGGGCGCCACGGCGGGCGCGCCGCGGCACGACGTGCTGACACTGACCGGCGGCGCGATCGGCCAGGGCCTGCCCGTCGCCACGGGCGCCGCCGTCGCCGCCCCGGACCGCCCGGTGATCGCGCTGCAGGCGGACGGCAGCGCGCTGTACACGATCTCCGCGCTGTGGACGCAGGCGCGGGAGAACCTGGACGTGACGACGGTCGTGCTGAACAACCACGCCTACGCGATCCTCCGGATGGAGCTACAGCGGGTGGGCGCGGACGCGGGCGGCCCCAGGGCGAACGAGTTGCTCGACCTTTCCCGGCCGGACATGGACTTCGCGAAGATCGCCGAAGGCATGGGCGTGCCGGGCACGCGGGCCACCACGGCGGAGGAGCTTGCCGAGCAGTTCAGGGCCGCGGTCGCGGAACCGGGGCCGCATCTGATCGACGCGGTCGTCCCGCCCCTGATGTAGTCAACCGCAGACGACGGCCGTCAGCAGGTGCCGCACGCCGGTACGCAGATCGTCGAGCGCGAGTTCCGAACCGCTCAGGAACTTGAGCAGGGCCTGCTGGAACAGGCCGTCGAGGCACGCGTACGCCATCGGTGAAGAGCAGGACGGCTCGCGTCCGGCGAGTTCGGCGTATCGGCTGACGATGCGCCAGATCATCCGCTCCAGGCTGTCGTCGATCTCCGCGACGTCCGCCCGGAACGACTCCTCGAACAGCGACTGTGAGCGCAGGTCGTACCAGAGGCGGTGCATGTACGCCTCTTCCTCGAGCGTGCCCGCCATGGCCTCGGCGAATTCGTGCGCCAGTTGCTCGGGAATCTCGGCGGTGTCGACGATCCCGTCGTAGCGCTGCACGCAGTGCGCCTTGTACTGGCGCACGCAGTACGTGATCAGTTCGACCTTGTCGCGGAAGTAGTAGTGCAGCGTGCCGTGCGAGAACTCGGTGTTCTGCGCGATCTCACGCAGGCTCGTGCGCGCGTAGCCCCGCTCCGCAAGCGTTTGCAGGGCGCCGTCGGCCAGGAGCCGGCGGCGTTCTTCGAACTTGTCGACCTGTCTTCGCGAGATGCGGTCGAGTCGCTCGGCGGGCTTGGTCACCCGACAAACGTAGCCCGTCTTCACCGATCTGGTCGACTGTCCAGCTTTTTCTTGACGACTGTCCAGAAAAATCTGGACAGTCGTCCAGACTTGCACCACCGTGGTCTTCCACAGGGCACAAGGACGTGTTACCGAAAGGACGCCAGGATGGCTGGGTTGGCTCTGACAGGACGAAAAGCGCTGGTCACGGGTGGGGCACGAGGTCTGGGCGCGGGCGCGGCACAAGCGCTGACCGCCGCCGGGGCGCAGGTCATGATCGCCGACGTGCTCAAGGACGCGGGCGAGCACAAGCGCATGTTCGAGGTCAACCTCCTGGGCGCGCTGCTCGGGACCAAGCACGCGTTCCGCGCGATGCGGCCGGGCGGCGCGGACGGGCACTGCGGCACCGTCGTCAACATCTCGTCGGTCGCGGCGACCATCGCGTTCCCCGCCATCGCGGGCTATTCGGCCACCAAATCCGCCGTCGACCGGCTCACCAGGGTCGCGGCGATGGAGTCCGGGAAACTCGGCTACGGCGTCCGGGTCAACTGCATCTACCCGGGTCTCGTGCCGACCGAGATGGGCGTGAAGCTCGCCGTCGAGACCGCGGGTGTCGGCCTGTTCGAGAACACGGACGCCGCGGTCGCCGCCGTCGTCGGGCTGACGCCCTCCGGCCGGCTCGCCGAAGTCTCCGATATCGCGGACGCGGTGGTGTTCCTGGCCTCCGACAAAGCCAGGTTCATCAACGGAATCGGACTGCCGGTCGACGGCGGGATGGGGATGTGAGCATGAAACCCGTTGTCGTCTATGGCGTTTCCGGCTACACGGGCCGCCTGGTCTGCGAGTACCTCCGCGAGTTCCACATCCCCTTCGTCGCCGCCGGGCGTGACGGCAAGAAGGTGCAGGAGGTGGTGGACCGGATTCCGGGCGTGGACACGGTGGAGCACGAGGTCGTCGAGGTGAACCACGACGTCGAGTCGCTCACGGAACTGTTCCGCGGCGCTTCGGTCGTGTGCAACACCGTCGGCCCGTTCATCAAGTACGGCCCGGAAGTCGTGGAAGCGAGCCTCGCCGCCGGGACGCACTACCTGGACACCACGAGCGAGCAGGATTGGCTGCTCGACGCGCAGGCACGCTGGGGCAAGGCCTATGCGGACGCCGGCCTGCTGCTTTCGCCGTGTGTCGCGCAGATGTACACCACGAGCGAGATCGCCGCGAACCTGGCGCTGGAGACCCCCGGCCTCGACACGCTCGACATTCTCGTGCTGTGGAAGGGTTTCCCGACCTACGCGTCCACGCAGACGATCTTCACGATCCTCAAGGCCGACTGGTTCCACCTGGTCAACAACGAGTTCGTCGCCTGGGACCACACGAGTACGCGGGAATGCGTCGTGCCTGGCCAGCACGCGACAGCGCTGACCGTGCCCTGGGGCGGGATGGCGCATCCGGTGTGGTTCAAGAACGACCCGCGGGTGGCGACCGTGACCGCCACCGGCGGCGTGCTGGACCGTTCGGTGATGGACGGAGTCGTTGCCACCACGGGAATGTACGAGGAAAAGATCAAGCCGATGGAGCCGGACGCCCGCGAGGCGGCGCTGGCCGAGATCGCGGCCGGGCTGCAGGCGGGCATGCCGCCACGGGAGAACCCGCGGGTCAACACCTCGATCGACTCGGTGTATGCCTCGGGCCCGCTCGGCCGCGACGCACCCTGCCTGACGCTCGACGACGAGTTCCTGTCCTACGGGGAGGTCGTCGACCTGAGTCATGCGGTCGCCCGCGCGCTGCGGCGTGCGGGCGTCCGCCCCGGGGACAAGGTGGGGATCCTGTCGGCCAACGATCCGACGGCCTTCGCGTGCGTCTTCGGCATCGCGCGGGCCGGCGCGGTGTGGTGCCCGATCAATCCTCGCAACAGCGCGGCCGACAACGCCGAACTGCTGGACCTGTTCGACTGTGCGGCGCTGCTGTACCAGAGCCGTTTCGCGCAACTGGTCAAGGAGATCTCCGGCGAGCTGCCACAACTGCGGACGCTCGTGGAGTTCGGCGAGGGATTCGACACGTGGCTCGCTTCCGCAGCCGAGGACCCGGTCGCCGAGGCTCCCCCGCCGGACGACGTCGTAGCGATCGTCGGCACCGGCGGGACCACCGGGCGGCCCAAGGGCGTCCAGCTCACCGACCGCAACCTCGAAACGATGACGGCCATCACGCTGATGAGCTATCCCTTCGTAGGACGACCGGTCTACCTCGCGCTCGCGCCGCTCACCCACGCGGCCGGTGTGCTGTGCTTCCCGGTGCTGGCGCACGGCGGCGAGATCGTCGTGATGGCCGAGCCGGATGTCGGGAGGTTCCTGGAACTCATCGAGCGGCACCGGGTCACCCACACCTTCCTGCCACCGACGCTGATCTACCTCCTGCTCGGACATCCAACGTTGGACGCCACCGACCTCAGCTCGCTGCATGTCTCTGGTACGGCGCGGCACCGATGTCCGTCGCCAAGCTGGAGGAAGCGCTTACCCGCATCGGCCCGGTGATGGCCCAGTTGTTCGGCCAGTCGGAAGCGCCGATGATGATTTCGACGCTGGCGCCCGCCGAGCATTTCGACGCGGACGGTTCGGTCGCGGTCGGCCGCCTGTCCTCCGCCGGGCGACCGTCCCCTTTGGTCACCGTCGGCATCATGGACAAGCAAGGACGGTTGCTCGGCCCGGGTGAACGCGGTGAGATCGTGGTCCGCGGTTCGCTGGTGATGGCCGGGTACTACAAGAATCCCGCGGCGACGGCCGAGGTCTCCGCGCACGGCTGGCATCACACCGGCGATATCGGTTACCTGGACGAGGAGAACTTCCTCTACATCGTCGACCGCGCCAAGGACATGGTCATCACCGGCGGGTTCAACGTGTACTCGGCCGAGGTCGAACAGGCCCTCATGGCGCACGATGCGGTGCGGGACTGCGCCGTGGTCGGCCTGCCGGACGAAAAATGGGGCGAGCGCGTCACGGCCGTCGTGCAACCGCAGCCAGGCGCCTCGATCAACGCCGACGAGCTGATCGCATTCACCAAGGCGCGTATCGGAAGTGTGAAGGCGCCGAAACAGATCGAGTTCTGGCCGGACCGCCACGGTCCACAGTGGGCAAGGTGTTGAAGACCGACATCCGGCGGGAACTGTTGCGCTGAGCCTCGGGTGCCCGGGCGCAGGGGCCCGGGCACCCGAGTGCTCTCCTACTCGAAGATCTCGCCGCTTTCGGCCTTCTTCATCAAGGATTCCGGCGGCTGGAAGTGGTCACCGTAGCGTTCGGCCAATTCCCGGGCGCGGGCCACGAAACCCTTCAGGCCACCCTCGTACTGGTTGATGTACTGGATGACCCCACCGGTCCACGCCGGGAAACCGATGCCGAAGATCGAGCCGATGTTCGCGTCCTGCACTGAGGTGAGCACGCCCTCGTCGAAGCACTTCACCGTTTCGAGCGCCTCGGCGAACAGCATCCGCTCCTGCAGGTCGTTGAACGGAACCTGCGCGCTCCCCGCGTTGAACGCCGTCCGCAGGCCCGGCCACAGCCCGGACCGCTTCCCGTCCACGTACTCGTAGAACCCGGCGCCCGTCGAGCGGCCCTTGCGGTCGAACTCGTCGATCATCCGGTCGATGACCGCCTCGGACGCGTGCGGCGTCCACGTGCCGCCCGCCGCCTCCACCGCCGCGCGGGTCGCCTGGCGGATCTTGCGCGGCAGCGTCAGGGTCAGCTCGTCCATCAGTTGCAGCGGCGGCGCCGGGTACCCGGCCTGCGAACCCGCCTGCTCGATGGAAGCCGGTTCGACGCCTTCGCCCACGGCCGCGATCGCCTCGTTGATGAACGTGCCGATCACCCGCGAGGTGAAGAAGCCGCGGCTGTCGTGCACGACGATCGGGGTCTTCTTGATCTGCAGCGTGTAGTCGAAGACCTTCGCGAGCGTGGCGTCCGACGTCTTCTCGCCGCGGATGATCTCCACGAGCGGCATCTTGTCCACCGGCGAGAAGAAGTGGATCCCGATGAAGTCTTCCTGCCGCTGCACGCCCTGCGCGAGACCGGTGATCGGCAGCGTCGAGGTGTTCGAGCCCAGCACGGCGTCCGGGTTCACGATGTTCTCGATCTCACCGAACACCTTGTGCTTGAGCTCCTGGCTCTCGAACACGGCCTCGATCACGAAATCGACGCCCGCGAAGTCCGCCGGGTCGGCCGTCGCCTTGATGCGGGCCAGCAGCGCGTCCGACTTCTCCTTCGTGGTCCTGCCCCGCGAAAGCGCTTTCTCCTCGAGCTTGACCGCGTAGCCCTTGCCCTTCTCCGCGGCTTCCTGCGAAACGTCCTTCAGCACCACGTCGATCCCTGCCTTCGCCGAGACGTACGCGATCGCGGCGCCCATCATCCCGGCGCCGAGCACACCGACCTTCTTGGCGGTGTACTTCTCGACGTCACCAGGACGGGAGCCGCCGGAGTTGATGTGCTGCAAGTCGAAGAAGAAGGCCTTCGTCATGTTCTTCGCGACCTGCCCGGTCGCGAGGTTCACGAAGTACCGGGTCTCGATCTGCGTCGCGGTGTCGATGTCGACCTGCGCGCCCTCCACCGCCGCCGCCAGGATCGCCCGCGGGGCGGGCATCGGCGCGCCCTTGAGCTGCTTGCGCAGGTTCGCCGGGAACGCGGGCAGGTTCGCCGCGAACGACGGGCTCGACGGCGAGCCGCCGGGGATCTTGTAGCCCTTGACGTCCCACGGCTGCGCGGCCTCGGGGTTGGCCTTGACCCACTCCTTGGCCTTCGGCAGCAGTTCGTCCACACTGGACACCAGCTCGTGCACAAGGCCGAACTCCAGCGCCTTCGCCGGCTTGTGCCGCTGGCCCTGCACGAGCCAGTTCAGCACCGCGTTCTGGATGCCGACCAGCCGCACCGTGCGGGCAACGCCGCCACCGCCGGGCAGCAGGCCCAGGGTGACCTCGGGGAACCCGATCTGCACGCCGGGCACGTCCGCGACGATCCGGCGGTGGGTGGCCAGCGCGATCTCCAGGCCGCCGCCGAGCGCGGCCCCGTTGATCGCGGCGACGACGGGTTTGCCCAGCGTCTCCAGCCGGCGCATCTGCGCCTTCATCTCGTTGGTGCTGTGGGCGAACTCCGCGGCGTGCTCGCGCGTCGCCTGGATCAGGTCCCGGAGGTCACCGCCGGCGAAGAAGGTCTTCTTGGCCGAGGTGATCACCACGCCGGTGATCGAGTCCTTTTCGGACTCCAGCCGGTCGAGGGTCTGCCCGAACGACGCCCGGAAGTCGGCGTTCATGGTGTTCGCCGACTGGTTCGGATCGTCGAGGGTGAGCACGACGATTCCGTCGGAGTCCTTGTCCCACTTGATCGTGTTGGTCATGCTCACACCCGCTCGATGATCGTGCCGATACCCATTCCGCCGCCGATGCACAGCGACAGCAACGCCCGCCGCTCACCACGGCGCTCCAGCTCGTCAACCATGGTGCCGAGGATCATCGCACCGGTCGCGCCGAGCGGGTGGCCCATGGCGATCGCCCCGCCGTTGACGTTGACCTTCTCCTCCGGCAACTTCAGGTCCTTCATCCACTTCAGCACAACGGAAGCGAACGCCTCGTTCAGCTCGAACAGGTCGATGTCGTCCGTGGTCAGGCCGGCGGTGGCGAGCACCTTCTGGGTGGCCGGCGTCGGACCGGTGAGCATGATCGTCGGGTCGGAGCCGGTGACCGCGGCCGAGACGATGCGCGCCCGCGGGGTGAGCCCGAGGTCCCTGCCGACCTGCTCGTCACCGATCAGCACGATCGCCGCGCCGTCCACGATGCCGGAGGAGTTCCCGCCTGTGTGCACGTGGTCGATCTTCTCGACCCAGTGGTACTTCTGCAGCGCCACCGCGTCGAACCCGCCGAACTCGCCGATCGTCTCGAAGGCCGGCTTGAGCTTCGCCAGGCTCTCCATCGTGGTGCCGGGGCGGCGGTGCTCGTCATGGTCGAGGACCGTGACGCCGTTGATGTCCTTCACCGGTACCACGGACTTCGCGAAGTACCCGCCCGACCAGGCCGCCTCGGCCTTCTCCTGCGAGCGGACCGCGAACCGGTCCACGTCCTCGCGCGAGAAGCCCTCCATGGTGGCGATGAGGTCGGCGCCGATGCCCTGCGGCGCGATGTAGTTGTCGTACGCGGTGGCCGGGTCGGCGAACATCGCGCCGCCGTCGGAACCCATCGGCACCCGCGACATCGACTCGACCCCACCGGCGATGATCAGGTTCTCCCACCCCGAGCGCACCCGCGCCGCGGCCTGGTTGACCGCCTCCAGACCCGAGGAGCAGAACCGGTTGAGCTGCACGCCCGCGACCGTGTCGGGCAGGCCGGCGGCCATCGCCGCGGTCCGCGCGATGTCGGCGCCCTGGTCCCCGACCGGGGTCACGCACCCGAGGACGATGTCCTGGATCCGGGCCGGGTCCAGCCCGGGATGGCGCGCCTTGAGCTCCGCGATCAGACCGACCACCAGGTCGAGTGGCTTCGTCCCGTGCAGGGACCCGCCCTTGTTCTTACCCCGAGGCGTGCGGATCGCCTCGTAGATGTAGGCCTCGTTGCTCACGCGGACAACCCTTCCTCGATTCCGCTAATCTTGACTAACATAATCCGCCCATATCCGCAGGTGTCAACTGGTTGCAGTGTGATCTACCGGCGCTAGAGTGGTCTCACCATGCAGCAGTCCCGAAGCCGTCGCCCCGGCGACCGGAAGAGCCAGCTCGCCGCGATCGCGGCCGAGCTGTTCCGTGCCCGCGGGTACCGCGGGGTGGGCATCAACGACATCGCCGCGGCCGCCGGGATCACCGGCCCGGCCCTGTACCGGCACTTCGCGGACAAGCAGGCCATCCTCGCGTACGTGCTCCTGTCCCGCGTACGCGATATGGAGGCCGAGACGACGGCAGCGCTGACAGTGCTGGAGAAGCCGAGCGGCGAGCAGGTCGACCAGCTGCTGTCCCGGATCGCGTCGGCGTCGGTCGAGCGCCGCGAAGTCGCCGCGCTGTGGCGCTGGGAGGGCAAGCACCTCGCGCCGGGAGACCAGAAGGAGATCGGCAAGCGGTCGTCGGCGATCCTCACCGCGTGGGCCAAGGTCCTGATGGAAATCCGCCCCGAACTGGCCGCGGCCGACGCCGAACTGCTGTGCTGGGCCGCGCTGAGCGTGTTCGGCAGTGTCTCCGTGCATCACACGACGGTCGCCAAACGGCGGTTCGCGCGGTTGCTCACCGATCTGGCCAAACGCGTCCTGAGCGCGGACCTCCCGGCCGTGACCAGCGCTGCGCCGGCCGCTCCGGCGCTCGGCGTCGGCACCCGGTCACGGCGTGAGCAGGTGCTCGCCGCGGCCACGGACCTGTTCCGGCGCCGCGGCTTCCACGACGTCAGCATTGAGGACATCGGTGCGGCCGCGGGTATCGCGGGCCCCAGCGTGTACCGGCACTTCCCCAGCAAGGCAAGCCTGATCCACGCGATCGCCCGCCGCGCCGCCGACCGGCTCGCCGTGGCGACCGAAGAGGTGCTCCGCGGCAGTTCGGACGAGCGAGAAGCGCTGCGGCGCCTGGTTTCCTCGTATGTTCAGGTGCTCACCGGTTCGGGTGAGCTCGCGGTGTCCTTCTCCATCGATGCGGTGAACGTCGCCGAGCCGGAACGCGCCGAACTGGTACGCGTCCAGCGCGACTACGTCACACGCTGGGTGGATCTGCTGTGCACGGTCGAGCCCGGGCTGGACCGGCGCGAAGCCAGGATCACCGTGCACGCGGCGCTGACGATCGCGAACGACCTGGCCCGGACGCGACGGGTCAGCGCGCGCCCGAACCTGGCCGCCGAGCTGGCGACGTTGTTGTCGGCTGTGCTGAACATCGGCTGAGCGGCAGGTCCTGCGCACGCAAGCCTGAGCGTGCTAACCTACTCGCGAGTAGGTAGAGGTCTGATGAGGAGTGCGACGTGGGAACACCCCAGCGCAAGCGCGACCTGATGGGCGCCGGTCTTGCCGCACTGACCAAGCTCGCCGGCAACAGGACGCTGGAGCGGGCGGGCCTGCGCGTGCCGTTGCAGCACCTGGTCGGCGCCGCGACCAAGGGCGGCTTCCGCACGGCGGGCGCCGCTTCGCGCGCGTTCTCGGCGGCACGGGTCACGGGCAAGCCGGCGCGGCCCGCGGCGCCGGCGGGCAAGGGCCTGTTCGACCTCACGCCGAGCGACGAGCAGCAGATGATCGTCGAGACGGTCAGCGAGTTCGCCGCCGAGCAACTGCGCCCGGCCGCGGCCGAAGCCGACGCGAAGCTGGCCCCGCCGGACGGCCTGCTCACGCGCGCGACAGAACTGGGCGTCACGCTCATCGGCATCCCGGAAGAGCTCGGCGGCGCCGGTTCGGAGCGCTCGGTCGTGACGAGCGCGCTGATCGCGGAAGCACTGGCGCACGGCGATCTCGGGCTCGCGGTGGCGGTGCTGGCGCCGTCGGCCGTGAGCACCGCGCTGGTGCTGTGGGGCGACGCGCAGCAGCAGGCCGACTACCTCCCGGCGTTCGTCGGCGAGAACGTGCCCGCCGCGGCGCTCGCGCTGCAGGAGGCACGCCCGCTGTTCGACCCGTTCAAACCCGCGACGCGCGCCCGCCGGACGCCGTCCGGGTACCAGCTGGACGGGGTGAAGTCCTTGGTACCGCGGGCTTCCCAGGCTGAGCTGTTCATCGTCTCGGCCGATCTCGAGGGTCGCGGGCCGGGGCTGTTCCTCGTCGAATCGTCGGCTTCGGGGCTGACCGTCGAGGCCGAACCGGCGATGGGCCTGCGCGGTGCGGCGACCGGGAAGCTGTTCCTGGACAAGGTGAAAGTCCCCGCGGGCGCGTTGCTCGGCACGCCGGACGCGTTCGCCGACGTCGTGCGGCTTTCACGGCTCGGCTGGGCGGCGCTCGCGACCGGTACCGCGAAGGCCGTGCTGGATTACGTGATCCCGTACGTCAACGATCGCACCGCGTTCGGCGAGCCGATCAGCCACCGGCAGGCCGTCGCGTTCTCGGTCGCGGACATCGCGATCGAACTGGAGGGCCTGCGCCTGGTGACGCTGCGCGCGGCGGCACGGGCCGAGCAGGGCAAACCGTATGCACGCGAGGTGGCGCTGGCCCGGAAACTGGCCACGGACAAGGGAATGCGGATCGGCAATGCCGGGGTGCAGCTGCTCGGCGGGCACGGGTTCACCAAGGAGCATCCGGTGGAGCGGTGGTACCGCGATCTGCGCGCGATCGGTATCGCCGAGGGCGTCGTCCTTCTCTGAAGAAAGGGTTTGCCGTGATCAACCTCGAACCACCGAAGAAGGCCGGCGCGCTGATCAACCAGGCGTACCAGGCCGCGTCGCAGGTGCTGCGGCCGATCTCGCGGAAGTACGACCGGGCGGAGCACGCGTACCCGAAAGAGCTGGACATGTTCGCCGCGGTGCTCGACGGGCTGAACTCGTCCGGCGAAGGCGGCGCGGGCGCGGCCGGTGTCCGGCGAGAATCTTCCACGAAAGACTCTTCTGGCAACAGGAACGGCGGCAACCTGAGCACGGTGCTCGGCACGATCGAGATGTGCTGGGGTGACGTGGCCCTGTTGCTGTCGATGCCGCGGCAGGGCCTCGGCAACGCGGCGATCGCCTCGGTCGCGAACGACGAGCAGCTGGCGCGGTTCGGCAAGCTGTGGGCCGCGATGGCGATCACGGAGCCGGACTGCGGGTCCGACTCGGCGGCCATCACCACGACCGCGGTCGAAGACGGCGATTCGTATGTGCTGAACGGTGAGAAGATCTTCGTCACCTCGGGCCAGCGCGCGGACGCGGTGGTCGTCTGGGCCACTTTGGACAGGTCCGCCGGCCGGGCGGCGATCAAGTCCTTGGTGGTCGAAAAGGGCACGCCGGGCTTCGAAGTCGTGCGCCTGGAACACAAGCTGGGGATCCGTGCCTCGGACACGGCGGTGCTGCGGTTCGACAACTGCCGGGTGCCGAAGGAGAACCTGCTGGGCTCGCCGGAGGTCGACACCAAGAAGGGTTTCGCGGGGGTCATGCAGACCTTCGACAACACCCGTCCGCTGGTGGCGGCGATGGCCGTCGGCCTCGCCCGCGCCGCGCTGGAGGAGACCGCGCGCATCCTGGAAGAGGCCGGCGTGGTCGTGGACTACGACAAGCCCGCCAACAGCCAGCACGCCGCGGCTGCCGCCTACCTGGAGCTGGAGGCCGACTACGAGGCGGCGTACCTGCTGACGCTGGAATCGGCGTGGATGGCGGACAACCGCAAGCCGAACTCGCTGCAGGCCTCGATGGCGAAGGCCAAGGCCGGACGGTCCGTTGTGGACATCACGCTTCGCTGCGTGGAACTGGCCGGCGCGTTCGGGTACACCGAGGAGTCCCTGCTGGAGAAGTGGGCGCGTGACTCGAAGATCCTGGACATCTTCGAAGGGACGCAGCAGATCCAGCAGCTCATCGTGGCCCGCCGCGTGCTGGGGAAGACGAGCGCCGAACTGAAGTAGCTTGTGCGGGAACGGAACCGCCCGGTCACCGAGGAGGCCGGTGACCGGGCGGGTTCACCCGTCGTCCAGCTCCCGTGGGGACTTCGCGCGGTCGTCCCTCGCGTCCCAGTTGATCGGTGAAGCCCGCATCTCGCCCCGTGCGCGCCCGATCGCCCCAGCGCGGCATCATGATCTTCTGCTGGCCGGGCACCCGGCGATCCCGCAGGTCGGTGATCAGCGCCGCGCCCAGCAGCAGCGCGAGCACGGTCCCCAGGACGATCCAGAGCGTCAGCATCATCCCACCCCCTCGGACGCACTCAGGTGAAGAACGCGTCGATATGCGCCCACGTGGTCGTCCGGGCACGGCGGCCGGTGAGCACGCCCAAGTGTCCACCTGGTGCCACCTGGAAGTCCACCTTCGGCGCCGAAGGCAGCAGCGCGGTCAGCCGTTCGACCGCCCGCCGCGGCGCGATCGTGTCGTTCTCGCCCGCGATGACCAGTACCGGCACGCCGACCCCGGACAGCGAAATGATCCGGCCGCCGAAATCGACCTCGCCGTCCGCCAGATCGTTCGCGCGGAAGAACCGGTGGTACAGCTGGCCGAAGGTGCGGCCGGGATACGCCAGCATGTTGTCCATGAAATGGTCCACCGCCTCGAGTTGCGCGAGGAAATCGCGGTCGTCGAGGTTGCGCAGGATGGCCAGCGGTTTCGTGATCTCCTTGTCGATCCCGGTCGCCCAGAACACCCGGCCGACCACATAGGACGGTGCGCCGCCCAGCAGCCGGTAGAACGGGGTCAGCAGATGACCGCCGGTCGCCGCCACCAGCGGGCGGAACGGGGCGATCAGCGGGATCTCGGTGAAGTCGACCGGCGAAGCGATCGTCACCAGCGACGAGATCGGCAGATCCGGCTGGTCCGCGGCGGTCAGCAGCGAGAACAGCCCGCCCAGGCACCACGCGATCACCTGCACGCCCTGGCCACCCGCGTCCTCGCTCACGTGCCGGATCGCGCGCGGCAGCACCTCGTCGATCCAGTGCTCGACGCCGAGCCGCCGGTCGGAGAACGCGACCGAGCCGTAGTCGACGAGGTACGTCCGCCGGCCCTGACCCACCAGATGCTCGGCCAGGCTGCAGCCACGTCGCAGGTCGAAGCACAGCGTGGGCGCGGCCAGCGGCGGCACGAGCAGGACCGGCGGGCCCGAGGACTCGCCGTGGAACCGGTACACCGACCTGTTCGGCCCCTGGTCGATCAGCGTGCGCGGCATCGGCCGCAGATCCGCCACCCCGCCCCGGACCTTGCCGACCACGTTCGCCGCGGCAGCCGCCAGACTGACCGGGGACAACGAAACGCTCAAGACCGCCGCACCTTCGCCTCGTAGTCGGCTCGCGCACCGGAATGCGCCCGTGTGAACACCTTATCCGCTCCGACCACGCGGACGAACCACTCCGACGCCGACCGCGGCACGAGCCGGGCGATCCGCCCGGTGATGTCGAGCGATTTCGGCACGAACACGTCGAACCGGGGCTCACGCAGGACGGCCACGATCGCCCGCGCCACGTCGTCGGGCGGCAGCGACTTGAACATCTTCGTCTCCGGCAACCCGTCGGCCAGACGCGTGCGCACCACGGCCGGCATCACGCACGAAATGTCCACACCGGACCCGCGCAGCTCCATCCTGACCGCCTCCGACAACCCGACGACCGCGTGCTTCGTCGCGCAATACGTTGTCGCGCCGGGGAAACCGGCCTTGCCGGCCATCGAGGCGACGTTCACGATGTGCCCGGCCGCGCGCGGCCGCATCCGCTTGACCGCCTCACGGGTGCCATGGATGACGCTGTGCAGGTTGATCTCCAGCTGCCGCGTGGTCGCCGCGTCGTCCTCGTCCTCGAACGGTCCGACCAGCATCACCCCGGCGTTGTTGATCAGCACGTCGACCGGCTCGAGCCGGCGCTCGGCCTCGTCGAGGAACCCGGCGAACGCCTTCCCGTCGGTGACGTCGAGCGGCAGGGCGATGGTCTCCCCGCCGAGCTCGGCCGCGGTCTTCTCGGCCAGCGCCTGGCGGACGTCGCCGATCGCGATCCGGGCCCCGAACGGGATCAGCGCGGCCGCCGTCGTGGCGCCGATCCCCTACGCCCCGCCGGTGATGACGATGACCTTGCCGCGCAGCTCCGTTGCCATGGCGCCCATCCTGCCGGGTGCGGGACAGTTTTTCCACCAGTGTCACAACGCGGTGAGGATGCGCGGACCGTCCTCGGTCACGGCGATCGCCTCGCCGGCTGCCCGGGTGCGCCAACTCGATCACAGATCTCCTGTCGGTATAATTATACCGGTATTTCTATCACAGTGGTACCGGCGTGGCAACGGCCTGTACGGGGTTCCGTATGGTCTGTGTGAACAGCATTCAATGGAGATCACGCCCGTGCCAACGACAGCCGTTACGCCGAGTCACGAGATCTGGCGCTTCCGACTGCTCGGCCGGTTCTCCGCCACGGCCGGCGGCGAGGCGGTGAGCATCCGGTCGCGGTTGCACCAGACCCTGCTCGCCACCCTCCTCGCCCATCCCAACCAGGTCGTGCCCGCCGACGACCTCGTCGACGCGATCTGGCAGCGCCGCCCCAAGAACGCCAGCAACAGCCTGCACGTACTGGTCAAACGCCTGCGCGCGGCGCTCGGCGCGGCGGACCGCGTCCGCGCCGAGCCCGGCGGGTACCGGATAGTCGTCGCCGAACACGAGCTCGACCTGCTCGAGTTCACCGCGCTGCTCAAGGCGGCGAGGGAGGCCGGGGACCAGATCACGGAGCGCGACTACCTGGCCGCCGCGCTCGCCCTGTGGTCCGACGGCCCCATCCCGCCGCCCCTCGCCGACCGGGATCTCCGCGAGTTGGAGGAGCTACGGCTGACCGCGCTGAGCCGCCGCATCGCGCTGGACCTCGAGACCGGTCGCGAGGCGGAGGCCGTCACCGAGCTGCGGTGGCTGACCCAGCGGCATCCGCTGCGCGAAGGTTTCTGGGCCCAGCTCATGCGTGCCCTCTACCAGGCGGGTTCACAGGCGGAAGCGCTTGCGGCCTACGCCGACGCGCGCGCGGTCCTGGCCGAGGAGCTGGGTGTCGAACCGGGTGCCGAGCTCCGGGAACTGCACGCGGCAGCGCTGTCGGCCGACGGCTCAAGCGGCTGGACGCCGGTCTGCCAGCTGCCGTCCGGGATCGACGATTTCGTCGGCCGCGAGGACGCCCTTGCCCGGCTGGCACAGCTCGTCGAACCCGGTGAAGCGGCACGGGTCGTCGTCGTATGGGGGCAACCGGGGGTCGGCAAGAGCACGCTCGCGGTACAGGCCGCGCATCGGCTGCGCGAGCGATACCCGGACGGCCAGTGCTTCGCCACGCTTCACGACCGGCACTCGGGCCGGGCTTCCGCCCACGAACTGCTCGAACAGCTGCTGCTGGCCAGCGGGCTGCCGGCGGGGCAGATCCCGGTGCGGACCGGGGCCCGCTCGGCCGCGCTGCGGGCCCGCCTGGCCGACCGCCGCATCCTGCTCGTGCTCGACGACGTCGGCGAGACCGCGCAGATCCTGCCCGCGCTGCCCGGGACCGGCGGCTGCGCGGTACTCGTGACCTCGCGCCGGTCCCTGCTCGACCTGCCGAACGCGCGCCGCATGCGGATCGAACCGCTGCGCGGGGACGTCGGGGTCCGCCTGCTCAGCCAGATGATCGGCGCGGACAGGGTTGCGGCCGAACGCGCCGAGGCCGAAGAGCTCGTGCGGTTGTGCGGTGCTCTGCCGCTCGCGCTGCGGATCGCGGGCGCGCGGCTTTCCCTGCATCCGGAAGGCCGGTTGAGCGCGCTCGTGCAGCGGCTGCGGGACGAGCGGACCCGCCTCGACGAACTCGCGGTCGAGGGGATGGAGGTCCGCGCGAGCCTGGCGCTGAGCTACCGCGCGCTCGGCCCGCCGGCGCAGGAGGCGCTGCGCCGGACGGCCATGCTGCCGCGCAGCGGTTTCCCGGCCTGGGCGCTCGGCGCGGTCACCGACGGCAGCGACGGCGAGCGGCTGATCGAAGCGTTGGCGGCCTCGGCGATGCTGGAGCCGTGCGGGGTCGACGAGGCCGGGCAGACCCGGTACCGCACGCATGATCTCGTCGCGCTGTACGCCCAGGACCTGGCGGTCGGCGAGGACCGGTTGCCGCCCTTGCGCCGGCTGCTCGACGTCCAGCTCGCCCGCGGCGAGGAGGTCTACCACGCGGCCGCGCGCTGGACCGAAGAGCTGCAGCCGTACCGGCCACCCGGCGCGGCACCATCCGAAGTGGACCTTCCCCCGCTCGAGTGCCCGGCGGCCTGGGCACGGGCGGAACGGAACCTGCTGCTGGCGGCCATCGACCAGGCCTGCTCGGCCGGCTGGCACGCCGACGCGGCCCGGCTCGCGGATCTGGTCATCCCGTCGCTGCACCTCGGCGGCGGGTTCGACGAGCTCATCGCCGCCCGGCGGCGGATCGCCGAGGCGGCACGTGCGGCGGGCGACGAACTGGTCGCGTGGCGTGCCGACTACGGCCGAGCCGAGGCGTCGCTCGCGGAGGACGTCGCGGAGTCCGAACGCACCTTCGTGGCCTGTGCGCGCGCCTTCGATCGGCTGGGAGCCACGACCGAACTGGTGTTCAGCCTGACCGGCGTGGCGTTCTGCCGCATGATGCGCAACGAGCTCGATCTGAGGACGGCCGAACGAGCGGTGCGGATCGCGGAGACTGGCGAGGACAGGATCGCCTACTGCACGGCCAGCCGGACGCTCGCGCAGATCCTGCAGCAGCTCGACCGGACGCGGGAAGCCGTGTGGATCCTGAAGAAGACGAGCCAGGAGGCCGCGAAACTCGAAGTCGATTCGCTCACCGCGGGTCTCTACCGCGAGCTGGCGCGCGCGGCCCTGCTGCTGGGCGACGTCGAAACCGCGGCGGCCGCCTGTGCCGACGCCGCGCCGCTGCTCAGCGGCAACCCGCATGACGAAGGGTGGTTGCTGCAGCTGCGCAGCCGGGTCGAGACGGCGCAGAACAGGTTCGGCGACGCGGCGGCCACCGCGCGGCGCTCGCACGAGATCTTCACCGACCTCGGCGACCGGCGCGCCGCAGCGAGCTCCCTGATCTGGCTGGCGGACGCCTTGTGGCGCGGCGGCGACCGGAGCGAGGCGGCGGCGCTGGCCCAGCAGGCGCGGGATGCGCTGGAGGCGATGGGCTCGACGATCCTCGCGCCCCAAGCCGAGCGCATCCTCGCCGACGCCACACGCACCGCCTGACGCGCGGCAATGCCGTGAGGGGGTCCCTCACGGCCAATAAGGGCATGAGGGGGTCCCTCACGGCACGGCGCCGTTGCTGGTGTCAGTGAGCTGTCAGTGGAGGGCTGCGATCATTCGCGCAGGGCTGGACCGCGCTTTGGGGGTCGGCCCAGCGACGTTGCAGTCGGGCGGCGCCAGCGCCGTCGCCGCCAGACTCAGCGCAGGCCCAGTTCGCGGGCGATGAGCATCCGCTGGATCTCGCTCGTTCCCTCGCCGATCTCCAGGATCTTCGCGTCGCGGTAGAAGCGGCCGACGGGGAACTCGTTCATGAAGCCGTAACCACCGAAGATCTGCGTCGCGTCGCGGGCGTTGTCCATCGCGGCGTTGGAGGACACGAGTTTCGCGATCGACGCCTCCCGCTTGAACGGCTCGCCCCGCAGCATCTTCGCCGCCGCCTCGTAGTACGCCAGCCGCGCGGTGTGCGCCCGGATCTCCATGTCCGCGATCTTGAACTGGATCGCCTGGTAACCGCCGATCTGGTTGCCGAACGCCTCCCGCTCGTGCGCGTACCGCAGGCATTCGTCCACGCAGCCCTGGGCCAGGCCGACGCTCAGCGCGGCGATCGCCACCCGGCCCTCGTCCAGGATGGACAGGAACTGGGCGTATCCGCGGCCACGCGTCCCGAGCAGGTTCTCCGCGGGCACCCGGCAGTCCGAAAAGGACAGACCGTGCGTGTCCGAAGCGTTCCAGCCCACCTTCGAGTACTTCGGTTCGACGGTGAAACCAGGCGTCCCCGACGGCACGATGATCGTCGAGATCTCCTTGCCGCCATCGGATTTCGTTCCGGTCACCGCGGTCACCGTGACCAGCCGGGTGATGTCCGTGCCGGAGTTGGTGATGAACGACTTGCTGCCGTTGATGACCCACTGGTCGCCGTCGAGTTTCGCGGTCGTACGGGTCGCGCCGGCGTCGGAGCCGCCGCCCGGCTCGGTCAGGCCGAACCCGCCGAGCGCCTCCCCCGCGCACAACGCGGGCAGCCAGCGTTCCTTCTGCTCCTGGCTGCCGTAGCGGAAGATCGGCATCGCGCCGAGGGAAACCCCGGCTTCCAGCGTCACCGCGACCGACGAGTCGACCCGCCCGAGTTCTTCGAGCGCCAGGCACAGGGCGAAGTAGTCCCCGCCCATCCCGCCGAACTCCTCCGGGAACGGCAGGCCGAACAGGCCCATCCGCCCCATCTGCGCCACCAGGTCGTACGGGAACTCCTCGCGCTCGTAGAACCCGCCGATCACGGGCGCCACCTCGTTCTGCGCGAAGTCGTGCACCGTCTTTCTCAGCGCCTCGTACTCTTCACCGAGCCTGAAGTCGATCATCTTTCCGCCTCCGGGGTCACCACGGCCAGTGTTTCGTCCAGCGCGACCTGTTGGCCGGCCTGGACACGCAGTTCGCTCACCACACCGTCGACGGGCGCGACTACGGTGTGTTCCATCTTCATCGCTTCGACCACGACGAGCGGCGTGCCAGCCGCGACGCGCTCGTCCGGCGAGACCTTCACCACCAGCACGGTGCCCGGCATCGGGCTCACCACCGGCCCGCCCTCGGCCGTTTCCCCGTGCGTGGCAAGGAGATTCGGGCGTTCGACGACGGCGACCGCGACGCCGTCGCGCGCCAGCCAGTCCCCCGCCCGCAGGTACCGGCGGAACTGATCGCCGTAGTGCACCTCGAGCCGATCTCCCTGGCGGCGCGCGGAAACCCGGACCGCGGCACCGTCGTTCACGGCGACCGAAGCGGCTTCGGGCGACCCCTCGACCCGGATCAGTGCCTCGGTTTCCCTTGCCCTGAGCCGGAGAGTCACGCCCCCGCGGCCGCCCAGCCGCCAGCCGCTCGGCACGTCCCACGGATCCACGACCCCGGCCGAGGGCCACAGGCCGATCACCCGGTCCACCGCCGCGGCGACGAAGAACTCCTCGGGAACGGAAGCCGACACCAGCGAATCCAGCCGCCGCCCGACCAGTTCCGTGTCCAGCTGTCCGCTTTGGACGTCCGGATCCGCGAGCAGCCTCCGCAGGAACGAGACGTTCGTGGTCAGCCCGAGTACGGCGGTGTCCGCCAGCGCCCGGTCGAGCCGGTGCAGCGCCGCCGCCCGGTCCGGACCCCACGCGATCACCTTGGCCAGCATCGGGTCGTAGCCGGAACCGACGACCGCACCGGGTTCCAGCCAGGAATCGACCCGGACCCCGGCAGGCTCGCCAAGCGCCAGAACCGTTCCGCCGGTCGGGATGAAGCCGCGAGCCGGATCCTCCGCGTACACCCGCGCCTCGATCGCGTGCCCGTTGAGCCGGATGTCCTCCTGCGCGAGGGAAAGCCGTTCACCGGCGGCGATCCGGACCTGCCATTCGACGAGGTCGAGCCCGGTCACCAGTTCGGTCACCGGATGCTCGACCTGCAGGCGAGTGTTCATCTCCATGAAGAAGAACTCGTCCGGCGCCTTGGCCGACACGATGAACTCGACCGTGCCCGCTCCGGTGTAGCCGACCGAGCGCGCGGCCTCGGCCGCGGCGGCGCCCATCCGCTCGCGCGTCGCTTCGTCGAGCAGCACCGACGGCGCCTCCTCGACGATCTTCTGGTGCCGCCGTTGCAGGCTGCATTCGCGCTCACCGAGGTGAAGCACGGTGCCGTGCGTGTCGGCGAGCACCTGGATCTCGATATGCCGCGGGGTGGTGACGAACCGTTCCAGCAGGAGCCGGTCGTCGCCGAACGCGGAACGCGCCTCCCGCTGCGCCGACTCGACCGCCGCGGAAAGCTCCGCCGGGCCGGTCACCAGCCGCATGCCCTTACCGCCACCGCCCGCGGACGGTTTGAGCAGCAACGGGTAACCGACCTCGGCGGCAGCAGTGGTGAAATCGTCCACATCAGACAGACCAGGTACCACCGGTACGCCCGCGGCCGAGACGGTGGCCTTCGCGTGGATCTTGTCGCCCATCGCTTCGATCGCCTCGGCGGGCGGCCCGATGAGCACCAGACCCGCCCGCGCGCACGCACGGGCGAAGGCCGCGTTCTCCGCGAGGAACCCGTACCCGGGATGCACCGCCTGTGCACCGGTTTCCAGCGCGGTCGCCACGATGTCCTCAATGGACAGATAGCTGGAGATCCGGGCCGCGGTGTCGCCGTCGCGCACCTGCCGCGCCGCCGCGTCCGCGTCGCTGTACACCGCGACGGACCGGATGCCCATTTCGCGCAGCGTCCGGATCACCCGGACGGCGATCTCGCCCCGGTTCGCCACGAGAATGCTGTCGAACATCCGCATCACATCCTGAAAACGCCGTAGCCGACCGGTTCCAGCGGCGCGTTCGCCGCCGCGGACAGCGCGAGCCCGAGCACCGTGCGGGTGTCGGCCGGATCGATCACGCCGTCGTCCCACAGCCGCGCCGTCGAGTAGTACGGATTGCCCTGTTCCTCGTACTGCGCGCGAATCCGGTCCTTGAATTCGCCCTCGGCGTCGCTACGGACCGTCGAGAGCACCGACGCCGCCTGCTCGCCGCCCATCACCGAAATCCGGGCGTTGGGCCACATCCACAGGAACCGTGGCGAGTACGCGCGGCCGCACATCGAATAGTTGCCCGCCCCGAAGGAACCGCCGATGATGACCGTGAACTTCGGCACCCGCGCGCACGCGACCGCGGTGACCATCTTCGCGCCGTGCTTGGCGATCCCGCCGGCTTCGTACGCCTTTCCCACCATGAATCCGCTGATGTTCTGCAGGAACACCAGGGGAATCGAGCGCTTGTCGCACAGTTCGATGAAATGCGCGCCCTTCATCGCGGACTCGGAGAACAGCACCCCGTTGTTCGCGATGATGCCGACCGGATGCCCGTGGAGATGCGCGAAGCCGGTCACCAGCGTCGCGCCGTACTCCTTCTTGAACTCCGCGAACCTGCTGCCGTCGACGATCCGGGCGATCACCTCGCGCACGTCATAGGGCGTGCGGGAATCCGTCGGCACGACACCGTAAAGCTGCCCGGGATCGACTGCCGGTGCCTCGGCCGGCAGCACTTCCCACGGACGAGGGGCGCGCGGGCCGAGCGTCGACACGATCGAGCGCACGATCTGCAGCGCATGCGCGTCGTCGTGGGCCAGGTGGTCGGTGACGCCGGACTGGCGGGCGTGCACATCGCCGCCGCCCAGTTCCTCAGCCGTGACGACCTCGCCGGTCGCGGCCTTCACCAGCGGCGGGCCGCCGAGGAAGATCGTGCCCTGGTTCCGCACGATCACGGCTTCGTCGCTCATCGCCGGCACGTACGCGCCGCCCGCGGTGCAGGAGCCGAGCACCGCGGCGATCTGCGGGATACCGCGAGCGGACATGGTGGCCTGGTTGTAGAAGATGCGGCCGAAATGCTCGCGGTCGGGGAACACCTCGTCCTGGCGGGGCAGGAACGCGCCGCCGGAGTCGACGAGGTAGACGCACGGAAGGTTGTTGTGCAGCGCGACTTCCTGCGCGCGCAGGTGCTTCTTGACGGTCATCGGGTAGTACGTGCCGCCCTTGACCGTGGCGTCGTTCGCGACGATCACGCATTCGCGGCCGGACACCCGCCCGATGCCGGTGATGATGCCGGCCGCGGGCGCCTCGTCGCCGTAGAGGCCGTTCGCGGCGAGACCGGACAGCTCCAGGAACGGCGAGCCCGTGTCGAGCAGGGCGTCCACCCGGTTACGGGGTAGCAGCTTGCCGCGCTCGACGTGCCGGGTGCGGGACCGCTCCGGGCCGCCGAGCCGCGCGGTCTCGAGCCGCTTGCGCAGGTCCTCGACGAGTTCGGCGTGCGCGGTGACGTTGCGCGCGTAGCTCTCGCTCCGCGGGTCCGCGGACGTGGTCAGCGTCGGTGTGTCCATACCAGCCCAAGTTAGTCGTCGTTAACACCACGTTCGATGTTAACGACGACTAACTGAGCTGTCCAGGGGTCAGAGCGCGCCGGTGAAGGTGGGGTAGTAGCCGCTCGCCTGGCCGGTGGCCGTCGGGTGGTAGGACTCGTCGACGGGCCAGGTCACGCTGTGGAGCCAGGGTGAGCTGGAGCAGATCTCGTGCCCGGTGAAGGCGGACCGGACGTCGGCGAAGGTGAAGCCGGCGTTCGCGGCCTCCTTCGCGATGACCGTGTCGAGCGCGTCCGCCCCGCCGTTGATGTAGCCGCGGGAGGTGTCGGACAGCCCGACCGAGCACGAGCCGCCGATCTTGTAGAAGTGGGGGTACCCGAGGACGACGACCTTCGCGCTCGGGGCCTTGCCACGAATCGTGCGGTACGTGGTGTCGAGCAGGCCGGGCAGCGTGGTGTCGACGTAGTTCACGGCGTTGTCCACCGCGGTCTTGCATCCCGAGTCACCACCGAGGATGCAGTTCTCCATCACGCTGCTGAACCCGGCGTCGTTGCCCCCGACCGTGATCGACACCAGGCTGGTCGACGAACTGAGCGCGCCGACCTGGTTGTTGATCACGTCCGACGTCTTGGCACCCGAGCAGGCCTGGAAGCTCAGCGAAGCGCCCTTGGCGTTGGCGTACAACTCGGGGTAGGCGTTCGCGCTGCGCTTGCAGCTGCTGGAGTCGAGATAGGACCCGGCGCCCACCCCGGAGGAGTAGGAGTCGCCGAGTGCGACGTAGTTGACGGCCGCCGCGTCGGCGGCCGCGGTCAGTCCAAGCGTCGCCAGCAACGCTGCGACGACGACGATCAGGGATCTCACTGCTGCACGAACGGACATCTCCGGCCCTTCTGTGAGTGACAGACCGCATTCAGGTGTAGCAAGGTCATCGCTCACACGGACCCGCATTTAGTTGGTAAGTAGGTAACAAGATGGCGAACGTTAGTGATCACTAACGTCAAGCCGATAGCATGACGGGATGACGAGCCCCACCCCGCTGGTCAACGGCGAGAAGGCAAGCCGCCGCGAACAGATCCTCACCGCGGCCGCCGAGCTGTTCGCCCAGCACGGGTTCCACGGTGTGGGCATCGACGACATCGGCGCGGCCGTCGGCATCTCCGGCCCGGCCCTGTACCGGCACTTTCGCAGCAAGGACGCCATGCTCGGCGAGATGCTGCGCTCGATCAGCCACTTCCTGCTGGGCGGCGGCACCGCCCGTGCCGAGGCGACCGCGGACCCGGAGAAGGTGCTCGCGGAACTGGTGGACTTCCATGTGGACTTCGCGCTCACGCAGCCGTCGCTGATCACCGTGCAAGAGCGGAACCTCGGCAACCTCATCGACGCCGACCGCAAGGAGGTGCGCGCCCTGCAGCGCCGGTACGTCGAGGTCTGGGTGCGCGCGATCCGCGATGCCGTCCCCGGGGTGAGTGAGCGGAAGGCCCGGTCGGCGGCACACGCCGTGTTCGGCCTGATCAACTCGACCCCGCACAACCGCTATCTGGATGACACCGAGCTCGCGGACCTGCTGCGCCGGCTCGCGCTCGGTGCCCTGCACGCCCTCGGGTGAGTCACCCGTATTTCGACTAGCGCATGAGCCATCCTTCTGGTGTTTGATGGGACGGGTGAGCACCGGGCGGAGTGTCGTGGAGAAGGCGCAGCGCGCCCTCGTCGCGATGCGGCTCGGGCAGGACGACGAGGCGCTCGACCAGGTCATGCCGTCCGCGGTCGACGAGCCGGGCCGCACGGCGGAGATGCGCGAGCTGATGTTGCTGCTGTTCGGCGAGTGCAGCGCGATGGTGTCGGTGCTCGGGGACGGCGGCAGCGCGCCGGTCAAGGTCCAGGTGTTCGACGAGGCCGGTGAAGAGGTGCCGATCGACGAGGCCGACCCGCCGGTCCGCACGGCCGTCCGGACGTTGCTCGCCGAGGTGCACGGCAACACCGAGGCGGCCGAGGAGCAGGTGGAGATCGCGCTCGCGAGCGCGGCGCCTGACGAGGTCGACAGCCTGGTCCTGCAGGCGCTGCGCTGGACGATCCGGCTGTCCACCGAATGCCTCGACCGCGACCTGCCCGTCACGGCGTGGGTGCACGACGCGCTCGCGGACTGATTCAGCCCAGCAGCGACTTCACCAGTGCGGCGACCTGGGGCGTCTCGATCAGGAACGAATCGTGGCCGTACGGGGAGGAGATCACCGCCGCCTCGCCCGCGCCCGGGATCCCGGCGGCGAGTTCCCGTGCCTGGTGCAGCGGGTACAGCCGGTCACTGTCCACGCCGGCCACGAGCGTCCTCGCCGTGATCCGTGAAAGCGCTTCCCCGGCCCCGCCGCGATCGCGGCCGACGTCATGGGTGTTCATGGATCCGGTCAGCAGCAGGTAGCTGTTCGCGTCGAACCGGCGCACGATCTTGTCCGCATGATGGTCCAAATAGGACTCCACGGCGAACCGCCCGTCACCGGGTGCCTGCCTGCGACGGCCGAATCGCCCCGCCAGCTCGGGTTCGCTGCGATAGGTCACGTGCGCGATCCGCCGCGCGATCCCGAGGCCCCGGTGCGGCCCGTCGCCCGGCGCCGCGTCGTAGTAGTCCCCGCCGCGCCAGCCCGGATCGGACCGGATCGCGTGCAGCTGCGGCGAAGCCCAGGCGATCTGCTCCGCGGAGGACGCCGCGGGCGCGGCCAGCACGAGCAACGACTCCACCCGCGCCGGCCACGTCGCCGCCCATTCGAGCGCGCGCATCCCGCCCATCGAACCGCCGGTCACCAGCGCCCACCGCTCGATGCCGAGCGCGTCCGCCAGCACCGCCTCGGCGTGCACCTGATCCCGCACGCTCACCTGGGGAAACCTGCTGCCCCAGTACTTCCCGTCCGGATCCGGCGAAGACGGCCCGGTCGTGCCCTGGCAGCCGCCGAGGACGTTCGGCACCACCACGAACAGTTCGCCGGTGTCGAGCGCGCGGCCGGGCCCGATCAGCCCGTCCCACCAGCCTGGTGAGGGATGACCCGGCCCGGCCGCACCGGCCGCGTGTGAATCACCCGTCAGTGCGTGCTCGACCAGCACGGCGTTGGAGGCGTCGGAGTTGAGCCTGCCCCAGGTTTCGTACGCGATCGTGCAGGCGGGCAACTCGCCCGCCTCCAGCCGCAGCGGCCGATCCACCGCCAACCACTGCCGGCGGCCCGGCGGATTTCCCGCCCGCCACGCACCGGTGACGGGCGGGAACTCCGGCGATCCGGTCACAGAGCCGCCTTCGCCGCGCGGAACCCGGCGTCGAGGTCGGCCTTGAGATCCTCCAGCCCTTCGAGCCCGACGGCGAGCCGGACCAGGCCCGGGGTGACACCGCTGCCCAGCTGCTCCGCCGGGCTGAGCTGGCTGTGGGTGGTGCTCGCGGGGTGGACGATCAGGCTGCGCACATCCCCGATGTTAACCAGCTGGCTGTGCAGTTCGGTGCCATCGACGAACCTGCGGCCCGCCTCGACCCCGCCGCGCAGGTCGAAGGACAGCACCGCGCCCGCGCCCTTCGGCAGGTACTTCCGCGCCAGCTGGTAGTGCGGACTCGACGGGAGGCTCGCGTAGTAGACGCGCTCGACTTCGTCGCGCCGCTCCAGCCATTCCGCCAGCGCCTTGGCGTTCGCGACGTGCCGCTCGACGCGCAGCGAAAGGGTCTCGATGCCCTGGATGATCAGGAAGCTGTTGAGCGGCGAGATCGCGGCACCGGTGTCACGCAGCAGCTGCACGCGCGCCTTCGCGGCGTACGCGCCCGGGCCGATGGCCTCCCAGTACTTCAGGCCGTGGTAGCTCGGATCCGGCTCGGTGAACCCCGGGAACCGCTCCGGATACGCGCCGAACTCGAACGTCCCGCCGTCCACCAGTACTCCGGCGACGGTGGTGCCGTGGCCGCCGAGGTACTTGGTGGCGGAATGGATCACCACGTCGGCGCCGTGCTCGATCGGGCGCAGCAGGTACGGGGTCGGGATCGTGTTGTCGACCAGCAACGGGAGGCCCGCCTCGTGCGCGACACGCGCGACGCCCTCGATGTCGAGGACGTTGCTGCCGGGGTTGGCCAGCGACTCGCCGAAGAACAGCTTGGTGTCCGGGCGGACGGCCGCCCGCCACTGTTCCAGATCGTCCTGGTCCTCGATGAACGTCGTCTCGATACCGAGCTTCGGCAGGGTGTAGTGGAACAGGTTGTAGGTGCCGCCGTAGAGCTTCGTGCTGGACACCAGATGGTCCCCCGCCCCGGCGAGGTTCAGGATCGCCGCCGTGGTGGCAGCCGAGCCGGAGGCGAACGCGAGCCCGGCCACGCCGCCTTCGAGGGCCGCGACGCGCTGCTCGAGCACGTCCTGGGTCGGGTTCATGATCCGGGTGTAGATGTTGCCGGCCTCGGCGAGGCTGAACAGGTCGGCGCCGTGCTGGCTGTCGCGGAAGACATACGAGGTGGTCTGGTAGATCGGCGTCGCGCGGGCGCCCGTGGCACTGTCCGGAGCCGCACCGGAGTGAATCTGCTTGGTCTCGAAGGACCAGCCTTCGTTGCTCGTCATGCACTCCAACGTTAACGACGCCGGCCGCGTGTCCCAACAGCTCTCACCCGCTGGTACCCCTTGCCAAGCAAGTCTCTTAGTTTCTAAGATACTTTGTATGAGAGATAAAGCGACGGACGTTCTGGTGGTGGGTGCCGGGCTGGCCGGGCTCACGACGGCGATGTTCCTGGCCCGGGAAGGGGTGCCGACCCTCGTCGTCGAACGGCACCCGAGCACGTCACCGCATCCGAGAGCCTCGGGCCAGACACCCAGAACGATGGAGCTGTATCGCTGGGCGGGTGTCGACGGCGAGGTGCTGGGCGTGAGCAAGCGCGCGTCGCAGGGGCTGCGCATCACGATCGCGTCGAGCCTCGGCGGCCAGGTGTTCCACCGGATCCTGGAGGATATGTCGGAAATCGACCTCAGTGCCGCGACGGGAGTGCCCTGGGGGATGGCCGGGCAGGACGTCGTCGAGCCGATCCTGCTGGCGCGAGCGGAGAAGTCCGGCGCCCAGGTCAGGTTCTCGACCAGGCTGGTCTCGTTCGAACAGGACGAAAACGGGGTCACCGCGGAACTCGACAGCGGCGCGCGGGTCCGCGCGAAGTACCTGGTCGCCGCCGACGGCGGGCGCAGCGCGATCCGCGAGCGCCTCGGCATCGGCACCGACGGGCTCGGCGCGATCGGCCATGCCATCGGCGTGGTCTTCGACGCCGACCTCGGCGACCGGATGGTCCCCGACGTCACCGACCTCTACTACCTGCAGAACCCCCACTTCACCGGCGCCGTGGTCAACACCGACGTGCCGGGCCGGTACGTGTTCGGGACCGACTACCACCCCGAGCGGGGCGAGACGGCAGGCGACTACCCGCCCGAGCGGCTGGCCGGACTGATCCGGATCGCGACCGACCTGCCCGGACTGGAACCCGAGATCCGCTGGTCCGGCGCGTGGGAGATGGCGGCCCGGGTCGCCAGGCGGTTCTCCTCGGGCCGGGTGTTCCTCGCCGGGGACGCGGCGAAGGTGACCCCGCCGACCGGTGGGATGGGCGGCAACACGGCCGTCGGCGACGGGCATGACCTGGCGTGGAAGCTCGCCGCCGTGATTCGCGGCGAGGCCGGTCCCGGCCTGCTCGACACGTACGAGGCGGAGCGGCGGCCGATCGCGGAGATGGTGGTGAACACCTCGCTGCGCAACGCGAAGCAGCGGATGTCTCCCGAACTGGACCTCAGCGGCACCGGTGCCCCGGTCGATCAGGTGGAACTCACGCTGGGCTTCCGGTACCGCTCGACGGCGGTCCTGATCGAGGACGACGACCCGAGCCCCACCGAGGATCCGAACCGGCCCAGCGGCCGGGCGGGGTTCCGTGCACCGCACGTGCCGATCGTCGTGGACGGGGTACCGAAGTCCACTGTGGACCTGCTGGGGCGGGGCTGGGTGCTGCTGGCGAACGGTCCTCACTGGACGGGCGCGGCGCGCGAGGTGTCGGCGTCCACGGGCGTGGCGTTGACCTGCTTCGAGGCGGGTGTCGACTTCGGCGACCCGGAGGGGCTCTTCGCCGCCCGGTACGGGCTCGAAGCCGGCGGGATGAGCCTGGTGCGGCCCGATGGGATCGTGGCCTGGCGCGCGAAGGCCGCCGCCGGGGGCCGGGAGGGCCGGCTTCAGAGCGTGCTGGGCGATCTCCTCAGCAGGTAGCGGGTAACGCCGTATGCTGCGGAAATGGTGTCGGTCAGCAGCGTCGTCGAGCGCGTCGGCCCGACGCTGCTGCATGCCGTGTGGGTGCCGGAATCCTGCCCCGCCGTCGCCGATGTGGTGATCGCCGAGCCGGGGGTGACCGCGTCGGTCGCGGCCGGGGATCTCGTGCTCGGCGTCGCGGCGGCGAGCGCCGAGGACGCGGCCGCGCTCGTTTCGCACAGTGCGGACCGCCAGGCAGCCGCGGTGCTGCTCAAGCCGCCGCTCGCGACGAAGGCGTCCGTGCGGCGTGCGGCGAAGGCGGCCGGAATCGCCCTCGTCCAGGTGCGGGCCGCGACGGCGTGGGCGCAGCTGGTCTGGCTGCTGCGGACCGTCCTCGACGCCGACGACCCGGTCGAGGACGGCGACTCGAGTTCGGGCGATCTGTTCCGGCTGGCCGACGTGGTGGCCTCGGTGGTCGACGCGCCGGTCACGATCGAGGACACGAACTCGCGGGTGCTCGCGTACTCCGCGCGGCAGGACCTCACCGATCCCGCGCGGGTGTCCACGATCATGGGCCGGGGCGTGCCCGGCGACGTGCTCGCGCGCTTCCGCTCGCGCGGGGTGTTCCGCGAACTTTCGCGCGGGCGGCAGACGGTTTTCGTGCCCGCGCAACGGGACGGCACGCTGCCGCGGCTCATCGTGCCGATCCGGATGGGCGGTGAATTGCTGGGCTCGATGTGGGCGGTGGTCGCCGGTCCGGTACCGGAGGAGCGGGCGGCGGCGTTCGCCGACACCGCCCCGATCGTGGCCCTGCACCTGCTCCGCAGGCGCGCGCACGCGGACGCGCGGCGGCGGGCGTCCGCGGAGCTGCTGCGCGGGCTGCTCGACGGGAAAGTGGGGCCGCGTAAGGCGATCGCGGAACTCGAGCTCTCCGACGAGCCGCACCGGGTCGTCGTCGTGGACACCCCCGGCGGCGACCGCACGGACGGCGAGGGGCTGCGGCTGGCGCTGATCGAGCGGATCTCGCAGGGCATCGGGCCACGACCGGTCGCGGCGGAGCTCGGTGGGCTGCTGTACGCGATCGTGCCCGACGGCGAGTGGCCGGAGCTACGGAAGGCGCTGGCGGAGCTGAAGGCGCGGGTCGCGGCCGGCAGTCCGGTGGAAATCGCCGAGCTGACGCGTTCGCGGGCGGAAGCCGACGAGATGCTGGGACTGGTGCGGGCCGGGCTGCTGGAAGGCAACGTGGGCAGCTACGACGACGCGTGGACCGCTCTGGTGCTGCATCGCGCGGCGACGGCGGCCGGCAGCGCGCGGATCTCGGAGCTGGGCCCGCTCGAAACGCTCCGGGAGCACGACGTGGCCAACCGCACGGAATACCTCGAGACGCTCTACGAATGGCTTCGCTTTCCCGGCGATCCGCGGGCGGCGGCGAAGGCACTGCGGATCCACCCCAACACCTTCCGCTACCGCATCCGCCGGCTGCTCGAACTGGTGCCGCTCGATCTGGACGATCCGGATGTGCGGTTGGCCCTGATCACACAGCTCGTGGCGCTCAGGTGGTCGTGAGCGCGACTACGCTGGGGCGATGTTTTCCGGAGCCGTGACACAGCTGCACCGCTGGCCGGTCAAGTCGTTGCGGGGCGAACAGGTCGGGGCCGCCCGGTTCGACGACCGCGGGATGGCGGGCGACCGCGCGCACGCGCTGATCGACCTCCGCCCGAAGCGCGCGGGAAACGTGCTCACGGTCCGGCAGAACCAGGAACTGCTGTCGTGGCGCAGCACCTACCGCGGTGCGCCGGAGGAACCGCCGATCCTGCACGCCCCCGACGGCACCGTATGGTCGTGGACCGATCCGGCGCTGCCGACCGCGCTCGGCGAATCCCTTGGTGTGCCGCTGGAACTGCGCACCGCCGACGGCGGGCAGGACCGCGGGCCGACCGTGCTCGTGACCATCGAAGCCTCCCGCGCCGCGCTCGCGAACGAACTGGGCGCGCCCGTCGAACTGGCCCGGTTCCGCCCGAACCTGCACCTGGAACTCGACGCCCCCGCGTTCGCGGAGGAAGGCTGGGGCGCGGGCACGACGCTCACCGTGGGCGAGGTGATCCTGGAGGCGACCGGGCCGAACTCCGGGCCGTGTATCCGGTGCGCGGTGCCCAGCTGGGATCCGGCGGGCCGGCAACGCTGGCCGAAGCTGCAGGCGTGGCTGATCGAGCAGCACGAGAACAAGTTCGGCCTGATCATGCGCGTGACCCGGCCCGGCACCGTCCGCGCCGGTGACCCCGTATGGGCGCAGCCGCTATAGCACCAGCAGCGTTTTCCCGATCGTGGCGCGGGTTTCGATCGCCCGGTGCGCGCCGGCGGCGTCCCCGAGCGGGAATCGCTGGCCGATCACCGGCCGCAGGTGCCCGGCGGCGCCGTCCTCCAGCGCGCTTTCGGTGAAGGCACGCAGATCGTCCGGGGTACCGCCGGCACCGCGGCGGATCTCCACCCCGCGGGCGGCCGCGTCCTCGTCGGAGACCGGGGCCCACGCGCCGCTCGCGAGGCCGTAGACGACCATCCGGCCGCCGGGCGCCAGCAGCGAGAACGCGGTCGCGCCGAGTTCGCCCCCCACCCCATCGAAGACGACGTCGACCCGGCCCACCTTCTCCGCCCAGCCCGGGACCGAATAGTCGACCGCGCGATCCGCGCCCAATTCGGCGGCCGCCGCGACCTTGTGCGGCCCTCCCGCGGCGGCGATCACCGTCGCCCCGGCCCGCTTCGCAAGCTGCACGAGGAGGCTGCCGACCCCGCCCGCGGCAGCCTCCACGAGAACCCGTTGCCCGGGCTCGACGGCTGCCGTCGTGATGAGCGCCTTCGCGGTCCGCCCATCGGCCAGCAGGGCGACGGCGGCGTCGAGCGCGAGCCCGTCCGGCACGACCAGCGGTGCGGCGGCGGGGACGACGACCTTCTCGGCGTAGCCGCCGGTCCCGCCCGTGGCGGTCACCACCTGCCGCCCCACGAGATCCCCGTCGACCCCCTCGCCGACGGCGGTCACGACGCCGCCCACCCCGTTACCGGGGATGACCGGCGGCTCGACGCCGAACGGGTTCATGCCGCCGGCGCGGAACTGCGTCTCGACGAAGGTGATGTTGGCGAACGCGACGGCGACGAGCGCCTGGCCGGGCCCCGGCACCGGATCGGGCGCTTCCCCGGGCCGCAGGACTCCGGGCCCGCCGAACTCGGTCAACCACACGGCTCTCATGCGGCCACCCTGCATGCTCCAGTTAGGTGGAGGTCAATGCGCTGTCGTGCGGGAACCATCGACCGGCGGGAGGATTGTCGTGGGCGGACGATGACACCGCCATCCGGGTGGATCACCGTAGTCATTACGACGCCCCACGAGCGATCAGGAGGACCCCGTGCGTATCGCCGTCCCGCGTGAGATCAAGAAGCACGAGTACCGGGTGGCGGTGACGCCCGCCGGCGTGCACGAACTGACCCGTCGCGGCCACCAGGTCTTCATCGAGACCGGGGCGGGCTCCGGCTCGGCCATCAGCGACGACGACTACACCGCAGCGGGCGCCAAGATCCTCGCGAAGGCGGACGACGTGTGGGCCGAAGGCGACCTGATCCTGAAGGTGAAGGAACCGGTCGCCGCGGAGTATCCGCGACTGCGGCGCGACCAGGTCCTGTTCACCTACCTGCATCTGGCCGCCGACCGCGCGCTCACCGAAGCCCTGCTCGAAGCGGGCACCACCGCGATCGCCTACGAAACCGTGCAAACCGCCACCGGCGCCCTTCCCCTGCTGGCCCCGATGTCGGAAGTCGCCGGCCGCCTGGCACCGCAGGTCGGTGCCCACGCTCTGCTGAAGCCCTCGGGCGGGCGCGGCGTGCTCCCCGGCGGCGTGCCCGGCGTGCGCCCGGCGAAGGTGGTCGTGATCGGCGGCGGTGTCGCGGGGCTCAACGCCGCGCGGATCGCGGTGGGCCTGGGATCCGATGTGGAGATCCTCGACACCAATGTGGACCGTCTACGCCAGATCGATCACGAGTTCAACGGCCGGATCAAGACGGTGGCCTCGACCACACTGGCCATCGAAGAAGCCGTGCTGGCCGCGGATCTGGTGATCGGCGCCGTTCTCATTCCCGGTGCCAAGGCCCCCAAGCTGGTCTCCAACGACCTCGTCTCGCGGATGAAGCCGGGCTCGGTCCTGGTCGACATCGCCATCGACCAGGGCGGCTGTTTCGCCGACTCCCGTCCCACCACTCACGACGACCCGACATACCAGGTCCACGACTCGGTCTTCTACTGCGTAGCGAACATGCCAGGCGCCGTCCCCACCACAAGCACCCAAGCCTTGACCAACGTCACGCTCCCCTACGCGGTCGCCCTGGCAGACAAGGGCTGGCACGCCGCCCTGACAACCGACGCCACTCTCGCCAACGGCTTGAACACCCACCAAGGCGCCCTGACCAACGCCCCGGTCTCCGCCGCCCACACCCTCCCCCACACCCCCCTGCAAGACCTCCTCCCCTAACCCCGTACAACAAGAACACCTCCCGCACGCACACCGCATTCCCGCACACACACCGCAGCACGCCCCCGGATCCGGCCCCGCGGATGGGGGTCCGGGGGCAAGCCCCCGGGCGGGGTTTGGGGGTCGCACCCCCAAAAAACACGCTGCGTTGAGCCCCTCAGGGAAGCGGCGGCAAAGCCCCGCGGATGGGGGTCCGGGGGCAAGCCCCCGGGCGGGGTTTGGGGGTCGCACCCCCAAAAAACACGCTGCGTTGAGCCCCTCAGGGAAGCGGCGGCAAAGGCCCCGCGAACAGGGGCGGCCCGCTCAACCAGCCTGGGGGTCACTGGGAGCGGGCCGCCACCTTCTAGCTTAGGTGGTCCTGGCCGAGTTCGCTGCACGGGGTTCTGGTTTTGTCGAAATACTTCTTCACCTGCCCGTACGGGACGTCGTGATTCACCGACCGAGTGGCTGTTTACCCCTTCCTGCCCCATGGCGACCGTGGATGAGGCAGGATGTCGCCTGCCGAGTTCACCCGTTCGCCGGATCAAGGGGGCAGTGATGCAGAACGACGGCAGCGGCCGGATCGTCGTGCACGGTTTGAGCAAGACGTTCGGCCAGGTCGCGGCTGTGCAGAACCTGAGCTTCGTGGTGGAACCGGGTTCGGTGACGGGATTCCTCGGTCCGAACGGCGCGGGGAAGACGACCACCTTGCGGATGGTCCTGGGTCTGGTGACGCCGACGGCCGGGGTCACGACGATCAGCGGGCTGCCGTACGAGCAGCTGGGAAATCCGGCGCGGATCGTGGGCGCGGTGCTGGAGAACGAGGGGTTCCATCCGAAACGGACGGCGCGTAATCACCTGCGGGTGTACGCGGCGGCGATCGGGATGCCGGATCAGCGCGCGGACGAGGTGCTGGCGCTGGTGGGCCTTTCGGGTGCGGCGAACCGGAAGCCGGGCGAGTTCTCGCTGGGCATGCGGCAGCGGCTGGCGCTGGCGACGGCCTTGCTGGGCAACCCGCAGGTGCTGGTGCTGGACGAACCGGCGAACGGTCTCGACCCCGAAGGAATCCTTTGGCTGCGCAACTTTTTGCGTGCCTACGCACGTGAGGGCCGGACGGTGCTCGTGTCGAGCCATCTGCTGTCCGAAGTGGAGCAGACGATCGACCAGGTGGTGATCATCAGCCACGGGGTGACGCGGTACTACGGCTCGCTCGAGCAGTTGCGCGCGAGCCGGCAGTCGCGGGTGCTGGTGCAGTCGGGCGATCCGAACGCGCTCGCGAATGCCTTGCGGGAAGGCGGGTTCACGCAGCTGGAGATGGCGCCGGACGGCCGGGTCGTGGTGCTGGGCGCGACGCGGCAGCAGATCGGCGATCTGGTCGCGAAGTCCGGGCTCGCGGTGTACGGCATGGAAGAGGATCGCGCGGATCTGGAGAAGCTGTTCTTCCAGCTGACCAACGGGCAGTACTCGGGCGCGCCGTACCAGGCGCAGCAGCATTATCCGCCGCCCCCGCCGGGTGGCGGGTGGGGTCCGCCGCCGCAGTACCAGTCACCGCCGGGCGGGTATCCGCAGCAGCAGGGGCCGTACCAGGGTTGGGGAGGGCAGCGCTGATGGGCCGGTTGCTCGTCGCGGAGTTCCGCAAGACGCTCACCACGAAGAGCTGGTGGGGGCTGATGATCCCGGCGGTGGTGCTGGCCTTCGGGTTCGCGCTCGGCTGGGGTGCGTTCGCCAACGAGGTGGGCGACGTGCTCACGAGCAGTCAGACGCAGACGATCGCGCGGGCGCTGGGCATCGAGACCGGCAACCTGCCGATGGGCCTGCTGGCGATCGCGCACGGGATCAACATCGGGCTGACCTTCCCGGTGATCTTCGGGGTGTTCGCGCTGGCAGGCGAGTACAGCAAGAAGACGATCACCACGACGTTCCTCACGGCCCCGAACCGGGTGTCGGTGCTGACCGCGAAGATGATCACCTACATCGTCTGGGGCGCGATCTACGGGATCGTGCTGGCCGCGGTGTCGAGCCTGGGCATCCTGATCACGGTCGACGGTTCGCGGCTGCCGACCGGCGGCCAGTGGATCGGCGTGCTCGGCGCGAGCATGCTGGCCGGGGTGCTGGCGACGCTGTTCGGCATCGGGGTCGGGGCGATGTGGAACAGCGTGGTCGGCAGTGTGGTCACGCTGGTGATCTACCTGCTGATCATCGAGAACGTGCTGGTCCTGCTGTTCTACGGGCTGTGGCGGATCGACTGGCTGGGCGCGGTGCTGCCCAACGGCACGATGAACGGGATCGTGGGGGCGATCGGGGCGCAGGCCTTCGGCGCGTCCGGGGTGAAGGTGCCGGGTCTCGACAAGGAGACGCAGTGGACGCTGCAGTACGTCGCGGGCGCGCCCGGCGCGGTCTCGTGGTGGGCGTCGGCGCTCGTCTTCCTGGCCTGGACCGCGGTCTTCTTCGCCGGCGGATGGGCCGCCAACCAGCGCCGCGACATCACGTAGCGGCTTTTGCAGCGGCGGAGCCGCTTGCGGTGGGCCGTCAACCGGCACCGCCACGCAAATCACCGCACAGTGTTCTCCGACGCGCATAGTCTGGAGCGTGTGACCGCTCCTGCTCCCACCACCGCTGAACCGCAGACCGGCTGGATCCGCAGACTCGCCGCCGCCTGCTGGCGGCATCCCTGGCTCGTCGTGCTGTCGCTCGCCGCGGCGGTCGTCAGTGTCGGCTTCCAGGCCGTCAGCCCGCTGCTGGTGAGGGTCGCGGTGGACGACGCGGTCGGCGGCCGCACCGCCGGCCTCGGCCTGCTGGCCGGCGGGCTGGTCGGGGTGCAGGTGCTCATGTTCGGGACCGCGTTCATCCGCCGGTACGTCGGCGGGCGGCTGGCCCTGGACGTGCAGCACGACTTGCGGCAGGCGGTGTTCGGCGCGGTGTCGCGTTTGGACGGCGGGAAGCAGGACTCGCTGCGCACCGGCCAGGTCGTCTCGCGGGCGATCACCGATCTGCAACTGGTCGTGTCGCTGCTGATGATGACGCCGATGTCGGCCGGATCGGTCGTGTTCGCCGTGTTCTCGCTCGCCGCGATGCTGTGGATGTCACCGGGGTTGACGCTGATCGCCCTGATCGTCGTGCCGGCGGTCGCGATCGTCGTCGGCGCGTCCCGCAAGCGGTTGTTCCCCGCCACGTGGTCCGCGCAGCAGCGTGCCGCGGACCTCGCGCAGCACGTCGAGGAGACGGTGACCGGCGTTCGCGTGGTCAAGGGCTTCGGGCAGGAGGCGCGAGAGGTCGCGCGGCTGGAGAAGACCGCGAGGAAGCTGTTCGCCGAACGCCTCCGCGCGGCCCGGCTGTCGGCCGTACCGACTGCGACCACCTCGGCGCTGCCCGCGGCCGGCCAGGTCGCCGTACTCGCCTTCGGCGGGATCCTCGCCCTTCGCGGCGACGTGAGCCTCGGCACGTTCCTCGCGTTCGCCAGCTACGTGTCGGGCCTGATCGGTCCGGCGCGGATGCTTTCCTCGATGGTGGTGCAGGCGCAGCTCACACGCGCGGGCGCGGACCGGGTGTATGAGCTGATCGACGCGCAGCCCGAAGTCCGTGACAAGCCGGACGCTCGCCCGTTGCCCGAGGGTCCGCTCGGCATCCGGCTCGACGGCGTGAGGTTCGGCTACACGCGGTCCGAACCGGTGCTCGACGGGCTCTCGCTCGAGGCGAAACCGGGCGAGACGCTGGCCCTCGTCGGCACCGCCGGTTCGGGCAAGTCGACGATTTCCCTGCTGCTGCCCCGGTTCTACGACGTGCACTCGGGCTCGGTAGGCCTCGGCGGCGTCGACGTGCGCGACTTGCACCTCGCCGACCTGCGGAAGGCGATCGGCGTGGTGTTCGAGGAGGCGTTCCTGTTCTCGACGTCGATCCGCGAGAACATCGCCTACGGCCGCCCGGACGCGAGCGACGACGAGGTCTACGCCGCCGCGAAGGCGGCCGAGGCGCACGATTTCATCAGGCAACTGCCCGAGGGCTACGAAACGCTCGTCGGCGAACGCGGGCTGACGCTGTCGGGCGGTCAGCGGCAGCGGCTGGGGCTGGCCCGCGCGCTGCTGACCGATCCGCGCGTGCTGATCCTCGACGACGCGACCTCGGCCGTCGACACGGTGACCGAGGCCGCGATCCACGACACCCTGCGCGCGGTCACCGCGAGCCGGACCACGCTGCTCATCGCGCACCGCAAGTCGACGCTCGCACTGGCCGACCGGATCGCCGTCCTCGACGCGGGCCGGGTGGTCGACGTGGGCACGGCCGCGGAGCTGGAAGAACGCTGCGAGCTGTACCGCGAACTCGTGGCCGGGCCCGGTGAGGGCGTCGAGCAGAAGCACCGCCCCGAATGCGCGGTCCGGCCCGAAACCGGGGTCACGCCGCAGCTGTGGCCGGAGGTCGCCGATCAGGACGACGCGGGACAACTCGCGGACTCCGCCCAGCAGCGAGGGGCCGCCGCGGGCGGGGGGATGGCCGGGATGCGGGGCGCGTTCGACGTGCCGCCGACCGAAGAGCTCATCGAGGGGGTGCGCAGGCTGCCGCCGGCCAATGACGTGCCGGCGCTGACGGAGACGGACGTCACCGAACCGGATCCGAGGTTCAGCCTCGGGCGGATGCTGCGGCCGGTGCGGCTGCTGCTGACCACGGTGATCCTGCTGGTCGGGCTGGACGCGGCGGCGACGATCGCGCTGCCCGCGCTGTACCAGTACGGGGTCGACCACGGGGTGCGGCCCGGGGTCGAGTCGGTCGTGTGGTTCATCGCCGCGGCCGGTGCGCTGATCGTCGCGATGGACTGGTTCGTGATCCGCGCGCAGACGAAGCTCACCGCGCGCGCCGGGGAGACGGTGCTCTACTCGCTGCGGGTGCGCAGCTACGCGCATCTGCAGCGGCTCGGGCTCGACTACTACGAGCGCGAACTGTCCGGCAAGATCATGACGCGGATGACCACCGACGTCGACGCGCTCTCGACGTTCCTGCAGACCGGGGTCGCGCAGGCGGTGATCAGCGCGCTCACCCTGGTCGGTATCTCGGCGGCGCTGCTGGTCACCGACCCGTCCCTGGGTCTGTATGCGCTTTCCGTGCTGCCGGTGCTGATCGTCGCGACCGTGATCTTCCGCAGGCTGGCCACCGCCGCGTACAACGAGGCGCGCGAGCGGGTGAGCGTGGTCAACGCCGATATGCAGGAGAACGTCAGCGGTCTGCGGGTCGCCCAGGCCTACAGCCGCGAGGAGCGTTCGGCCTCCGACTTCGCCTCCCGCAGCGACGCCTACCGCCGCTCGCGGCTGCGGGCGCAGCGATATGTCGCGACGTACTTTCCTTTCGTGACAATGCTTTCCGGGGTCGCCGAGGCGGTCGTGCTGGTGATCGGCGCGAACCGGGTCGCGGCCGGTACGCTGGAAGTCGGTGTGCTGCTCGGATTCCTGCTGTACCTCAACCTGTTCTTCTCGCCGATCCAGCAGCTCTCGTCGGTATTCGACGGGTACCAGCAGGCGAAGGTCGGGCTGCACCGGATCAGCGACCTACTGCGCACGCCGACTTCGGTGCCGCCGCCCGAGCATCCGGTGGCGGTGCCGGAACGGCTGTCCGGTGAGGTCACCTTCGACGCGGTCGACTTCGCCTACCCCGGCACGGATTCCCTCGCACTCGCGGATATCTCGCTGAAGGTGACGCCCGGCGAGACGGTCGCGCTGGTCGGCGCGACGGGAGCGGGCAAGTCGACCGCGGTGAAGCTCGTCGCCCGGTTCTACGACGCGACGAGCGGGAAGGTCGGCATCGACGGGCTGGACGTGCGGGACTACGACCTGCCGGGGCTGCGGCACCGGATGGGGGTCGTACCGCAGGAGGCGCACCTGTTCTCGGGCACGGTCGCGGACAACGTGCGCTACGGCCGCCCGTCCGCGAGCGACGCCGAGGTGGAGGCGGCGGTGCGCGCGGTCGGCGCGCTGGACGGGGTCAGCGCGCTGCCGGCCGGGTTCCGGCAGCAGGTCGGCGAGCGTGGCAAGGCGCTTTCGGCCGGGCAGCGGCAATTGATCGGGCTGGCCCGGGCCGAACTGGTCAACCCGGACGTGCTGTTGCTGGACGAGGCGACGGCCGCGCTCGACCCGTCCACCGAAGCCGCGGTGCTGCAGGCGACGGAGACGCTCGCGCGCAGGCGCACGACCTTCGTGGTGGCCCACCGGTTGGCGACGGCCGCGCGGGCGGACCGGATCATCGTGCTGGACCACGGGCGGGTGGTCGAGCAGGGCACACACGACCAACTGGTCGCGGCCGGCGGACATTACGCCCAACTATGGCTGAACAGCGAATTTCACCCACGGTGACGACTTGGTTCTGCTACGTTAACCTTCGGCCGGTTTGGGGAGCGGCATGACGCAGCCGAACGGGCCGGAGGAGATTGTCAGCAGCCTGACGGCCCCGGCACCGCCGCCCGGTTTCGCCACCCCTCACTCGGCAAGCCGCCGACCCTCAGAGAACTCGCCGCCGTCCATGGCTACCCCACCATCCGGTGGGCGTCCGCGACCACAACGGCACCCGCAGCCGCACCTTCGGCGCCACGGCGCCGGACATCGCCCGCCGCTGGGGTCAGCTGGGCGCCGCGCCGAATCCTAAGTAGACAGTTCGACGACCGGGAGCCGCCATGCCTGGCGGAACTGGTCGACGAGCAGCCAGGCTTGGGTCGTGTTGTCGCCGAAAGCCTGACGTGCCCGGGTGAGTGTCTCGAACGAACCCGGCCCGGTGTCCGTGGAGCCGCCGACGATCCGGTTCTGCGAGAGCGTGTCGTCGAAGACTTCACGCATCGTCAGCGCGAAGTAGAGGAACGTCGCCAGTTCCATCCGGACCGCCCCGAGTGGTTCGCTCTCCTCGCTCATCACGGCCAGTTTCCTCACCGTGGCAAGCAGTTCCTCGGGCCGCTGCCGGGCGAGATCCGGTCCGTCGGCGAGCCGGACCAGTTCCACTGCCGAGGAGACGTGCCCCAGCGGCCTGACCTCTCGTTGCGCGAGCCGGGCCGCCTGCTCGATCGCGGTTCCGGTGAGCGCCGTACACACCTGCGCGAGGCCCGGTGCCGGTGTCGTCTGCGCGACGTCCATCATCGCCCTCGCCACGCGGATCAGGTCTCGTGGGAGGCCGCCGGAAAAGCAGTGTGCGAAGCAGACGAACGGCTCCGGCAGCCCGATCACCCTTCTCCCCAGCACTTCCCGGCTTTCCGGCAAGGTCAGGTAGTCCAGCCGGATGATCTCGTCGAAGGCGCTGTCGAACGCGTCGCGCACGGAGAAACCCCGGCGCTCGAACGAAATCAGCGCGTCCTCGGACACCGAAAGCACGAAATGGCAGCCGGGCACGCCGAACAGCGCCTTCAGCTCGTTGACGAACCGGTGCGCGTGCTCGGCCGACGCGACCTTGTCCAGCTCATCGATCGCCACGACCACCGGCGTCGCCGCGATATTGCGGTTCGTCTCGCGGAGCCGCCGTGCCGTCGTCGTGAGGTACTTCCGGAGTTCGTCGATGATCTCGGGGTACGTCAGCGGCTGGCGGGCCCTGGCCTTGGACCGGCTCGCCGTGAAGTCCGCGGCGGCCTTCGGCAGCGTGAACTTGCCCGACCAGCCCGTGGTCGTCGTCAGCTGGAAACGGATCTCCTCCAGCCGCCGGTCGGCGTCCGCGACGAGCATCCGCCAGGCCTTGTCTTCGGCTGTTCGCCGGTCGAAGAGCCGCTTCCTCAGCGAACGCGCCGCCTTCCGGTAGTCGATGACGGCCTGGCAGGCGACGGCGTAGATGTGCAGCGCGAAATCCCGGCCCTCGTAACCGATCGGGGCGTCGACGCGGATCACCAGATGCTCGCGCCCCTCCGGGAGCAGCCGCTTCTCGCGATGCGCTTCCAGCAGCGTCGTCTTACCGGCGCCGCGCGGCCCGGCGACCCCGATCGCCCCGGACCGCATCCCGCTGAGCGCCCGCTTGAAACGCTGGGTGGACGCGGTTTCGAGCGTCCGCGCGATGCTGGTCATCTCGCCGAGACCGGAGTCGTCCCGGACGGTGAGCCGCACCTCGTATGACGGCGCCGCGAGCCGGCTGATCAGGCTGTTCACCGCGAGTTCGGCGGCCTGCCGCGCGTCCTCGCGCCAGCGATCGAGGGCCTCCTCGGCCTCGGCGCGCAGACCGGAATGGAGCGCCGCGATGCTCGGCTTGTTCGGGCTCGCGGACGCGCCCGCCGCGGCGAACGCGAACGTGAGCACGGCGAGTACCGCGGCGATGACCGTGCCCGGGGTCGTCACGTGCCGGACCAGCGACGGCCAAAGGCCGAGCACGGCGACAACGGTCACGAGAAACGCGGCCCAGCGCGCGATCCGGCAGGCGATGCGGGTGCCGAACGGCCGTGATCGTGGCGGCCACGCCCGGTCGGTGATGGTGAACAGCCAGCCGATGGACAGTCCCAGGTAGAGCAGGGCACCTACGACCACGACGGCCAGCGTCAGGCCGATCTTGGCGATCAGCCAAGTTCCCCCGCCGTACGCCGCGGCGAGCAGCGCGGCACCGCCGAGGACCACAGCGGGCCCGATCAGCAGCAGGAAGAACTCCAGCACCGCCCGGTACTCGCTCGACCAGGCCCGGTCCGCGCCGGCCGGCCCGACCTCGCCGAGGGCGCGCACCGCGTCCCGGTACGCGGAGATCCGGTCGTTGGTCGGGCTGAGCAGCGCGCCGGGATCGGCGAGCAGGCGGCTGCGGAGATCGGCACGGTCCAGCCTCTGCTCCTCGCAGAACTCCTGGATCTTCCGCTGTGCCAGCACCTCGTCGACGATCGGCGGGAGTTCCGCGGACGCCAGCGCCCGCATGACCCCGTCGACCGCCGGCGCGAGCTCATCCATCGTCAACTGGTCCGTCATGTCGTATTCGACGGCTTCCGCACCGGGATGGTTGCTGCACTGATCAGGTGAAGATCTTGCCGGGGTTCAGGATGTTCAGCGGGTCCAGCGCCGCCTTGACCGCGCGGTGCATGTCCAGCACGGCCGGGCTCACCTCGCGCCCGAGGCCGGCCCGCTTGAGCAGGCCGATCCCGTGCTCGCCGGTCACCGTGCCGCCGAGTTCGATCGCGTCGGAGATGATGTCCTCGAACGCCGCCTGCGCCCGGCGCTTCGCGTCCTCGTCGCCGATGGGGGTGATCAGCAGCGGGTGCAGGTTGCCGTCGCCGGCATGCGCGATGTTGGCGATCAGCGTGTCGTGCTCAGCCGCGGTCTTTTCGATCCGCGCGAGCATCTCCGGCACCAGCGCCTTCGGCACGCACACGTCCTCGGTCAGCACCGGGCCGAGCCGCTCCAGCGCCGGGTACGCCAGGCGCCGAGCGTCGAACAGCGCCTCGGCCTCCTGCTCGTCCGAGGACACCGCCGCCCAGGTCGCCCCGGCGGCTTCGAAGCACCGCAGCATCGTCGTCGCTTCGTCCTCGCCCGCCTGTCCCGGTGTGTCGACGCGGCCGAGCAGGACGACGTTCGCCTCGGTGGACAGGCCCATGTTCTTCCACGCGTCCACCGCTTCCAGGCAGTGCCTGTCCACCAGTTCCAGCGCCGAGGGCACGACGCCCGACACGGAGACCGCGCTGACCGCCTCGCCCGCGGCCACCACGGAATCGAAGTACCCGGCGATCGTGCGCTCGGCGAGCCGCTTGGGCCGCAGCCGCACGGTGATCTCGGTGATGATGCCGAGCGTCCCCTCCGAACCGACCATGAGCCCGCACAGGTCGTAGCCCGCGACGCCCTTCGCGGTGCGCCGCCCCAGGCGCACCACTTCACCGCGCCCGGTCACGACCTCCAGCCCCAGCACGTAGTCCCGGGTGACGCCGTACTTGACGCAGCACAGCCCGCCCGCGTTGGTCGCCACGTTGCCGCCGATGGTCGACCACTGGGCACTCGCCGGATCCGGCGGGTACCACAGGTCATGCACCGCGCATTCCGCGCGCAGGTCGTCGTTCACCACCCCCGGCCGCACGACCGCGAACCGCTCGGCCCGGTTGATCTCGAGCACCTGGTTCATCGCCTCGAACGCGATGACGATGCAGCCTTCGATCGCGTTGGCCCCGCCGGACAACCCGGTGCCCGCGCCGCGCGGCACGACCGGCACCCGGTGTTCCGCGGCCAGCCGCACGACCGCCTGCACCTCTTCGGTACTGCGCGGCCGCACCACCGCGACGGCCTGCGCGTAGGGTGCCCACTCGGCGTGATCCTGCAGATAGGTCTCGACCACGTCGGGGTCGTCCAGCACGTGCTCCGCGGGCACCACCGCGCGCAGCCGGGCCACGAGATCCATTGCCACCTCCGGCTGTCCAGGTTACGCGGAAGACCGGACGGGAGATGCCCGGCCGTACACCGGTCTCTGACCTAACGGGCCGCGAGGACGCTCAAGCGGAGCCGGATTCGCGGACCATCCGTCATGGTGGACGGCAGGTGGAATCCGGGTGAAGGGACGGCATGACGAATCCACTGGTGGCCCAGAAGCAGGATTCCACTTCGGCGATCTCGGGGATCACGATCCTCGAAGGTGCCCAGTCGGTCAAACAGGGCATCGAGAGCGGCGACTGGGCCTCGACCGTCCTGGGCGCCGCGGGGACCGCGATGGATGCGCTCGCGTTCGTGGCCGACCCGTTCGGCTCCATCCTCGCGGCGGGCGTTGGCTGGCTGATGGAACACGTCGGCCCGCTGAAGGAGGCGCTGGACAAACTCGCCGGGGACCCCGACCAGATCACCGCGCATTCGGAGACCTGGAAGAACATCGCCGCCGAAGTGGGCAAGGTCGGTGCCGACCTGGGAAACCAGATCAACGCCGACATCCAGTCCTGGACCGGCCCCGCCGCCGACGCCTACCGGCAGCAGGCCGGCGAGGTCGCCAAGGTCCTGCAGGCCGCGTCCGAGGCCTGCGAGGGCGCCTCCAGCGGGGTGAAGACCGCCGGTCAGGTGGTCGCCGCGGTGCGGATGCTGGTGCGCGACACCATCGCCCAGGTCGTCGGGCACCTGGTTTCCTGGGCGCTGCAGGTGATCGCGACGCTGGGCATCGGGCTCGCGTGGGTGGTGCCGCAGGTGGTGAACCTGGTCGCGAAGACGGCCAAGGACATCGCGGGGCTGATCGCGAACCTGACCAAGGCGCTCGGCCAGCTGGGCAAGCTGCTGGGCAAAGCCAGTGGCGTGTTCAAGGACGCGGCCAAGGGCCTCAAGGGACTCAAGCCCGGCGAGGTCGGCAAAGGCGGCAACCCCGGCACGCTTCCCGCGAGCGCGAAGGACGTCAACCCCGGGAACGGGACCCTGCCCTCGGGCGCGGGCAAGGACCTCGGCCTCGGCGGCGGCAAGGCCGATCCGCCGCCGAAGCTCGAAGGCGGTGGCACGCCGAAGGGCGATCCCGGCGACAGCGCGCCGCCGGTGGCCAAAGGCCCGGAGCCGGCCGGCGGCACGCGCGCGTCGAGTGCCAAGGACGGCCCGGATCCGGCCAAGACCAAGGAACCCGGCGAGAAGACCTGCGAGTTCGACCCGATCGACGTCGCGACCGGCGACGTCCTGCTGACCGAAGTGGACCTCGGCGTCCCCGGCGAACTGGGCGAGCTGATCGTGCGCGAGCACGTGTCCTCTTACCGGCACGGCCGCTGGTTCGGTCCGTCCTGGACGTCCCTTGTGGACGAACGGCTCGAGCTGGCCGCCGGGACGGTCCGGTACTTGTCGGCCGACGCGATGGTGCTGTCGTTCCCCGTGCCCGCGCCGGGCACCGAGGCCACGCCCGCGCACGGTCCGCTGCGCCGGCTGCGGGAGGTCGGCGGCGGGTACGTGCTCGAAGACCCGGCCCGCGGGCAGCTCCGGGTGTTCGTCCCGGCCCCGGGTGACCGCGACGTGTTCATGCTGGCCGAAGTGCGCACCGAAGGCGGCGAGTCCGTCGAGATCGAACACGACGAATCGGGCGCGCCCGAGACGCTGATCCATTCGGGCGGCACGCGGCTCGCCTTCGAGGTAGCCGACGGCCGGGTGCGCGCCATCGGCGCACTGACCGGGACCGGCACCGTCCCGGTCGCCACCTACGCCTACGACGAGCACGGCCATCTCGCGACCCGCACGAACTCCTCGCCGAACCCCGCGCAGTACCAGCACGACGAGGACGGCCGCCTGCTGGGCTGGACCGATCACACCGGAGCCTGGTATCGCTACGTCTACGACGCCGAGGGCCGCTGCGTCCGCACGGTCGGCGACGCCGGGTTCCTGGACGGCTCTCTGTCCTATGAGGACGGACGAACGGTGACCGCTGACTCGCTGGGGCACCGCAAGGTGTTCGAGTTCGAACGCGGCGATGTGGTGGCCGAGACGGACAAACTCGGTGGCGTCACCCGCTCGGTATGGGGGCCGCACAACAAACTGCTCGCGCGCACCGACCCGCTTGGGCGCCGCACGGAGTTCGAGCACGACACCGCCGGCCTGCTGCGGGCCGTCGTGCGCCCGGACGGCAGCCGGGTGCTGCTGCACTGGACCGGTCCGGATCTGGAGATCGAGATCAGCCAGGACGGCCAGGTGTGGCGCCGCGAGTACGACGCGGCGAACCTGCCGGATCCGTACGCCGAACAACTCGGCGTGGACATCGAGGAGACCGAGCCCTCGGCGGCGGGTACTCCCGTGGCGGAGCGCGACATGTTCGGCCGTCCGCGCGAGGTGGTGGACGCCGCCGGGGCACGCAGCACGATGTCCTGGACCGTCGAAGGCGGCCTGCGGGCGTTGACCGGGCCCGCCGGGGCGACCCGCCGCTGGACCTACGACGGCACGGGCCAGCAGACGTCGGCGACCGACGAGCTGGGCCGGGTCACCATGACCGAACCGGGGCCGTTCGGCACGCGCCGCACGATCACCGATCCCTCCGGCGCGAGGACCGTTTACCGCTACGACACGGAGCTCCGGCTGATCGAGGTGGTCAACCCGCTCGGCCGGTCATGGCGCTACACCTACGACGCCGATGGCCGTCTCGTCGCGGAGGAGGACTTCGACGGGCGCATCTCCCGGTACACCTACGACGCCACCGGGCAGCTCGTCCGCTCGGTCAACGCGGCGGGCGAGGTGCTCGACTACCGCTACGACCTGCTCGGCAACCTGATCGAGCGGCGCTCGGCGGGCGTTGTCGAGACTTTCCGCTACGACCCGGTCGGCAGGCTCGTGCACGCCGCCGGGCCGGACGCCGAGGTCTCGCTCACCCGGGACGGGGAGGGCCGGGTGAGCGCCCAGCGGACCGCCGGCGCGCTGACCGAGTTCGGCTATTCCGGGTCCGCGACCACCCGCCTCACGCCGTCCGGTGTGGACATTCGCTGGGACAGCGGCGAGGGCGGGGAACCGGAACGGATCCTGGTGGCGGGTATGGAGATCTCACTCGCGCACGACGCGGCCGGGCGGATGACCGTACTGTCCGCCGGGGGAAATCCGGTGGTGCGCCAGGAGTTCGATGCGAGCGGCAGGCTGGCGGCGCAGCACACGCCCGCCGGCGTCACCCGCTACCACCGTCGCCCCGACGGGAGCCTCGCCGCCCGGCAGGACCCGGCGGGCGGTTCACGCCACGAGTTCGACCAGCTCGGCCGGGTCACCGCGGTGCACTCGCCGCGCGGGACCGAGGCCTACGGCTACGACGTGCTCGGCAACCTCGTGGGGTCCTCGGCGGGCACGGGCGCGGAGTCCGGGCCGCGGCGCTACGCCGGAACGGTCATCCAGTCCGCGGGCGCCGTGTCGTACGTCCACGACGCGCGGGGCCGGCTGGTCCGCCGCACCGTCGCGGGCCAGGCCTGGACCTTCACCTGGGACGCGCAGGACCAGCTGACGGGCGTGCGCACCCCGGACGGCACGGTCTGGCGCTACCGCTACGACCCGCTCGGCCGCCGGGTCTCGAAGCAACGGCTCGACGCGGCGGGCGTGGTCGCCGAACAGGTCGCGTTCGCGTGGGACGGCACGAGGCTCGTGGAGGCCGCGCACATCGCCGACGGGACCTTCACCGGCGCCCTGACCTGGGTCCATCACCCCGGCGACGGCCGCCCGGTGCTGCAGATCGCCACCGCCGCCGACGGTACGAGGACCGTCACGGCGCTCGTCACCGACGAGATCGGCACGCCGGTCGAGCTGGTGTCGCTGCACACGGGTGCGGTGCAGCCGGTCGCGACCAACCTGTGGGGGCTTACCCCGCCGGGCGACGACGGCGGTACGCCACTGCGGTTCCCCGGCCAGTACCTCGACCCCGAGACCGGCCTGCACTTCAACGTGTTCCGGTACTACGACCCCGGCACCGCGCGCTACGTCAGCCCGGACCCGCTCGGCCTCGCGCCCGCGCCCAACCCGGTCGCGTATGTCGGCGACCCGATGACGATGCTCGACCCGGTCGGGCTCACCCAGGACTGGATGGCGAAGTTCGCGGACGACATCGAACCTCGAAAGTCCGGCCGCGCCAAACCGTGCCAAGCCGCGCAGACGGCGCCGTCGAGCAGCCCGTCCGGGACCGGGAAGCGCAAGGCGGACGGGACCGCGTCGAGCGCGAACAAGAAGATGAAGACCGACGACTACAGCAGCAACCAGCAGGCCATCGACAACCCCTCGGGGCCGGTCAATCGCGAGTCCGGCCGGACGGAGTCGCAGGGCGGCGGCACGACCTCCGGTGGCCGCCCGCACAAGCTCGACGGGCGCGGTAAGCACAGCGGTGGCAGCAAGCCGCAGCCAGGGCAGAACACCGACGTCATCGAACTCAACAAGGCCGCGCGAGAAGGAAAACTCAACCCCCAGCTGCAGAAGCAGATCGACGACATGAAGGCGGCCGGCAACGGCAAGGACGGCGACGGCTCCGCGTTCATTCGCGGTCACCTGCGAAACGACAACCTCGGCGGCCCGGGGCTGTCGCCCAACCTGACCCCACTGAGCAGCACCGCGAACAAGAACATGAGCGGCTCGTTCGAAGAGCCGTTGAAGAAGGTCGACAACTGGCTCAAGACCTCGCGTGGCGGCGATGGCGGCACTCTGCCGTCCCACCAGGCGCTGGCGCACCGATGGGGTGAGGACGGCGCGAAGACCATCCGCAACGACCTGGAGAACCTGCACGCCGAGTACAAAGTGGAGGTCAGCAACGAGACGAAGTTTCCCGGCTCGGCCAATGGTTTCGAACACTCCATCCGTGACCACCTCAATCTGCACGCGGAGTGGAAGGGCGATCTGCACGACGTGACGAAGGCATACCTGCTAGAGAACAGGAAGCTCACCGAGATGCCGATCTTCCCGCCGTCCGGCACCAGGATGGACACGGTCACCGGCGAGATGCGCATGCCCGGCGGAGATCTGTACGACTCCGCCGCGGCGAAGGCCGCTCGACGGGCGGACTTCGCCGCGGCTCGCGACCGGGTGGTGAACGCGATGCAGACCTGACCGTCGCGGTAGCAGATCCATCCCCGACTGAACCGATCAAGTGAGGAACACCAAACGCACTTGCAACGGAGATGCACCACTTCGATCACATGCGGCGAGGGTGGGGGGTTAGCCTGGTAGGCGCATCAGCGGACAACCAAGATCGAGAGATGGATAGAGGCGAGTCTCTGCCGTGTCCAGCAGCAGCCCTGCGTCACAGTTCGGCCCCAACGAATGGCTCGTCGAGGAGATGTACGACCAGTTCCTCGCCGACCCCAACTCCGTAGACGCCGCGTGGCATGACTTCTTCTCCGACTTCAAGCCGACGCAGACGCCGGAGACCAAGCCGGACACCGGGGGCGCCAGCGCCCCGGCGACGCAGGCGCCGAAGCCGTCGACGAACGGGCTGCCCACCGCTCCGAAGCCCGCCGCCAAACCCGCTCCCGCTCCCGCCAAGCCCGCCCCCGCCCCGCGGCCCGCCGCCGCGAAGCCGCAGGCGGCCGCCGCCAAGCCCGCGGCCGACGAGGAGACCAAGCAGCTGCGTGGCGCCGCCGCCGCGATCGCGAAGAACATGGACGCCTCGCTGAGCGTCCCGACCGCGACCAGCGTGCGCGCCGTGCCGGCCAAGCTGATGGCAGACAACCGCATCGTCATCAACAACCATCTGAAGCGCACCCGGGGCGGGAAGATCTCCTTCACCCACCTCATCGGGTACGCGATGGTCCGCGCGCTGCACGAGTTCCCGAACATGAACCGGCACTACCAGCTGGTCGACGGGAAGCCGTTCGCGGTCACGCCCGAGCACGTCAACCTCGGCCTCGCCATCGACATGAAGGGCAAGGACGGCAGCCGCACCCTCGTGGTCGCCTCCATCAAGAACACGGAGAACATGACGTTCCTCCAGTTCTGGCAGGCCTACGAGGACATCGTCAAGAAGGCGCGCAACAACAAGCTCACCGCCGACGACTTCGCCGGCACTACCATCTCGCTGACCAACCCGGGCGGGATCGGCACGAACCACTCCGTGCCGCGCCTGCAGGCGGGCCAGGGCGCGATCATCGGCGTCGGTGCCATGCAGTACCCGGCGCATTTCGAGGGCACCAGCGAGAAGACCCTGGTCGACCTCGGTATCAGCAAGATCATGACGCTGACCTCGACCTACGACCACCGGATCATCCAGGGTGCCGAATCGGGCGAGTACCTCAAGCGCATCCACGAGCTCCTGCTCGGCGGGGACGGCTTCTACGACGACATCTTCACCTCGCTGCGGCTGCCCTACGAACCGATCCGCTGGGTGAAGGACCTCCCCGAGGGCGAGATCGACAAGACGGCGCGGATCCTCGAGCTGATCGACGCCTACCGGATGCGCGGTCACCTGATGGCCGACACCGACCCGCTGAACTACCGCCAGCGCCGCCACGACGATCTCGACGTCCTCTCGCACGGGCTGACCCTGTGGGACCTCGACCGCGAGTTCGCCGTCGGCGGGTTCGCCGGGCAGGACCGGATGAAGCTGCGCGACGTCCTCGGCGTGCTGCGCGACTCCTACTGCCGCACGGTCGGCGTCGAGTACACCCACATCCTGGACCCGGAAGAGCGCCGGTGGATCCAGCGGCGGGTCGAGGTGCCGCACGCGAAGCCGGACCCGGCCGTGCAGAAGTACGTGCTGTCCAAGCTGAACGCGGCGGAGGCCTTCGAGACCTTCCTGCAGACCAAGTACGTCGGCCAGAAGCGGTTCTCGCTCGAAGGCGGCGAGACGGTCATCCCGCTGCTGGACACCGTGCTGGACAAGGCCGCCGAGCACGAACTCGACGAGGTCGTCATCGGCATGCCACACCGCGGCCGGCTCAACGTGCTGGCGAACATCGTGGGCAAGCCGATCTCGCAGATCTTCCGCGAGTTCGAAGGCAACCTCGACCCGGGCCAGGCGCACGGTTCCGGTGACGTGAAGTACCACCTGGGCGCGGAGGGCAAGTACTTCCGCATGTTCGGCGACGGCGAGACGAAAGTGTCGCTGGCCTCGAACCCGTCACATCTGGAGACCGTGGACCCGGTGCTGGAGGGCATCGTCCGCGCGAAGCAGGACATCCTCGACAAGGGCGACCAGGATGGCCAGGGCTTCACCGTGCTGCCGGTGCTGATGCACGGCGACGCGGCCTTCGCCGGGCAGGGTGTGGTCGCCGAGACGCTGAACCTGGCGCTGCTGCGCGGGTACCGCACCGGCGGCACCGTGCACATCATCATCAACAACCAGGTCGGCTTCACCACGGCGCCGGAGCACTCGCGCTCTTCGCAGTACGCCACGGACGTCGCGAAGATGATCGGCGCGCCGATCTTCCACGTGAACGGTGACGACCCGGAGGGCGCGCACTGGGTCGCGAAGCTCGCGGTGGACTACCGGCAGGCGTTCAACAAGGACGTCGTGATCGACATGATCTGCTACCGCCGCCGCGGCCACAACGAGGGCGACGACCCGTCGATGACGCAGCCGGCGATGTACGACATCATCGACACGAAGCGCTCGGTGCGGAAGACGTACACCGAGGCCCTGATCGGCCGCGGTGACATCTCCGTCGAAGAGGCCGAGGCCGCGCTGCGCGACTTCTCCAGCCAGCTCGAGCACGTGTTCAACGAGGTGCGCGAACTGGAGAAGCACCCGGCGACGGCGAGCCCCTCGGTGGAGGGTGAGCAGCAGGTGCCGGCCAAGGTCACGACCGCGGTGTCCCGCGAGGTCATCGAGCGCATCGGCGACGCGTTCATGAACGTGCCCGAAGGCTTCAGCCCACACCCGCGGGTCAAGCCGGTGCTCGAGCGCCGCGCGAAGATGTCGCGCGAGGGCGGCATCGACTGGGCCTTCGGTGAGCTGCTGGCGTTCGGTTCGCTCGCGATGGAAGGCCGCCTCGTGCGGCTGTCCGGCCAGGACTCGCGCCGCGGCACGTTCACCCAGCGGCACTCGGTGCTGATCGACCGCAAGAGCGGCAAGGAGTACGCGCCGCTGCAGAACCTGCGGGACGGCCAGGGCCGGGTGCTGATCTACGACTCGGCGCTGTCGGAGTACGCGGCCGTCGGGTTCGAATACGGTTACTCGGTGGCGAACGCGGACGCGCTGGTCATGTGGGAAGCGCAGTTCGGTGACTTCGTCAACGGCGCGCAGACGGTGATCGACGAGTACATCTCCTCGGGCGAGGCCAAATGGGGCCAGCTCTCGGACGTCGTACTGCTACTGCCGCACGGGCATGAAGGCCAGGGTCCGGACCACACCTCGGGCCGGATCGAGCGGTTCCTGCAGCTGTGCGCCGAGGGCTCGATGACCGTCGCGGTGCCCTCGACCCCGGCGAACTACTTCCACCTGCTGCGCCGCCACGCGCTGGACGGCATCCGCCGGCCGATGATCGTCTTCACCCCGAAGTCGCTGCTGCGCAACAAGGTCGCGACCTCGCCGGTCGAAGACTTCGTCGACCAGTCGAAGTTCCTCTCGGTGATCGACGACGTCGAAATCGACCCCGCCAAGGCACGGAAGGTGCTGCTGACCTCGGGCAAACTGTACTGGGAACTGGTCGCCGAACGCACCAGGCGCGAGGCGAACGACGTCGCCATCGTGCGCGTCGAGCAGTACTACCCGCTGCCGATCAAGAAACTGCGCGCCGCGCTCGAGCGCTACACGGCTTCGCGGCAGGTGACCTGGGTGCAGGAGGAGCCGGAGAACCAGGGCGCCTGGCCGTTCCTCGGCCTGCACCTGCCGCGCAAGCTGCCGCAGCTGCTGTCGGGCCTGGACGTCGTGTCCCGCCGCCCGATGGCCGCCCCCTCGGCCGGTTCGTCCAAGGTGCACGAGGTGGAGCAGAAGGCCCTGATCACCAAGGCCTTCGAGTAAAAGACACACAGGAAAGCGCCCTCCCCAGCCAAGGGGAAAGGGCGCTCTTCCTTACCCAGCAACAAAACGCACCACCGGACCACACCGCCCACACCCTCCCATCGAGGGCGCCCGCGCCCGGTTCAAAGATGCCTCGCCGGCGGGCAGGCTCCGGGATGACCCGGGGTTCGCGGTCATCTTGCGTCGGGCGGGTGGCCGGGTCGGGTGGCCCTTGGTTTGCGTTCTTTACTGGCCGGTGTAGAGCAATACGTTGGGTGAGTTGGTGCCTGCGCTGGTCACCTTCCCTGTCGTGCCGGCGGCGACGAGGGCGTTGCGGACCGTTGCCGGGGAGGCGCTGGCGTGCGTCGCCAGGTACAGGGCCGCGGCGCCCGTGACATGCGGCGTCGCCATCGAGGTGCCGCTGATCGTGTTCGTCGCCGTGGAACTGCCGATCCAGTCGGACGTGATGCTGCTGCCCGGCGCGAAGATGTCCAGGCACCTGCCGTAGTTCGAGTAGTACGCACGGGCATCGGAACTCGTCGTGGCACCGACGGTGATCGCGTCGGCGGCGCGGGCCGGGGAGGTGGTGCAGGCGTTCGCGCTGTCGTTGCCCGCGGCCACCGCGAACGTGACACCCGCGGAGATCGCGTTCTCCACCGCGTTGTCCACCGCCGTCGACACGCTCCCGCCGAGGCTCATGTTCGCCACCGCCGGTTTGACCGCGTGCTGCGCGACCCAGTCGATCCCTGCGATGACACCGGAGTACGTGCCCGAACCCGAGCAGTCGAGCACCCGCACCGCGGTCAGTTGCACGCCCTTCGCCACACCGTAGGTGCTCCCACCGACAGTGCCGGCGACGTGCGTGCCGTGGCCGTTGCAGTCGCTCGCGTTGCTGTCGTTGTCGACGAAGTCGTAGCCGGACTGGGCACGCCCACCGAAATCGCTGTGGGCGAGGTTGATCCCGGTGTCGATGATGTAGGCGTGCACGTTCGACGCGGTCGTCGAGTACGTGTACTTGCCGTCCAGCGGCAGGGACCGCTGGTCGATCCGGTCCAGCCCCCACGACGGCGGGTTCAGCTGGTCCGCCGCGATGTGGAAGGTGTGGTCCTGCTCGACGAACGCGACGGCAGGATTCGCCGCGAGCCGCTTGGCCTGGCTCTCGCTCATGGTCGCCGAGTAGCCCGTCAACGCCGAGGAGAACGTTCGGTGCACGAGCCCGGTCAGCGCACCGGTGGGCGACGCGCCGTTCTTCATGACGACGATGTAACTGTCCTTGATCGCGCCGGCGCCGTCGGCACCGACGATGGAGCCTTCCTTGGCCATCGCCGGAGCGCTGGTGGCAACGGCGGCGATGGTCGCCGCGGCCGCGGCCAGGCCGAGTGCGGCGAACGGTCTGCGCTTGCTTCCGGTGGGGATACGCACGGCAGGTATTCCTCCTTGGCAGGGCCGGTCCGGCGATCACGCACCGGACCGCAAGGGGCGAAAAGCATTCACTTCGCGAATGCCTCGCTGAGCGTAAAACCGGCATCCCCGCGATCGGAAGACCTGGAACTCGAACAGCCCCAGCCGAAAGTAGGCTTGCGGTCACTCCCTGTCGTCGAGTACGTCCAGAATCTGCCGCGCGGTGACCACCCCGGCCACCCGCCCCTCGTCGTCGATCACGACGCCCAGCCCCGAGGGCGAGGACAGGGCGGCGTCGAGCGCGCCACGGATCGGGCTGCCCTGCTGGTACAGCGAACCGCCCGCGACCAGATCCGGCTCCGCCAGCTTCCCGTCCACTGTGGACCCCGGCGCGAGCCATCCGCGCGGGCGACGCTCGGCGTTCACCGCCAGCCGCCAGTCCTCGACCGGGCCGGGCAGCGGCTCCCCCACCTCGATCGTCGCGACATCCTTGACTTCCACCCCGGCGGAATCCACAAAGGACAAGCCACGGTAGCCACGATCCCTGCCGACGAACGAAGCGACGAAATCGTCGACCGGATGGCGCAAGACGTCCGCGGGCGTGCCGTACTGGGCGAGCTTCCCGCCCACGCGCATCACCGCGACCTTGTCGCCCAGCCGCACGGCCTCGTCGATGTCGTGCGTCACGAACACGATCGTCTTGCCCAGCCTCGACTGCAGCCGGAGCAGTTCGTCCTGCAGTCCCTCACGGACGATCGGGTCGACCGCGGAGAACGGTTCGTCCATCAGCAGCACCGGCGAGTCGCCGGCGAGCGCGCGGGCGACCCCGACCCGCTGCTGCTGGCCACCGGAAAGCTGTGCCGGATAGCGCTTCGCGAGTTCCGCGGGCAGACCCACGGTGTCCAGTAGTTCGGCCGCGCGGTCGCGGGCCTTGCGCTTGCCCCAGCCGGTCAGCAGCGGCACCGTCGCCACGTTGTCGAGCACCGTGCGGTGCGGGAACAGGCCCGCGTTCTGGATGACGTATCCGATGCCGCGCCGCAGGACCGGCGGGTCGGACTCGCGGACATCCTTACCGTCCAGGAGCACCTGGCCCGAGGTCGGCTCGACCATCCGGTTGATCATGCGCAGCGACGTGGTCTTGCCGCAGCCCGAGGGGCCGACGAACACGGTGATGGTGCCGTCGTCGATGGTCAGGCTGAGCCCGTCCACCGCCACCGTGCCATCCGGATAACGCTTGGTGACGTCCCGGAACTCGATCCCCACGTGTCCTGCCTCCCTTTGCCGAAACGGCCGGCCCCCCGAGCAGGGAACCGGCCGTTTCGCGACAGCCTTCAGGCCACCCTAGCCCGTGACGCCGTCTTCCACCGCCGCCTTGGCGACCGCGGCGGCGACTTCCGGCGCCACCCGCGGGTCGAGCGGGCTGGGCACGATCCGGTCCGGACCGAGATCGTCCTGCGCGACCGCGACGATCGCGTCCGCCGCGGCGAGCTTCATGTTCTCCGTGATCGCCCGCGCACCCGCGTCGAGCGCGCCCCGGAACACGCCGGGGAAGGCCAGCACGTTGTTGATCTGGTTCGGGAAGTCACTGCGCCCGGTGGCCACGATCGAGGCGTAGCGTGCCGCCACCTCCGGGTGCACCTCCGGGTCCGGATTGGACAGTGCGAACACGATCGAGCCCTCGGCCATGGCGCCCAGCAGCGACTCGTCGATCGTCGAGCCCGACAGGCCCAGGAACACGTCCGCCCCGCGCAGCGCCTCGGCCAGCCCGCCGGTGAGCCCGGCCGCGTTCGTCGTTTCGGCCAGCTTCGCCTTGACCGGGTTCAGCCCTTCCCGGCCCGCGTGGATGATGCCCTTCGAGTCGAGCACCGTGACGTCGGCAACACCCGCCTCCTGCAGGATCTTCGTGCACGCGACCCCGGCGGCGCCGGCGCCGGAGATCACCACCCGCTGCCCGGCGATGTCGCGGCCGAGCACCAGGTTCGCCCCGCGCAGCGCGGCGAGCGTGACGATCGCCGTGCCGTGCTGGTCGTCGTGCATGACCGGGCAGTCCAGCGCCGCCTTGAGCTTGTCCTCGAGTTCGAAACAGCGCGGCGCGGCGATGTCCTCCAGGTTGACCGCGCCGAACGACGGCCGCAGCCGCACCAGCGTCTCGACGATCTCGTCCACGTCGGTGGTGTCGAGCACCAGCGGGATCGAGTCGAGCCCGCCGAACGTCTTGAACAGCACCGACTTGCCTTCCATCACGGGCAGCGACGCGCTCGCCCCGATATCGCCGAGACCCAGCACGGCGGTGCCGTCGCTGACCACGGCGACCAGCCGGTCGGCCCACGTGTAGCGCTTGGCGAGCGAGGCGTCCTCGGCGATCGCACGGCTGACCTTCGCCACGCCGGGCGTGTAGGCGACCGACAGGTCGCGCGGGCTGGAAATCGGCCGCTTCGCGGCGACGGTCAACTTGCCGCCCCCGTGCCCCGCGAAGATCTCGTCATCGGTCACCGGCGACGAATCGTCCCGCGCAGTGTTCGTCGTCTCAGCTTGCGTCATTCTCGAATCCCTCCCGGGACTGCGAACGGGGACAGCCAAGGGCCGTCCCCGATTTCCCCAGTGTGAACTGGCTCCTGCTGCTCGGCGGCCCGTGCGCGGTGGCGCCGGCGGCCGGCCAGGCGTCCGGTTGGCAGCCCATGGTCAGGCGACGGCCGCGGACGCGGCGGTCCTCACAGTCTGACACCACCTGCCCCGGCAGCGGTGCGCAGGTGCGCCGGATGTCACAAAAAACACTGGTCAAGCGGGTATAACAAGACGTCCGTCCGGCTTGCGAGCGGAATGGCTATGGTTTTTCCATGAAGGTTCGCGAGTTGGCCGTGCGGGACGCCTACGAATTCACCCCCCAGCAGTTCCCCGATCACCGCGGCCTGTTCGTCGCCCCGTTCCAGGAGCCCGCGCTCATCGAAGCGATCGGGCACCCCATGCGGCTGGCCCAGACCAACCACAGCATCTCCCGCCGCGGCACGATCCGCGGCGTGCACTTCGCGGACATCCCGCCGGGCCAGGCGAAATACGTGTACTGCCCGAGCGGCGCACTGCTGGACGTGATCGTCGACCTGCGCGTCGGCTCGCCGACGTTCGGCCAGTGGGACGCCGTACGGCTGGACGCGGTCGAGTTCCGCGCGGTGTACGTCGCCGAGGGGCTAGGTCACGCGTTCGTCGCGCTCGAGGACGGCACGGCCATGTCGTACCTGTGCTCGACGGGCTACCACCCGGCAGGCGAGCACGGCATCACCCCGCTCGATCCCGAACTGGCCCTGCCCTGGCCCGCCGGCCTCGAGCCGATCCTGTCCGAAAAGGACACCGCAGCGCCGACGCTCGCCGAAGCGCGCGCGGCCGGTCTCCTGCCGGACTACGAGGCCTGCCGCGCGCATTACGCGTCGCTCAGGTGAGATCTTCGCTCGATGTCGCGCTCAGCCGGCGCGGTGATGGTGCTTGGGCACCACGGCCGACGTTGGCGAGGGCTTCCGCGTGACCCAGATGGTGATCGTCGCCGTCACGACCGCCTTCCCCCACTTGTCGAAGATCGTCACCGGCACGGGCAGGTCGAAACCCTCGTCGCCGAACTCGGGAAGCTCCGGCACTTCGGCGACCGCACGCAGGCTCGTCTCCGCCCTGGCCAGGTAGGCGACGGTCATCCCCTTCGGCAGCCAGCGATGGGTGCCGGGCACGGTCGCTTCGGCGAGCATGCCCATCGCGATCTCCGCGAGGTTGCAGGCCGCGATCGCGTGAAAGGTCCCGATGTGGTTATGCACACCCCACCACTTCGGGGCGGTCACCTCGCTGTAGCCGGGCCGCAGCTCCCGCACGGCCGGCAGCACCGTCAGGAAATACGGCGCACGCAGGCAAACCGCGGCGGAGAACAGCCGCTTACCACCGGGCAACCCGGCGAGTCTCGACCACATGGCGAAGGTCTGGCTCATGACACGCTCCCTTGTTACTCACGAGTAGCAAAGCAGCATGGTTGCTATGTTCGCAACCGTGGACCACGAGCTCTTCCTCCTCCGGCACGGCCAGACCGAGTGGTCGGTGAACGGTCGCCACACCGGGCGTACGGACATCCCGCTGACCCCGGCAGGGGAGAGCCAGGCGAGGGCGGCCGGGCTGACGCTGGGCACCCTGCGCAAGGGCCCGGCGCTGGTGCTGACCAGCCCGCGGCGGCGCGCGGTCCGCACGGCGGAACTCGCCGGGCTGGTGATCGACGAGACCACCGAGGACCTCGCCGAATGGGACTACGGCGAGTACGAAGGCGTCACCACCTCGTGGATCCGCGAATCGGTACCCGGCTGGACGGTGTGGACCGGGCCGATCCCCGGCGGGGAAAGCAGTGCCGACGTCGCGGCGCGGGCCGATAAGCTTCTCGACCGGGTGCGTGCCGCGCTCGCCGAGACCGAGGTCATACTCGTGGGGCACGGGCATTTCGGCCGGGTGCTGGTGGCCCGCTGGCTGGGCCTGCCCGCCACCGCGGGAGTCCACTTCGGACTCGATCCGGCCGGGGTGTCGGTGCTGGGCGAAGAGCGGGGCGAACCCAAGATCGAGCACCTGAACATCCCGCCGTCGTAGGGAAGGTCCGCCTTGGCCGAGATCCGCCGCGTCAAAGAGTCCGATGTAGACACGCTCGTGCAGCTGGTGCACGATCTCGCCGCCTACGAGAAGGCGCCCGCGGAATGCCGGCTCGACGGCGCGAAGCTGCGAACGGCGCTGTTCGGCGAGACGCCCGCGGTGTTCGCCCACGTCGCCGAGCAGGACGGGGAGATCGTCGGGTTCGCGATGTGGTTCCTCAACTTCTCCACCTGGCGCGGGGTGCACGGCATCTACCTCGAAGACCTGTACGTACGTCCCGAGATGCGCGGGTCGGGGCTGGGCAAGACCCTGCTGGCGACGCTCGCCCGCGAATGCGTCGAGAACGGCTACCAGCGGCTCGAGTGGTCCGTGCTGGACTGGAACCCCGCGACGGGCTTCTACCGTTCGCTGGGCGCGATCCCGATGGACGAGTGGACCGTCTACCGCCTCACCGACACCGCCCTCGACAACCTGGCCCGCACCCCCTAACCCGAGATCTACATCCAAGACGCCGAGTTCGACACCGACCTAGTCCTTCCGCTGGTCCCGCTCGGCGTGGCGACCCTCGAGGCCGCCACGCTCGGCGGCCTCCTCCTCGGTCTCGCCCGGCCGCTGGCCGAGCGCCCACGCCCGCGACCGCTGCCGGAACAGCAGTACGAGGATCACCAAGCCGACCAGGATGACCGGCACCCCCGGTCCCGGCTGCCCGGACGGCGCGGCCAGGTACCAGCCGACGCCGACGGTGATCAACGCGGTCACGACCCCTGGCGACCGTGCCCACGTGTGCCCCATCGCGAGCCCGGCGGCGCAGCCGAGCACCGCGAGCGCGAACAGGACGTAGAAGCCGGCCTCCGCGAGGACGTTGTTACGCGGGGCATCGGAGGCTCCCGCCGACGTGAGCAGCACGACGGCGAACACGAGCAGGCCCAGGCCGGGCAGCACGGCGAGGAACCCGGCGAGCCGGACCTCACGTGGCGCGGGGGCGATCTTGTCTGCGATCGACACGGAAAAACGCCTTCCACCTGCGGCCGTGACCTTCTGTGAGCACTTTCGATGGTAAGCCACCCGGTCGGCCGTTTTCGAACCGCGGCCGGTCGGGTCAAGATCTGTATGTCGTCGGCGAGCGGGCGGTCGTCCCGGGTGCACTTGTCACGACGAGCGGTACGGCGTGAACGATGGGAGGTCCACCGGCACTCGGATCTGTTCCCGTGACTTGGCACTCCGCACCCCGCCTGGACGGCGGCGGTTGACCTACCCTGCGGTTGTGCGCGCGATTCTCCTCGTCAACCCTCAGGCGACGTCCACCACGGCCGGTGGCCGGGACGTGCTGGCCCACGCGCTGGCGAGCCAGGTGAAGCTCGAGGTGGTCGAGACCGACTACCGCGGGCACGCACTCGCGATCGCGCGGGGTGCCGCCAGGGAGGGCATCGACCTGGTTGTCGCGCATGGCGGAGACGGGACCGTGAACGAGGTCGTCAACGGCCTGCTCGCGGACGGTCCGGGCGGCGGCGTCCCCGCGCTCGGCGTCGTTCCGGGCGGTTCGGCGAACGTGTTCGCGCGTGCCCTGGGCATTTCACGGGATCCGGTCGAAGCCACGCATCAACTGCTGCGGGCCATCGAGGGCGGTGAGAGCCGTTCCGTGGGCCTCGGCAAGGCCGACGAGCGCTGGTTCACCTTCAATGCCGGCCTCGGCTGGGACGCCGACGTCGTCGCGACCGTCGCCGACCGTCGCGGCAAGCAGACGAACGCCGTGCTGTACATGCGCTCGGCGGTCACTTGCTACTTCAACCCTCCGCGCGGCCGGGAACCGCTCACGGTGCACCTGCCCGGCCAGGATCCGGTCGAGGTCAGCACCGCGTTCGTGTCGAACACCGACCCGTGGAGCTATGTGGGCACGCGCCCCGTGCATCTGAACACCGGGACCTCGTTCGACACCGGTCTGGGCCTGTTCGCGCTGCGGCGCCTGCGGCTGGCGACCGTCTACCGGCACGTGCGGCAGGCACTGCGCGACGAAGCGAAGCATCGCGGCCGGAACCTGGTGCGGCACGATGATCTGGCAGAACTGCGCGTGACGGCTTCGCACCCGGTAAACTTCCAGGTGGACGGGGATCCGGTAGGGCAGCGAACCGGCGTCGAATTCGTCAGTGTCCCACACGCTTTGACCGTTCTGACCGGCGGGTGAGGGCCCAGACGGGTGATCGTGCGCGGCAAAGTGCAACTTGCCGCTCGTCGACGCAGAGGGTCCGTTCAGCGCACAATCCTTCCGCTTCGATGGCCGTTTCGGAGAGAAACCGCAGGTCAGCACGGTCGCCCGACCAGGTGAGCTGACTCACCGATCTCGAGAAAACCCTTGTCGAAAGCGGTGGTTCGTGAAAGCATTCACAAGCACCCAAAAACACGACCGCCATGACGACTGTGGCGCATCACACTGCGCCCGTTAGAAGGAGCTCACAGACATGGACTGGCGCCACGACGCGGCCTGCCGAGACGAGGACCCGGAGCTGTTCTTCCCGGTTGGGAACAGTGGTCCCGCTCTGCTGCAGGTCGCCGAGGCGAAGGCCGTTTGCCACCGCTGCACCGTTGCCTCCGACTGCCTCTCCTGGGCCCTTGCCAGCGGGCAGGACGCCGGCGTGTGGGGCGGAATGAGCGAAGACGAGCGTCGCGCCCTCAAGCGTCGCCGCGCGCACATCGGCATCCGGTAGGGAGAGACCCGAGCCGGGGCGAGCTGTGTCCGCGGAAAGCGCGGACCAGGCTCGCTCTCTTGATTGCATCTGGGGGCCGAGCCCCCAGACCCCCACGGTGCGAGCATCTCGCCCTGGGCGGGCGCTGGGCACGTTGATCGTGGGCCAGCGCCCGTTTTTTGTTGGCCTCTTAGGCTACAACCGGCGGCTTAGGGGGATTCGTAGGGCGGCTTCGGTGCCGTGCTGGTCGGAGTCCCTGACCCGGCGTAACGACAGCGAGCCCCGCAACTCCGACTCGACCAGCGTCCGGACGATCTGCAGGCCCAGGCCGTCCGCCCGCTCCAGCGAGAACCCCGACGGAAGCCCCCGCCCGTTGTCGCGAATCACGATGTCCAGCCAGCGCGCCGAGCGGGACACCGCGATCTCCACCCAGCCGGGCCGACCGGTCGGGAAAGCGTGCTCCACGGCGTTCTGCACAAGCTCGGTCAGCACCAGCACCAGCGGTGTCGCGATCTCCGCGACGACCACGCCGAACGAGCCGGAGCGCCGGATGCTCACCCGCGACTCGGCTGTCGCGACCTCGCCCACCATCGGCAGCACCTTGTCCAGCAACTGATCGAGATCGACCCGCTCGTCCACCGACACCGACAGCGCCTCGTGCACCATCGCGATCGACGCGACCCGGCGCACCGACTCGGTCAGCGCCAGCCTCGCCTCGTCGCTCGCCGTCCGCCGCGACTGCAGCCGCAGCAACGCGGCCACCGTCTGCAGGTTGTTCTTGACCCGGTGGTGGATCTCCCGGATCGTCGCGTCCTTCGACAGCAGCGCCCGGTCCCGCCGCTTCACCTCGGTCACGTCCCGCACCAGCACCAGCGCACCCGCCGGCTGCCCGTGCGGCCGCAGCGGCAGCGCGCGGAACAGCACGACCGCCCCGCGCCGCGAGTCGGCCTCCGTACGGCTGCCCGGCTTGCCGTCCAGCGCGTCGAGAATCCGGTGCGCGACCTCCGTCGCGTCGAATGGGTCACGGATCAGCGAGCGGGTCACCGGGGCCAGCCGGGTGCCGACCAGATCGGCCTCGTGCCCCATCCGGTGGTACGCCGACAACCCGTTCGGGCTCGCGAACACCACGTTGCCGCTCGCGTCCAGCCTGATCAGACCGTCACCGACGCGCGGGCTGGTGTGCACGTCGCTCTGCGAGTCCGCGCTCGGGAACGTACCGTCCGCGATCATCTGGCACAGGTCGCCCGCGCTGCCGAGATACGCGACCTCGAGCGGGCTCGGCACCCGCGGGGCGGCGAGGTTGGTCTCACGGCTGAGCACCGCGATGACGTTCCCGGCGAAGGTCACCGGCACCGCCTCCCGCCGCATCGGCAGATCGCGATACCAGTGCGGGTCCTCCTCACGGCAGATGCGGACCTCGCGCATCGCGCGGGCCAGTTGCGGATGCTCCCCGGCGGCGAACCGGGTGCCGACGACGTCCTCGGGATGCGCTGTCGGGGCGGTGGTCGGGCGGGCCTGCGCGACGCAGACGAAGTCACCGCCCTGAGCGTTCAACTCCGGCGAGACCGGCACCCACAGCAGGAAGTCCGCGAACGACAGGTCCGCGAGCAGCTGCCATTCGGCCACCACCGCCTGGAGATGGTCGGCCGCCTCACCTGGCAGGCCCGTGTTCTCGGCCAGCAGGTCGGAGAGTGTGGACATCGCATCCATACAACCAGAACTGACCGGGTCGGCACAGGCCGGGCGGCACCTGCGACACTGGACAACGCCAAGCAACACCCGAGGAGCGGATATGTCGAAGCGTGCCCGTAAGCGTCGCGACCGGAAGAAGAACGGCGCGAACCACGGCAAGAAGCCGAACGCCTGAGCATCAGGTACGCAGGAGGCCCCGGCGCCCGCCGGGGCCTCCTTTGCTGATCCGACCAAAAGCAAGCAGACCCCGAGCAGCACGTAACCGTTGCTGCACAAGGCAGATAGCCGTGACTGTGGTCGGATTAGCAACGACCGGCACAGCGTGTCCGGGGTTCAGTCCCGTTCGACGTGGACCTCGGTGCGCTCGACCGTCACGCGGCCGCGGATGTCCACGGTCTGGCGGATCGAGGCCCGCAGCTTCTGCCTCAGCTCCGCCGGGGCCAGGTCGCCCCCGCACTTGCGGTGCAGCAACTGCTTGATCGCCTCGTCGATGCCGTACTCCTCAAGGCACGGCGGGCAGTCCTCGATATGCCGCCTGAGCTCCTCGTCCCGCTCCGGGCTGCACTCGCGGTCAAGGAGAAGGTAGATCTCGGCGAGCGCTTCCTCACAGCGGACCTTGTCCTTCCCGGACTCCGGCGAGCTCATCGCGCCACCTCCTGCTGAGCGCTCCTGATGAAGCCGCGGTCACGCGCGACGTCGGCCAGCAGACTCCGCAGCTGCGCACGGCCGCGGTGCAGCCGGGACATCACTGTGCCGATCGGAGTGTCCATGATCTCGGCGATTTCCTTGTAGGCGAATCCCTCGACATCGGCAAGGTACACCGCGAGCCGGAACTCCTCGGGCAACTGCTGCAGCGCCTGCTTCACGTCGCTGTCGGGCAGCCTGTCCATCGCCTCGACCTCGGCCGAACGCAGGCCGCTCGAGGTGTGGCTCTCCGCCTGGGCGATCTGCCAGTCGGTGATCTCCTCCGTGGGCTGCTGCACCGGCTGGCGCTGGCGCTTGCGGTAGCCGTTGATGTACGTGTTGGTCAGGATGCGGTACATCCAGGCCTTGAGATTCGTGCCTTCCTTGAAGGAACTGAACGCCCCGTACGCCTTGAGATAGGTCTCCTGCACCAGGTCCTCGGCGTCCGCCGGATTGCGGGTCATCCGCATGGCGGCCGAGTAGAGCTGGTCCAGCAACGGCATCGCGTCCCGTTCGAAACGCTCAGCGCGTTCGGCCGCCTGCTCCTGCTCGGCGGCCGCGGGTGTCGCTTCGTTCGGCGTGCTCGGCAAACCTTTCCCTTCCCCGTGCGCGTAAGACAGCTTCGAGGATACGCGGGCAGGCTTTGCCTGGCCGCGTGCGGCGCCTTGACCAGGACGTGTGAGGTTCTGCACCCTGCCGCTGGGACGAGCGAGATCGGTCATCACGCAGCTATAAACGTGAATCCGCGGGTCGTCATTCCCGATCGATTAAGCTGTGATCACGATGGCAGGCAAGGGAACTCCGGCGACCGCCGTGCTGGCGAAACAGCAGGTCGCACACACACTGCACACCTACCAGCACGATCCGAAGCACGAGTCGTACGGGCTCGAAGCGGCCGAGGCGCTGGGCGTCGAGCCCGCACGCGTGTTCAAGACACTCGTCGCGGACATCGACGGCAAGCTGACCGTCGGCGTCGTCCCGGTCACCGGTCAGCTGGACCTCAAGGCGCTGGCCGCGGCGGTCGGCGGCAAGCGCGCGAAGATGGCCGACGCCGCGGCCGCGCAGCGCGCCACGGGGTACGTCCTCGGCGGTATCTCGCCGCTGGGGCAGCGCAGCCGCCTGCCGGTCGTGATCGACTCGTCCGCGGAGGGTTTCGGCACGGTCTTCTGCTCGGGTGGCCGCCGCGGACTCGAGATGGAACTCGCGCCGGCCGACCTCGTGCGGCTCACGAACGCGACGGTGGCCACGATCGCCGGTTAGCGAAGGCTCTCGACATACTGTCGCAGGTGCTGGGCCTCGGTGCGGCCGTGCAGCGGGAACTTGAAGCTCGACCCGTCCGGCCAGGTGATGGTGCGCGTGCCGAGGCCGACGTCCGGGGCCTGCGGTTTTCGCGCCTGCCAGATGATCTGCGGCTGGGGCGCGTCAGCCGGGTCGACGGAGGTCGATCCGGTGTCCACGACCGCGACAGACGACGGCGAGCACACCAGCCACGGCCCCTTCGCCGGCCGGAGCCTGTCGACCAGGTCGAGCGCCATCGCGTTCGCCGGGCCCATCACATGGAATTCCCGCCGGGCACGGCCTGACCGGCCGCCACCCGCGTGGTTCGACAGGTAGAAGACGTACGCTGCCGCGACGCCGATGCCACGCAGGATGTTCCAGAAGAACCGCCGGACGAGGCGCTTGCCCTTGACTGTGCCGTCCAGGCGCCGGCCGGGCACGTCGAATCGCAGGTCGTCACCGAGGCGCAACGCGACGACCGGCTCGCGCCATTGGCTTCGCATCGTTTCCTCGACCCGTTCCCGGAACCCGGGGCGCACGAGGATCCTGTCCCGTTCGGCTTCGAGCCGCTCTTCGTTGGCGAAGATCTTCTCCGCCGCCCGCCGCCGGGCCCTGGCCGGCGCCTGCGCCGCTAGATGTCGAGGTTCTTGCGGGTCTCCTCCGGGCTGCGATCCCCACCGATCTCGCTCTTGTCGAACCACGGCTCGTCTCCTTCAGGAGTGACGGCTTCCTTGCCTTCGGCGAAGGCGCCTTTACCGGCGCCGATACCGGCCTTGACGCCCGCGCCGGCGATCAGCGGGCTGGCACCGACGGAGGTGCCGAACATCGAGGTGAGCACGCGGTTGCTCGGCTGGAAGCCCTGCGCCGCCGCACCGATCCCGAACTTGGTTTCCCCTGGCAGCACGCCGACCCGCAGTTTCCTGGTGAACACCTCCAGCTTGCCGCTGTAGCGGACCAGGAACTCCATGAACTTGTCGAGCAGCTTGCCGAACTTGCCGAGATAGCGGGTGACCTTCTGCAGCACGCTGGCGGCCTTGGCGATGGACGCGGTCATCGCGGCGGCGACCGAACCACCGAAGCTGATCACCGACGAGGCCAGCGCGGGCAGCCAGATGGTGATCAGCCACGAGACCAGTTCGGTGATGATCCCCTTGATCACCTCTTCGATGACCACCATGACCATCGACCACATCTGCAGCACCTCGGCCACCGAACCAGCCGCCGAACCGAGCCCGCGGATGCCGGACGAGAAGTCGCCGAGCGCTTCCTTCGCGGCCTTGCCGGCGTCGTCCACCCACTCGGCCAGCGCGGTGTCGCCGGTCTTCTCGAAGTCCTCGGCGAGCGCGACGAAGCCCTGCCCGATCGTGACGAAGTTCTCCGAGGCGTGCCCGATCGCCGGCCCGTCGCCGGTGACCTGGTGCAACGCGTCCTGCAGCGGCTGGACGAGTTCGAGCAGCATGTTGAGCCCGTGGCTGACCAGCCAGCCGATCGGGTCCATCGCGAAGGTGACCATGTCCCCCGCGGCGGCGCCGACGAACGCCGCCCCGTCGCCGACCAGCGCGGCGCCCGCGGACGCCAGCTCACCGGGGTTGTCCGCCTCGGCCGCCTGCTGGGCGTGCGACGCGATCGACTTGCCGGACTTGTAGATCGTGCCGGCGACCGGCACGTACCCCGCGGCGCGGTCGAGGTTCGCGCCCGTGCTCTCGTCGTACCCCTCGACGTTGAGCGTTTCCGCGATGCTCTTCTTTTCCCCGGCCATGAGCCTTACTCCCCCACCGCGTCGATCTCGGCCTGGTACCTGCCGAAGGTGATCTTCCCGGCGTCCTCCATACCCTGGTACATCTCCGAAGCCTTGGTCAGCTTGGTCACGAACCCGTCCACGCCGTCCTTCAGATCGGTCAGCAGCGACCGCAGCTCACCGAGCCGGTCGGCATAGCCCTGTTTGGCGAAGATGCCGACGACGCCCCACGCTTCGTCGGTCACGTCGGCGGCGTCGATCAGACCACCGAACTTGTCCGCTTCCTGCTCGTAGAACGGGAGTTGCCGGGAGTACCCGGCGATCGCGTCGATGTTGGTCTGTATTGCCTCGGACATGCGGGCACCCCTCGGTCGGATCGGTCAGCGGCGGAGGATGTTCTGGTCGAAGTAGTCGTCGTCGTCCGGCGGGCCGGGCCGGCGCTTGCGCGGCTGTGCTTGCGGTGCCGGCGCTTGTGGTGTCGACGCAGGCTCCTCCGCCGCGGTTCCGAACGCCTCGGCCTGAGCCTCGCGAACCTGGTCCGAAAGGTTGACGCCGAACGCGTCACCGAACGTGGTGTCGACGATCCCGGCCTGTTGCTGGACGGCCCCAGCAACGGCCTGGCGCAGGGTCTTCATGATCGTCGCGGCCAACTGGTCGGAGCCGAGGCGGACGGCGCCCGGGGCGAGCCGGATACCGGTGACCGTCCCGCCCGCGCCCGCGACGACGGTGACCGTGCCGTCCGGAGAGGTCACCGAGTTCTCGACCTGCGCGATCCGCTCCTGCATGTCGCCGACCCCGGCGAAGCTGGCCTCGGCCTGGCGCACCTTGGCCTGGAAGTTCTCGAACTGGGCGATCAGCTGGTCCATGTGTGCGGACATCGCGTCTCCCTTTACGCAGGATCAGGTCAGATGTCCGGATTGTGCCAGGTGCACGCCCGCCTTGTTCGCTTTACCCGAAAAATCACAAAACCGTCGCTAGTCGAGCGGGCGCAGCACGCGGACCAGCCACTCCGAGGTGATCCGCGACAGCGCTTCGAGGTCCTTGTCCAGGGCATGCGTGCCCGGGATGACGACGACCTCGTGATGCGGGCCCGGTTTCGGACGGCCGAACGGGTCGGTCTCGCCCTGGACCACGAGCGCCGGCACCTCGACGGCGTCCAGCTCCGACTGCCGTGACTTCTCCGGCCTGCCCGGCGGATGTTCGGGAAAGGCCAGGCACAGCACGGCGACCGCCTGCCCGGCGCCGGCCGTCCGGCAGGCGACCCGCGCACCCGAAGACCGGCCGCCGAACACCTGCGGCATCCCGTCGAACCGCTCGCTCAGCTCCTCCGCGACCGCGAGCCACGCCGCGTCGAGCTGCTTCGCCGGAGCCGGGGCGCGACGGCCCGCGACCCGGTACGGCTGCTCGATCAGGGCTACGTCCACCCCGGCGGCCTGCGCGGCCCGCGTCACCGCGACGAGGTCCTTCGCCCCGAACCCGCCGGCGGCGCCGTGCCCGAGCAGCAGCAGGGCCTCGCCCTCCTCGGCGCAGTGCAGTTCGGCACGGGCCGGGCCGTGCGGCGTGGGAATCTCGATCCGGGTCATTTCGGGACTTGGAACAGGGCGTCATCGAGGTCGGCCGCACCGGCCTCGACGCGCTCGATCAGCTCGGGCCCGTTGTTGCGGACGTTGTTGACGCGGTCGGAGATCGGGCGCAGCTCCAGCGTGTCGATCAGCTCGCGCGGCGGGGTCAGCAGCTCGCCGACCTCGTCGCGGTCGGGGTCGAGCCAGTTCGCCCAGCTGTCCTTCGCCATCAGCAGCGGCATCCGGTCGTGGATGTCGGTGAGCCGGCCGATCGCGTCGGTGGTGATGATCGAGAACGTGATGAGCGGCTCGGCGTCGGGCTCGTTCTTGTCGCGCCAGCTCTCCCAGATCCCGGCGAACGCCAGGTCCTCGCCGGTCATGAAGAACGGCTCCTTCTTGCCGTCGGTCTTGCGCCATTCGTACCAGCCGTCGGCCGGTACCAGGCAGCGCCGCTTGGCCAGTGCCCTCTTGAACGCCGGCTTCCCGGTCGCCGTCTCGGCCCTCGTGTTGATCATGCGGTTGCCGACCGACGGGTCCTTCGCCCAGAACGGCACGAGCCCCCAGCGCATGACACGAAGGCTGCGCACGGCCGGCTCGTCGTCGAGCACGATGCCCTCGGCGTCGCGCGGATGCCGCTGCACGACGGTGACCACGTTCTTGGTCGGCGCGACGTTGTAGTCGGCGTCGCGGGCCTTGCCGTCCGTCTCGTCCACCGCGTCGAACTCCTTGACCAGATCAGCGGGATTCTTGGTCGAGGCGTAGCGGCCGCACATGTCGCCTGCTCCTTCATGCCGGTGCTGAAGAATCCATCGTGACACACATCAGGGATCATCGTGGGCGGACATATCCGGCGAGGAGGAGCACGGTTTGGCGGGCAGGGACTGGCGCAGGCTCGACGAGAGCGACGTCCGGGTGCGCCCCGGACGTGGTTCACGCCCCCGCAGCAAGCGCCGCCCCGAGCACGCCGACGCCGTCGCGGCGATGGTCGTCGCCGTCGACCGTGGCCGCTGGACCTGCGCGATGGGCGGTGACCCGGCGCGCGAGGTGACCGCGATGCGGGCCCGTGAACTGGGCCGCACGCCGGTCGTGGTGGGCGATCAGGTGGGCCTGGTCGGCGACGTCAGCGGCAAGCCGGACACGCTCGCGCGGATCGTTCGCGTCGAGGAGCGCACGAGCGTGCTGCGCCGCACGGCCGACGACACGGATCCCTACGAACGAGTCGTCGTGGCCAATGCCGAGCAGTTGCTGATCGTCACCGCGCTGGCGGATCCGCCGCCCCGCACCGGGTTCATCGACCGGTGCCTCGTCGCGTGCTTCGCCGGCGGGCTGCGGCCGGTGCTGTGCCTGACCAAGGCCGATCTCGCGAGTCCCGACGAGTTGCTCGCCCGCTACGCCGACCTCGACGTGCCCGCACTCGTGACGAGGCACGACGAGGACTCGCTGCCGCTGGCGGACACCGTGCGCGGCCGGGTCTCCGCGCTGGTTGGCCACTCCGGTGTCGGCAAGTCGACACTGGTGAACAGGCTGGTCCCCGACGCCGAACTGGCCACCGGCGAGGTGAGCGCCGTCGGCAAGGGGCGGCACACCTCGGTCGCGGCGGTCGCGCTGCCGCTGCCCGACGGCGGCTGGGTGATCGACACCCCCGGAGTGCGGTCCTTCGGGCTCGCGCACATCACGGCCGACGACATCGTGTCCGCCTTCCCGGAGTTCGCCGAAGCGGCCGAGGAATGCCCGCCGGGCTGCGGCCATCTCGGGCCGCCCGAGGATCCCGACTGCATGCTCGACGAGGTTCCGGAGGCGCGCCGGTTGCGATCTTTGCGTCGTTTGCTGGGATCACGTGCCGGTCTGGAAACATAGCGAGCACTTCACGCGATTGGGGGATCATGAGAACAAGACAGGTCTTCGCTGTCGGTGCGCTCGCGCTGGCGCTCACGCTCACCGGCTGCGGGGCACGCCCGATTTCCGGGACACCGACCGCGGATCCGCAGGTGTTCGGCAACGCGCAGGAACTCGTCCGCGCCGCGACGAACCAGACCGCCAAGGCCAAGTCCGCGAAGTTCGCCATGGAGATCGCCTTCGGCAACCAGGCGATGAACGGCCAGGGTGAGGGGCGGTTCGACGGGGAAAACTCCGCCATGCAGCTGTCGATGACGGTCGGCCCGGTCGACGAAGTGCTGCGGTACGTGGACAAGACGATGTACCTGCAGGTGCCCGAGCAGTACCGGGCGCAGATGACCGGCGGCAAGCCATGGGGGAAGGTGCCGCAGGACAGCGCGATCGCCCAGCGGATGGGCACCGCCCAGGCCCAGCAGAACGACCCAAGCAAGGTGCTCCAGCAGATCCAGGAAGCCGGCACGATCACGCGCAGCGCTCACGAGACGCTCGACGCCCAGCCGGTGACCCACTACTGGATCGACGTCGACCTGATCAAGGCGCTCGACACGTTCACCGATACCGGGCTGTCGCAGGATGAGCTGCGCAAGCTCGCCGGGAAACAGCTGATCGTTCCGGTCGAGCTGTGGCTGAACCAGGACCAGCTTCCGGTGCGGATCACCGAGGACATGAGCCCGCTGCTCAAGGCCTCCAGCGAGGCACCCGCCGGGATGCAGAGCATGAAGATCACCGTGAAATACACCGACTGGGGTGTCCCGGTCGACGTGCAGGCCCCGCCCGCCGACCAGGTCGGCGAGCTCAAGCTGCCCAACTGACGACCGGCGTCGGCTACCCCATATGCGGGTAGCCGACGCCGGTCGGCGCGTCGAAGGTCTCCTTGATCGAGCGCGGGCTCGTCCAGCGCAGCAGGTTGAACATCGAACCCGCCTTGTCGTTGGTGCCCGACGCCCGTGAGCCGCCGAACGGCTGCTGGCTCACGATCGAGCCGGTCGGCTTGTCGTTGACGTAGAAATTGCCCGCGGTGAACCGCAGCGCCTGGTGCGCCTGCTGGATGGCCGCGCGGTCTTCGGCGAACACCGCGCCGGTGAGCGCGTACGGCGAGACGCTGTCCGCCTGTTCGAGGATCGCCGGGTACTCGGCGTCCTCGTAGACGTGCACGGCGAGGATCGGTCCGAAGTATTCGATCGAGAACACGTCGTGCCCCGGGTCGTCGGAGACCAGCACGGTGGGTTCGACGAAATAGCCGATCGAGTCGTCGCAGTGCCCGCCGACGAGGGTGCGCAGCGCCGGATCGGAGTCCACGGTGGACAGCAGTTTCCGGTGCTTGGCGAAGGCACGCGCGTCGATGACCGCGCCGCCGAACAGCGAGAAGTCGGTGATATCACCGTATTTCACGGTCCGCGTCAGGTCCGCCAGCTCGTCTCGCAGCCCGCCCTCCCACAGTGAACGCGGGAGGTACGCGCGCGAAGCCGCCGAACATTTCTGGCCCTGGTACTCGAAAGCACCGCGCACGAGTGCGGCGACGAGCTTGTCCGTGCGGGCCGAGGAATGGGCGATGAGGAAGTCCTTGCCGCCGGTCTCCCCGACGATCCGCGGGTAGCTGCGGTACGCGTCGAGGTTCTCCGCGATCCGCCGCCACAGCAGCTTGAACGTCGCGGTCGAGCCGGTGAAGTGCAGTCCGGCGAACCCCGGGTCGGCCAGCGCGACCTGGCTCACCGCATGACCGTCGCCGGTCACCTGGTTGAGCACCCCGGGCGGCAGGCCGGCCTCCTCGAAGGCGAGCATCGTGTAGTGCGCGGCCAGCTGTTGCGTCGGCGTCGGCTTCCACACCACGGTGTTGCCCATGATGGCGGGGGCGCTCGGCAGGTTGCCGGCGATCGCGGTGAAGTTGAACGGGGTGATCGCGACGACGAACCCGTCCAGCGGCCGGTAGTCCATCCGGTTCCAGCTGCCCGGCGCCGAGTTCGGCTGCTCGGCGAGGATCCGGCGCGCGTAGTGCACGTTGAACCGGAGGAAGTCGATCAGCTCGCAGGCCGCGTCGATCTCCGCCTGCTGCACGGATTTCGACTGCCCCAGCATGGTCGCGGCGTTGAGCGTGTCGCGGTACTTGCCGGCCATCAGATCCGCGGCCCGCAGGAAGACCGCGACCCGCTCGTCGAACGGCAGCTCCCGCCACCCCGGCGCGGCGGCCTTCGCGGCTTCGACCGCGTCCGCCACGTCCTCCGGCGTCGCCTGCGCGGACGCCCCGAGCACATGCCCGTGGTCATGGGGCTGGACGACGTCGAACGAGTCTCCCCCGGCGAGCCTTCTGCGGCCGCCGATCGTCTGCGGCAGCTCGTGTTTCTCGGCTTCGAGCTCCGCGAGCCGCCGCAGCAGCGACTCGCGTTCCAGCGTCCCGGGCGCGTAGGTGAGGACCGGTTCGTTGCGCGGGCTGGGCACGTTCGTGACGGCGTCCATCAGAGACTCCTAGAGCAACTCCAAGAGAAAAGGCAGCTCCTGCGGTGCATACCAAGCCAGGTCGTGATCCTCGGCCTCGCCGAGGGTGAACTCCGCGTCGAGGTCGCCGAGGTCCGCGGCGTCGATCACGGCCGCCGCCGCGCGGACGGCTTTCTCGGCTTCTTCGGTGTCCACATGTACGGCCGCGACCTCGTCGAGCACGATCGGCCCGGACAGCTTCACCACGGCCGCGTCCAGATCGGGCCGGATGGTGGCGTTCCCGACGTCGACCGAGATCACCACCCGGCGGGGCAGCTCCTTCTCCTCGTCACCGAGCAGCCGCAGCGACGCGCGAGCCGCGTCGAGCATCGCGGCGTACTCGAGCTCCTCGGTGTCACCGCTGACATAGGACTCGCGCAGCGCCGGGGTGAGCGCGAACCCGGTGCCGCCGGGCGGCTGCAGCTTGCCCTCGGACACGAGCTTGCGCAGCATCCCGATCGTCGCCGGTAGATAGACCCTCACCAGTGCGTCCCCTTCAGTTCGTCCAGCGAATCCTCGACCATCGCGGCCAGGTTCCCCACGTCGGACACGGCCTTGCGGTCCCCGTTCAGTCCGAAGTAGACATTCCCGTGGTAGGACGTTACCCCGATGGCCAGTGCCTGGTTGCGCGCCAGCGGGATCACCGGGTACATCTCCGCCAGCCTCGCCATCCCCGCATACAGCGGCTGCTGCGGACCCGGTGAGTTGGTGATCACCAGGTTGAAGATCCGGCCGGAGAACGACCCGGCGGCCCGCGCCGCCAGCGAATGCATCGTCGCCGGCGCGAACCCGCCCACCTTCAGCATGGCACGCGCCGCGACCGAGCGGCTGGAGTCGGTGTAGACGCGCATCGCGTGGCTGATATGCCGCAGCCGCAGCACCGGGTTCGGCTCGCCGACCGGCAGATCCAGCAGGTGGGCCTCGACCTGGTTGTTCACCAGCCCGGCGGTGAAGAACTCGACCGTGTCCGGTTCGAGCACGGCCATCGGTACTAGCGCGCGCAGGGTGGCGCTCGCGTGGAGGCTCTCGCCGCGTGAGAGCAGCCACTCGCGGAGCGCGCCGGTGAGCACGGTCAGGACGATGTCGTTGACTGTGCCGCCGAGCTGCGCGCGGATCCAGCGATAGTTCTCGAGGCGGGTGCGCACGGCGGCGAACACGCGCCCACCGCTGACCGGCCTGTTCAACGGCCCGGACGGGGCGGGACGCGTGATCGTGCGCAGCGCGGAGACGAGCCCGCCGACCGTGCCGGAGAGCTTGTCCGCGGCTGCGGCGGCGTCCCCGGCGGCGGTCCGGATGTTCTCCACCAGCTCGCCCGGCCGCTGCACCGTGTCGCTCACCGCGTCGAGGACCAGTTGCGCGTTGGACGGCATCCGGCGGGGCGCCCAGGTGTCGGCGTGGTCGTACGGTTCACACGGCTGCGGTGCCGTGTCGAGGATCAGCTGGCCGAGCTCGACCGTGCCGATCCCGTCCACCACCGCCTGGTGCGTCTTCGTGACGAGCGCGACCCGGTCGCCGGCGAGGGCTTCGACGAAGTACGCCTCCCAGAGCGGGCGCCCGTGATCCATCGGCCGCGCCATCAGCTGGGCGACCAGGTCGAACAGCTGCTCGTCGCTGCCCGGAGACGGCAGCGCGGAGCGGCGCACGTGGTAGTTGAGGTCGAAGTCGACGTCGTCGACCCAGACCGGCCGGGCGATACGCCCCGGCACCGGGAGCACGCGCTGCCGGTAGCGCGGCAGGTAGCCCAGCCGCTGGCGCACCAGGCACAGGAGCTGCTCGTAGTCGAACCCGTCGCGGGGGCGCTCGAACACCGCGACACCGCCCACATGCATCGGGGTCACGGCGTCCTCCAGGTAGAGGAACGACGCGTCGAGCGCCGAGAGCCGGTCGGGCATAAAGTCAATGTAGCGGCGCGAAGCGCCTCCGTTGAGGGCGGTGGAGGGAGAGGGGCTGGCGCTGGCACAGGCTGCTGTACTTGGGGCGTGCACGAAACTCAGGTATCTCCGAAGGACCGTTTTCTCACCGTCTACGGCCGCAAGCCGGTGCTCGAAGCGCTGGGCGATGCGGGGCTGCGGGTCGACAAGGTGATCCTGGCGGACACGGCGCGAGCCCCCGAAATCGAGCAGGCCGCGCGCAGGGCCGGTGTTCCGGTGCACCGCGCAAGCGCGCATCGTGTGAAGGTACTGGCCGGCAACGGGAAGCAGGACCAGGGTGTGCTCGCGGACGTCGTCGCGCCCCGGATGCGGCCGCTGTCGGCCGCGCTGGCGAGCGCGCCGCTGCCCACCCGGGTCATCCTGCTCGACGGGATCACCACGCCCGCGAACGTCGGCATGATCCTCCGCACCGCCACGGCGGCCGGGATCGGCGGCGTCGTCGTGCCACGGCGCGGGGTCGCGGCGCTGGACCCGCTGGTGGTGAAGGCCTCGGCCGGGGTCGCGTTCCGCGCACCGGTCCTGCGCTGCGCGACGGCCGCGGAGGCGGCGGGGATGCTGTCCGACACCGGGTACCGGCTGTACGGGCTGAGCGCGTCGGGCGGGGAACCGCTGTTCTCCGCCGAGCTGCCCGAGCGGGCGGCCTTCGTGCTGGGCGGCGAGACGGCGGGGGTGTCGGACGAGGTCAAGCACCTGCTGACCGGGCGGTTGTCGATCCCGATGCCCGGGGCCGTCGAGTCGCTGAACGTGTCGGCCGCCGCGGCGGTGCTGTGCTTCGACCTCGTCAGGCGGGAAACAACGCGCTGAGCTCGACGAGCGTCGCCTCGATGGAGGTGTGGTGCACCCCGGTCATGCCGGCGGCCACGGCTCCGTCGACGTTCCCGCGCGAGTCGTCGATGAAGACGCAGGCGGCGGCGGGCAGGCGCAGCCGCTCAGCGGTGATCAGGTAGACCTGCCGGGACGGCTTCGCGAAGCCGACCTCGCCGGAGAAGACAAGTGCGTCGAACCAGCGGGCCAACCGGGCCTTGGCCTGGCTGCCGCCCGTGGCGTTGGACAGCAGGGCGGTCCGGATACCGCGGTCGCGCAGCCCGCCGATCGCCGCGTACAAGGCGTCGGCGTCGGGGTCGGTGAGCACCCCGGCGTAGTCGATCACGAGCCCCCTGAGCATGCGTCCGACCATAGTCGTCACCGGTTCGGGTTCCATCGGGCCGAACGATTCGGACTTCCCCCTCATAACGGTCGAATGATCCGAACTTCCTGGGGGAGGCGAGCGGGTGTTGACACCGCTGACCTGGTACGAGCCATATCGCGAGCTGGGCCGTCTGCTGTCTGGAGGCAGGCGGCCGCCGGCGCGGCCGAGAAATCGGCGGTCGGGCCCGGACGGCCCGCCGCTGCCGCTGGCGCACGTCCGTTCCGTGGTGAACGCGCTGCTGGAGGTCCGCACCGGGCGCAGGTCGGTGACGCATGTGCAGGGCTGGACGGGCCTCCGGCTGCAGGCGCAACTGGTCGTCCAGCCCCCGCTGCGAATCGCGCGGCCGCAGTTGAGGGGCATCCGAGGCTGCGTCGTGCCGCCTTCGTCCTACGAAGTGGCGGCGACGGTGGCGACCGCAACGCGCGTGTACGCGGTGGCGGCCCGCTTCGACCTGCTTGACGACACGTGGCGTTGCACGGTGTTCGACGTGATCGCCCCGCGGTGAAAGTAAGGGGGCCCGCCGTTCGCGGCGGGCCCCTCACACGACTCAGTGGCCGCTCTTCTTGGACTTCTTCGCTTCGGCACGGGCAGCCGCACGGCGCTCGCGGCGGGTGCCGCCCGCTGCGGAACCACCACCGGCCGACTGCTTCTTCGTGCCAGCGCCGCTGCGCTGCACGCCGCCCTGCTCGGCCGGCCCGGAGAAGGTGAGCCCGCTCTGCCCGTTGCCCTCGCCGAGCCCCTTGCCGCGCAACGCCGACGGCACCGGCTCCGCCTCGGGTTGCGGCGGGGCCGGGCGCGCATGGCGCCCCGGCTCGGCCACGGGCGCGGCCTGGCCCGCGGCGGGGACCGCGGC
>NZ_VDFW01000025.1 GCF_006152065.1 Amycolatopsis alkalitolerans
CATTGTCAGACACGCAGGCGCCACACAGACCCACTTGACATCAACTCGCAAGCCCTAACTACGCGGCATTGGGATTAGGGGGTGGTTGGGGGGAGGGCGAACAGGGGGAAGAGGGCTGGTTCCTGGAAGGCCACGATCCGAGCGATGCCGGTTTTCGTGATCGTGAGCGTGTGCAGCGCGTGCGCGCGGTACACACCGTCGCGGAGCACGTATCCCGCCATCCCGGGCTCGCCGTTGACCAGCGCCTCCCGCGCCCGCCACCGGCCGGGACGGACGCGCGGTCCGAGGAACCCGCGCACCGGGCCGATACCCGAGAACCACATGGGGTAAGGCGGCATCTCGAGTTCGACGTCCGCACGCAGCAGCGCGGCCAGCGCCGTCACGTCCCCGGCGACGAACGCGGCGACGTACCGCTCCAGCGTCGCGCGGCGTTCGGCCTCCGACGGTTCGGCCACCTCCGCCGGCGTGAGCTCCGCGAGCTGCGCGCGGGCGCGTTGCAGCGCGCTGTTCACGCCGGCCGTGGTGGTGTCGAGCAGCGCCGCGACTTCCGCGGCCCGCCATGCCAGCACATCCCGCAGGATCAGCACGGCACGCTGCCGCGCCGGGAGATGCTGCAGTGCCGCGACGAACGCGATCCGGATACTCTCCCGCGATTCGGCCGCCGTCGCCGGGTCACCCGGAAATGGTTGCAGCCACGGGGTTTCCGCATCCCAGTCCAGATGATCGCCAACGGCCTCGACCGGTCCGGCGAGCCCCGAAGGCAACGGGCGGCGGCCCCTGCCCTCGAGTGCGTTCAGGCACGCGTTGGTCGCGATGCGGTACAGCCAGGTCCGCAGCGACGCCCGCCGCTCGTCGAAATCCGCGTGCGCGCGCCAGGCCCGCAGGTAGGTCTCCTGCACCAGATCCTCGGCGTCATGGATCGAGCCGAGCATGCGGTAGCAGTAGGACAGCAGCTCCCGGCGGAACGGGTCGGTGCGCTCGGCGAAGTCCGTCGTCATCGGGAAACCTCCAGAACCGGTTCGGCGGGTTCACTGTTCACCCGCCGCCCCGGCAGCCACAACCCCGCAACCGCGGCGGTGAGCGAGAGCACCGCAGCGGTGCCCACGGCCGGGCCGAACCCGGCCGTGAACGTCGCGGGCGAGCCGTAGCCGCCGGCCGCGGTGAACACCGTCGCCACGATCACGACGCCGAACGTGCCGCCGAGCTGCCGCAGGGTGTTGAACGCGCCCGAGGCCTTCCCGAGTTCCGCCGGGCCTACCGAGTTGATCACCGCGTGCTGCGCGGCCGGCATCGCCATCGACACCCCGGTTCCCGCGAGCACCAGCGGCGGGACCAGCAGCGCGTAGGGCAGCGAAGGGCCGGCGATCAGCGCGATCCAGGCGAACCCCACGGCCTGCAGGAACAGGCCGCCGGCGAGCAGTGGCCGCTCCCCGAAGCGCGCGATCCGCGTGCCCGCCACCGGGGCGACGAGCGTCAGCGTCATCGTCCACGGCACCAGCGCGAGCCCGGCCCGCAAAGGTCCGTAGTGGAGCGCGATCTGCAGGAACTGCGGCAGGAAGAAGGCCGTGCCGAAGATCGACGCGTACAGCAGGAAACCGGTCGCGTTGCCGGCGGAGAACGCGCGAGACCGGAACAGGCGCATCGGCAGCATCGGCGCGGGGGAGCGCCGTTCCCACCAGACGAACCCCGCGCCGAGCGCGAGCCCGACCGCGAGCGGCCCGAGCACGTCCAGCCTGGTCCAGCCGTAGCCGTTGCCGTGCACCAGCGCCCACACCACGCCGAACGCCGCACCCGTCACGAGCGTCACGCCGGGCAGGTCCAGCGGCGCCGCCGGGCCGGTGCTCTCCGGTATCCGGGCACGCACGAGCGGGATCACCACCAGGCCCAGCGGCACGTTCAGCCAGAAGATCCACTGCCAGCTCAGCCCCTGCACGATCGCCCCGCCGAGCAGCGGGCCGCCGAGCGTCGCCAGCCCGGTCACCCCGCTGAACAGGCCGAGCGCCTTCGCCCTGCGCTCGGGCGGGAAAGCCGCCGACAGCAGGGAAAACGCCAGCGGCATGACCATCGCGGCGCCGAGGCCCTGCGCCGCTCTGGCCGCGATCAGGGCGCCGGTGCCGGGCGCGACCGCACACGCGGCCGACGCGAGCGTGAACACCGCGAGCCCCGCGACGAGCATCTTGCGCCGTCCGAGCCGGTCACCGAGCGCCGAGGCGGTCATCAGGAACACCGCGAAGGCGAGCGTGAAGGCGTTCACCGTCCATTCGAGACCCGTGATGCTCGCGCCGAGCGTCCGGCGGATCGCATCGAGTGCGGTGGTGACCACCAGCATGTCGAGCATGACCATGAGCGCCGCGACCGAGGTCAGCGCGAGCACCCATCGTTGCCTGTCGTCCATCGAGTCCTCCCATGAGGTCGTTTCGCCGGTACCTACCGGCCGGCACGGGAGAACTCATCGGTGCGCAGGTCAGCCGCGCACGGCGGCGGTGACCACTTCGCGGATCGCGTTCGGCGAGATAGCCGCCCAGCCGCTCGGCCGCGGCGATGCTCAGCCGGCAGGTCCGCACCTGCGCGTCCCAGGTGAGCAGTTGCAGGAACCGCCCGCAGAACAGGGTGACCGCTTCGACGGGCTCGGCGGCATACGCGTCCGGGGTCTTCGAAGCCGGGCTCGTGACCGGTTCGCTGGCCATGGACGATCTGCTCGCGAGCACCGGTGCGGCGTTCCGCGCGCTGACCATGCCCGCGTTCATGGACAACATGCTGCGCCAGGTCCGGTCGATCAAGGAACAGGGCCTGTTCTCCGACATCCTTTCCGCCGGACTCCGGCAGCCGACCGTCGCCGCCCGCGATATCGCCGCCGTGGCCGCGCGGCTGCTACTCGACCCCACCTGGTCCGGTCAGGAAGAGGTCCCGGTGCTCGGGCCGCAGGACCCGTCCGCCGACGGCATGGCGGCCGTCATGACCGAGGTGCTCGGCCTGCCGGTCCGATACGAGCGGATCCCCGGCGACGCGCTCAAGAACCAGTTGACCGCTCGCGGTGTCTCGGAGGCGATGGCCCAGGGCATGCTGGACATGATGGTCGCGGCCGACAATGGGCTGAACCTCGGCGTCACCCGTGCGCCCCGACACGAGATCGACACGCCCACCACCTTCCGGCAGTGGTGCGAAGAGGCTCTCGCGCCCGCGGTGCGCTCACTCGCGTAGCCGCTCGCGCTGGGGCACCACGGTGTACTTCGGATCGTTCGCGGAATCCTTGCCGCCGTGGAAGATTCCCCACCGCGTCGCGGCGGAGGCGGCGATCAGCGCGGCACCGGACAACCGCCGCACCATCCCGTTGCGGCGGCCGAGGACGGCACCGGCCACCCCGGCCGCGGACAGGAGTTCGCCCGCGCGCAGGTACCGGCCGCCGTTGCCCGACCGGTAGGGCTCGGCGATCATCCCGAGCCGCTGCCGCATCCGCGACACCGCGGCGCCCTCGAGCGCGACACCGAGCACGGCGAGCGCGCGTGCCGGAGCGCTTTCCCTGCCGGGCGCGGCAAGCAGGCCGAGACCACCGGCCGCGGTCGCACCAGAGCCGGCGAACACGTACGGCATTTCCCGGTAGCCCTCGTGCCACGCCGGTACCGCGGTGTCGCTGATCAGCGCCCCGGTGTAGGTGGCCACCGCGGGGCCGAGCAGCGCCGAACCCGCGGTCGCCGCCGCCCCGATCCGGGGCAGCTTGCCGGCGACCGCGGAGAACGCCGCGGCACCGGCCAGCGGGCCGTACCCGGCGAGCAGCCAGGAACCGACGCTCATGGGCGAGGTCACCTTGAACACCCGCAGCATGTTGAGGAACCGGGACGGGCGGCCGAGGTCGTGGACGAGCGCGGCGAGTGACAGGCTCATCGCGCCGAACGCCCCGGTCTTCGCGACTCGCGCGAGCGCCGGACGGCCGGTCGCGTGTGAGCCGGCGCCGAGCAGCGAGGAGGCACCCGCGAGGCCACCGAGGAACAGGTAGCCGGGAATGTCGGGAGAGTGCCACACCGGCGCGTTCAGCACCGGTTTCCCGTAGTAGGAGGAGAATTCGGCGTCGGGGACCATCGGCTGCTCGCCGCGCCCGCGGTGGCCGGTGCGGGCTTTGTGGTCGTTCATTTCCGCTTTTCCCTTACTGTGCCGAGGAATGCCGTCAGTGCCGCGCCCGCCAGCGCGGCCGCGGCGGTGGCCACGTGCCGCCACATCGAGGGCAGGTCCCGGGTGGTGGCCTGGGGATCCGGCGGCAGCCCGTAGACCTCCGGCGCGTCGAGCAGCAGGAAGAACGCGCCGTCGCCACCGACGCCGTCATCGGGGTTCTCGCCGTAGAGCCGGGCATCGTGCACACCCGCGTCCTGGAGTTGCCGCACCCGGCCCCGCGCGCGCTCGCGCAGTTCGCCGAGCGGTCCGAACTGGATCGAATCGGTCGGGCACGCCTTGGCGCAGGCGGGTTCCAGCCCGTCGCCGAGCCGGTCGTAGCACAGCGTGCACTTCCAGGCGCGCCCGTCGTCCTTGCGCTGGTCGATGACCCCGTAGGGGCAGGCGGGCACGCAGTAGCCGCATCCGTTGCAGATGTCCTCCTGCACCACGACCGTGCCGAATTCGGTGCGGAAGAGCGAGCCGGTGGGGCAGACGTCGAGGCAGGCCGCCTCGGTGCAGTGCTTGCACACGTCCGAGGACATCAGCCACCGGAAGCCGGTTTCCCCGTCACCGGTTTCGGCCATCGAGAGCGCGTCGGATTCCTGGCTCGCGAGTGGTTTGTGCTGCTCGATGAACGCGACGTGGCGCCAGGTGTCCGCGCCGAGGCCGACGGTGTTGTCGTAGGACATGCCGGACAGCTCGAGCCCGTCGTCCGGCACCGCGTTCCACTCCTTGCACGCGACCTCGCACGCCTTGCACCCGATGCACACGCTGGTGTCGGTGAAGAACCCCATCCGCGGTGAACCGGTCACGCTCACACCTCCGTTCCCGTGTCCGTGGTGATACCGGCGCGCCGCCGGTACTCCTCGACCAGCCGCACCTGGGCGGGGCCGCGGGGCCTGCGGCCGGGGCGGATGTCGCAGGTGAGCGCCTTGCTCTCCTGGATATGGCTGTTCGGATCGAGGCTCACCGAGGTCAGGTCGTTGGCGCTGTCGCCGGTGCTGAGCCCGTTCGGGCCCCAGTGGTAGGGCAGCCCGACCTGGTGCAGCGTGCGGCCCTGCACCCGCAGCGGGGTGAGCCGGCCGGTCACCAGCACCCGGGCCTCGATCGCGCTGCGCGCGGTCACGATCGTGGCCCAGCCGGTGTGCTCGAGCCCCCGTTCCGCGGCCAGTTCGGGGGAGACCTCGCAGAACGGTTCGGGTTGCAGCTCCGCCAGATACGGCTGCCAGCGGCTCATCCCGCCCGCGGTGTGATGCTCGGTGAGCCGGTAGGTGGTCAGCACGAACGGGAACACCTCGGCGCCGGGCTCGTTCCCGCTGGGCTGGAGCAGGTTGGTCTTGTTCGTCAGTACCTGGCGGACCGGGTTGTGCTGCTGGCGGTAGAGCAGGTTCCCGAACGGCGACTCCTGCGGTTCGTAGTGCGCGGGCAGGGGACCGTCGGTCAGCCCCGCGGGGGCGTAGAGCCACGCCTTGCCGTCGGCCTGCATGATGAACGCGTCGGTCCCGGTCAGCGCGTCCGGTCCGGTGGCGTCTTCCCCGGGCCGGAAGTCCGGCGGTTTGGTGACCTTGAAGTCGGCGACGTCGTGCCCGGTCCACTGCTTCCGCTCGCCGTCCCACCACACCAGGGCCTTGCGCGCGCTCCACGGTTTGCCGTCCGGATCGGCCGAGGCGCGGTTGTAGAGGATGCGCCGGTTCGCCGGCCACGCCCAGCCCCATTCGCCCGCGACCCAGTTCTGCTCGGCACCGGGTTTGCGGCGCGCGGCCTGGTTGACGCCCTCCTTGCGGACCCCGCAGTAGATCCAGCAGCCGCAGGTGGTCGAGCCGTCGTCGCGGAGCTGCTCGTAGGAGCCCAGCGGTTCGCCCTCGGCGTTCCACCCGTTGATCTCGGCGAGCACGGCGTCGGCATCGGGTTCCGCGATCGCGCCCTTCGTGGGGTACTCCCAGGTCAGCTCGAGCACCGGGCGGTCCCGCTCGTCGGCGGACCGCGCCAGCTTCTCCCGGATCCTGCGGCCCAGGTGATACATGAACCACAGCTCGCTGCGCGCGTCACCGGGCGGCTCGACCGCCTGGTGGTGCCATTGCAGCAGGCGCTGGGTGTTGGTGAAGCTGCCGTCCTTTTCGGTGTGCGCGGCGGCGGGCAGGAAGAACACCTCAGTGCCGATGTCCTCGGTGCGCAACTCGCCGCTTTCGATCTCGGGACCGTCCTTCCACCAGGTCGCGCTCTCGATGAGCGAGAAGTCCCGGACGACCAGCCAGTCGAGGTTGGCCATGCCCAGCCGCTGCTGCTTCCCGTTCGACGAGCCAACGGCCGGGTTCTCACCCATCAGGAAGTAGCCGGTGCATTCGCCGCGCAGCTGGCCGAGCACGGTCTCGTAGGTGCTGTGGCTGCCGGTCAGCCGCGGGAGGTAGTCGAAGCAGAACTCGTTGTCCGGCCGGGCCGCGTCGCCCCAGTAGGCCTTGAGCAGGCTCACCAGGTACGAGCGCATGTTGGCCCAGTAGCCCTTGCGCGTCGACTCGGCCTGGACGAATGTGTCGAGGTTCTCGTCGGTGTGCGCGTGCGGCATCGGGAGGTAGCCGGGCAGCAAGTTGAACAGGGTCGGGATATCGGTGGAGCCCTGGATCGACGCGTGCCCGCGCAGCGCGAGGATCCCGCCGCCGGGACGGCCGATGTTGCCCAGCAGCGACTGCAGGATCGACGCGGTGCGGATGTACTGCACGCCCACGGTGTGCTGCGTCCAGCCGACCGCGTAGGCGAACGCGCTCGTGCGGTCCCGCCCGGAGTTCTCGGCGAGCAGTTCGCACACCTGGCGGAAGGTGTCCTGCGGGACCCCGCAGATCTCCTCCACCAGTTCTGGGGTGTAGCGCGCGTAATGCCGTTTGAGGAGCTGGAACACACACCTCGGGTGCGTCAGCGTCGGATCCGTGCGCGGCGTGGCCTGGATCTCCGCGCCACCCGAGCCGTGTGCCTCACCGCGCCCGGCGCGCGACACCGAGCTGCCCCTTCCGGTGCGGCGGTCCCACTCCTGGTCGCGCTCGCCGGAAGCGGCCTGCATCTCCGCGCCGTCGTACTGCCAGGTCGAGGTGTCGTAGCTGCGGTGTTCACGGTCGAGCCCGGAGAAGACCCCGTCGAGGTCCTCGGTGCCGGCGAACTCCTCGGCGATGATCGTGGACGCGTTCGTGTAGGCCAGCAGATAGTCGCGAAAGTACTTCTCCTCCTCGAGGACGTGGTGGATGATCCCGCCGAGGAACGCGATGTCCGTGCCGGCCCGCAGCGGCACGTGGAGGTCCGCGAGCGCGCTCGTGCGGGTGAACCGCGGATCGACGTGGATCACCTTGGCGCCACGGGCTTTCGCCTCCATCACCCACTGGAACCCGACGGGATGGCATTCGGCCATGTTCGAGCCTTCGATGACGATGCAGTCGGCGTTCGCCAGGTCCTGCTGGAACGTCGTGGCCCCGCCACGACCGAAGGAGGTGCCCAGACCGGGAACCGTGGAGGAGTGTCAAATACGGGCCTGGTTCTCGATCTGCACGGCGCCGAGCGCGGTGAACAGCTTCTTGATCAGGTAATTCTCTTCGTTGTCCAAAGTGGCCCCGCCGAGGCTCGCGATGCCCATCGTGCGGCGGGTCCGCATCCCGTCCGATTCCCATTGCCAGCCCTTCGCGCGGCCGACGATGGTCCGTTCGGCGATCATGTCCATCGCGGTGCTGAGGTCCAGCTCCTCCCAGTCCGTCCCGTATGGACGGCGGTAGCGCACCTTGTGCTCGCGGGCGGACCCGGTGGTCAGCTGGAGGCTCGCGGACCCCTTGGGGCACAACCGGCCGCGGCTCACCGGCGAGTCCGGGTCGCCCTCGATCTGGGTGACCTCGCCGTGCTCGACGTAAACGTTCTGCCCGCAGCCGACCGCACAATAAGGACAAACCGACTTCGCGACCCGGTCCGCGTTCGCGGTCCGCGGCGTCAGCTCCAGGCTCGCCCGGCTCTTCGCCGCGGCCCCGCGCCCCGTGGCGTCGTGCTCGGTCCACTGCCGGAGCACCGGCCAGTCCCGGATCCATCGTGTCAGGCCCATGCCGCGCGGGTACCCGCTCTCCCGGTTCTCAACCCGGGGCGCGTCAGGGCTTCCGGGCCACCAGCAGATCCCGCAGGATCGCCTGGTCGACCCGGTGCGCGAACTCGCCCAGTTCCCGCACCTCGAGCCCGGCCGCCGTGAGGATCTCTGCGATCTCCACACGTTTGGTGACGTTGGTGTTCCACGAGATCCCGAGCGCGCCGCCGGAGCGCAGCGTGCGCACCCAGGCCGGAACCGCCTGGGCCAGCAGCTCGCGCGGGTTGCGGGACAGCTCCTGGGAACGGTGGCTGCCGTGCTGCACGCCGTAGGGCGCGTCGGTGACGATCGCGTCCACGGAACCGGCCTTCAGCAGGTCCGCCCCGGTCACGGTGTCGCAGTTGTAGTAGGTGACGTGGCGGAGTTCGCCCGCCTTGTACTGCTCCTTGGTCACCGCGAAGGCGAGCTCGAGCCGCTGGCCCAGCTTGACCTTGTTGCGCCGCAACTGTCCCGACTCCACGGTGTGCTTGATCCGGTGGGTGCGCAGCCAGGTCTTGACGAACTGCTCGTAGGCGTCGAAATCGCGCCGGTCGAGCTCGATGCCCGTCGCGTCGAGGCCGTAGTTCATCGCCTGGTTGAGGGTGGTTCCCCGGCCGCACAGCGGGTCCAGGACGTGCAGGGGCTCGCGCAGGAAGGCCGTGGGGTCCGAAGTGGACAGCAGCGTGACGTTCAGCAGCAGCCTGGTGAACAGCTCGTTGGTCTTGCCGGCGTACTTCTGGATGGTGAGCAGGTCCGAGCCGAACTCGTCCAGCGGCGCGACCTCGACCGGGCGCAGCAGCTCGCCGGTCAGCTCGAACAGGGCATACAGCGAGGACAGGTTCGACAGCAGCTCGACGTCCTCTTCGGACAGCCGGGCGGTGGTCGAGAACGTCACGTAGGTGACGCCGCCGAGACGCCGTTCGCCGAGCTCTTCGGGCGTGGTGCTCAGCGCCTGGCCGAACACGCCCAGTTCGGCGCGCAGCAGCGCGGCCGAGGCGTCGGCGTAGACCCGGTTGGCCGAGGGGTAGAGGAGGATCCCATAGTCGAACATCGCGGAAAAGCGTAGCTTGCCCGCATGAGCCCTTCTTCGCCGCTCGACCTGTTGCGGGCCGCCACCGACGTCACGCTGCTGGCCCACGTCCGCCCCGACGCCGACGCGCTCGGCAGCGCGCTCGCGCTCGGCCGCGCGCTGCACCAGCGAGGAGCGACCGTGCGGGTGTCGTTCGCGCTGCCCGGCGAGATCCCGGAGAGCTTGCGCGGGCTGGACGCGGGCAACCTCGTGGTCCCGGCCGCGGAGGTCCCGGCTTCGAGCCCGCTGGTCGTCTGCTGTGACACCCCGGCGCCCGCGCGGCTGGGGTCGCTCGCCGACCGGGTCGAGGCGACGAAGGCCGCGGGCGGCTCGGTCCTGGTGATCGACCATCACGCCTCGAACACCCGCTATGGCACGCACCATGTCGTGGACGATTCCGCCGAGGCGACCGTGGTGCTCGTGTTGAAGCTGCTCGACGAACTGGGCGTGCCGCTGGACGAGCCCATCGCGCGGTGCCTCTACGCCGGCCTGGTGACCGACACGAGCGGTTTCCGGCGCGCGACACCGTCGACGCACCGCGCCGCCGCCCGCCTGCTCGAGGCGGGCGTCGACCCGGACCGGCTCGCCAGGGAGGTCGTCGACGACCACCCGTTCGCCTGGCTGCCGATGCTGTCGAAGGCACTCGGCACCGCCCGGCTGGAGCCCGAAGCCGCCCAGGGGTACGGGCTCGCCTATGCCTACGTGACCCTCGAAGCGGCGGCGGACGTCCGCCTCGAAGAGGTCGAGGCCGTGGTCGACGTCGTGCGGTCCATCCGGGACGCCGAGGTCGCCGCCGCGTTCAAGCAGCAGGGGCCCCGAGAGTGGACCGTGTCGCTGCGCGCGGTCGGGAAGATCGACGTCTCGGCCGCCGCGCGCCGGCTCGGCGGCGGCGGGCACCGGCTCGCCGCGGGCTGCACCGTGCACGGCACCGAGGAGGAGGTGCTCGCCGCCGTACGCGACGCCCTGGCAGGCGCCCCGCTCCTGTAGGCCCGGCTAATGTGCTGAGCGTGCAGATGACCGGGGTACCCGCGAAGCAGGTGTTCGGGCTCGCGATCCCCGCGCTCGGCGTGCTGTGCGCCGAACCGCTGTACGTCCTCGTCGACACCGCGGTCGTCGGCCACCTGGGCGCACTCCCACTCGCCGGGCTCGCGCTCGGTGGCGTGGTGCTCTCGCAGATCTCCACCCAGCTGACCTTCCTGTCCTACGGCACGACCGCGCGCACGGCCCGGCTGCACGGCGCGGGCCGCCGCGCGGAGGCGGTGAGCGAAGGCGTGCAGGCGACCTGGCTCGCGATCCTCGTCGGGCTGGTCCTGCTCGCCGCGGGTCAACTGCTGGCCGGGCCGATCGCGCGGGCGCTGGCCGGCAATGACGAGATCGCGGGCGCGGCGGTGTCGTGGCTGCGGATCGCGCTGTGCGGCGCACCGCTGATCCTCGTCACGATGGCCGGCAACGGCTGGATGCGCGGCGTGCAGGACGCGGTCCGGCCACTGCGCTATGTGCTGGCTGGCAACGGGATTTCGGCCGTGCTGTGCCCGCTGCTGGTGTACGTGGCCGGGTGGGGCCTGGAAGGTTCCGCGGTGGCGAACCTCGTCGCGCAGGTGATCTCGGCGAGCATGTTCCTGCGCGCCCTGCTCGCCGAGCGGGTCTCGCTGCGGCCGCATCCGGCGGTCATGCGCGCCCAGTTGGGCATGGGGCGAGATCTCGTGCTGCGGAGCCTCGCGTTCCAGGCCTGTTTCGTCTCGGCCGCGGCCGTGGCGGCCCGGACGTCGGCCGCGGCGGTCGGTGCGCACCAGATCGTGCTGCAGCTGTGGACGTTCCTGTCGCTCGTGCTCGACTCGGTCGCCATCGCCGCGCAGTCGCTCGTCGGTGCCGCGCTGGGCGGCGGCGAGCAGCGGCGGGCGAAAGGCGTCGCCGCTCAGATCACCTTGTACGGCCTGATCTTCGGTTGCGTGCTGTGCGCCGTGTTCGCCGCCGCGTCGGGCGTGCTGCCGCACGCGTTCACCTCGGATCCCGGGGTGCTGGGGGAGGTCCCGCACGCGTGGTGGTTCTTCGTCGCGCTGCAACCCGTGGCGGGTGTGGTGTTCGCGCTCGACGGGGTGCTGCTCGGTGCGGGTGACGCGGCCTTCCTGCGCACGGCGACGCTCGCCAGCGCGGCGATCGGGTTCCTGCCGCTGATCTGGATCTCGCTCGCGTTCGGCTGGGGGCTGACCGGGATCTGGACCGGGCTGTCGCTGTTCATGGCGCTGCGGCTCGCGACGGTGCTCGCGCGGTGGCGTTCCGGGCACTGGGCCGTGCCGGGTGCCGTGCGCTGACCACTGTGGCCGATCACACCGCGGTCACCGGTAAGTTTCTTCTTCGCATCAGCGATATACCCAGCGGTTCCCCCGCTCCCGACTCGGCCAGGAGGCTTCGTTCGTGCCGCCCGCGCAGGCACCCGTGATCGGCAAGGCCAGCCGCCGATCGTGGTTCATCTGGTTCACCGCAGCTCTCGTCTACCTCCTCGCCGTCTTCCACCGCACCTCGTTCGGGGTCGCCGGACTGGAAGCCGCCGACCGCTTCGGGGTCGGCGCCGCGGCCCTGAGCGCGTTCACCGTCCTGCAGGTCGGCGTGTACGCCGCCATGCAGATCCCGACCGGCGTCCTCGTCGACCGCTACGGTCCCCGCAAGATCCTCGTCACCGCCCTGCTGTTCCTCGGCCTCGGCCAGACCGTGCTGGCGCTCGCGACGTCCTACGGCGTGGGGCTGCTTGCCCGCGGCGTACTTGGCTTCGGCGACGCGCTCACCTTCGTCAGCGTGCTGCGGCTCGTCGCCGCGCACTTCCCGGGCCGGCAGTACGCCGTGGTCACCTCCTTCACCACCGCCATCGGGTTCATCGGCAATCTCGCCGCGACCGTCCCGCTCACCCTGCTGCTCGCCGGACCGGGCTGGCTGCCGACCTTCCTCGCCGCCGGCCTGCTCACCGCGCTGTATTCGGCGTTCGTCGCGGCGCGCGTGAAGGACACCCCAAGCGGCCACACCGCGAAGGCCGTGGCGGTGGACCGCCGCGAGTTGCTGCGGCAGATCCGCGTCACGTGGCGCGTGCCCGGCACCCGGCTCGGGTTCTGGGTGCACTTCTCGACGATGTTCGCGCCGAACGTGCTGACCCTGCTGTGGGGTGTGCCGTTCCTCGTGGAGGGGCAGGGCATGGCGCCGGCGGCGGCGAGCGCGCTGCTGACGGTGTTCGTGTTCGGGTCGATGATCGGCGGGCCGGTGGTCGGCGCGCTCATCGCGGCGCGGCCGGGGCTGCGGATGCCGCTCGTCGGCGGTTATCTCGGCGGCGCCGCGCTCGTCTGGGCGCTGCTGCTGGGCTGGCCGGGCCCGATCCCGGCGGCGATCCTGGTGCCCTGCTTCGCTTTCCTGTCCCTGGGCGGGCCGGCCTCGATGATCGGCTTCGCGCTCGCGCGGGACTACAACCCGCTCCATCGCGTCGGCACGGCGACGGGTGTGGTCAACGTCGGCGGTTTCGCCGCGACCACGGTCACCGCGCTGCTGATCGGGGTGCTGCTGCAGTACAGCGGCAGCTTCCGGATCGCGCTGCTCGCGGTCGTGGCCGTGCTGGCGCTCGGCACGGTGCGGATGCTCGTCTGGTGGCGCCGGGCACGCGCGGAACTGTTCGCCGCGCAGGCGCGCGGGGAAGACGTGCCGGTGCAGGTCCGCCGTTACCCGTGGGACGTCCCCGAACGGCGCCCGGTCCCGGTGGCGGCGTAGCCCAGCCCGAACGCGTCCAGCGCGCGGTCGAGCAACGCTTCCTGCCGGTCCGGCGAGTAGGCGTGACCGTCCGCCGCCGCGAGCGTGTTGACGCCTTCGACCAGGGCCACGAGCGCGGTCGCGACCTCCGTGCGCGCCCGCTCGTCCCAGCCGGGGCGGGCGGACGCGAGGAGGCGGCCGACCCTCGCGAGGAAGGCGCGGTTCGCCGTGACATGCCGGGCGGCGAGGTCCGGGTCCGTGAGCGAAGCGGTGAGGTAGCCCAGCCAGACCCGCGCCTCCTGCCGCTTGCCGTGGTCGATCGACGCGGCGTAGCGCAGGATGGCGCGCAGCACCTCGACCGGCGGGCCACCCTCGGCCTCCCGCTCGTCCATCCGCCGCCCCGTGCGCTCGTGCAGCAGGTCCCGCGCGTGCAGCAGGAGCGCCCGCTTGTCCGGGAAGCGGTGGAGGACCAGGCCGGTCGTGCATCCGGCCGCCGTCGCGACGGCCCGCAGGGTCAGCCCCTGCGGGCCGGCCTCGGCCATGATCCGCCAGACGGCGCGCGAGATCCGTTCGGCCTGCTCGGTCCGGTCCGCCGTCCGTGCCATGGTCCTCCATTCCGTAACGTCTGTTACGGTAACAGTCGTGATGACCATCGCGGTGGAGGACTGGGACGCCCCGGACGGCGCCGCGCTGCGGGCCGCGCAACGCGCCGAACTCGACGCGCGGTACGACTTCGCGGACCACGAACCGGGCCGCACGCCGTCCGCCGAGGACATCGCCGTGTTCGTGGTGGCCCGCCGGAAGGGCCGCGCCGTCGGGTGCGGGGCGCTGCGGCTACTCGAGGCCGGGGTGGCCGAGATCAAGCGGATGTACGTCGTGCCCGAAGCGCGCGGCAGTGGCGCCGCGGTCGCGATCCTGCGAGAGCTGGAGGCGCGCGCGGGGCGGCTCGGGGTCGGCACGCTGAAGCTGGAGACCGGGACCGCGCAGCCCGACGCGATCCGCTTCTACGAGCGCGAAGGTTACCGGCGGATCGACAATTTCGGTCCCTACCAGGGCGAATCGCTGTCCCGGTGCTACGGCCGGGACCTGGCGGCCGCCCGGTAGGGTGTGCCGTCGTGCCACCGAAGACCCCGCCCCCGCCGCCCGGTCTGCTCGTCGTCGACAAGCCGCCGGGGATGACCTCGCACGACGTCGTCGCCCGGGTGCGGCGGATCATGGGCACGCGCCGGGTCGGGCACGCCGGCACGCTCGACCCGATGGCCACCGGAGTGCTGGTGCTGGGCATCGAGCGCGCCACGAAGCTCCTCGGCCATCTCGCGCTCGACCGCAAGACCTACGTCGCCACGCTGTCCCTCGGCGTCTCGACCACGACCGACGACGCCGAGGGCGAGCGACTGTCCACAGCGGACACGAGCGGGGTGACCGACGAGGAGATCGCGGCCGGGATCGCCGGGCTCACCGGGGAGATCGAGCAGGTGCCCAGCGCGGTGAGCGCGGTCAAGGTCGCCGGGAAGCGCGCCTACGCCCGCGTCCGCGCGGGGGAGGAGGTCGCGCTCGCGGCGCGCAAGGTCACCGTCTACCGCTTCGACCTGCTCGCCACCCGCCACGAGACCGATCGCGTCGAACTCGACGCCGTCATCGAGTGCTCGTCGGGCACCTACGTCCGGGCGCTGGCCCGGGATCTGGGCGCGCGGCTGGGGGTCGGCGGGCATCTGGCGGCCCTGCGCCGGACGTCGGTCGGCCCGTTCACCCTCGCCACGGCCAGGACGCTCGAACAGCTGGAAGCCGAGCCCCGGCTCTCGCTCGACCTCAGTGGCGCGGTCGCGGCCGCCTTCCCCCGCTACGACGTGGACGCCGCCACGGCCAAGGCCGTCCGGTTTGGACAGCAGGTGCGCGCGTCCGGGATCGGGGGCACCTACGGCGTGTTCGACCCGGACGGCCGAGCCCTCGCGCTCGCCGTCGACGCCGGCGGCGTGGCCCGGTCGGTGGTCGTGCTCGACCCGGCCTAAGGTTGACCACCGTGCAGAGGTGGCGTGGGCTCGAAGATCTCCCCGGTGGCTGGGGCCGGTGCGTGGTCACCATCGGCGTGTTCGACGGGGTGCACCGCGGGCATCAGGTGCTCATCGGCAAGACGGCAGAGATCGCCAAGACCCGGAACCTGCCCAGCGTCATGCTCACCTTCGATCCGCACCCCTCGGAGGTCATCCGCCCCGGCAGCCATCCGGCGCAGCTGACCACGCTGCGCCGCAAGGCCGAGCTGGTCGAGGAGATGGGCATCGACGTGTTCGCGGTGCTGCCGTTCACGCCCGAGCTGATGCACATGTCCGCGGACGAGTTCGTGCACGAGATCCTGGTGGACCGGCTGCACGCCGCCGCCGTCGTCGTCGGCGAGAACTTCACCTTCGGCTCGAAGGCGGCCGGCACCGTGCCGGTGCTGCGGGAGCTGGGCCGCCGCTTCGGGTTCGTCACCTACGGCGCCGAGCTGCAGGGCGAGCACAACGACAACACCGAGATCATGTTCTCCTCGACGTACGTGCGCTCGTGCATCGACGCCGGTGACGTGGTGGCCGCGGCCGAGGCGCTCGGGCGGCCGCACCGGCTCGAAGGGATCATCGTGCGCGGCGACGGCCGTGGCCACGATCTGGGCTACCCGACGGCGAACCTGTCCACCCCGCGGTTCGCCGCCGTGCCCGCCGACGGGGTGTACGCGTGCTGGTTCGTCCGCGGGGCCGACCCGGACCGCCGCCTGCCCGCCGCGGTCTCGGTCGGCACGAACCCCACGTTCTCCGGTCGCGAGCGCACCGTCGAGGCGTTCGTGCTCGACGTCGACGAGGACTTCTACGGCCAGTACGTCGGCCTCGACTTCGTCAGTCGCCTTCGCGACCAGATCCGCTTCGGCAGCTCCGCCGAGCTGGTCGAGCAGATCGACGACGATGTCACTCGGACGAGGGAAATCCTCGGCTTGACCCGCGGTTGAGTGCGTTTGCGAATCAGTCACCGAAAGCGCACCGCGGATCGGATCATTCCTGGCAAAATGCAGGGCGGCGCGTGACGGGGAGCGAAGGGGAGAGCAGGCCGGTGGAGGACCACAAGATCGTCCAGCGCAACATCGCGCTGCAGCGCGAGTGGTATGGGGAGCCGCTGGGGGACCGGGTGCGCCGGCTCGTGGTGGCCTTCGACGTTTCGCAGGCCTATCTCGCCGAGGTGCTGGGGATCAGTGCCCCGATGCTGAGCCAGGTGATGAGCGGCCGGCGCGCCAAGATCGGCAATCCCGTCGTGCTGGCCAGGATGATCATGCTCGAGCGCAAGTGCCTGATCCCGGAGGTCGCGGCCGGCCGCAAGGAAGCCCTGCTCGCCGCACTCGATGACGTCAAGGACGCGCGGCCGACCGTCGGCAGGGACAACATCCCGGTCGCCGCCGTCGACGACCGGCTGGCACTGGTGGCGCTGCGCGAGGTCGCCGAGGACGAGGATCTGGCCGAGGCCGCGAAGCGGCTGGACGAGGACTACCCGGCGATCGCGGACCTGCTGCGCCGGGCCGGACTGCGGGGCTGATTGATGTCGCTGTTCTCGGCGCTGCTGCCGCCCGCCCAGATCACCGAGGCGCTGCGCGTGCACCTGGAGCCGGTTCAGGAGCGGGCGCCGCGGCCGCGCTGGATCCCGCCGGCCCAGTGGCACATCACCCTCGGCTTCTACGGTGACCGGGACGATCCGGAGGAGCGGGCGCACTGGCTGCGGTCGGCGCTGGCCGGCTGGCACGCGCCGATGCTGCGCCTGGAAGGGGCGGGCACCCTGGCCCGCGTGCTGTACCTCGGGGTCTACAGCGAGGGCCTGACCGAACTGGCTGCGGCGGCCGGCGCGGGGGACGAGCGCCCGTACCTGCCGCATCTGACCGTGGCCCGCACCGAAGGCGACGTGCCGGAAGAGTTGCCGCGGCGGCTGTCCGGCTTCGTGAGCGAGCCGTGGACGGCCACCGAGGTCGTGCTGATGCGCAGCGAACGCACCGAATGGGGCGCCCGGTACTCGATCTTGACGCGGTTCCCGCTCGAGTCCCGGCAGGCCGGCTGAACGGCTGCCTGATACCCTGAACAACTGGGTCCGGCTGCAGTCCGTGGCGGCCGTGACCGACTTACCCGGCGCGGTCACGCGTCCGGGCCGCACGGCACGCGAAACCCAAGGAGAACACAGCGTGGCGCTGTCCACCGACGAGAAGAAGTCGATCCTGACCGAGTACGGCCTGCACGACTCGGACACCGGATCCCCCGAGGCACAGGTGGCCCTGCTGACGAAGCGGATCATCGGCCTCACCGAGCACCTCAAGGTGCACAAGCACGACCACCACTCGCGTCGCGGGCTGCTGCTGCTGGTCGGCCGCCGCCGCCGCTTGCTCGACTACGTGAAGAAGGTGGACATCGAACGGTACCGGTCGCTGATCCAGCGACTCGGCCTCCGCCGATAAACTCGAAACTCCGAGGGGGAGTGACCACCCGGTCGCTCCCCCTCGGCACATAATCGCAAGAAAGAGGGCAGGCGAACAGCGCGAGGATGCCGCCGCCGGTCCTCGGTAGTGGCTCCCGGGAGTGGTCCCGGGGGCTTCGATCGAAGACCGGCCTCGTTCCTCGGGCCGGCCCCGCAAGGGCGGGGCTTCGTTCGCCGTACGAACGAGGAGAACCACAGATAATGACCGAAGCAGGCGGACACCCGGTGCACGAATCCGAAGCCGTCATCGACAACGGCCGGTTCGGCACCCGCACGATCCGCTTCGAAACGGGGAGGCTCGCCCGGCAGGCCGCCGGCGCCGTCGTGGCCTACCTGGACGAAGAGACCATGCTGCTGTCGGCGACCACGGCGTCGAAGCACCCGAAGGAGCATTTCGACTTCTTCCCGCTGACCGTGGACGTCGAGGAGCGGATGTACGCCGCGGGCCGGATCCCCGGCGCGTTCTTCCGCCGCGAGGGCCGTCCCTCGACCGACGCGATCCTCACCGCGCGGCTGATCGACCGGCCGCTGCGCCCGTCGTTCACCGACGGGCTGCGCAACGAGATCCAGGTCGTCGTCACGGTGCAGAGCCTGCACCCCGACGACCCGTACGACGTGCTGGCGATCAACGCCGCGTCCGCGTCCACCCAGATCGGCGGGCTGCCGTTCTCCGGTCCGATCGGCGGCGTGCGCGTCGCGCTGATCGAGGGCCAGTGGGTCGCGTTCCCGACCTGGCCGCAGCTGGAGAAGGCCACCTTCAACATGGTGGTGGCCGGGCGTGTTGTCAAAAGCGGTGACGGCTCTGCTGATGACGTTGCGATCATGATGGTCGAGGCCGAGGGCACCGAGCACACGCTCGACCTGATCGCCGGCGGCGCCACGGCGCCCGACGAGCGGACCGTCGCCGAGGGTCTCGCCGCCGCGAAGCCGTTCATCCGGGTGCTGTGCGAGGCGCAGCAGAAGCTGGCCGACGTCGCCGCGAAGCCGACCGGTGACTACCCGGTGTTCCCCGCCTACCAGCAGGACGCGTACGAAGCGGTCGCCGCGATCGCGACCGACGACCTGACGCGCGCGCTCGCGATCGGCGGCAAGCAGGACCGCGACAACGCGACCGACGAGGTCAAGGCCGCGGTGCTGGCCAAGGTCGGCGTCGGTGACGGCGAGGCCTTCGAAGGCCGGGACAAGGAGATCGGTGCCGCGTTCCGCGCGCTGACCAAGAAGCTGATCCGCCAGCGCATCCTGCGCGACAAGGTCCGCATCGACGGCCGCGGCCTGACCGACATCCGGAGCCTCTCGGCCGAGGTCGGCCTTGTCCCGCGGGCGCACGGGTCGGCGCTGTTCGAGCGCGGCGAGACCCAGATCCTGGGTGTCACCACACTGAACATGCTCCGGATGGAGCAGCAGATCGACTCGCTGTCCCCGGAGACCACCAAGCGCTACCTGCACCACTACAACTTCCCGCCGTTCTCCACCGGGGAGACCGGCCGCGTCGGTTCGCCGAAGCGGCGGGAGATCGGGCACGGCATGCTCGCCGAGCGCGCGCTCGTGCCGGTGCTGCCCAAGCGCGACGAGTTCCCGTACGCCATCCGGCAGGTGTCGGAGGCGCTGGGCTCGAACGGGTCCACCTCGATGGGTTCGGTCTGTGCCTCGACGATGGGCCTGTTCAACGCGGGCGTGCCGCTCAAGGCGCCGGTCGCGGGTATCGCGATGGGCCTGGTGTCCGACGAGGTGGACGGGGAGATGCGGTATGTCGCGCTCACCGACATCCTCGGCGCCGAAGACGCCTTCGGTGACATGGACTTCAAGGTCGCCGGCACCAAGGACATCATCACCGCGCTGCAGCTGGACACCAAGCTCGACGGCATCCCGTCCGACGTGCTCGGTGCCGCGCTGAACCAGGCGAGGGACGCGCGCCTGACCATCCTGGAGGTCATCGCCGAGGCCATCGACGGTCCCGACGAGATGAGCCCGTACGCCCCGCGCGTGACGAGCGTGAAGATCCCGGTCGACAAGATCGGCGAGGTCATCGGGCCGAAGGGCAAGATGATCAACTCGATCACCGAGGAGACGGGCGCCGACATCTCCATCGAGGACGACGGCACGATCTACGTGGGCGCGGCCGACGGCCCGTCGGCGGAGGCGGCGATCGGCAAGATCAACGCCATCGCCAACCCGCAGCTGCCGAAGGTGGGCGAGCGGTTCCTGGGCACCGTGGTGAAGACGGCCGCGTTCGGCGCGTTCGTCTCGCTGCTGCCCGGCAAGGACGGCCTGATCCACATTTCCAAGCTGGGTAACGGAAAGCGCATCGGCAAGGTCGAGGACGTGGTCAACGTGGGCGACAAGCTCCGCGTCGAGATCGCCGACATCGACAACCGCGGCAAGATCAGCCTCGTGCTCGTCAAGGACGAAGAGGACGAGAAGAAGGCCGAAGACAAGGCCGAAGCCGCTCAGTAAGGCACTCTCCCGCGAATGGCCCGTTCGAGCGCGTCTCGGGCGGGCCTTCGTGCTTGCAAGCGAAGGATTTCATGGCTCGTCAGATTCCCGGATACGAACAGCCCGCAGGCACCACGAGGAAACTCGACGCCGCGGTGAAGCGGACCGTGCTGCCCGGCGGGCTGCGCGTGGTCACCGAGCACGTGCCCGGCGTGCGCTCGGCCACCGTCGGACTGTGGGTCGGTATCGGCTCGCGGGACGAGCCGGCCGCCGTCGCGGGCGCCGCGCACTACCTCGAGCACCTGCTGTTCAAGGGCACCCGCACCCGCAGCGCGACCCGGATCGCGGAGGAGATCGACGCGGTCGGCGGCGAGTTCAACGCGTTCACCGCCAAGGAGCACACCTGCTACTACGCGCAGGTGCTCGACGAGAACCTGCCGCTGGCCATGGATCTGGTCACGGACGTGGTGTTCGAGGCACTGTGCGCCGACTCCGATGTGGACACCGAACGCAGCGTGGTCCTCGAGGAGATCGCGATGCGCGACGACGATCCCGAGGACCTGCTGCACGAGACCTTCGTCAGCTCGGTGCTCGCCGGTCACCCGCTCGCGAAACCCGTGCTGGGCACCGAAGAGTCGATTCGCGGCATGGCGGCGAAGGCGCTTCGCGGCTTCTACCGCCGCCGCTACACGCTGCCCCGCATGGTGCTCGCGGTCGCCGGGAACGTCGAACACGCGCACGTGCTTCGCCTGGCGCGCAAGGCTTTGCGGGAGCGGTTGTCCGGTTCGGACACTCCGGTGCCGCCGCGGCGGGGCCGCGCCAGGGTGGCCGCCGGCTCCCGGCTGGCCCTGCACACCGATGACACCGAGCAGGCGCACGTGATGCTCGGCATGCGTACCCCCTCGCGGCACGACGAGCGCCGGTACGCCCTCACCGTGCTCAACGCGGCGCTCGGCGGCGGCATGAGTTCGCGGCTGTTCCAGGAGATCCGGGAGCAGCGCGGGCTGGCGTACCAGGTGTATTCCTCGGTCGCCTCGTACGCCGACACCGGTCATCTGTCGATCTACGCGGGCTGCCAGCCCGAGCGGCTGGGCGAGGTGTCGAACGTGCTGCGCGATCTGCTCGGGCAGGTCGGCAAGGACGGGTTCACCGACGCGGAGGTGGCCAGGGCGAAGGGGCAGTTGCGGGGCGGGCTCGTGCTCGGCCTGGAGGACACCGCGTCCCGGATGTCGCGGATCGGCAAGCAGGAGCTCAACTTCGGGCTGTACCAGAGCGTGGACGAAACGGTGGCCAGGATCGACGCGGTGCGCACCGAGGAGGTCTGCGAGCTGGCACACACCCTGTTCCGCACGCCCGGAGGGGTCACCGCGGCCACCGTGGTCGGGCCGTACTCTCATTCCGACGAGCTTCCGGAGGACTTGCGAGAGGTGATCGCGTCGTGATTCGCGTCGGTGTGCTGGGTGCCCAGGGCCGGATGGGGTCGACGGTGGCCAACGCCGTCGAAGGGGCGGCCGACATGAAACTCGTCGGGACCGTCGACGCGGGCGAGGACCGTTCTCGTCTCGACGAAGCCGAGGTCGCCGTCGACTTCACCCATCCCGAGGCGGTGATGGACAACCTGCGCTACCTGATCGAGCACGACATCCGGGCGGTCGTGGGCACCACCGGCTTCACCGAGGATCGGCTGGAAACCGTACGTGGCTGGCTGGCCGGGAAACCCGGGCTCGGGGTGCTGATCGCGCCGAACTTCGCGCTCGGCGCCGTGCTCGCGATGCGGTTCGCCCAGCAGGCGGCCCGGTTCTACGCCTCGGCCGAGGTCATCGAACTGCACCACAACCGCAAGGCCGACGCGCCATCCGGCACGGCGGCACACACCGCGCGGCTGCTCGCGCGGGCGCGCCGCGAAGCCGGGCTCGAGCCGGGTCCCGACGCGACCACGTCGGAGGTCGACGGCGCCCGCGGCGCGCTGATCGACGACGTGCGGGTGCACGCGGTCCGGCTGCCCGGGCTCGTCGCGCACGAGGAGATCCTGTTCGGCGGCGAGGGGGAGACCCTCACGATCCGGCACGATTCGATGGACCGCACCTCGTTCATGCCGGGCGTGCTGCTCGGGGTGCGGGAGGTGCTCCGGCGGCCGGGGCTGACCGTCGGACTGGAGAACGTGCTCGAGCTGTGAAAGCCCGTAACCTCGCCGTGCTGCTGACCGCCGCGCTGGTGGTCTACCTGGTGCTGCTCGCCGAGCGGGGGGTCCAGCTGCTGCGGACCGGGACGGCGGTCGGCATCGTGCTCGGGGTGGCGGTGTTCGTGCTGCCGGCGCTCGGGGCCTGGATGGTGATCGCGACCTGGCGGTCGGGGCTGCGGATCCAGCGCCTCGGGGCCCGGCTCGACGCCGAGGGCGCGCTGCCCGACGTTTCGGACCTGCCGCGCCGCCCGTCCGGCCGGATCGACCGCGACGCGGCGGACGCGTGGTTCGAAGAGCGCAAGGCCGAACTCGAAGCGCATCCCGGCGACTGGCGGAACTGGTACCGGCTGGCCTACGCCTACGACATCGCCGGCGACCGCCGCCGCGCCCGCTCCACCATGCGCCGCGCCCTGGACCTAGCAGCCGCCGACCCCTCCTAGCCCCCTCGCCCCCGCCGAGTTCGACGTTGGGGACGCCGAGTTCGACGTTGGGGGCGGCGAGTTCGACGTTCGCGACGCCGAGTTCGACGTTGGGGGCGGCGAGTTCGACGTTGGGGGCGGCGAGTTCGACGTTGGGGGCGGCGAGTTCGACGTTCGGCCGCCGTGGCAGTCGGCCGGGGTCGAGCGGCAGCGTCAGCCGGAGGCAGGCGCCTTCGCCGGGTAGTGTCTCCAGCTCGACATCACCCCCGTGGGCGCGGGGCGATCGAGCCCGCGACCGCCCCGCCTCCGCCGGTGCACGGAAAACTCTCAGCCCGTCAGGAACTCCAGCACGGGTTCGGTCTGCCCGAGGACCGCGTGCGCGACTTCGGGCAGGATCGTCACCTTCGCGTGGGGAACCGCCTGCCGGATCCGGCGTTCGGTCCCGAACGAGTCGAGCATCGCGTCGCGCGCGCCGGCGATGACCAGGACCGGCATGGTCAACCGCCGCAGCGCGTCGTCGCCGAACACGGGCAGCTTTTCCTTGCGCGGCAGGAAATGCGTGAAGATCAGCTGCAGGTACGCGAACGCCTCGGGGCTCGCGGCGGCGTCCATGCCCGCCACCGTCTTCAGCGACCGTCGCAGGCCGCGCTCCCCGAACGGCTTGTACAGCAAGGTCTTGACCAGCCAGCCGTACTTCTGCCGCCCCACGCCGCCCGGGCACAGCAGCACCAGCCGCGCCACGCGTTCCGGCCGCCGCGTCGCGTAGGCGAGCGCGAGCCAGCCGCCGAGCGACATCCCGGCGATCGAGACCTGGTCCAGCCCCAGCGCTTCGAAGACGTCGTCCAGCCACCGCACGTACGCGTCGCCGCCGAGCGGCGGCCGCGACGGCGCGCTCAGCCCGGGCTCGCCGATCATGTCCACCGCGTACACCCGGAACTTCCCGGACCACGCCGCGACATCGCCCATCCACGCCGCGGCGTTCGCCCCGGAGCCGTGGAACAGCACCAGTGGCGGCGCGTCCCGCGGCCCCGACACGACGACGAACGTCTCGCCTTCCCTCGTGGGCACCCGCAGGTGCTCGGCGGGAACGGGCCAGGAGGCGAGAAGCTGCTGGTAACGCCGGCGGATCTGCTGCCCGCCGGCCTCGGTCCGGTAGATCACGAGCTCACCACCGCCTCCACGTACTCGAGCAGCCGGGCGGTGTCGCTCAACCCGCCGAGCACGATCACCTTCATCCGCCCCCGCTCCTCGTCGTAGGCCGTCTCGACGCGCAGCGGTTCGGCTCCCTGGCGCGCGCTCGCCGCCATCAGCAGGGTGCTCACGCGGGAAGCGGTCTCCGGGCTGACCGCGTCGATCTCGACGATGCTCGACACGTCGGCCCGCCGCTGCCGTTTCACCTCCGGCGCCTCGGGGACCGGTGTGCCGAGCAGCGCTTCGAGGTCCTCGTGCGCGATCCGGTACTGCTTGCCGATGCGGACGGCCTTCAGCCGCCCGTCGCGGACGTACCCGCGCACCGTGCGGACGTGGAGGCCGAGTTGGGTGGCGACCTCGTCCACGGAGTAGAGCTTTTTGGTCATAAAAACACTCTACCTTCCCTAACATGGGGAAGGATAGGTAATTATAGGTGCATCAAGTGAGCGAAGACGGCGGGACAGGCGGCGAGCAGGCTGTACCGGAGGAACCGGCCGGTGAGGCCCATGGACAGGAAGGTCGAGATCCGCATGTCCGCGAGGCCGGCGAGCACCGTCGTCGCCATGAACGGCGGCAGCCCGACGACCGAGCTGACCCCGTAGGTGCCGGCCATCCACTTCGGATGCCGGTGGCAGCGCTCGCGAACGGCCTCGACCTTGGCGCGCAGCCACTTCGTGCGCCGGTGCCTCAGTTCCCGGCGGCGGGTCGGCGGCCGCTGCCGGTGCAGCCGGTCGTGCAGGAACGGAGGCAGCTTGATCGACCCGCGCGCGGCCAGGTAGTAGAACAGCTTCCCGGCGATCTGCCCGACCGCGACCGCCGCGCCCACGAGGAACCACTGCGCCCCCGGCTCGCTGGACATCAGCCCGAGCACGAACACTTCGACGCTGATCACCGGCACGAGCGCGGAGCCGAACGCGACGCCGAGCGTCAGGCAGAACCAGCCGAGCATCGCGCCTCCTGGAGTATCGGGTAAAGACGCTATCCCGACACGGAGGTGTGCGCAGGGGGGTTCACCGTACTCTTCGCTTCCTGTTGACCACCGTCTGGTCACCTTCCGTCCACCTGGCCCTGGAAACCTGGCACGGTGCGTGACGAGAGCGGGTTGCCGGCCCGGTTCGCGGCGTTCTGTGCCGCTCTGGTGCGCCCGCTGCCGGTCTGCGTGCCGCCGAGTTTCGCCGGTTACGCGATCATCAACGGGTTCACCTTCGGCGTGGACCTGGCTGTGCTGACCCTCGCCCGCAGCGGGCTCGGCCTGCCGCTGCCGGTGGGCGTGACGGCCGGTTATCTGATCGCGTTCGGGCTGAGTTTCGTGCTGAACCGGACCTTGAACTTCCGATCCCATGCGCCGGTGGGCGGGCAGACCGTCAAGTACGCGGTCGCGGTCGGGGTGAACTACCTCGTGTTCATCCTCGGCGTGGGCGCCGGACTGGCCGGTCTCGGCGTCGAATACCACCTGTCCCGCCTGCTCGCGGGCGCCGGGGAAGCCGTGTTCATGTACTGCGTAATGCGGTGGGTGGTGTTTGCCGATGGGAAACAGGGGACCCGATCGAAGGCCGTGACACGCGGGCAACCAAGATAGGGGCTGCCGCGTCAGTTTGCTGGATACTTCTCGTGGCTTTGGGACCTGGGAGAAGAGAGTTGAATTCTGTCGTCTCGACCTGGAGGCACGGGAGTACCGGCGCGCGGGTGCGCCTCGGGCTCGAGTTGTTGCTGGCGCTCGGCCTGTTCTGCGCGCTGGCCTACTACGCGCACGGCCTCCGGAAATGGCCGACTGACGTCGACGTGTACCGCCTCGGCGCCGACACGTTCCTCAAGGGCCACTCGATCTACACGCAGTTGCCCGTCTCCTCGGTCGGGGGCGCCCTGCCGTACACGTACCCGCCGTTCTCGGTGGTGATGTTCGTCCCGTTGGCGATCGTCCCGCCGCCCATCGGCTACCCGCTGCTGACCGGGCTGACCGCGCTGTGCCTGTTCCCGCTCCTGCTGGCCTACCGCAAGAGCTCACCCGAGCTGCGCGGGCTGATGGCCAAGCCGTGGATGGTCGTCGCGGGCGCGTGCGTCATGGTCGTCGGGCACCCGGTCGCCAACACGATCTTCTGGGGCCAGATCAACGTCCTGCTGATGATGCTGGTCGCGCTGGACTGCCTGTGGCCGAACCCGAAGTGGCCGCGCGGTGCGCTGATCGGCATCGCGGCCGCGATCAAGCTGACCCCGGCCGGGTTCGCGTTGCTGTTCTTGCTCCGCAAGGACTTCCGCGCGGTCGTGACGAGCTTCGTGAGCTTCGCCGTGTGCACGGCGATCGCGTTCGTGCTGATGCCGCACGATTCGTGGCTGTACTGGACCGACCGCATCTTCCACGCGTCGGGCATGAACATCGGCCCCATTCACGCGAACGAGTCGGTGAACGCGACCTTCGAGAAGCTGGGCATGTCGGGCACCACGCTGACCGTCGTCAGCGGTGTCGGCGTGCTGCTGGTGATCGCCATGACCTGGCTGGGCACCCGGCGGGCGCTGAATGACGGCGATCTGGCGATGGCGTTCGGCGTCAACGCGACGGGCGTGCTGCTGGTTTCGCCGATCTCGTGGTCGCACCACTGGGTGCTCGCGCTGCCCACCGGGGCCCTGATCATGATCAAGGGCTACCAGCAGCACAAGTTCTGGCTGCTGCTGTCCGGCTGGGTGGGTGTGGTGATCCTCTGGCTGGCGCCGCACTACCAGGTGCCGCTGGAGTACCAGATCTGGAGCTTCCCGCAGAAGGTCGCCGGCTCGAGCTACCAGATCATCGCGGTGGCCTTCCTGACCGTGATGACCGTGCGCTGGTACCTGGGCCGCCGCGGGCCCGGCTCAGCCGACCAGCTCGATTTCGAGGTCGCCGGTCAGGCGGAGCTCACGGAGCCGGCGCTCGCCGGTGTCGAGGGTGCGCACGGTGCCGTCCGGACGCCAGCCGGCGCGGCGGAAGAAGGAAAGTGACGCCGAGTCCGACTCGGCGACCCAGCTGATCCCGCGTTCGGCGCCGCGCTCGCGCAGCCCGCCGGCGGCTCCGGCGAGCAGGCGGCCGCCGTGCCCGCGGCGGCCCCAGCGTGGTTCGACGAGGATCGTGGCGATCAGGCCGGTGCGGTCCGCGTCCTCGGGGAGTTCGCCCGAGGCGTTCGCGATCTCTTCGTCCGGCGCCGGCCCGGCCACGCAGAAGCCGACCGCGAACTCGCCCTCGGTCGCGAGGTAGACGGTGGTTTCCGGATGCGCGATCGCCTCGGCCCACCGCTGTTCGGCGTTCCCTTCGAGCGTGGCCAGCGCCTGCTCGCCGAGCAGTTCGGCATAGGCGGTACGCCAGGTGACGTGCTGGATACGGGCGATCTCCGGGGCGTCCGCGGCGACGGCGGCACGGACTCGGGCGGTGCTCATGCCTGGAACGTACCCGCAGTGCCGTGAGGGGGTCCCTCACGGCACATAAGGGCATGAGGGGGTCCCTCACGGCACGCTGCGCGTTTTGTCGGTGGGTGCTGGCACGATGTCGCTCGATGAGCACGATGAGCATCGCGGTGGCGCGCCGGATCGCGCTGGCCGCGCAGGGTTTCGCGGATGCGCGGCCGGACGTGGCGACCAGGCGGCACCTGCGCCGGGTGCTGTCCCGCACGCGACTGCTCCAGCTGGACTCGGTGAACGTCGCCGTGCGGGCGCACTACGCGCCACTGTTCTCGCGGCTGGGCGCATACGACCGCACGCTGATCGACGAGGCCGCCTGGACGCACAGCGCCCGCAAGCCGCGGTTGCTCGTGGAGACGTGGGCGCACGAGGCGAGCCTGATCCCGGTCGAGGACTGGCCGCTGCTGCGGTCGGGGGCGAAGCGGGCCGGATGGTGGCGGAACTACGCGCGGCTGGCCGGCAAGTCCCCGGGCCTGGTCGACGACATCCTCGCGGTGGTCAAGGAGGACGGGCCGATCGGCGCGGGCGGGATCGAGCGCGCCGTGGTGGGGGAGTCGAAGCGCACGCCAGGGCCGTGGTGGGACCGGTCCGAGGTGAAGAAGGTCTGCGAATGGCTGTTCGGCATGGGACAGCTGACGACCGGGACCAGGCGGCAGTTCGAGCGGCTGTACGACCTGACCGAGCGCGTGGTCCCGGCCAAGATCCTCGCGCGGCGCGTGTCGCCGGAGGAGGGGGCGCGGGAGCTGATCACCCGCTCGGTCGCGGCGCTGGGCGTGGCGACGGAGCCGGACCTGCGCGACTACTACCGCCTCGGGCCGGACGTGAGCCATCAGGCGGTCGCTGAGCTGGTGGAGTCGGGGGTGCTGGAGCCGGTCCGGGTGCGCACCTGGCGGTCCCCGGCGTACCGGTTCTCCGGCGCGCGGGTGCCGCGGAAGGTCACCGGCCGGGCGCTGCTGTGCCCCTTCGATCCGCTGATCTGGGAACGCGCCCGCACGGAGCGGCTGTTCGACTTCCGCTACCGCATCGAGATCTACGTGCCCGAGGCCAAGCGCGAGTACGGCTACTACGTGTTCCCCTTCCTGCTCGACGGTGAGCTTGTCGCGCGCGTGGACCTCAAGGCCGATCGCGAGGCGGGGGTGCTGCGGGTCCAGGGCGCCTTCGCCGAGCCGGAGGTCGACGAGACGCGCGTGGCCGCGGAACTGGCCGCCGAACTGCGGCTGATGGCCGGGTGGCTGAGCCTCGACGGCGTGCGGGTCGGGGAGCGGGGTGATCTGGCCGCGAAGCTACGGCGGGCATGAGCGAGGGGGCGCCCGGCCGGGCGCCCCCTCGCATCCCCCTGATACCGCGCTACTGGGTGGCGCGGGTGAGTACCGCCGCGCCCGTTCCCGTCCGCGCGCGGATGGTCAGCGGCACCTCGCCTTCCGGCGGTTCCAGCCCGACCTCCAGTTCGCTGGACACCTTGCCGGAACCCGAAGTCAGGTCCACCTCGGCGGTCACCCCCGGCCGCACCCCGACCCGGATCTCCCCGGATCCGGTGATCAGCTCCAGCGAACCGCTCGCCGCCTCGGCCACCGAAAGGTCGCCGCTGCCGCTGCGGGCCATGATTTCGCCCGAAGCCGCGCCGAGCCAGACATCCGCGGTGCCCGTCACGAGCGTGGCCGTACCGGCGAGCGAAGACGCCTCCACGTCACCGCTGCCCGTCCGAAGCTGCAGCCCGGCCAGCGTCGGTCCCAGCCGGATCGCGCCGGAACCGGTGCGCACGGTCACGGCTCCGTCGGCCCGGTCGAGCGTGACGTCGCCGGACCCGGTCAGCACGTCCGCGCGCCCGCAGGCCCCGCTGACCTTCACCTCGGCCGACCCGGCCCGGATCTCGAGCGAAGAGCCCGCCGGCGCGGTGACCTTCACCGCGAGCGGAATGTTCCGCAGTGGCAAGGCTTTCGGCGCGCGCACGACCAGCCGCTTGCCGGTCTGCTCGATCCGCGTCTGCTCGACCGCCTCGGCGGGGCTGCCCGCCAGCTCCGCGCCGAGTTGATCGCCGAACCGCTCGCTCACCCAGTTCAGCACGCTCGCCACACCCTGCGCCCACGGCTCACCGGCCTGCGGATCGTGCCGCACTTCGACGAACGCCTCCTGACCCCCGTCCGTCAGCTCGACCTCGATCTTCCCGAGCGTGATGCTGATATCCAGATCCTGCGGACCTTCCGCGGTGTAGGTCTCCGTGCGGATCAGGTCGTCCCCTCCTGGCTCGGCCATCTGCTATCCCTCCACCCAGCCATGCAGGTGCGAGCCGGTCTGCTTGCCCGGCTTCGGCCTGCTCTTCCAATCCCCGTGCAGCTGCCCCGCGCCGTGCAACGCGCCCTGCACCGCCTGCGAGATGAACGTGTTGAGCGAGACCCCCTGCGCGGCCGCGGCCTGTTCGGCCTGGCCCTTGATCTGCTCGACCATCCGCAGCGTCATCCGCGTGATGTTGTCGCTGCCCTCACCCTGTCCGGGCGGTGGCGGCGGGGGAGGCGGCGGCGGCGTGGGCCGCTCCGCGGTGCCTGTTCCGGTGACCACGACCCGCACGTCGCGGCCGTCGAGGCGCACCTCGACGACCTGGTCGGCCAGCTGTGTCGTGACTTCGGCGGCCAGATCGGACAGCGCGTTCATGAGCGCCAGCCGGACCGCCGGTTCCAGCGCCGCCGAGAGCACCGCCGCGGCCCGCCGGGTCTGTTCGTCCCCTGCGGACGCCGTCGCGGTGAGGTCCTCGCGGAGGCTCGTGATGTACGGCGACAAATCCATGACACCACTATGACGTCAAGTGTGGTGTCAGTCAAGACGTCACGTGGCGCCTCCCCGACGGGCGGGCCGGCGGCGGTTACGCTGCCCAAGCCGGAAAAAGAGGGGAAGGAGCGCGAACGTGGCCGAGACCGTTTCGCCGAAGGTGCAGTTGATCGCGAAGACGGAGTTCTTCCCGCCGGAGGACGTGCCGTGGTCCACCGACGCCGACGGCGGCGAGGCGCTGGCCGAGTTCGCCGGCCGGGCCTGCTACCAGTCGTGGAAGAAGCCCAACCCCAAGACGGCCACGAACGCCGGCTACATCGACCACATCATCGAGGTCGGGCACCTGTCGGTGCTCGAGCACGGTTCGGTGACCTTCTACATCACCGGCCTCTCGCGGTCGCTGACCCACGAGCTGATCCGGCACCGCCACTTCTCGTACTCGCAGCTTTCCCAGCGCTACGTGCCCGAGCGGGACGCCGCCTTCGTCGAACCGGACGTGATCGCGAACGACCCGGCGCTGCACGAGAAGTTCCTCGCCGCCGCGCAGGCGAGCGTCGAGGCCTACAACGAACTGCTCGCCGGGCTCGAGGACAAGTTCGCCGACGCGCCGAGTGCGACGCTGCGCCGCAAGCAGGCCCGCCAGGCCGCCCGGTCGGTGCTGCCCAACGCCACCGAAACCCGCATCGTCGTCACCGGCAACTACCGCGCCTGGCGCCATTTCATCGCGATGCGCGCGACCGAGCACGCCGACGTCGAGATCCGCGCGCTCGCTGTGGAATGCCTGCGGCAGCTGCAAAAGGCCGCCGGGAACGTGTTCGCCGACTTCACCGTTTCGACCCTCCCGGACGGCACCGAGGTCGCTTCCAGTCCGAAGGTCCTCGAGGGGTGAAACGGCTCGCGATCGACGTCCAGCCGGAGGAGTACGCCGTCGCCCGGCTGGACCCGGATGCCGCGGTTCCCGAAGAACTTCTCGCGCCCGGCCGCGGCGGGCTGGTGTCGGTGACGCGCACGGCCGCCGAGCTGTCGGTGATCTGTGCCGCCGACTTCGCGCCGGCGAGCGCGAGGGTGGAGGCCGGCTGGCGGCTGCTCACCGTGCGGGGCCCGCTCGCGTTCACGCTCACCGGCATCATCGCCGCCCTGGCCAACGAACTCGCCTCCGCCGGGGTCGCGCTCGTCACGCTCTCCACCTTCGACACCGATCACGTCCTGGTGAAGCAGGCGGACCTGGGCCGCGCCGTCGAGGCGCTCACCGCCGCCGGGCACGAGGTGCATCTCCCGTCCTGATCCGGGTACCCGGATTGGTAACCCACGTCTCAGGAGACTTGAACCTCGAAGTTCGGCACGCCTAAACTTCGGATTAGGCGGCGAGAGGTGGCGGTATGGCCCTGGCGGAGACGGTCGGTCCCAAACTCGCCCGGATGCGGGCCGGTTCCGTCCTGCTCGGCCCGGCGTTCGTCGCGGCCATCGCCTACGTCGACCCGGGCAACGTCGCGTCGAACATCAGCGCCGGCGCCCAGTACGGGTACCTGCTGGTCTGGGTGATCGTGGCGGCGAACCTGATGGCCGCGCTCGTCCAGTACCTCTCGGCGAAACTCGGCCTGGTCACCGGCATGTCGCTGCCGGAAGCCGTCCGCGAGCGCATGCCGCGCGGCGCCCGGCTGGCCTACTGGGGGCAGGCCGAACTGGTCGCGATCGCGACCGACCTGGCCGAGGTCGTCGGCGGCGCGATCGCGCTGAACCTGCTGTTCGACCTGCCCCTGCTGGCCGGGGGCGTGATCACCGGCATCGTGTCGATGGCCCTGCTGCTCGTGCAGGACCGGCGCGGCCAGCGGCCGTTCGAACGGGTCGTCACGGGCCTGCTGGCGATCATCGCGATCGGCTTCCTCGCGAGCGTGTTCGTCGAACCCCCTTCGGGATCCGGGACCCTCGGCGGGCTGGTCCCGCGGTTCGACGGAGCCGGGAGCGTCCTGCTCGCCGCCGCGATGCTCGGCGCGACCGTGATGCCGCACGCGGTGTACCTGCACTCCGGCCTTGCGCGCGACCGCCACGGGCGTCAGCGGGGGAGCGGTCTTTCGCGGCTCCTGCGCGCGACGCGCATCGACGTCGGGCTCGCGATGGTGCTCGCGGGTGCGGTCAATCTCTCGATGGTGCTGCTGGCGGCGACGATCCTGCGCGGCCGCGGCGACGTGGACTCGATCGCCGGGGCGCATGCCGCGATCGGGCAGATGCTCGGCGGCGCGGTCGCGCTGCTGTTCGCGATCGGGCTGCTCGCCTCGGGCCTGGCGTCCACTTCGGTCGGTGCCTACGCGGGCGCGATGATCATGCAGGGCCTGCTGCGCAAGCGGATCCCGTTGCTGCTGCGGCGGTTGATCACGCTCACGCCGGCGATCGCGGTGCTCGCGGCCGGGGCCGACCCGTCGCGCGCGCTCGTGGTGTCACAGGTGGTGCTGTCCTTCGGGATCCCGTTCGCGCTCGTCCCGCTCGTGCGCCTGACCAGCGACCGGGCGGTGATGGGCGCGCAGGCCAACCACCGGTTCACCACCGCGCTGGCGTGGGCGATCGCCGGTGTGATCATCGTGCTCAACATCGCGCTGGTCTACCTCACGTTCGCGGGCTGAGCGGAACCGCCGCGGCGCGGCCGGGGTCGGATTACCATCTCGCTGTCCGATCCGAGGAAAGGCCACGTCTTGACGCACGAGCAGACGACGCAGTCGACCCAGCCGGCCCCCCGCCTGATCGCCGGCCGGTACGCGCTGCTCGGCGAGCTCGGGCGGGGCGGGATGGGCGTCGTGTGGCGCGCCGAGGACCGGGTGATCGGGCGCCCGGTCGCGATCAAGGAGCTGCGGCTGCCCGACGGCGCCGAAGGCACCGTCCACAGCGAACGTGTGCTGCGTGAGGTGCGCACGGCCGGGCGGCTCAACGATCCGGCCGTGGTCACCGTGTTCGACGTGGTGTCCGAACAGGGCGCGACCTACATCGTGATGGAACTCGTCGAGGCGCCGACGCTCGCGGAGCTGGTGCGGCGGTCCGGTCCGCTCCCGCCCGCGCAGGTCGCCTCCATCGGGCAGCAGGTCCTCGGCGCGCTGCGGGCCGCGCACGAAGCCGGGATCGTGCACCGCGACGTCAAACCGGGCAACATCATGGTCTCGGCGAACGGCCGGGTGAAGCTCACCGACTTCGGGATCGCGCAGGCTGTGGACGATCCGCGGCTCACCACGAGCGGCATGATCATCGGCTCGCCCGCGTTCATGGCGCCGGAACGCGTCGCGGGCTCCGACGCCGTGCCCGCCTCGGATCTGTGGTCCCTGGGCGTGACGCTGTTCTTCGCGGTCGAGGGCACGCTGGCGTTCGAACGGCCCACCACCGCGGCCACCCTGCACGCGATCGTGAACGAGGTGCCGTACCTGAGCCGGACCCAGGGCCCGCTCGCGTCGGCGATCATGGGCCTGCTGATCGCCAGCCCCGAAGCGCGGATCGCCCCCGCGCAGGCCCAGCATCTGCTCGCGATGGCGGCGAGCGGGCAGCCGACCCCTCCCGGTGGCCAGACCGCCGTATGGTCCGGACCTGCGCCCACCCGCGTCGCACCGGCCGGGAAACGCTCGCGCAAGCCGCTGTGGATCGGCGCCGCGGTGGCCACGATCGTGGTGCTGGCCGGTGGTTTCGTACTCGGCGACCAGTGGGGCAGCCCCACCGTGGACAGCGCACTGCGCCCCACTCTCACCTACGGCGCGGGCGGGGACCTGCCGGACTTCGACAAAGGCAGCTACCCGTGCACCACGGTTCTGCTGCAGGGCCCGCAAAGCGTGCCCAAGAACTCCTGGGTCAGCTGCTCGAACCTGCACTACACGGAGCTCTACGAGACCGCCAAGACCTACGACGGCAGCGGCAGCGACGACGTCGAGGCCGAGTACCCGTCGAACCTGCCGGCGTGGGCCGAAGCCCGCTGCGCGATGACGTTCCACACCAACGCCATCCCGGGCAAGACCGGGTTCGTCTACCGGGCGCTGATCCCCACCGGGCAGGCCTGGCGGACCAAACCGGACAGCGAGTACTCGTCCTATCCCGTGCGCGACGTCTACTGCCTGCTCACCAGGGCCGACGGGCAGGCCTGGACCGGCGCCGCGTCCAAGGGACTCAAGTAGCGCAGCAGAAGTTCCGGTGCCGCTGGGCGGGCGCCGGGGATTCTCCGGCCAGCTGCCCGCGGCGCCTGCCGATCGTGCCGAACCGGCAGGTCGTGGGGGAGAACCCGGCCGAGAGGAGGTACCGTCGACACCATGTCCACACCCCCTTCCGCCGCCCCCGGCAGGCCGTTCGGGCGCGTGCTCACCGCGATGGTCACCCCCTTCGACGCCGACGGTGCCCTGGACCTGAAGCGGGCGCAGGAGCTCGCCGAGCATCTGGTGGAACTGGGCAACGACGGGCTGGTGCTCAACGGCACGACCGGCGAGAGCCCCACCACGTCCGACGCGGAGAAGGCCGACCTGATCCGCGCCGTGGCCGAGGCGGTCGGGGACCGCGCGACCATCGTCGCCGGAGGCGGCACCTACAACACCGCGCACAGCATCGAGCTGACCAGGCAGGCGGAGAAGGCCGGGGCGCACGGGGTCCTGCTCGTCACCCCGTACTACTCGCGCCCGTCGCAGGCCGGGATCTACGCGCACTTCACCACGGTCGCCGACGCGACCGAACTGCCGGTGATCCTCTACGACATCCCGCCGCGCTCGATCGTGCCCATCGAGGTAGACACGCTGCAGCGGCTCGCGGAGCACCCGCGGATCCTCGCGGTCAAGGACGCCAAGGGCGATCTGCTGGCCGGCAGCGAGGTCATCGCGAACACCCAGCTGGCCTACTACTCCGGCGACGACGCGCTGAACCTGCCGTGGTTCTCCGTCGGCGCGACCGGGGTGGTCAGCGTGATCGGGCATATCGTCGCGGGCCGGATCCGCGCGATGCTCGACGCCTACGAGAAGGGCGACAACTCCACCGCCCGCACCAACCACCGCGGCATGTTGCCCGTCTACCGCGCGATGTCGCGGGTGGGCGGGGTCGTGTTCGCCAAGGCGGCGCTCCGGCTGCGCGGCCACGACGCGGGCGAACCGCGGCTGCCGCTGGTGCCGGCGACGGACGAGCAGATCGAGGCTATCGCGGGCGACCTGGCACAGGCGGGGGTCCCCCTCGTCGAGTCACCCGGCGGGGACTGGCACAGTTCCAGGGTCGCGCAAGCCGACTCGGCGGCGGCCTACGTCACGCCGACCACTCATACCAGTGTTGGGACCATGCCTAGGTGACTTCGACCTCTCCGCCCGCCGGACCCGGACCGACCAACACCCCGCCCGCCCTGCCCGGCGGTGCCCTGCGCGTGGTCGCGCTGGGCGGGATCGGCGAGGTCGGCCGCAACATGACCGTCTTCGAGCACGCCGGACGGCTGCTCATCGTCGACTGCGGGGTGCTCTTCCCCGAGGACGCGCAGCCCGGCGTGGACCTGATCCTGCCCGACTTCCGGGCCATCGAGGACCGGCTCGACGACATCGACGCGCTCGTGCTGACCCACGGGCACGAGGACCACATCGGCGCCGTGCCGTTCCTGCTGCGGCTGCGGCCGGATCTGCCGGTGTACGGTTCGCGCTTCACCCTCGCCCTGCTCGAGGCGAAATGCCGCGAGCACCGGCAGCGGCCGAAGCTGATCGAGGTGACCGAGTCCGAGCACCGCGCCGTCGGCCCGTTCGCACTCGAGTTCTTCGCGGTCAACCACTCCATCCCGGACGCGCTCGCGGTCGCGATCCGCACCCCGGCCGGGGTCGTGCTGCACACCGGGGACATCAAGCTCGACCAGCTGCCGCTGGACGGCAGGCTGACCGACCTGGCCGGCTTCTCCCGGCTCGGCGACGAGGGCGTGGACCTGCTGTGCATCGACTCGACCAACGCCGAGGTGCCCGGGTTCGTCACGCCGGAGCGCGATATCGGGCCGGTGCTCGACGACGTCATCGGCCGCGTCACCCAGCGCGTGATCGTGGCCTGTTTCGCCAGCCACGTGCACCGCGTGCAGCAGGTGCTCGACGCGGCGGTCCGGCACGGGCGTCGCGTCGCGTTCGTGGGCCGGTCGATGGTGCGGAACATGGGCATCGCGGCGGAACTGGGGCTGCTGAACATCCCGGACGGTCTGCTGATCGACCTCGACGAAGCGGTGAACCTGCCCGAGACCAAGGTGCTGTTCGTGTCGACCGGTTCGCAGGGCGAGCCGCTTTCGGCGCTGTCGCGGATGGCGCGCGGGGAGCACCGGCAGATCTCCGTCCGCCCGGGTGACACCGTCGTGCTGGCCAGTTCGCTCATCCCGGGCAACGAGAACGCCGTGTACGGGGTCGTCAACGGGCTGGTGCGGCTCGGCACGCACGTCGTGCATCAGGGCAACGCCAAGGTGCACGTGTCGGGGCACGCGTCCGCGGGCGAACTGCTGTTCCTGTACAACTCGATCCGCCCGAGCAACGTGATGCCGGTGCACGGCGAGTGGCGGCATCTGCGCGCCAACGGCGAACTCGCGGTGCGCACCGGGGTGGCGCCGGAGAACGTCGTGCTCGCCGAGGACGGGGTCGTGGTGGATCTCGTCGACGGCCGGGCGCGCGCGACGGGCCGCGTCGAGGTCGGTCACGTGTACGTCGACGGGCTTTCGGTCGGCGACGTCGGCGAGTCGACCCTGTCGGACCGGCTGATCCTGGGCGAGGGCGGGTTCATCGCGATCACCGTGGTGGTGGACTCGACCACCGGGCGCGCGATGGGCACCCCGACGATCTCCGGGCGCGGTTTCTCCGACGACCCGAAGGCGCTCGACGCGGTCGTGCCGCTGGTCGAGATGGAGCTGGCCCGCACCGAAGCCGAAGGGATCACCGACAGCCACCGCATCGCGCAGGCGGTGCGCCGGGTCGTGGGCCGGTGGGTCGCCGAGACCTACCGCCGCCGCCCGATGATCGTGCCTACCGTCATCCCGGTCTGAATGGAGTAGCGGGCACTGCTTCCGCTGGCGCCTGGTGCCGCCGGGATTTCGTCCTAGCCTCTACCGGGTGGGGCGACACGAGCCGGCGACCCGGCGCCACGGGGCCCGGACGGTGCTCGCCGTCACCGCGGCCGTGGTGGTGCTGGGCGCGGCGGGCTGGATCACCGTCGACCGGGTGACCGCCGAACCCGGCTGCCCGCGTCAGGACGTCGTCCGGGTGGCGGCCGCCCCGGAGGTCGCGCCTGTGGTGGACCGGATCGGCCGCGAGGTCGCGGCAGGAAAGTGCTTCCGGTTCGAGGTGATCGACCGGGACCCGGCCGCCGTCGCCGCTTCGCTCGCGGTCGGCGACGGTACTCGCCGCCCGGATGTCTGGATCCCCGACTCGACCCTGCGCCTGCGCCGCGCGAAGGCCGCGGGCGCGGTGGACGTACCGGAGTCGGGGTCGCCGATCGCGACCTCACCGGTGGTGTTCGCGCTGACCGAAGCCGCCGCGAGGGCGCTCGGATGGCCGGCGAAAACCCCGACCTGGCAAGGACTTCTGACTTCCGGCGTGACCGTGGGCATTCCCGATCCCGGTTCGGACCCGGTCGGCGTGTCGGCGCTGCTCGGGCTGGCGAAAGCGCTTCCCCCGGGGGCGGACCAGGCGGCCGCGATGCGCCGGCTCTCGCCGAACACCCTGCCGGGCCTGGACGATCTCTACGCACGGCTGCCGGCCGGCGGCAGTTCGAAACAGCCGATCAGCGCGTTTCCCGCGTCGGAGGCTTCCGTGCTGGCGCACGACGCGGCCGGCGGAGACCGGCTCGTCGCCGTGTACCCGCCGCAACCGGTGCCTTCGCTCGACTACCCGTTCGCGGTCCTCGGCGACGCGGGGAGCGCCCAGCAGGCGGCCGCCGCCGAACTAGTCCGCGCCCTGCTCGGGGCCCGCGGCCAGGCGGCGTTCGCGGCGATCGGGGTGCGCACCCCAGACGGGCGCATGCTGTTCGGCCACACCGGTGACACCCATGTCGCCGCCATCCCGCAGGCGCTGTCGCCGCTGCCGCCGGAGACGGCACTCGACGAGGTGCTCAACCAGTGGGCGAAGGTCAACACCAGCTCCCGCGCCCGGGTGCTGATCGACGTCTCGGGCTCGATGAACGCCATCGTGCCGGGTAGCGGCGGCCGCACGCGGATCCAGCTGGCGGCGGAGGCGGCGGCCCGTGCCCTCGGGCTGTTCAAACCGACCTCCGAGACGAGCACCTGGGTGTTCTCCACCGACCTGGACGGCGACCGCGACTACCGCGAGGTGCTGCCGATGGCGCCGGTCGGCACGCAGCTGGCGACCGGCGCGGCGCGGACGCTGGGTGCGCTGCGGGCGACGCCGAACGGGGGGACCGGGTTGTACGACACGGTGCTCGCCGCCTACCGGCAGGCGCGCGCCGACTGGGAGGCCGGGCGGCTCAACCTCGTGATCGTGATGACGGACGGCCGCAACGAGGATCCGCGGGGCATCTCCCGCGACGGACTGCTCGACGGGCTCAGGCGGCTGCAGGACCCGCGCCGCCCGCTGCCGGTCATCGGGATCGGGATCGGTCCGGACGTCGACGTGGGTGAGCTCGGCGCGATCACCGGGGCGACCGGCGGGAAGACGTTCATCGCGACCGATCCGGCGAGGATCGCCGACGTGTTCTACGGTGCGCTGGCCGGGCTTTCCTGCCCCACGCCGGGATGCACCTGATCGCCGCGTCTACTGTGGACGATCTGGACGACGGTCGCGCCGCCCAGCAGGACGAGCGCCCCGGCCAGCTGCACCCAGCTCAGCGATTCGCCGAGCAGCACCCAGCCCGTGACGATCGTGACGACCGGCTCGAGCAGGCCGATCACGGAAGCGACCGCGGCGGGCAGGTAGCGCAGCGCGGTCATGCCGAACGCGTAGGCGAGCACCGTCGAGAGCACGGTGAGGGTGACCAGTAGCGCCCAGACGGGCGGATGCCACGGGCCCAACGAGGCCGGCGCGCCCAGCAGCGAAGCGGGGATCGTCCATGGCGGCGCCACCGCGCACACCACGATCGCGCCGACCACCATGCCCCAGGTCACCATGCCGAGCGGATCGCGGGTCGCCGCGGTGTGCTCGCCGATGAGGAAGTACGCGGCCGAGCACACCGACCCGCCGAGCCCGGCGAAGAAGCCGACGGGGTCGAGCGCGAGCCCGGCCCAGACCTGCGCCACCAGCGCGAGACCGGCCATCGCGAGCGCGATTCCCAGCCACATCGCGCGCGGTAGGCGGATGCGCCGCACGAACCGGGTCCACAGCGCGATCAGCACCGGTGAGGTGAACTCGAGCAGGATCGCGATCCCGACCGGGAGGCGTTGCGCCGAGATGAAGTAGGTCAGCTGCACGGCGGCCACGGCGAGCAGCCCGTAGCCCACGAGCGCGGGCAGCTCGGCCTTGCGCACCCGCAGCAGCGCGGGGCGGAAGAGCGCGACGCCGGCCAGGAGGACGACGGCGGCGAGCCCGATCCTGGCCGCGGCGACCTGTTCCGGTGACAGGCCCGCGAGCATCGCCGGTTTCCCGATCGGGCCCGAGGTGCCGAAGCAGACCGATGAGATGAGGATCAGGACCGTGCCGCGCCCCCGCGAGCCTCGCGAGACGGGCGCGACCGCGCGCGCTTCGACTGTCACGCGGCCGAGGCTATGCGCCAGCCCCACCCACTGTCGCCCGCTTTTCGCGCCCTCCCCGCCGATCCACTCCACCCCGTCCCGAGATCGACCTCCAGGACGCTGAGTTCGACGTTCAGGACGCTGAGTTCGACGTCCGGGACGCCGAGTTCGACATCCGAGGCGACGGGTTCGACGTTCGCGGAGGGGCGACTCACTCGGGTGGGCTGACACGGCCGCGCAGGCCGTTGGCGACATAACCGGTGAGCGTGGCGAGGCGGTTACCCCGCAGGCGCAGCGCGTCGAGCGCTTCCTTGTCCGGCGCGGCGGATTTCCGTGAGACGAACGAGCCACCGTACGGGTTTCCGCTGTCCATCAGGTGCGGGTGGGCGTAGCCGAGCGGGACGACGACCGCTCCCCAGTGATAGAAGACGTTGTTGATCGCGAGCACCGTGGACTCCAGCCCGCCGTGCGCGGTGGACGCGGTGGTGAACGACGTCGCGACCTTGTCCGCCAGTTTTCCTTGCGCCCACAGGCCACCCGTGGTGTCCAAAAACGACTTGAGCTGCGCGGCCGGCCCGCCGAAGCGGGTCGGGCTGCCCACCGCGAGCCCGTCGGCCCATTCGAGGTCCTCCAGCGTGGCGAGTTCGGCGTGCGGCCCGCCGTCGACATGCGCCTGCCAGCGTGGGTTGCTCGCGATCGCCTGCGGGGGAGCGGTTTCCGCGACCGTCCGCAGCCGGACCTCGGCGCCCGACTCGCGCGCGCCTTCGGCCGCCGACGAGGCGGGCGCGGCGGTGTTGCCGGTCGCGCTGTAGAAGACCACGAGAATGCGCGGGTTCACGTCGCCACTCCGCTCACGGGCGCCACGGGCTGACGGTGTCCGTCGGCCGGGTCGGGTCGTGGAACCGGGGCCGGTCCAGCTCGCCCGCCCGCAACGGGACCAGCCCGCCGGCGATCGCCCGCATGATCTTCGTATGCGCGCGCATCCCGGCGCCCGGCCGCCCGGCATCCACATCGGACAAATCCACCGGCGTGCCGAAATGCACCTTGAACCGGGGCCGCCGCAACGGGGCGGTGAACCCCGAGCGCGCGAGCGGCAGCAGGTCCGCCGGACCCGCCACCTTCTCCGTACCCCAGTAGACCGCTTCGTGCGCGCCCCACTGGCTGACCGGGATCACCGGCACCCCGGCCGCGAGAGCGAGCCGGGCCGCGCCGGTCTTGCCGCGTTCGGGCCACAGGCCCGGATCGTGGCTGATCCGGCCCTCCGGGTAGACGATGATCGGGCTCGTCGTGGTGTGCATCGCCTCGACGGCCTGGTCGAACTGCTCGAGCGCGGTCGCCTTGCCGCGGTCGATCCGCAGGTGCCCGCTGGCCCGCAGCGCCGGTCCGATCACCGGCGCGTCCAGCAGCCCGCCGGCGAGCAGGAACCGCGGCGCGAACCCCAGCCGGTTGCACGCCGCGATCAGCACGAACGCGTCGAACACGCCGATGTGGTTCGCGGCGAGCAGCAGAGGTCTGCCCTTCAGCTCACGCGGGATGGCGCCGGTGACCCGGAGCCTGCCGACCAGATGGACGAGCCCGGTGTCCAGTGCCGACATCGTCCGCCAGATCGCCGGCGGCCTCGGGCGTGGCGTCCCCTGTTCCTCGTGGTGCAGCGCGACCATGAGCAGAGCATGGCAGACAGGGATCTTCACCTGGACGGCCGACTGGGGAGAAAGTTCGCGGTGGGCCGCGAGTGGCGCATGGGACTCGTGGGTTTCTCCGGTTACCGTAGAACGCATGGCAGGCGGTTCGGCGACCACGAGGAGAAGGACGACGGCGAAACGCAGCGGCAGCAAGAGCCCGGCGCGCAGGCCGCGCACCGGGAGCAAGCCGCGTGCGCGCTCGTCGTCGGCACGGAGGCCACCGGCCCGCCGCTCGTCCGGCGGCACGTTCGCCAAGGCGGCTCGCGGCGGCTGGACCCTCGTCGCCCGCGGCGTGGGCTCGATGGCCCGGACCGTCGGGCGCAGCCGTGAGCTGGAGCCCGAGCACCGCCGGGACGGGCTCGGGCTGGCGCTCATCGCGCTCGGCCTGATCCTCGCCGCCGCGGTGTGGTGGCGGGCGGGCGGCCCGGTCGGCGGGTACCTCGAACTGGCCGCGCGGACGGTGTTCGGCGCCGCGTCGGTGACCCTGCCGCTCGTGCTGTGGGTGACCGGGGTCGCGCTGATGCGGTCCGAACCGCGGCCCGAGGCCCGGCCGCGCATGGTGATCGGCACCGTGCTGGTCACGTTCGCCCTGCTCGGGCTGCTGCACCTGTTCAGCAGGCGACCCGAGACCAACGACGACCGCATGTACGCCGGCGGCCAGCTGGGCGCGCTCTCCGGTGGTCTCCTCGCGCGCGGGGTGACGCCGTGGGTGGCCGCCCCGGTGCTGATCCTGGCGCTCGGCTACGGCGTGCTGGTGTTCACCGGCACGCGCGTGCGCGACATCCCGCAGGCGCTGCGTGAATGGGGCCTGGACCCCGAAGAGCGCGAGCGCATGGCGGAGGAACAGCGCGCGTTCGAGGAGGAGCAGAAGGCCGTCGACGAGCCGGATCCGAAGGCCGTCCGCCTGCGCAAGCCGTCGCGGCGCCGCCAGGCCAGCAGCGGGGAAGGGGAGCAGCTCGACATCGAGGCCGCGCTCGCCGAACCACCGACCCCGGCGCGGCCGAAGGTCAAGCCCGCGGACGTCCCGGAGAAGAAGCCGAAAAAGGCGCCCGAGCCGGCGCTGTCGGTCACCCGGACCGTCGAAGGCGACTACAACCTGCCCTCGCCGGATCTGCTGCAGCTGGGTGACGCGCCGAAGAGCCGCAGCAAGGCCAACGACGCCATGATCGAGGCGATCGGCGGCGTGCTGGAGCAGTTCAACGTCGACGCGCAGGTCACCGGGTTCACCCGGGGCCCGACGGTGACCCGGTACGAGGTGGAGCTCGGCCCCGGCGTGAAGGTCGAGAAGATCACCGCGCTGACCAAGAACATCGCGTACGCGGTGGCGACCGACAACGTGCGCCTGCTCGCGCCGATCCCGGGCAAGTCCGCGGTCGGCATCGAGGTGCCCAACTCCGACCGCGAAATGGTCCGCCTCGGTGACGTGCTGCGTTCGTCCAAGGCCGCCAAGGACAACCACCCGATGGTGATCGGGCTCGGCAAGGACATCGAGGGCCATTTCGTCACCGCGAACCTGACGAAGATGCCGCACCTGCTGGTTGCGGGGTCCACCGGTTCCGGTAAGTCGAGTTTCGTCAACTCGATGCTCGTGTCGCTGCTGGCGCGGGCGACGCCGGACGAGTGCCGGATGATCCTGATCGACCCGAAGATGGTCGAGCTGACCCCGTACGAGGGCATTCCGCACCTGATCACGCCCATCATCACCCAGCCGAAGAAGGCGGCCGCGGCGCTGGCGTGGCTGGTGGAGGAGATGGAGCAGCGCTACCAGGACATGCAGGCCAACCGGGTGCGCCATATCGACGACTTCAACGCCAAGGTGAGATCCGGTGACATTCAACCGCCGCCGGGCAGCGAGCGGGAGTACCGCCCGTACCCGTACATCATGGCGATCGTGGACGAGTTGGCCGACCTGATGATGACCGCGCCGCGCGACGTCGAGGACGCGATCGTCCGCATCACGCAGAAGGCGCGGGCCGCGGGGATCCACCTGGTGCTGGCGACGCAGCGGCCGTCGGTGGACGTGGTCACCGGTCTGATCAAGACGAACGTGCCTTCGCGGCTGGCGTTCGCGACGTCGTCGCTGACCGACTCGCGGGTCATCCTGGACCAGCCGGGCGCGGAGAAGCTGATCGGTATGGGCGATGCCCTGTATCTGCCGATGGGCGCAGGGAAGCCGGTGCGGATCCAGGGCGCGTTCGTCGGCGACGACGAGATCGCCGCGATCGTCAACTTCACGAAGGACCAGGCACAGCCTGACTACACCGACGGCGTCACCGCGGCGAAACCGGGCGAGGCCAAGGAAATCGACCCGGAGATCGGTGACGACCTCGACGTGCTCCTGCAGGCGGCCGAGCTCGTGGTGACGTCGCAGTTCGGATCCACGTCGATGCTGCAGCGCAAACTGCGCGTCGGGTTCGCCAAGGCCGGGCGGCTGATGGACCTGCTGGAAAGCCGCGGCGTGGTCGGCCCGTCGGAGGGGTCCAAGGCCCGCGACGTGCTCATCAAACCGGACGAGCTGGAGGGTGTGCTGTTCATGATCCGCGGCGGTGGTGGCGGCGAGCCCGACGACGAGGAGTAGCCGGTTCTGGGCGGTTCGTGGGGCGTGATTACAGCTCCAGCAGCATCCGCGTGTTGCCGAGGGTGTTCGGCTTCGCGTACGGCAGGTCCAGGAACTCCGCCACCCCAGGGTCGACCGACCGGCGCATCTCGTCGTAGACCTGTTGCGGCACCGGGGTTCCGTCGATCGCGCGGAACCCGTGCCTGGCGAAGAACGACGTTTCGAAGGTGAGCACGAAGATCCGCCGCAGCCCCAGTTCCACCGCATGGTCCACGAGCCGCCCGACGAGGCGGTGCCCGATGCCCTGCCCGCGCGCGGCCTTGTCCACCGCGACCGTGCGGATCTCCGCCAGATCCTCCCAGAGCACGTGCAGCGCGCCACAGCCGAGCACTTCGCCGCCGGCGTCGGCGACCCAGAACTCCTGCATGTGCTCGTACAGCGTGACGAGTTCCTTCTCCAGCAGCACTCGCCCGGCGTCCGCGTCCACGAGGTCCTTGATCTGGCGGACGTCGGCGATCCGGGCCCGGCGGATGCCGACCCGGGTGGCGGGTTCGTGCTGCACCGACCGACCGTATCCGGGCCGCCACGCCCCTGTCGCCGTGGGTTGCCCCACTCGCCAGCTACCCTGAGTGGCGTGCCTGCCGAATCCCGCCGCGTCTCCCTGCTGACCCTGGGGTGCGCCCGTAACGAGGTCGACTCCGAGGAACTGGCCGGCCGCCTCGCCGCGGGCGGCTGGCAGCTGAGCGACGATCCGGAGAACTCCGAGGTTGTCGTGGTCAACACCTGCGGCTTCGTCGAGTCGGCGAAGAAGGATTCGGTGGACACCCTGCTCGCGGCCGCCGACACGGGCGCGAAGGTCGTCGCCGTCGGCTGCATGGCCGAGCGCTACGGCGCCGAGCTCGCCGAGAGCCTGCCCGAGGCCGACGCCGTGCTCGGCTTCGACCACTACCCGGATCTCGCCGAACGGCTCGGGGAGATCGTCTCCGGGCACAAGATCGCGTCGCACACCCCGGGGGACCGGCGCAAGCTGCTGCCGATCAGCCCGGCCGAGCGGCCGGCCGCGGCGGCGGAGGTCAGCGTGCCCGGGCATGGCTGGATCCCGCGCGCGCGGCTCGGCGAAGGCCCGGTCGCCGCGCTGAAGATCGCGTCCGGCTGCGACCGGCGCTGCTCGTTCTGCGCGATCCCGTCGTTCCGCGGCTCGTTCGTCTCCCGGCGTCCCGAGGACATCCTCGCCGAGGCGGCCTGGCTCGCCGGGGAAGGCGTCAAGGAGCTGTTCCTGGTCAGTGAGAACTCGACCTCGTACGGCAAGGACCTGAGCCGCGAAGACGGCGGAACCCGCGCGCTCGAACGGCTGCTCCCGCGGCTCGCCGCGATCGAGGGCATCGAACGGGTGCGCGCTTCGTACCTGCAGCCCGCGGAGACGCGCCCGGATCTGGTCCGCACGATCGCGACCACCCCGGGCGTCGCGGACTACTTCGACCTTTCGTTCCAGCATTCGAGCGAGTCCGTGCTCCGCCGGATGCGCCGGTTCGGCTCGACGGACTCCTTCCTCGCGCTGATCGACCAGATCCGCGAGCTGTCGCCGGCCGCGGGGATCCGCACCAACGTCATCGTGGGCTTCCCCGGCGAGACCGAGGAGGACGTCGCCGAGCTCGAACGGTTCCTGACGAACGCGCGGCTCGACGCGGTAGGCGTGTTCGGCTACTCCGACGAGGACGGCACCGAGGCCGAGACGTTCGACGGGAAGGTCGACCCCGAACTCGTCGCGGAGCGGGTCACCAAGATCTCCGCGCTGGTCGAGGAACTGACCTCGCAGCGCGCCGAAGACCGCGTCGGCGAACTGGTGGACGTGCTCGTGGAAGACACTGCGGAGGGCGCTGAAGACGGCACTGTGGTCGGCCGGGCCGCGCACCAGGCCCCCGAGGTCGACGGCGCGTGCATCGTGCTCGACGCGGGTGAAACCGAGGCCGGTCAGTTCGTCCGCTGCCGTGTGGTCGACAGCGAGGGCGTCGATCTCCTCGTACGTCCAAACGGGTGAGTGCCGTGCCCGACGAGACCCCAGCACCCGTCTCCAACATCAACGTCGCGAACATCCTCACGCTGTCGCGGCTGGTGCTCGTGCCGGTGTTCGTGGTGGTGCTGTTCATCGACGGGGGGCACAGCACCGGCTGGCGGATAGCGGCCACCGCGCTGTTCGCGCTCGCGTCGCTGACCGATCAGGTGGACGGCTGGGTGGCCCGCCGCTACGGCCTGGTCACCGACCTCGGCAAGATCGCGGACCCCATCGCCGACAAGGCGCTGACCGGCGCCGCGCTGGTGGGGCTGAGCCTGCTCGGCGAGCTGTACTGGTGGGTCACGATCGTGATCGCGGTCCGCGAGATCGGGGTGACCCTGCTGCGGTTCTGGGTCATCCGGTACGGGGTGATCGCGGCCAGCCGCGGCGGCAAGGCCAAGACGCTCACCCAGATTGCCGCGATCGTGCTGTTCCTGCTCCCGCTCCCGGCCGCCGCCGCGCCGGTATCCTGGACGTTGATGGGCATCGCCGTGGTGCTCACGGTGGGCACGGGCGTGGACTACGTGCTGCGCGCGGTCCGGCTGCGGGCGGCGGGCACCCGGACCGTCGCGCCGTGAACCTCGCCCGCGAACTGGTCACCCGGCTGACCAGGCTCGGCCAGACGGTCGCGACCGCGGAGTCGCTTACCGCCGGCCTGGTCTGCGTGACGCTCACCGAAGTGCCCGGCGCGAGCGCCGTCGTCCGCGGCGGGCTGGTGGTTTACGCCACCGACCTCAAGGCGAGCCTCGCGGGGGTCGACCCGGAGCTGCTGGCCCGGTCCGGTGCCGTCCACCCGGAGGTCGCCGCGCAGCTCGCCGACGGCGCGCGGGAGCGCTGCGGCGCCGACTGGGGCCTCGGCCTGACCGGGGTCGCCGGACCGGATCCGCAGGACGGGGTGGTGCCCGGCACGGTGCACGCCGGGCTCGCGGGGCCCGGGGTGCGCGAGGTGAAGACGTCCTGGTTCGAAGGTGACCGGGCCGCGGTTCGAACCGAAGCGGTACGCGCCGCGTTGGACCTGCTGAGGGAACATCTGGCCTGAGCCAGGCGTTCGCCGTTGGCGTAAGGCCGTGTCAACCGCTGCGGCGGAGGGCCCGGTCTGGGTAACGTGGTCGGTACCAGGAAGGGAGGCGCGTGATGACCGTGCTGTTGCGTGAGGCGATCGGTGATCGGCTCCGTCATGCCCGCACCAACCAGCGTCGCACGCTGCGCGACATCTCCCGCGCCGCGAAGGTGAGCCTCGGCTACCTTTCGGAAGTGGAGCGGGGCCAGAAAGAGGCGTCCAGCGAACTGCTGGCCTCCATCTGTGACGCGCTGGAACTCCCACTCGGCGAACTGCTGTACAACGTGGCCACGGACATCTCGTCGATCGACACGGTCGACGTCGCGACGATGGCCGAGAGCGAGCAGGCGCGCGGTGAGCAGAGCGAGCGGCACGAGGCCGCCGAAGGCCTCGAGGGCGGCCGGATCGTCGACGGCGTGATCGGCAACGACCTCGCGGACCTGCGGGTTTCGCCGCCGCGGATGGGCCCGGCCCTGCGCACGACGATCCGCGCGCCGAAGATGGTCGCGGCATAACCGGCGATTCTTCCCACGAGGCCGTCTTCCGGACATCCCACGTCCGGGAGGCGGCCTCGCGGCCATTCCGGGGTACCGGCTCGGGGTAGTCCCTGAATTCCCCCGGGGTCGCCTGGAACCGCGGGCGCTGACCTGACACGATGGAACCCACGCCGGGGCCGGGGCGTTGCTCGAGTCAGGGGAGTGCAGCGCCCCATCGGCCGGACAACTTGGACAGTGGGACGTAAGAAGGCAGGCGGAGCAGATGGCCAACCCGTTCGTTAAGGCCTGGAAGTACCTCATGGCGGCGTTCTCGTCGAAGATCGACGAGCACGCCGATCCGAAGGTGCAGATCCAGCAGGCCATCGAGGACGCGCAGCGCAACCACCAGGCGCTGTCCCAGCAGGCCGCGGCGGTGATCGGCAATCAGCGGCAGCTGGAGATGAAGCTCAACCGCCAGCTGGGCGAGGTCGAGAAGCTGCAGAGTTCGGCGCGGCAGGCGCTCGTGCTGGCCGACGAGGCGCGGGGGAAGGGCGACGAGCAGAAGGCGACGCAGTACGAGAACGCCGCCGAGGCGTTCGCGACGCAGCTGGTCACCGCCGAGCAGGGCATCGAGGACCTCAAGACGCTGCACGATCAGTCGCTGCAGGCGGCCGCGCAGGCCAAGCAGGCCGTCGAGCGCAACGCGACGATGCTGCAGCAGAAGCTGGCCGAGCGCACGAAGCTGCTCTCGCAGCTGGAGCAGGCCAAGATGCAGGAGAAGGTGTCGGCCTCGCTCAACCAGATGTCGGAGCTGGCCGCGCCGGGCAACACCCCGTCGCTCGACGAGGTCCGCGAGAAGATCGAGAAGCGCTACACCACCGCGCTCGGCGCGGCGGAGCTGGCGCAGAACTCGGTCCAGGGCCGCATGCTCGAGGTGCAGACGGCCACCACCGAGCTCGCCGGGCATTCGCGGCTGGAGCAGATTCGCGCGTCGATGAAGGGCGAGCCGGTCGCCCAGGTCACCGACGGTGCCGAAGGCTCAGCGGGCAAGGCTGCTTCCCCGACGGCCGACATCCAGCGTGAGATCCAGGCGCGGGTGCAGGCCGAGCAGCAGAAGAACCAGGCCTGACCGGGGTCCTCATGGGGACGGGCAGACGGGATTTCGGGGAACTCGGCGCGAAGCTGGAAAAGCATCTGGAACGCCTGCCCGACTACGCGCAGCGCGCCCAGGAGAAGCTGCAGCAGTACTTCCCGCCCGAGGGCGCGCCGCGGCAGCGGGCGAATCCGCTGCGCCGCCCGGTGCCGCCACGGCCGTCGATCAGCGACGTGCCCGTGTTCGCCGAGGCGCGCTCGCGGTGGGAGCAGTGGAACGCCCCGGCGGCGAAGCTCGAGCGCCGCAAGCGGCGTGCTTCACGGGCGCTGACCCTGTGGATCATCCTGACCCTGCTGTGCGGGCTGTTCGCGTTCGCCACCGGGTTCGGGCTGATCGGGGCCGGCGGTCTGAGCGAGGCGTTCGGCGGGATCGCCGGCGCGATCGTCTTCGGCACGCTGGGGGTCCGGTCGGGGTTGCGGCTGCGGCAGCTGAGCCGGACCGAGCTCCCGGTCAGCACCACGCCGCCGCCGCTGCCGAGCCCGAACTCGGCCGCCCGCGAGCCGATGGAGCGCCTCGCCGAAGGTGAGGCTTCGCTGGCCGAGCTCCTGCGGCAGCTGGCGGAGACCGTGGTGCCGGACATTTCGGTCGAGGACGCGCGGAAGACGGCCGCGGAGGCCGCGTCCGCGCTGCGCGGCCTCGCGGGCCGTATCCAGGCGATCGAACGGGCTCGCCGGTCGGCGCCCGCCGGCGAGCGCAAGGCTCTCGACGCGGCGATCCGCACGTTGCGCGAGCAGCTAGACGACGGCCTCGACGGCTACGGCGCGCTGATCGCGGCGGCCGGGCACGCCGTCGCGGCCGGGGGCAGCGGCCTGCAGCAGGACGCGCTCACCGACGCGACCGACCGGCTCGCCGGGCTTGCGATCGCGCTGCGCGAGCTGTCCTGACCGGACGACGGCCGATACCTGTGCGTAACGCGAGACGCCTGTCGCTTGGAATATGCGGTACATACCGTCAAACGGATGGAGACACTGCCCCTGCCCCCGGAACCGGCGCCGCTACCCCCGGCACCGGTCAGTGCTCGCCGTCAGGTCCTCGCCGCATACGACCGTATCGCCGAGGCCGGCCGTTCCGAACTGTGGAACACCCTCCGTCCCTGTGAAGACGTGCTCGTCGAGGCCAAAGCCGTCGACGAACGGGTGCGTGCGGGTGAATCGCTGCCGCTCGCGGGCCTGCTCGCCGTCGTCACCGGCGCCCTCGACCCGACTGCGGCCGCCGCCCGTCGCCTGATCGAAGCCGGTGCGGTGACCCTCGGCGAGGCCGCCCAACTGGCCGTCGCGCTCGACCTGGCCGACATCGCGATCGGCACAGGTGCCGTGGCGGGGATCGGTGTGGCCGGGCTCAGCCCGACCCCGGGGCTCGTCCCGGGTACCGGTGTGCTCGCACCGGGCCGGATCAGTGTGTTCGCCCGGACCATCGCGGATGGTCAGCGTGCCCTGGCGGCGGTGACGGCGACCGATCCGGGCGATCCGGGCAGCCGTGCGTGGCCGTCGTCGGTGCGGCTGTCGGCAGGGGAGCGGCCCCGGGTCGCGATTCCGGGCGAGACCGGGGCCCCGGCCTTCCGCACGGCGGTCGACGACCTGCTCGCCACGGGCGCGACCGTCGAAACCGTGGGGCGCACGGCGGGCATCCCGGCAGGCTACGACGCTCTCCTGCTCCCCGGCGCCCGGCACGGCGATTTCGCCGGGCTGCCCGCGGCGACCGTCCGAGGGGTCACCGTCGTGGCGCGGCCGTTCGAGGACCAGGTCGCGCTCGACCTGGCCGCGTACCTCAACGCGGAGCAACTCCGGAACCCCTACCCGGGTACGGGCGTCGACCTCGTCGTGTTCGGTGCGCACCTGCGCGGCCAGCCGCTCAACCCGCGGCTGGTCGAACTCGGCGCGCGATTCCGTGAGCAGGTACGCACGGCCGGGCGCTACCGGATGGTCGCGTTGCCCACGAGCCCGCCGGAACCCGGCATCCTGCCGGCCGCCGAAGGCGCTCCCCTCACCGGCGAACGGTGGACGATCTCACCAGCCGGGTTCGACGGGTTCCGGGTCGGCGTGCCCGGGCCGATGACCCTGGGCGAGATCGAACTGGAGGACGGCACGACCGCGGCCGGCTTCCCGTGCGCCCCGCCGGGCGCGGCGGGCGCCCGCGACATCACCGAGTTCGGCGACTGGCGTGCCTACCTGCGCCACCTCACCGCCACCCGGCCAATGTCCGGTTGATCTCCCGGACCAGCCCGGGCCCCTTCAACGCGAAACCGGTGTAGACCTGGACGAGGCTCGCGCCCGCGTCGAGCAGGGCGCGGGCGTCGGGTCCACTGAGGACACCGCCGACACCGATGATCGGCAGCTTCCCCCCGGTGTGCTCGTGGACGAACCGGACGACCTCACGGGCCCGGCCGGTCAGCGGGCGGCCGGACAGTCCGCCGGTCTCCTTGCCGATCTCCGCCTCCGGACCGGTCAAACCGGCGCGGGACAGGGTGGTGTTGGTGGCGATGATCCCCGCCACGCCATGGGCTTCGCACACTTCGAGGAGTTCGGCGAGTGCGCTGTCGGTCAGGTCGGGCGCCACCTTGACCAGCAGCGGGGCCGGCGTCGCGGCCAGCCCGGCCGAGGTGCGCTGAAGCTCGCCCAGCAGTTCCGAAAGCGCGCTCCTGTCCTGCAGTTCACGCAGGCCGGGCGTGTTGGGGGAACTGACGTTGACGGCGAAGTAGTCCGCATACGGGTACAGCGCGCGCAGCGAGTACCGGTAGTCCTCGACGGCGTCGGCGAGCGGGACCACTTTGGACTTCCCGATGCTGATTCCCAGCGGTACGGCGGGTTTCCCGCGGGCGGCGAGCCGCGCGGCGAGCGCGTCGGCGCCGGCGTTGTTGAACCCCATCCGGTTGATGATCGCGTCGTTCGCGGCGAGGGTGAACAGGCGTGGCTTGGCGTTGCCCGGCTGCGCGAGCCGGGTGACCGTGCCGACCTCGACGAAGCCGAAGCCCAGCGCCGGCCACGCGTGCAGCGCGCGCCCGTCCTTGTCCATACCGGCGGCCAGCCCGACCCGGTTGGGGAAGCGGATCCCGAAGACCGTGGCGGGGTCGTCGACCGCGTAGACCCCGCGCAGCAGCGGGAGATGGGCGGGCAGCAGGCTCAGGGCCCGCACCGTCCGCTCGTGCACGGTCTCGGGGTCGTTCGCGCAGACCCGGTAGAGCGCGGGGCGCAGCAGCTTCTCGAACAGCACGCCCCTCATCTTCGCTCAGCGCCTTCGCCACTCCGTGGCCAGCATCGAGTAGACGAGTTCGCGGTCCCATTTCGGCTTGAGATGCTCGCGCTCGCGCAGGCCGGGGTCGTGCCGCATGCCCAGGCCCTCCATGAGTGAGGCGGACGCGATGTCGCGCGCGTCGCAGGCGCCGAAGATCTGGTGCAGCCGCAGCCCCTCGAACCCCAGCCGCAGGATCTCGGCGCAGGCCTCGGCGCCGTAGCCCTTCCCCTGATGCCGGGGGTGCAGGACGATGATCACGTCGCCGTTGTCGTGCTCGCCGCGCAGCCAGCCGAGCGACACGTCGCCGATGACCTCACCGGTCTCGACGAGCACGATCGCCAGCGAAAGGGTCTGGCCCGGCTCGGCGAGGGTGCTGTGCCTCGTCTTCCGGGCGAGCAGTTCGCGCGTGTCAATCCGGCCCTGCGGCTCCCACGTCAGGTGGCGGACCACCTCGGGATGCGAGTACATCGCGTGGAAGGCGGTGAGATCCGTGCTGGCCAGCGGGCGCAGGTTCAGCCGTGGCGTCTGGACGGGGTAGGTGGGCTGCAGCACACGGGGCAGCGTAGTCCCGCTGAGGCGCCTCACCTGGGTGTTTACCGGGGAACGTATCGAATAGTTAAGAACCGGCAGGTCGCGGGGTCCGAATCACCCGATCGACCGCCGGTGGTTCCGGCACGGGCGGACAGGAAACCCCCGGCGCGTGCTCCGGCAGCGTCGTCAGCCGCTGCCGGCCCGAGCCGGACCATGCTCGGGACGCCGGGGGTCCGGTGACTGCCTGGTATTCGCTGGCAGGCGTCCACTGTCCTGTCGCGGCCCGGACGCCGGCGGCGTCGACGGGGCGCGGCACATCGTGACGGTTTGCCGCCGTCACGCGCTTTTTGTGCAGCTTTGTCCGCTAGCGGACAGCCACCTCACGAGTCCTGTAGATATTCAACCTAGGACCACCTCCTCTCTCGTGTACCGCCAAAGTTATGCCCGCCCCGGCCACCGCCGCAACATCATTATTTTCACTTCGACGGCGCGGGCCCGCGCTGGCAGCGCGGGCAGTACCAGGTGGGCCGCCGCTGCACATCGGTGCCCTGCGTGCGCACCTCGACTCGGCCGCCGCAGCGGTGACAGCCGGTGCGGGTGCGGCCGTAGACCCACGTGCGGCGGCCGCGGGCGGGATCACCGGTGGTGACCTGTTCGTGCCGCCAGGCGTTGGCCAGCAACAGCTTCCGCGCGAGCGCCACCGCCTCGCCGGCGTCCACTTCGGACACCGGCACCCACGGCGTCACGCCGAGCAGGAAGCAGATCTCGCATTTGTAGAGATTTCCGATGCCCGCCATGACCTTCTGGTCGAGCAGGGCGAGCCCCAGCTCTCGGCCGGGTGCGGCGGCGAGGCCGGCCGTGGCGCGCGAGGTGTGCTCGTCAGTCCACTGTGGATCGAGCAGGTCCGGGCCGAGATGCCCGACGAGCCGGGACTCCTCGGCGGTTGGCAGCAGTTCGAGATCGTGCAGCCGGAACCCGACGGCCTGGACCTCGGCGTCGGCGAGCACCACCCGCACGTGATGCTCGGGATGCCGCCAGCGCGCGCCGGACCGGTAGACCTCCCACGCGCCGTCCATCTTCAGATGGCTGTGCAGGCTCAGCTCACCGGAGAAGCGGGTGAACAGGTGCTTGCCCACGGTCCCGACGCCGAGCACGGACTGCCCGGTCAGATCGGTGGTCGCCAGCGCGGGATGCCGGAAATCGGTGCGCGACAACGTCCTTCCCCGCAGCGCCCGGTCGAGCAGCGCGCCGGCGAGGAAGACGGTGTCGCCCTCAGGCATCGGTGCGGATCGCCTCGATCGGCCCGGTGGTCTCGGCCTCGGACTCCTCGATGCGGTGGCGGCCCGCGCGGGTCGACCGCAGGATCTTCGCCAGCACCATGTTGAACGTCAGTGCGATCTCCTGCGCGCCGGGGGAGTGCCATTCGTGGATCGGGCTGCACGCGCCCTGGGCCTGCTGGATGGCCAGCCGGTCGGGGATCGCGGTCGGCATGACCAGCGCCCCGAAGGACTCGCGCAGTTCGGCGATGCGGAACTGGTGTTCGTGCGAGCGCGGGCGCAGCCGGTTCACCAGCACGCCGACCGCCCGCAGGTCCTGGTTGTGCCCGGCACGGATCGCTTCGATCGCCTCGAGCGCGCGCTGCGCCCCGGCGACGGCGTACATGGTCGGCTCGGTCACCAGGAGCGCGCTGTCCGCGGCGACCAGCGCCGATTTCGTCAGCCGCCCCAGCGAGGGCGGGCAGTCGAGGATCACCAGGTCGTGCGGCCGGCCCTGGGACGGGGAGTCGTGCAGCGCGTCGAGCGCGCGGGACAGGCTCGTGAGGCGCCGCTCGTCGGGACCGGGCTCGTTGAGCGTCTCCATCTGCTCCGAGCCCACGAGCACCTCGACCTCGTCGCTCCACGCGCTCGGCGCGATGGCCCGCGCGATCACCGGGCCGTGCGGGGTCTCGAGCACGTCGGCGAGGGTGGCGTCGGTGTAGGGCGGATCGAGCGACGCGGTGGCGTTGCCCTGCGGGTCGAGATCGGCCACCAGCGTGCGGATACCCCGGCGCATCGCTGCCGAGGCGATGCCCAGCGCGACCGTCGTCTTGCCGACGCCTCCCTTGAGGCTGAGTACGGCGACCGTGTGCACGCCCCTGAGCGTAGCCGGGTGCGCTCACCGACTGCGCCTGCTGTCTTTACTAGGCTGTCCCACCATGCGAACGGAGATCGGGGCGGCACGCGGCTCTAGTGCGGTCTGGCGGGTACTCGAGGACGAGGTCGCGCGTGTCCGGGCGCAGGGCACGGCGGAACCGCGGGTGGTCGACGTCGGCGGCGGGACCGGCGGGTGGGCCGTGCCGCTGGCCGCCGTGGGGTGCCGGGTGACCGTGGTCGACCCGAACCAGAACGCGCTGGCCACGCTGCGCCGCCGCGCGCAGGAGCGGGGTGTCGCCGACCGGATCGTCGTGGTCGCCGACGACACCGACGCCCTCACCGCGCGCGTGCCCGCGGGCTCGGGCGACCTGGTGCTGGCCCACGGGCTGCTCGAGGTCGTCGACGATCCGAACCGGGTGGCCGCCGCCCTGGCCGTGGCCGCCGCGCCGGGCGGAGCCGTGTCGGTGCTCGCCGCCAACCGCTTCGCCGCCGTACTGCACCGCGCGCTCGCCGGCCGTCTCGCCGAGGCGCGGCACCTGCTCACGGGAGCGAAAGGCGTCCTGCCCGACGACGGTGAAAGCCTGTCGCGCCGCTTCGACAGCGAGGGGTTGTGCGCGTTGCTGGAGGCCGCTGGTCTGGACGTCGCGCTCCTGCAGGGCGACGGCGTGGTGTCGGACTCGCTCGGCGAGGCGGAGTCCGCCCAGTACAGCGGCGACGAACTGGCGGAGTTCGAGACGGCGGCGAGCATGGTCTCGCCGCTCCGCGACATCGCGACCCGGCTCCACGTGCTGGCGCGCAAGGCCCGCTGACCGGCCGCCGCCGGGCCGCGACCGATGCGGAGGCCGTCCTGGCGTCCTGAACTGTCGGTGGTGCCACGTAGGCTCGGCGGCGATGGGAAGGAACTCCGGCCTGCCCGCCGGTTACGAACGGTTCCGGGTGTCGCCGGCGCACGCCCCGGACGACTCGGGCTGCGGCCTGCTGCATGTCGACATGGACGCGTTCTTCGCGGCCGTCGAGCTGCGTACCCGGCCCGAGCTGGTGGACAAGCCGGTGATCGTGGCCGGTGGCGGCCCCCGTTCGGTGGTCACCTCGGCGAACTACCCGGCCCGCGAGTACGGCGTGCGCGCCGCGATGCAGGCCGCGGTCGCGCGGCGCCTGTGCCCGCACGCGGTCTTCATCCCGCCGACCCACGGCCTCTACGGCGAGGTGTCGCGCGGGGTGATGGCGATCTTCCGCGAGCTGACGCCACTGGTCGAGCCGATGAGCCTCGACGAAACCTTCCTGGACGTCAGCGGCGCGCTGCGGCGGCTCCGCGCGACCCCGGCGCAGGTGGCCGAGCTGATCCGCGAGCGGGTGCGGGCCGAGCACGGGATCACGTGCTCGGTGGGCGTGGCCGGGGTCAAGTTCATCGCGAAGCTCGCCTCCGGGATGGCCAAACCGGACGGGGTGGTGGTCGTGCCGGTGGAGCAGACCCTCGCGTTCCTCCACCCGCTGCCGATCTCGGCGCTGTGGGGCGTGGGCGCGCGCACCGAAGAGAGCCTGCGGCGGCTCGGGCTCACCACCGTCGCGGAAGTCGCGGCGGCGCCGTTGCCCCGGTTGCGCCGCGCGGTCGGCAACGCCGTGGCCGAACACCTGCACGCGCTCGCGGGCGGCCACGACGAGCGGGGCGTGGTCACCGAAAGCCAGGACAAGTCGATCGGCGCGGAGCACACGTTCGACACCGACCAGCGCGACCGCGCGCTGCTGGAACGGGAGCTGCTGCGGCTGTCCGAACGCGTCGCGGCGAGCCTGCGCGCGAAGCAGGTGCGCGGCCGGACGGTCTCGATCAAGGTCCGGTTCGCCGACTTCCGGACGATCACCCGCGCCCGGACGCTCGCTTCCGCGACCGACGTCGCCCGGGTCATCCACTCGACGGCGGTCGCGCTGCTGGCGGAGGCGAGTTCCGGCGCCGAGATCCGGCTACTCGGGGTACGGGTCGAAGGACTCGCCGGAGCCGGCACGCCCGAGCAGCTGACCTTCGAACGGGCTGAGCCCCGCTGGCGGGACGCCGAGGTGGCGGCGGACGTGGCGCGATCGAAGTTCGGGGCGGCGGCCATCAGGCCGGCATCGCTGCTGTCCCCAGGCCCGGCTGAACCGCCGCGGCAGGGCCCGACGTGACGGTGGTGATGCCGTCGAACCAAACGGGGCACAGCTTGGCACCGGGATCGGGTAGTCCTGCGCGCTAAGGACTCGTATCCTGGACAGCGACACCCCGCTCGGGGTGAAGATTGTTGGGTCCAGGACGTTGCGCGGCCCGGCGCCGTGACAGCTGTGCCGGAGGAGGAAAGATGCCACTCTCCGAGCATGAGCAGCGGCTGCTCGATCAGATCGAGCGCGAGCTCTATGCCGAGGACCCCAAGTTCGCGTCTACGGTGCGCGGTGCCCGGTTCCGCCGGCCCGCCCGCCGCCGCCGAATCCAGGGGATCGCGCTGTTCGTAATCGGGGTCGCGCTGCTCGTGGTGGGCGTGATGGTCAGGGCGCTGTGGGTCGCCGAGATCCCCCTAGCGAGTGTGCTCGGGTTCCTGGTGATGTTCTTCGGGGTCGTACTCGCCGTGATGGGCGGTCGCGGCGGCGGGAACGCCAAGGCGGCCAAGAACGGCGGGCCGAAGGCGAAGAGTTCGTTCACGCAGCGCATGGAGGAACGCTTCCGCCAGCGCTTCGAAGAGTAGGGACGGCGGGATCGGCGGGATTCTGCCTGCGGAAAGCGCAGGCCCGGATCCCGCCGTTGGTCTGCCTTGGGGGTCGAACCCCCAAACCCCCGCCAGGGGGCAGGCCCCCTGGACCCCCGTCGTGGTCGGGCCGGGTGCCTGGCTCGTGCTACCGGTTCCGGCGGGATGGGATCGGCGGGATTCTGCCTGCGGAAAGCGCAGGCCCGGATCCCGCCGTTGGTCTGCCTTGGGGGTCGAACCCCCAAACCCCCGCCAGGGGGCAGGCCCCCTGGACCCCGGTCGTGGTCCGGCCGGGTGCCTGGCTCGTGCTACCGGTTCCGGCGACGCAGGATCGACCTCGGGAAGAGGCGCCCTCGCCACGACATGGGGGCGTTGCGGCGCAGGCTCTCCCGCACGCCTTCGAACGCGGACACGAAGCGCGGGTCCTCGCCGCGGCCCTCCGGCGCGTACCACGAGCGCTCCACGACGCCGACCACCGTGCGCAGATCGTCCTGACCGGTCTGGTCCAGGTGATGCTGCTGCGCGACCTTCGCCGCCGCCGCGCGCAGGGTGTCCGAAGGCGGGATCGGCACCCCCCGGTCGGCGCACTCGTCGAGCAACTCGGCCCACGCCGCGTCCGCCGCGCCCGGAGTGCTCGACGTGATCGCCTGCCAGCGGCGCCGCCGGTGGATCTCCCGCATGATCGCCGGCGCGAGCGCCACCGCGGCCAGCACCAGCAGCACCAGCGCGAGCATCCAGTGGATCAGCCAGGCTGTCAGCAGCACCGCCAGCAGCCACGCCCCGGCCGCGGCGAGCGGTAGCCACCGGGCGCGGTTCCGGGCGAGCTTCGCCCGGAACCGCACCCACGCGGTGAGCACGACCGCCACCAGCACGATCGCCAGCGCGAGCCACCCGGCCCAGCCCGGCGCCGAGCCGGGTGCGCCCGGCTGCGGCCCCGCGCCCGTGCCCGCACCGTCGTGCTGCGCGCTGGGCGCGTCGCTCGGTGCCACGTGCGTGGTCGAGACGCTGGGCACCTCCTGGCTGTCCGTGGCCGACTGGTCGTTCGGCGTGCTGCTCGACTCCAGGTACGGCGGCACGTAGCCGCGGCCGTCCGAACGCGGCGTCGGGTCGAAGCTGACCCAGCCGAGGTCGTCGCCGAAGTAGACCTCGACCCACGCGTGCGCGTCCTGCGAGGTGATCACGCGGGTGTCGCCGTCGGCGTAGCCGGTGGTGAAGCCGACCGCCACGCGCGACGGGATGCCCAGCACCCGCAGCATGACCGCCATCGCCGAGGCGAACTGCTCGCAGAACCCGCGCCTGCCGTTGAGCAGGAAGTCGGCCAGCGCGTCGGAGTCGGCGGCGCTCGCCGTGCTCGTGTCGTAGGTGAACCGGTCCTCCTGGGTGAAGAACCGCCAGAGCGCGTCGGCCTTGTCGAACATCGTGGTCTCGCCCGCGGTGACCTGCCGGGTCAGCGCGATCACCCGCGGGTCCACCCCGCTGATCCGCGTGTAGGCGGCCGGCGCCGACGGCGGGCCGACCACCGTCTCCAGCTGGGACTTCGAGGGTTCGGCCAGTGAGGCGACCTCGGTGTACGGCGATACGTGCTGCCTGCGCTCGCTGAACACCGCGCCGCTCGCCGGGTCGTAGTACCAGCCCGGCGAGACGTCCTGGAGCCCGCGCAGCGCGCCGTACACCGGCAGCCACACGTCCACCCAGTTCACCGGCTGGATCTGGATCTGCCGCGACTCGGCGGTGCCGTCGTCGCCCGGCTCGGCGGGCAGGGGCCGGTTCGCCGGGTAGCCGGCGGGCATCGGGCCGTCCGGCAGGGTCCAGCCCTGGTTGGGCCGGAAGGTGTCCAACGTGAACGCGCGCAGCAGGCGCTTGTCGTTGCCGAGGCCGCGGACCCGGAACAGGTCCACCGGGTTGCCCTGGTCGAGCATTCCCCGCAGCGAGGTGAACGGGTTCACGCCCAGACCGCCCGAGCCCGCGCCCTGCCCGTTGTGCCCGCTGCCCGGCAGCCGCCCGACCGTGCCGACCGCGGTCAGCGAGGTGCCCGCGACCAGCCCGCAGACCAGCGCCAGCGCCACCACCGCGACCGGGGCGGACGCCGACGACGGTGAGACGCCGAGGCCGGGCGCATCCCGGTTGCGCCAGCGGCGGTGCCGGTGGTTGCCGTCCACCGCGAGGAGTCCCGCGAAGGCCGCGGCGCCGAGCACGAAGGTCCACCACGGGAGCATGGTGTCGGAAAGGGACGCCGGGACCGCGTACACGCACAGCAGCACCAGACCCGTCGCCGCGGGCGCGGACGCCCCGACGGCCAGGGTGTCGACGAGCACCGCGACCATGCCCATCGCGATGGTGACCAGGCAGAGGATCGGCGGGGTCGGGTCGACCGGCGGCAGGCCCGTGCGGATCTGGTCGAACGCGGCGACGAGCACGCTGTTGAGCTCACCGAAGGCGCCGGGGCCGGGGATGATCGCGAGGATGCCGCTGCCGGTGAACACGCCGGTCACCAGCAGGAGGAGCACCAGCAACTGGGCGAGCCCGACGAGCGGCGTCGGGGTGCGGATCGACCGCAGCGCCAGGCCCGTGCACGCGACGAGCACGACGGCGACCGCGACGTAGCCGAGCCAGCTCGCGCCGCCGACGACACCGGTCAGCGAGGTCGAGGCGGCGAGCGTCGCGACCCCGGCCGCCACCGGCGCGAGCACCGAACTGCGCCACGCGGGCGGCGGCCCCGCGTACCGTTTGGACAGCGTGTGCAGCTGGGGCGGGCCCGGGGGAGCGGAGCCGGGGAGCGTGCTGGTCACCGCGACCCGCCGATCAGCGCGTTCCGGCCGGCCGCCGCACGGCACAGTTCGGCCCAGACCTGGGGCATCGAGGTGTCCGGGTCGGCGATCACGACACCCCAGCCCGCCGCCCGCAGCAGCGCGGCCGACTCTTCGGTCGCGGCCGCGCGCTGCTCGGGCGCGGACACGCCGCTGGCGAAGGCCGGGGTGTCCAGCAGGACCGCGAGGCTGCGGATCCCGCGGGGCCGGAACCGCGCCAGCTCACCGACCGCTTCGTTGCTCACCGTGCCCAGGATCGCGATCAGCTCCTGCCCCTCGGCCGGGTCGTGCCCGGGGGTGAGGTCCCGCTGGTGCGCCGGCTGCAGCGCGGCCAGCGCGTCCAGGATGACGTTGTCGTACCCCTCGCCGCCGTCACCGGGCGCGTCGGCGAGCACCTTGCCGTGCTCGCTGACCAGCCGCACGCGATGCCCGGCCTTCCGCACGTGCAGGCATACGCTGGCGGCGAACGAGACGGCCCACTCCAGGCTCGCCGTGGGCCCGGTGCCGTGATGCGCGGCGGCGCGGTGGTCCAGCAGCACGGTCGTGCCGCCGCGCCACGGGCGCTCCTCCACCCGGACCATGATCTCGTCACGGCGGGCCGTCGAGCGCCAGTGGACCTTCCGCAGATCGTCGCCCTGCCGGTAGTGGCGGACGATCACGTCGGTCTCGCCCTGTCCGGCGTGCAGCCGGACACTGCCGTCCTCACCGGCGCCGATCCCGGCCCCGTTGGGCAGGCCCCACAGCGCGACCACCCGCGGCACCACGACCAGGCGGCTGTGCCCGATGAGCTCGCGGTCGAACTCGCACAGCCCGAACGGGTCGGTCAGCGTCGCGCGCAGCGGGCCGACCTGCTGGATGCCCCGCAGCATCGGCTGGAGCGGGTAGCGCAGCGCCACCACCCGCCCGTGCGGCAGCCGCTCGACCACGAACCGCGGCCGTGCCCCCAGGGCGTACGGCACGCCGTCTTCGAGCAGCACCTCGCCGGCGGGCAGTTTCCCGTTGCGCCACAAGGCGAGTTCGACCTCGCTGGCCCAGCCGGCGGCGACCCGGTCCGGCAGCAGCCGCCGCGACGCGCCGATGCGCACCCGCGAGGCGGCGATGAACCCGGCCACCACGAGCGGCAGCGCGACCACGAACACCGCGACCCGCAGCAGATCACGCTCGTTGAGCACCACCGCGCACACGGCCGCCGCGACGCCCGCCGCCAGCAGGCAGCGCCCCCGCGTGGTCAGCCCAGACAGCGACCGCAGCATCGGGGGCTACCGGTGGCCCTGGCCGTTGTACGCCGGCCCGCCCTGGGGCACCGCCACGCGGTGCAATACCGCGCGCACCACGTCGGTGGCCGAGCGGCGGGCGGCATGCGCCTCGGTGGTCAGCACGAGCCGGTGCGCGAGCACCGGGATGGCCACGGCGTGCAGGTCGTCCGGGACGACGAAGTCCCGGCCCGACAGCGCCGCGTGCGCCCGGGCGGCCCGCACGAACTGCAGGGTCGCGCGCGGGGACGCGCCGAGGCGGATCTCCGGCACCTGCCGGGTCGCGGCGACGACGTCGACGGCGTAGCGGCGTACCTCGGGCGCGATGTGCACCCGCCGGACCTGGCCGATCAGCCGCATGACGGTCGCCGCGTCGGAAACCGGCTCGAGGTCCTTCAGCGGGTTGTGGCCCGAGTGCTCGTCGACCATCGCGAGTTCGGCCTGCTGATCCGGGTAGCCGATGGAGACGCGTGCGGTGAACCGGTCGCGCTGCGCCTCCGGCAGGGCGTAGGTGCCCTCCATCTCGACCGGGTTCTGTGTCGCGATGACCATGAACGGGTCGTCGAGGCCGTAGGTCGTCGTGTCGACCGTGACCTGCTGCTCCTCCATGCACTCCAGGAGCGCGGACTGTGTTTTCGGCGAGGCGCGGTTGATCTCGTCGCCGACCACGATGTTCGCGAACACCGGGCCGGAGCGGAACTCGAACTCGCCGGTCTGGCGGTTGTAGATGGACACGCCGGTGACGTCGCTGGGCAGCAGGTCCGGGGTGAACTGGATCCGGCTGACGGTGCAGTCGATGGACCGGGCCAGCGCCTTGGCCAGCGACGTCTTGCCGACGCCGGGCACGTCCTCGACGAGCAGGTGGCCTTCGGCGAGCAGGGTGACCAGCGCGATGCGCACCACGTCCGGCTTCCCGACGAGTACCCGCTCGACGTTCGCGGCGATCCGCCGCATCGTGTCGTGCAACTCGTCGAGGGACGTGTGGCCGTTGTAGGCCGGCGCGCCGGACGGGTAGTACGGCGCCTGCCCGTGCTCGCCGGTGTACTCGCCAGGCGTCGCGGGTTGTGTCCTCGACGTCACTCGACCTCCTGTGCTGAAGCCCTTGCCTGCTCGATGGGGAGTGCCCCCGCATGATGGTGGCGCGGAAGCGTCTCACACACGGGTCCCGGCGGCGCCGTCGAGCCTTCCGATGCTGCTCGGCTGACACTCAGCCTGCCACCAAGTGTGTCAAACCTCCGCCAATCACGGGAGCGAGCCCTCGTTTTCCGGTGCGTGCTTCCCCCACCATTCCCCACTTGGCGGCCCGGGTAGTCCCGGAAGACGGGCGGGATCCGGTCCGTACCCCCGTCGCGGGGGAGACCGGGCGGGCGGCCCCCCACCTTTCCCCCACCTGGCACCACCATTCTTCACCTGCGAAAACAACGCGAGATTCGCTCGGAAGTGGCGAGGAATGGCGTTGACTGTGGTGAAAAGTGGGGTACCGTGGTGCGCAGTGGGGCGGAAGGGAGGCCCCGTGGGAGGTGGGGCCGATGTTTCTCGGTACCCATACTCCGAGGCTGGACGACAAGGGGCGGCTCACGCTGCCCGCGAAGTTTCGGGACGCGCTGGCAGGTGGGCTGATGGTCACCAAAGGGCAAGACCACTGTCTCTACGTCTTCCCGCGCGCCGAGTTCGAGCAGATGGCCCGGAAGGTCGCGGAAGCACCGTTCACCAACGAAGCGGTCCGCGCCTACCAGCGCTATCTGTTCGCCGGAACCGACGAACAGCGTCCGGACGGGCAGGGGCGCATCGCGATCGCGTCCGAGTTGCGGCGCTACGCCGGGCTCAACAAGGAGTGCGTGGTGATCGGGGCGATCACCAGGCTGGAGATCTGGGACGCCCAGGCTTGGCAGACCTACCTCGAAGAGCACGAGGACAGCTATGCCAAGGCACAGGAAGAGGTTCTGCCTGGGGTGTTCTAGCCGTGGCGGTGACCCGGCACCCGCGCCGTCGGGGGGCGCGGGTCCCGGAGGACGTGGGAGACCTGGACTCGGATGCCGTGAGGCCTCTGTCCGCTCAGTGGCCCTGGTGCACCTTCCCCGGCACCAGGTTCTCAGCGGGCGGGCGGGGACCTGACGGCATCCGTTTCTCATGTGGGCGAGAAAGGGGGGCGTGATGGCGGCCGAACACGTGCCGGTGCTGCTCGGGCGTGTGCTCGAACTGTTCGCGCCCGCGGTCGCCGGGCGCCCCGCCGTGCTGGTCGACGCCACCGTCGGTCTCGGCGGCCACTCCGACGCGCTTCTCTCCGCCCATCCGCGGCTGCGGCTGATCGCGCTGGACCGGGATCCGCAGGCGCTGGAGCGGTCCGCCGAACGGCTTGCGCACCACGGGGATCGCGTCGAGCTCGTGCACGCGGTGTACGACCGGATTCCCGAGGTCCTCGCCGACCGTCATCTGTCCACAGTGGATGGTGTGCTGTTCGACCTCGGCGTGTCGTCGATGCAGCTCGACCGCACCGACCGCGGGTTCGCCTACGCCAGGGACGCGCCGCTGGACATGCGGATGGACCCGACGACCGGGCCGACGGCGGCCGACGTCCTCAACACCTACCCGCCGGCCGAGTTGGTCCGTGTCCTGCGGGACTACGGGGAGGAACGGTTCGCCCAGCGGATCGTCAAAGCCGTTGTGGCGCAGCGCGAACGCGAACCGTTCAGCCGCAGCGACCGGCTGGTCCGGCTGCTCTACGACGCCGTGCCGGCGGCGAGCAGGCGTACCGGCGGGCACCCGGCGAAGCGCACCTTCCAGGCACTGCGGATCGAGGTCAACAGCGAGCTGCCGGTGCTGCGCGAGGCGATCCCGGCGGCGGTGAAAGCGCTTTCGGTCGGCGGCCGGATCGTCGTCGAGTCCTACCAGTCGCTGGAGGACCGGATCGTCAAGCAGGCCTTCGTCGAGCTTGCGAAGTCCCGTACGCCCCCAGGCCTGCCGGTCGAACTGCCCGGGCACGGACCCGAGCTGAAGCTGCTGACCCGCGGGGCCGAAAAGGCCGGCGAGAACGAGATCGAGCACAACCCGCGAGCCGCATCCGTGCGGCTTCGCGCGGCGCAACGGATACGAGAGGCGGCGGTATGACAGCGCCCACCCGGACCCGGCGGAAGCCGCCGGCCGAAATCCCGTCGCGCACCGGAACCAGGGAGGCCACCCGCACCGAGCGGCGAAGCACTCGAGGCGTCCAGCAGCGCAGCACCGCGGCCGAGCGTGCGTACGCGCGCCGCGCGCAGCGCGCAGATCTGCTGCGCCAGACCGAAAAGGAGCCGCGGCCGGCCACCCGGCGGGCGCGGCTGCGCTTGCCCAGGTCGCGTGCCTCGTTCGTGCTGATCGTGATGATGCTGCTCGCGGCCGGGGTGGCGACCACGCTGCTGCTGTCCACGCAGGCGATCGCCGACTCCTACCGGCTCGAACAGATCCGGCAGGAGAACTCCGGCCTCGCCGAGCAGTCCGAGCGCCTGCAGGAGGACGTCACGAAGGCGGACACGGCGTCCTCGCTCGCCGAGCGGGCGACGGCGCTCGGCATGGTGCCCGGCGGTGACCCGGCGCACCTCGTGCAGAACCCGGACGGTTCGGTCACCGTCGTCGGAAAGCCGGAGAAGGCCGTCCGCCCGGCGCCGCCGCCCACACCGCCCGCGCCCCCGTCGACTTCGGCGTCCCCGCCTCCGGCCGGCAACGCCGGGGGACAGCCCACCGCACCTGTCGAAGGAGACGTGGCGCAAGGCGATCAGCAGGCGCCGCCCATACAGTCGGGAGGACAGTGATGCCGGGACGTTCCCGCCGTACCTACGCCGCCCGGGTCCGGCGGGTGGCCGGCCGCCCGGCGACCGCGACCGGAAAGGGACGGTACGTCGCCGTGCGCGTCGCGCTCGTCAGCGTCCTCGTCGTGGCCGGGCTGCGCCTGGTGCAGGTGCAGGGTTTCGAGGCGGAGGCGCTGTCGGCGAAGGCCGAGAACCAGCGGAGCACCGTCATCACCGTGCCGGCCAAGCGCGGGGCGATCGAGGACCGCAACGGGATCAAGCTCGCCTTCAGCGTGGAAACCCGCGCGCTGTCGGTGAACCTCAGGCTCATGCGCAAGGCCTGGGCCGACTACGCGCAGAAGAACCCGGCGCTGGGGCAGAACTTCGACACCCGCGCGGCCGCGGCGGCGACGTTCATCGCCGCGCAGCTGCCGGGCAAGATCACCGAGCAGGAGCTGCTCGCCGACTTCCACAAGAACCAGGACTTCACCTACCTGGTGAAGGACGTCGAACCGTCGGTCGCGGACGAGATCACCAAGAAGTTCCCGGAGATCGGCAGCGAGAAGCAGGCCGCGCGGGAGTACCCGGCCGGCACGCTCGCGTCCAATGTGATCGGGCTCGCGAACTGGCGCACGGACGACCAGGACGTGTCCAAGCACAACCTGCACGGCATCGCCGGGCTCGAGCTGCAGCGGGACGCGGACCTCGCGGGCACGCCGGGGCAGTACGTGGCGGACACCGCCTCGGGCAACGACAACGTCATCATTCCAGGCACCGAACGCGACGTGCAGCCCGCGAAGCCGGGCAACGACGTGGTGCTGACGATCGACTCCGACGTGCAGTACACGTTGCAGAACCAGCTCTCGGACTACGTCCGGCGATCGCATGCCAAGGACGGCAGCGCGGTCATCATGGACGCGAAGACGGGGGAGATCTACGCGCTCGCCGACGACCGCACGTTCAACCCGAACGATCCCAGCACGTACACCGGCGACCTGATGAACGACAGGGCCATCACGACGCCGTACGAACCGGGCTCGGTGAACAAGATCGTCGACGCGACCGCGGCGATCGACACCGGCGTCACGACCCCGCAGTCGGTCAACACGGTGCCCGGTTCGCTCAAGGTGGCCGACCACACGGTGCACGACGCGTGGTCGCACGGCACCGTGCACTACACCACGACCGGGATCTTCGCGAAGTCCTCCAACATCGGCACGCTCCTGCTGGCGCAGCAGGTCGGCCCGGACCGGTACATGGACTACCTGCGCAGGTTCGGGATCGGGCAGAGCACGGGAATCGGACTGCCCGGCGAGAGCCGCGGTTACGTGCCACCGCGCAACACCTGGACGGGCACGACGTTCGGCAACCTGCCGATCGGGCAGGGGCTGTCGATGACCGTCGTGCAGATGGCGGGGATGTACCAGGCGATCGCGAACAACGGGCTGCGCGTGCAGCCGCGGATCGTGAAGAACGAGATCCAGCCGGACGGCACGGTCGTGCCCGAGGCGGCGCCGAAGACCGAGCAGGTGGTCAGCCCGCAGACGGCGACGACGGTGCGCGACATGCTGCGCGCGGTCACGCAGAAGGGCAAGGACGGCAACAGCGGCACGGCGCCGACCGCCGCGCTGGAGGGGTACCAGATCTCCGGCAAGACCGGCACCGCGCAGCAGGTCAACCCGGTGACCAAGGCCTACAGCGATTCGCTGTACAACATCACCTTCGCCGGCATCCTGCCCGCGGACAACCCGCGGTTCGTGGTCGGCATCTGGCTCGACGCCCCGGACACCACGCTGCCCATTGGCGATTCGGCGGCCCCGCTGTTCCACAGCCTGGCGTCCTACCTGACCCAGCGCTACCAGCTCCCGCTGTCCTCGGGCCCGACCCCCTACATGCCCCTCCAGATCAACGAATAACCACCGAGATCGACCCCCAGAACGCCGAGCTCACGGGAAGGCCTACCGGTGCACGGGAGCGGGGTGGCGCGTCGGTAACCTTCCGGGCGTGTCGGTCAACAACGAGGGACAGGTCCCGGACAGCCCGGTCAAGGTGGCGATGGCGCCGCCGCGGCCCGCGCGGATCGAACCGGTTCCCGTCAACACCCTGGCCGCCCGCGCCGGCGCGCGGATGATCCTGGACGGGCACAGTGACACGACGATCACCGGCGCCACGCTGAGGGCTCAGCACGTCGTACCCGGGGACCTGTTCGCCGCGCTGCCGGGCGCCCGCGCGCACGGCGCGGACTTCGCCGCGGAGGCGCTCGCCGCGGGCGCGGTCGCGGTCCTGACCGACGAAGCGGGCGCGGAGCGGCCCGCGCTGCGTGACGCGGGCGTGCCCGTCCTCGTGCACAGCGATCCCCGCGCGGTCCTGGGCTCGGTCGCCGCCTGGATCTACGGGGAGCCGTCGCTCCGGCTCGCCGTGCTGGGGGTCACCGGCACCTCCGGCAAGACCACGACCTCCTACCTCGTCGACTCCGGCCTCCGCGCCGCCGGCCGCACCACGGGGCTCATCGGCACGGTCGAGACCCGGATCGCCGGCGAGCGGCTCGCGAGCGCGTTCACCACCCCCGAGGCCCCCGACCTGCAGGCGCTGTTCGCGGTGATGGTCTCCCGCGGCGTCACGCATGTGCCGATGGAGGTCTCGAGCCACGCGCTCGCCCTCGGCCGGGTCAACGGCACCCGGTTCACCGTCGGCGCGTTTACCAACCTTTCCCAGGACCACCTCGACTTCCACCGCGACATGGAGGAGTACTTCGCCGCCAAGTCGCTGCTGTTCGACGGCCGGTCCAGCACGGAGGTCGTGGTGATCGACACCGCGTGGGGACAGGCGCTGGTCAAACCGCACACGATCACGGTCTCGACCCAGCCGGGGACCGAGGCCGCCTGGACGGCCGCCGACATCGGCAGCACGGCGACCGGTGAGCAGACCTTCACGCTGCACGGCCCCGAAGGCCGCACGGCCCGCGCGACGCTGCCGATGCCCGGTGCGTTCAACGTGGCCAACGCGCTGCTGGCCGCCGCGATCCTGGACACCACCGGCGTGGGGCTCGACGACATCGTCAAGGGACTGGCGAGCGTCGAGGTTCCCGGCCGGATGGAGCGTGTCTATCTCGGCCAGGAGTTCACCGCCGTGGTGGACTACGCGCACAAGCCCGCCGCGGTCGCCGAAGCGCTCGACGCACTGCGCGCCCGCACCGAGGGCCGTGTCATCACCGTGCTCGGCTGCGGCGGGGACCGGGACACCGGCAAACGCCCGCTGATGGGCGAGGCCGCCGCGCGCCGCAGTGAGGTGCTCATCGTGACCGACGACAACCCGCGCTCGGAGGATCCGGCGCTTATCCGCGCCGCGATGCTCACCGGGGCACGCACCGCCCGCGCCGGCGGGCGCGTGCTGGAGATCGCCGATCGCCGGGCCGCCATCGGCGAGGCCATCGCCCTGGCCGAGCCGGGCGACGTGGTGCTGATCGCCGGGAAGGGGCACGAAACCGGTCAGGAGGCCGGTGGCGTGGTGCATCCCTTCTCCGACCGTGACGAGCTGGAGGCCGCCATCCGCCACCGGCTCGAAGGAAACCCAGGAGTATCCGCTTGATCTCGCTCAGCCTGGCGGAGATCGCCAGCATAGTCGGCGGGACGGTGCACGACGGCGACGGCAGCGCGGTCGTCACCGGCAGCGTCGAGTTCGACTCCCGCAAGGTCACCCCCGGTGGGCTTTTCCTTGCCCTGCCCGGAGAAAAGGTCGATGGCCACAGCTTCGCCGCGCGCGCGGTGAAGGCCGGGGCGGCCGGGGTGCTCGCCGCGCGTCCGGTCGGCGTGCCGGCGGTGGTCGTGCCGCCACTGCCGGCCGGGCAGGCGCACGAACGTTCGGTCGCACTGACCGGCGACGCCGACGGCTCCGGTGCCGCCGTGCTGGCGGCGCTGGGCAAGCTCGCCCGGTACGTCGTGACGCATCTGAAGGGCCTGACCGTCGTCGGCGTCACCGGCTCGTCCGGCAAGACCTCCACGAAGGACCTCATCGCGCAGCTGCTCGAGCCCCTGGGACCGACGGTCGCGCCGCCCGGATCATTCAACAACGAGCTCGGGCACCCGTGGACCGCGCTGCGCGCCGACGAGCACACCCGCCATCTGGTGCTGGAGATGTCCGCGCGCGGGCCCGGCCACATCGCCGAACTGGCCGCGACGGCGCCGCCGCGGATCGGCGTCGTGCTCAACGTCGGGTCGGCGCACGTGAGCGAGTTCGGTTCGCGCGAAGCCATCGCGCAGGCCAAGGGGGAGCTAGTCGAGGCGCTGCCCGAGGACGGCGCCGCGGTGCTGAACTTCGACGACCCGCTCGTCGCGGCGATGGCGAGCCGCACGAAGGCCCGCGTGGTCGGGGTGGGCGAGCACTCCGAAGCGGCCGTCCGCGCCGAGGACATCACGCTCGACGAGCACGCCCGCCCGTCGTTCCGGCTCGTGACCCCGGGCGGCGCGGCGAGCGTGACGCTCGGGCTGCACGGCGAGCATCACGTCGGCAACGCGCTCTCGGCCGCCGCGGTCGCGCTCGAGCTCGGTTCCACTGTGGACGAGGTGGCCGCCCGCCTGTCCACTGTGGAACGCCGTTCGGCCCGCCGGATGGAGGTCACCACGCGGGCCGACGGGGTGACCGTCCTCAACGATTCCTACAACGCGAATCCCGAGTCGGTGCGCGCCGCGCTCAAGGCGCTCGCGTCCATGAGCCGTGCCGGGGGTCGGCGATCTTGGGCGGTCCTGGGTGAGATGGGCGAACTCGGGGCCGATAGCGTGTCCGCGCACGACGAGATCGGCCGCCTCGCGGTCCGGCTCAACATCAGCAGGCTGGTGGTCGTCGGAGACGGCGCCGCCGCCATGCACCAGGGCGCCAGCCACGAGGGCTCCTGGGGAGAGGAGTCCGTTCTGGTGCCCGACACGGAAGCGGCGATCGCGCTGCTGCGGGCGGAACTGCGGCCCGGTGACGTCGTGCTCGTCAAGGCATCCAACTTCGCCCAGCTGTGGCGGGTGGCGAACATGCTGCTCGAGGATGGTGTTGCGTGATCAGCATTCTGGTCGCCGCGGGGATCGGGCTCCTGGTCTCCATTCTGCTCACCCCGTACCTGATCCGGGTGTTCTCCCGGCGGGGCTTCGGCCAGGAGATCCGGGAGGAGGGCCCGGCCGGGCACAAGTCCAAGCGCGGCACCCCCACCATGGGCGGGGTCGCGATCATCGCCGCGACGGTCGCCGCGTACTTCCTGGCGCACCTGATCAACTGGCGGATGCCGTCGGTCTCGGGGCTGCTGGTGCTGTTCCTGGCCGTGGGGCTGGGTGTCGTCGGCTTCCTCGACGACTTCATCAAGATCCGCAAGCAGCGCAACCTCGGCCTGAACAAGACCGCGAAGCTGGTCGGGCAGCTCGTGGTCGCGGTCACCTTCGGCATCCTGGTGCTCAACTTCGCCAACAAGTACGGGCTCACGCCCGCTTCGCGCAACCTGTCCTACGTGCGCGATCTGGCGCTGATCACCTTCCCGGCGGTGATCTTCGTCCTGTTCGTCTACATCGTGGTCTCCGGCTGGTCCAACGCGGTCAACTTCACCGACGGCCTCGACGGGCTCGCCGGCGGGGTTTCGGCGATGGTGCTGGCGACGTATGTGGTCATCGCGTTCTGGCAGGAGCGGCTGTCCTGCGTCAACACCCCGCAGGCCGCCTGCTACGACGTGCGGGACCCGCTGGACCTCGCGGTGGTCGCCGCCGCCGCGGCGGGCGCCTGTATCGGCTTCCTGTGGTGGAACGCCGCGCCCGCGAAGATCTTCATGGGGGACACGGGTTCCCTGGCGCTGGGCGGGCTCGTCGCGGGCCTGTCGATCACGACCCGCACGGAGCTGCTCGCGATCGTCATCGGCGGCCTGTTCATGGTCGAGATGATCTCGGTGGTGCTGCAGATCGCGGTGTTCCGCACGACACGGCGGCGCCTGTTCCGGATGGCGCCGTTCCACCATCACTTCGAACTCGCGGGCTGGGCGGAGACCACGGTCATCATCCGGTTCTGGCTGCTCGCCGCGATCTGCTGCATGTTCGCCCTCGGCCTGTTCTACTCCGAGCAGCTGGGCGCGGGAGGCTAGGTGTTCGCCGGACGTCATGTCCTGGTCGCCGGGGCCGGGGTCACCGGCCGCTCGGCCGTGCCGGCGCTGCTGGAGCTGGGGGCGCGCGTCACGGTCACCGACTCCGACGCCGCGCGGCTGGCCGGATTCGAAGGCGTCGCGACGGCGGCCGGGCTCACCGCGCCGCCCGCGGACGTGGATCTCGTCGTCACCAGCCCCGGCTGGCGCCCGGCTTCTCCACTGCTGGCCGCGGCCGCGGAGGCCGGGATCGAGGTCATCGGGGACGTGGAGCTGGCCTGGCGGCTGGGGCAGCGGCGCGGGAAACCGCCCGTATGGCTCGCGGTCACCGGCACCAACGGCAAGACCACGACCGTGGGCATGCTCGAGTCGATCCTGCGCGCGGCAGGGCTCAACGCGGTCGCGTGCGGCAACGTCGGGTTCGCCGTGCTCGACGCCGTGGGCGCCGGGTACGACGTGCTCGCCGTGGAGCTGTCGAGTTTCCAGCTGCACTGGTCGAGCACCCTCGCTCCGCACGCGGCGGTGGTGCTCAACGTCGCGGAGGACCACCTCGACTGGCACGGTTCGCTCGAGGCGTACGCGGCGGACAAGGGCAAGCTCCTCGAACGCGCGGCCGTCGTCGTGCACAACGCCGACGACGCCTGGTCCACCAGGCTGGCGGCCGCGAACGAGCGGGCCCGGCACGTCGGCTTCCGCCTCGGCACCCCGCGCCCCGGCGAGCTGGGCCTGGTCGAGGACCTGCTGATCGACCGCGCGTACGTCGATGACCCGGCGACGGGCGCCGAGGAGCTGTGCGGTGCCGCCGACGTGCGGCCCGCGGGCCCGCACAACCTCGCCAACGCACTGGCCGCCGCCGCCCTCGCCCGCGCCCACGGCGTGAGCACCGGCGCGGTGGCGAAGGGGCTGCGCGAGTTCCAGCCCGGCGCGCACCGGGCCGTCGAGGTCGGCGAGGTCGGCGGCGTCCGCTACATCGACGACTCCAAGGCCACCAACCCGCACGCCGCCGCCGGCTCGCTGCTCGCGCATCCCCGGGTCGTGTGGATCGCGGGCGGGCTGCTCAAGGGCGCGCACGTGGACGATCTGGTGACCGCGGTCGCCGGCCGGCTGCGCGGCGCGGTGCTGCTGGGTACCGATTCCGGGGTGATCGCGGCCGCTCTCGCGCGACACGCGCCGAATGTCCCCGTCCGGCAGGTGCCCCCGGGTGACGATGAACCCATGAACGCGGCGGTTGAGGCGGCTCGGGTGCTGGCACGTCCTGGCGACGTCGTGCTGCTGGCACCGGCCGCGGCATCGATGGACCAGTTCCGGGACTACGCCCACCGTGGCGACGCGTTCGCGACCGCGGTGCGTGCACTCCGGGACGGCGTGGATGACCGCGGTTGACGACCAGCCCGAGACAGGTGAGCGCAGACCGCGGCGCAACCGGCGAGAGAGCAGGTTCGGCACCGTCTACACCACGCTGACGGCGTGGCTTTCCCGGCCGCTGGCCGACTTCCACCTGGTGCTCGCCCTGACCGGCCTGCTGACCTCGATCGGCATCGTGATGGTGCTGTCGGCCTCGTCGGTCGCGTCCGTCGACCCGGCCACGGGCGCGGGCGTGTACTCGCAGTTCAAGAAGCACCTGGTATTCGTGGGGACCGGGGCGATCGTGTTCTGGATCGCCCTGCGGATGCCGATCAAGCGCGTCCGGGCGCTGTCCTCGGTGGCCGTGCTCATCTGCCTGGCGATGCTGGCGCTCGTGCTGACCCCGCTGGGCGCGGCGAGCGGCGGCGCGCAGCGCTGGTTCGTGATCGGCGGGTTCTCGGTGCAGCCGGTGGAGTTCGCCAAGGTCGCCCTCGCCCTGTGGGGCGCGCATGTGCTGGTCACCAAGTACCAGGTGCTGCACCAGTGGCGGCATCTGCTGGTCCCGGTCGTGCCGGTCGCGCTGCTGATGTTCGCGCTCGTGATGGCCCAGCCCAACCTGTCCGGCACCATCACCCTCGGCGTCGTGCTGGCTTCGCTGCTGTGGTTCGCCGGCGCGCCGAAACGGCTGTTCGCGGTCCTGCTCGCCGGCGGTGTCTCCGCAGCCGTCGTCCTCGCGCTGACCGCCAGCTACCGGGCCTCACGCGTGCTGTCGTTCCTCTCGCCCGGCACGGGCAGCAGCGACGCCGGTTACCAGGCACTGCAGGCGAAGTACGCGCTCGCGGACGGCGGGCTGTTCGGCAAGGGCCTCGGGCAGGGCCCGTCGAAATGGGCGTACCTGCCCAACGTCCAGAACGACTTCATCTTCGCGGTGATCGGCGAGGAACTGGGGTTCATCGGCTGCGTCGTGGTGATCGGCCTGTTCGTGGGACTGGTGATCGTCGGGCTGCGCATCGCCACCCGCAACCTCGACCCGTGGATCCGGATCGTGGCCGGCACGCTGACCGTGTTCACCGTCTCCCAGGCCGGCATCAACATCGGCTATGTGGTGGGGCTGCTCCCGGTCACCGGGGTCACGCTGCCGCTGATCTCCGCCGGCGGCACGTCGATCTGGGTCACCATGTTCCTGATGGGGCTGCTGGCGAACGCGGCCCGGCACGAACCCGAGTCGGTCGCGGCGCTGCGCTCGCAGGGACCGGGTAAGTTCGGTCGCCTCCTGCGGTTGCCCGCGCCCGAGGTCTACCGCCCGCCGGCGAAGCGGCGGGGCAGCGGACGCGCGAGCACCCCCCGCGGGGCCCGGCCGTCCGCGCGCCGCACCCGTTCGGCCCAGCCGGTCCAGCGCCGGCGCGCGGCGCCGGACTACGGTAGACGTTCGACGCGAAGAGGAACCACGTGACTGAAGGCGTTACCAGTGCGGTGACCAGGCGGGCCCCCACCGTCGTGGTGGCGGGCGGTGGCACCGCCGGGCATATCGAGCCCGCGATGGCGCTCGCCGACGCGGTGAAACGCCTGCGCCCCGAAGCGACGGTCGTCGCGCTGGGCACCCCGAAGGGACTGGAGAACGAGCTCATCCCGCCGCGCGGCTACGCGCTGGAGCTGATCCCGCCGGTGCCGTTGCCGCGCAAACCGACCACCGACCTGCTGCGCCTGCCGCTCAGGGTGCGGGACTCGGTCCGGCGCGCCCGCGAGGTGCTCGACCGCGTCGGCGCGGACGTCGTGGTCGGGTTCGGCGGCTACGTCTCGCTTCCGGTGTACCTGGCCGCGCGCGGGCGCGTGCCGATCGTGGTGCACGAGGCGAACCAGTCGCCGGGCCTGGCCAACCGCGTCGGCGCGCGCTTCGCCAAGCGGGTGGCCGTCGCCACGGCGGGCACGCCGCTGCCGAACGCCGAGGTCGTCGGGATCCCGCTGCGGCGGTCCATCACGTCGCTCGATCGCGCCGCGCTGCGTGCCGAGGCGCGCAAGCATTTCGACCTCGATCCGGACGCCCCGACGCTGCTCGTGTTCGGCGGTTCGCAGGGCGCGCGCTCGATCAACAACGCGGTGTCCGGCGCGGCGAAGGAGCTCGCGGAGGCGCGCATCGGCGTGCTGCACGCGCACGGGCCGAAGAATACCCTTGTGGTGCAGGAGTTTCCGGGCTGCCCGGCGTATGTGCCGGTGCCGTACCTGGAACGGATGGACCTCGCCTACGCGGCGGCGGACATGGTCCTGTGCCGCTCGGGGGCGATGACCGCGGCCGAGGTGTCCGCGGTCGGCCTGCCGGCGGTGTTCGTGCCGCTGCCCATCGGCAACGGCGAGCAGGCCACCAACGCGCGCCCGGCGGTGGACGCGGGCGCGGCGCTGCTGGTCGAGGACGCGGACCTGACCCCGGCGAAGGTCGCCGAGCTGGTCATCCCGCGCCTGACGAACCCGGACGAGCTGGCGAAGATGAGCGCGGCGGCGGTCCGCATGGGCCACCGCGAGGCCGACGAGGTACTGGCGAAGATCGTGCTGGAGGCGGCCAAGTGATTGCCCGAGATGCCGTGAGGGACCCCCTCATGCCCATATGTGCCGTGAGGGACCCCCTCACGGCATTTCAGGGGAGGGAGGTGGCGAAGTGACCGTTCCGGCGCAACTCGAACGGGCCCACCTGATCGGGATCGGGGGCGCGGGCATGAGCGGGATCGCCCGGATCCTGCTCGCCCGCGGCGGGCAGGTGTCCGGTTCCGATGCGAAGGACTCCCGCGCGTTCCTGAGCCTGCGCGCGCAGGGCGCCCGGATCGAGGTCGGGCAGCGCGCGGAGAACCTGGCCGAGCCGAGCGCGGTCGTGGTCTCGACCGCGATCAAGGACACCAACCCCGAACTCGCCGCCGCCCGCGAACGCGGGATCCCCGTGCTGCACCGGGCGCAGGCGCTCGCGTTGCTCATGGCGGGCCACCGGGTCGCCTGTATCGCCGGGACACACGGCAAGACGTCCACGACCTCGATGCTCACCGTCGCCTTGCAGCACTGCCGGCTCGACCCGTCCTTCGCCATCGGCGGCGACCTCAACGAGTCCGGCGCGAACGCGCACCACGGCGAGGGCGGCATCTTCGTCGCCGAGGCCGACGAAAGCGACGGCTCGTTCCTGACCTACTCGCCCTCGGTCGCGGTCGTGACGAACATCGAGCCCGATCATCTGGACCACCACGGCACACCCGAGGCGTACGTGGCGGTGTTCACCGAGTTCGCGGACCGGATCCAGCCGGGCGGCCTGCTGATCGTCTGCGGGGACGACGGGACCGCGAACGCGCTCGGGGACCGTGCCGCCGCGCGCGGGGTCCGGGTGCGGCGCTACGGCCGCACCGTCACGGGCGAGCACGACGCGCGCGTGCTGGACTACCGGGCGACCGAGACCGGCGGCGCCGTGCGGATCGAACTGGACGGGGAGCAGCTCACGGTGCCGGTCGCGGTGCCGGGCGAGCATATGGGCCTCAACGCCGTCGCCGCGCTGCTGGCCGGGATCGAGCTGGGCGCGCCGGCGGACGGCCTCGCGGAGGGGCTGGCCGCGTTCGGCGGGGTGCGGCGGCGGTTCGAGTTCAAGGGCCGCGCGGGGGACGTCCGGGTCTACGACGACTACGCCCACCACCCGACCGAGGTCGCCGCGCAGTTGCGCGCGGTGCGGCACGCGGCCGGCAAGGGGCGGGTGGTCGTGCTGTTCCAGCCGCATCTGTACTCGCGCACCAAGACGTTCGCGACCGAGTTCGCCCGGGCGCTGTCACTGGCCGACGAGGTCGTCGTGCTCGACGTGTACGGCGCGCGGGAAGAGCCGGAGCCGGGCATCACGGGCGCGCTCATCGCCGAGCAGGTCGAAGGCGCGGGCGTGCACTACGAGCCCGCCTTCGACCGGGTGGTGCCGCTGGCCGCCGATCTGGTCAAGCCCGGGGACCTGCTGATCACCATGGGCGCCGGGGACGTCACGGCGCTCGGGCCGGAGATCCTCGCGGAACTCGACCGGCGCGCGGGGGCCTGACTTGGTGACGCGGCAGGAACGGCGGAGGCCGTCCGCGAGGCGGGACACCCCGGCGCGCAGCCGCCGTGGCCGCCGCCCGGTGACCGCGCGGAACCGCACCGGGACGAGCCTCAGCCGCCGTCGGGGCCTGCGGCGGCGGTGGATCGCGGTGCTGAGCGTGCTGACCGTCGTCACGCTGGCGTACTTGATGTTCTTCACGTCGTTCCTCGGGGTGCGCGCGGTGGAGATCGACGGCGCGTCCTCGGTGCCCGCCGACCAGATCCGCGCCGTCGCGGCGGTGCCCGACCGCAAGCCGATGATGCTCGTCGACACCGGCGAAATCGCCGGCCGGGTCATGAAACTGCCCGGGATCGCCTCGGTCGACGTGTCGCGGTCGTGGCCGTCCACAATCGACATCACCGTGACCGAACGCACTCCCGTCGCGTTCTTCGACGGACCGGGCGGGGTGCATCTGGTCGACGGCACCGGGCTCGACTACAAGACCGTCCAGAACAAACCCGCCGGCCTGCCCGAACTGAACCTCGCGCGGGTGGCCCCCGACGACGCGGTCACCCGGTCCGTGATCGCGGTCCTCGCGAGCCTGCCTCCGGCGCTGAAGAACCAGGTCACCGTCGTGCGCGCGCAAACGCCGGGCGGGGTGGAGTTCACCCTGGCGGGCGGCAAGATCGTGCGGTGGGGGACCGCGTCCGAACCGGACCGCAAGTTCAAGGTCCTGTCGGTACTGATGACCCGCGAGGGCAAGGTCTACGACGTCGCGAGTCCCGAGCTGCCAACGGTTTCCTGAGTCCCCACCGGCGGCCGCGGCGGGGATCTGTTGGGATACCTTGACGCGCGGCCGTCGCCCGCGCGAAAGTGTTGTGGCCGAAAAGCCTTCCGCGACACGCGGCGTGGCTGCTGGATTCCTGCCTGCGTGATCCCTACCGTCCTGCACCAAGCCAGAAGTTGACATAACTCTAAACCTCGGGTTGAGGTTTCCGGTTGTGCCACGGAAGGCGAGCGGTACGAGTACTCACGATCAGGAAGGCGGACCCGATGACGCCCCCGCACAACTACCTCGCGGTGATCAAGGTCGTCGGCATCGGCGGTGGCGGTGTCAACGCCGTGAACCGCATGATCGAGGTCGGCCTCAAAGGTGTCGAGTTCATCGCGGTGAACACCGACGCGCAGGCACTGCTGATGTCCGACGCCGACGTCAAGCTCGACATCGGCCGCGAGCTCACGCGCGGTCTCGGCGCCGGCGCCAACCCCGAAGTGGGGCACAAGGCGGCCGAGGACCACCGTGAGGAGATCGAGGAGGTGCTCAAGGGCGCCGACATGGTCTTCGTGACCGCGGGCGAGGGCGGCGGCACCGGAACCGGCGGCGCACCCGTCGTGGCCTCGATCGCGCGCAAGCTCGGCGCGCTGACGATCGGCGTGGTCACCCGCCCGTTCACCTTCGAGGGCAAGCGGCGCGGCAAGCAGGCCGAGGACGGCATCCAGGCCCTGCGCAACGAGTGCGACACCCTGATCGTGATCCCCAACGACCGGCTGCTGCAGCTCGGCGACATCGGGGTCAGCCTGATGGACGCGTTCCGCTCGGCCGACGAGGTGCTGCTCTCCGGTGTCCAGGGCATCACCGATCTGATCACCACCCCGGGTCTGATCAACCTCGACTTCGCCGACGTCAAGTCGGTCATGTCCGGCGCGGGCAGCGCTCTGATGGGCATCGGCTCGGCCCGCGGCGAGGGGCGCGCGGTGCAGGCCGCGGAGAAGGCGATCAACTCGCCGCTGCTGGAGGCCTCGATGGAGGGCGCGCACGGCGCGCTGCTGTCCATCGCGGGCGGCTCGGACCTCGGCCTGTTCGAGATCAACGAGGCCGCCTCGCTCGTGCAGGAGTCCGCGCACCCCGACGCCAACATCATCTTCGGCACGATCATCGACGACTCGCTCGGTGACGAGGTCCGGGTCACGGTCATCGCGGCCGGGTTCGACTCGGGCGCGCCCACGCACAAGAAGCTGGAGACTCCGGCGCTCGGGGCGCGGCCCAGCACCACGGCCTCCGCCGAAGCGGGCCAGGTGCGCGCTCCCCAGCCTCCGCCGGCGACGCAGCCGCCCCCGGCTTCCGGGGCGTACCCGCCGCCCGCGACGCCTCCGCGTACCTCCGGTTCGCCGAACTACCAGCAGCCGCAGTCGCCGGCGCTGCCGCAGCCCGGTGGCAGCACCCGCGGCTACCCGGCCCCGCGCAGCGGCCAGGGGAGCCTGCCGAGCCGTCCCGTCCCGGTCACCGACGACCCCTCCGACGACGAAGTCGACGTGCCTCCGTTCATGCGCCGCTGAACGTGGGAAAGTGGTGGGGTGCGCATCAGGCGGGTGGTGACGACCCGGGCCGGTGGGGCCTCTTCGGGCGAGTTCGAATCCTTCAATCTCGGTGACCTCGTAGGCGACGATCCGGCGGCGGTCGCGGCCAATCGCAAGCGGCTGGCCGCCGAACTGGGGCTGACCAGAATCGCCTGGATGGAACAGGTACACGGGCGGACCGTGACGGTCGTCGACGGCACCGAGGACGGCCCGGCGGAGGCGACCGACGCGCTCGTGACCGCCACGCCGGGTGTCGCGGTCGCCGTGCTCGTCGCCGACTGCGTGCCGATCCTGCTGGGTGACCCGGAGGCCGGGGTGGTCGCCGCGGTGCACGCGGGCCGCGTGGGCGCCCGGGTCGGCGTGCTCCCCGCGACGTTGAAGGCGATGGTGGCGGCCGGTGCCGAACTTGGGCGGATCGAGGTGCTGCTGGGCCCGGCGATCTGCGGCCAGGACTACGAGGTCCCCGCGGACATGGCCCGCGACGTCGAAAAGCATCTGCCGGGCAGCGCGACGAAGACGCGCAAGGGCACCCCGGGTCTCGACCTGCGGGCGGGGCTCTGGCGGCAACTCGCGGACGCGGGGGTCGGCAAGATCGGCGTGGACCCGCGCTGCACGTTCGAGGACCCGAGTCTGTTCAGCTACCGCCGCGACGGCACCACCGGTCGCATCGCGGCGCTGACCTGGGCCGAAACGGAATGAGCGAGGACCGAAAGGCACAGCTCGCGCGAGCGCTGGAACGGGTCGAGGCCAGGGTCCGTGGCGCCTGCGAATCGGCGGGGCGTGCCCGTGCGGAAGTCCGGCTGCTGGCGGTCACCAAGACCTTCCCGGCCTCGGACGCCGCGCTGCTCACCGATCTCGGGCTCACCGATCTCGCCGAGAACCGCGATCAGGAGGCGAGCGTCAAGGTCGCCGAGGTCGGGCGGCTGCGGCCGGACGCGGCGGTGCGCTGGCATATGGTCGGCCGGCTGCAGCGCAACAAGGCCCGGTCGGTCGTGCGATGGGCGGACGAGGTCCAGTCCGTCGACTCGATCCGGCTCGCCACCGCGCTCGACAACGCCGTGCTCGCCGAAGGGCGGCCGAAGCTGGACGTGCTCGTGCAGGCGAGCCTCGACGACGACCCGGCGCGTGGCGGCTGCCCGCTGGCGGAACTGGACGAACTGGCCGCGCACATCGCCCGGGCGGGTGGACTGCGGCTGCGGGGTGTGATGGCCGTGGCGCCACTGGGCGCCGACCCGGGTCCGGCTTTCGAACGCCTGGCGCGGGCCGCCGGACGCCTGCGCCGGGACCATCCGGGGGCCACCGAACTGTCCGCGGGGATGAGCGGTGATCTGGAACAAGCGATCCGGCATGGTTCGACATGTGTGCGTGTCGGAACCGCGTTGCTCGGGGGGCGCGGTTTAGCCTCGCTGGGGAGCGGATCACCCGGAAGGGCGCCATGATCGCCGGGTGATCACGAGTGGGAGCGGCTAGGGGAGAGGCATGAGTGCGCTGAACAAGCTGAAGGCCTACTTCGGCATGATCCCTGCCGACAACGAGGACTACGACGGCTACGACCGCTACGACGAAGCCGACGGCTACCGGCAGGAGTACGCCGACGAAGCGTACGACGCGTATGAAGAGGGGCCGCGCTCGCGGCGACGCTACCGCGCCGACTACGACGACGAGCCGGTGGGCCGCTCGCGCGGTGTTCGCGAGCCCTCCGTGCACGGCGCGCTCGCGGTGGACCGGCAGCCGGAGCCCGTGGCGCGGCTGCGGCCGGTGCCGGAGACGGCGCACGTGCCCGCGCGGGACCCGCTGAGCCGGATCACGACCCTGCACCCGTCGAGCTACCTCGAGGCGCGGTCGATCGGCGAGGCGTACCGGGAGGGCACCCCGGTGATCATCAACCTGACCGAGATGGAGAACGCGGACGCGCGGCGCCTCGTGGACTTCGCGGCCGGGCTCGCGTTCGCGCTGCGGGGTTCGATGGACCGCGTCACGAACAAGGTGTTCCTGCTCTCGCCGCCCGACGTGGAAGTGACGGCCGAGGAGCGCCGGCGGATCGCCGAGGGCGGCCTGTTCCTCCGTCACTGAACGCTGCACGCGTCTCGCGCTGTGCACATGCAGAGGTGTAGTTGCCCGGTGACAGCCAGTGAAATTTTGCTCCGTTCGAGTGACATCGTTGGATAAATCACAGTAGGGTCACGGGGCCTGGACAGTTCGGTCGTCTCGGGTGCTCGGCGCGTTCGCCGGGTGTGGCAGAGTGGTGTCGTGGATGTGCTCTTGCTTGTCGTTTACTACGTGCTCTTCGTCTTCTGGCTGCTGCTCACAGCGCGTGTCGTGGTCGAACTCGTGCGCGCGTTCGCGCGCGAGTGGCGGCCGGCCGGTGGGGTTGCGGTGACGCTCGAGACCATCTACACAGTGACCGATCCGCCGGTCCGCCTGGTCCGGCGGCTCATCCCGATGGTGCGCATTGGCGGCGTCGGACTGGACTTATCGATTATGGTGCTGCTGTTGGTTGTGTTCATACTGATGCAACTGGCGTATCCCGGGTGATCGGGGAAACCCGGGATGTCGGAGCAGGCCATGGAGTGCGTGAGGTGATCTGATGTCGTTGACCCCCGCTGACGTGCATAACGTCGCGTTCAGCAAGCCGCCCATCGGCAAGAGGGGCTACAACGAGGACGAGGTGGACGCGTTCCTCGACCTGGTGGAGACCGAGCTGGCCCGGCTGATCGAGGACAACAACGAGCTGCGGCAGCAGGTCGAGCAGCTCGACGCCGAGCTGGAGACCGCGCGCGGCGACCTGGACAGCGCCCGTGCCGGTGGCGGCCCGACGCAGGAGACGTCGCGCAGGCTCGCCCCGGTGCCGCCGCCGTCCCCGGTGGAGCAGACCCAGTCCCACGCGATGGCCGACGCGGGTGAGCCCAACGTGCAGGCCGCCAAGGTGCTCGGCCTCGCGCAGGAGATGGCCGACCGGCTCACCGCCGAGGCGAAGACCGAGTCCGACGGCATGCTCGCCGAGGCGCGGGCCAAGTCCGAGCAGCTGCTCTCGGACGCGCGCGCGAAGTCGGATTCGATGGTGAACGAGGCGCGCACCCGTGCCGAGACGATGCTCAACGACGCCAGGACGCGCGCCGAGACGCTGGAACGCCAGGCGCGCGACAAGGCGACGTCGATGGAGCGCGAGGCGCAGCGCAAGTACACCGAGACGATGAACAACATGAACGCCGAGAAGACCACGCTCGGCAAGAAGATCGAAGAGCTGCGCACGATAGAGCGCGAATACCGGACGAGGCTCCGTGGTTTTCTGGAATCGCAGCTGCGCGAGCTGGACGACCGCGGTTCGGCGGCCCCCGCGTCGGCGTCCGCCGGCTCCGGCGGTTCCGGCTCGTCCGGCGGGCAGGGCTACTCGTTCGGTCCCCGGGCCGAAGCGGGCTGATCGACTTCCTCACGCACAGGAACGGTTCCGGCACGCTCGGGTGGGTCGGAACCGTTTCTCCGCGTGATCCGTGTTGTAATTCAGCGTGCTCTCCATCGTTCTGATCCTGGTCCTTGGCGCCCTCGGGCTGCTGGTCACGGCACTGATCACGGCGAACTCGCTGTGGGCCTGGGTTTCGATCGGCCTGTCGGTGCTGGCCGGGCTGCTGCTCGTGGTGGACTACGTCCGCCGTCGTGCCGCCCGCCGCCCGGCGCGTGACGTGGACGCCGAGCCGGCTGAGGAGCCCGCGGAAGAGCCTGAGAGCACGGAGGAACCGGCGAAGGGCGACACCAAGCTGCTTCCGGAGGCCGAGGACGACAGCGGCGAGCCCGGGGTTGAAGAGACCGCGCCCGCCGACGTCGAGGTGGTCTCGAAGCTCGGCACCGAGGTCGTCGTGGTCGACGAGCACCCGCGTTATCACCTGCCCGACTGCCCGTGGATCGGTAACCGCGACACGATCCCGATCGCGGTCAACGAAGCGCGGGATCTCGGCTTCACGCCGTGCGCCCGGTGCACCCCGGACGCGAAGCTCGTCGCTACCGCGCAGTCTCGAGGCTGACGCCAAGCCGTTCACGCAACTGCTCGCGCCCGGTCGTGGTGACGCGCAGCGCCCGGTGACCCCGCACGCGAGGCACCAGCCAGCCAAGCCGTGCGAACGCGGTCGCCAGGTCCGCCCCGAGAGCGCCGGCCAGATGATGGCGTTGCTCGGACCAGTCCAGGCAGAACCTGAGCAGGGGCCGCCGTCGTTGCCGCACCGCGTCGAGATCCACGTCCAGGTCCCCGAAGACCTGCTCCGCCTTCGGGCCCAGCACGTACGGGTGCGACGCCAGCGGCGCCGACAGGCGGTCCCGTTCGCGACGGGCGGTCGTCGGCACGCCGTCGGTGGTCGCGAGCGCGCCCCGCTCCAGTAAGGCCGCGGTGACGGCGACGCCGAGCCGTCCCGCGAGATGGTCGTAGCAGGTGCGCGCGAAACGCACGGCCTCGGCGCGCGTACCGCTCTTCAACGACCTCACGGGCTGGGGCGGTGAAATCCGGGCGAGCGTCTCGAGTACCTCGCCCACGTGTGGCCCGGCGAGCCGGTAGAACCGGTGCCGGCCGGAGCTTTCGGCCGTCACCAGGCCCGCCTCGCGCAGCTTCGCCAGATGCGCGCTCGTGCCCTGCGCGGACAGCCCGGCCTCGCTCGCCAGCACCGAGGCCGCGAGCGACCGGCCGTCCGCCAGTGCCATCAGCACCCGCACGCGCGCCGGATCGGCGAACAGGGCCGCCGTGCGGGCGATATCCGCTTCGCCGTTCACGATCCCAGTGTGCAACGCGCACGGTTCCGGCGCGGTGGAAGTGTTCCGGCGCTGTGCTGGTGCCATGGTCTTACTGCTCACGATGTGCGCCGGGATGTTCCTGGTCCAGCTCGATGTCACGGTCGTCAACGTCGCCCTGCCGACGATCGGGCGCGAACTCGGCGCCGGGGTGGGGACGCTGCAAGGGATCGTGGACGGCTACGCGGTCGTGCTCGCCGCGTTGCTGCTGGCCGGGGGCGCGCTGGGCGACGTGCTGGGCCATCGCCGGATCGTCGCGACCGGGTTCGCGACGTTCGGGCTCGCTTCGGCGGCCTGCGCGCTCGCCCCCTCCGGCTTGGCTCTCGTGGCATTCCGCGCGGTGCAGGGTCTCGGTGCGGCGCTGCTGCTGCCCGGCACCTTGGCCGTCATCACGAACGCCTATCCCGGCCGGCGCGAACGGGCCCGGGCGCTGGGCGTGTGGGCCGGGGTTTCCGCGCTCGCGCTCGCCGCCGGCCCCGTCCTCGGCGGGGCACTCGTGGCCGCGGGAGGCTGGCGGATCCTCTTCTGGCTCAACGTCCCGCTCGTCGCGCTCGCGATCCTCGCGTCGCTGGCGCTCATCGAGGACGATCACCGGGCGCCGCGCCGGGTCGATTTCGCGGGTGCCGCGAGCGCGGCGGTGACGCTGGCGGCGCTGGTGTTCGCGGTGATCGAGGGGTCCGGTGTGAGTGTTGCGGCGGCCGCCGTCGCCGCGGTCGTGTTCGTCGTGGTGGAGCGCCGGGCGCCGGAGCCGATGCTGCCCGGTGCGCTGCTGCGCTCGCGCCAGTTCGCCGGGGCGAACCTGGTGGCGGGCGCGATGAACTTCGTCGGGCTCGGCATGATCCTGGTGCTCACGCTGTACCTGCAGGGCGTGCTCCGCTACGGGCCATTCGACGCGGCCGTGCGCCTGCTGCCCGGGTTCGTACCGCTGTCGTTGCTCGCCCCGGTCAGCGGGCGCCTGGTCGGCCGGTTCGGGCCGCGGCCGCTGATGATCGCCGGGCTCGCCGTGGGCGCGGTCGCGTTGCTGAACCTGCTGCGGGTCACCACCGGCACCGGCTACCTGACCGTGCTGCCGAGCTGGCTCGGTCTCGGGATCGGCATGGGTCTGCTGACCGCGGCGGTGGTGTCGGCCGCCGTTGGCGGGGTCCCGCCGGACCGCGCCGGGCTCGCGAGCGGGGTCAACAACACGGCCCGGCAGGCGTTCGGCGCGCTCGGGGTCGCGGTGTTCGGGCATTACGGCACGTTCGCCGCCGGGCTGCACACGGCCGGGATCCTGGGCGCGGCGGTGTGGGGGGCGGCCATCGGGATAACGGCGTGCACCGTGCGCTAACCTGGGACGCAGCAGGGTGTCGATCCGGCCATCACCGGGGAGCCTCCGGAAGAACGGGCCGCCGGCCTCAGTAGAACCGGACGGGTGCGGCCCGTGACAGCCGCCGAACGAGCGGCCCGCGCACGCGCGGGCAAGCGGGGTGGTACCGCGGAACGCGCACGGCGCGCGTCTCGTCCCCGTGCGGGATCGCCAGATCCCCTACGAGAGCGACGGAACCGCGAGGAGCGCACCGATGTACCCCAAGGCAGTGCTGGGAGAGCAGACCCCGGGCCAGGTCCCGGCCCAGCCGTCCTTTCCCGAGCTGGAGAAGGGCGTGCTGGCCTACTGGGAGTCCGATCGCACCTTCCGGGCGTCCATCGACGCACGCGAGCCGGGCGTCAACGGCGGCAACGAGTACGTCTTCTACGACGGCCCGCCGTTCGCCAACGGCCTGCCGCACTACGGCCACCTGCTCACCGGGTACGTCAAGGACATCGTGCCGCGCTACCAGACCATGCGCGGCCACCGTGTCGAGCGGCGTTTCGGCTGGGACACCCACGGCCTGCCCGCCGAACTGGAAGCCGAGCGGCAGCTGGGGATCACCGACAAGGCCCAGATCGACGAGATGGGCATCGCCAAGTTCAACGAGGCCTGCCGCGAGTCGGTGCTGCGCTACACGAACGAGTGGCAGGAGTACGTGACCCGCCAGGCGCGCTGGGTGGACTTCGAGCACGACTACAAGACGCTCGACCTGTCCTACATGGAGTCGGTCATCTGGGCGTTCAAGCAGCTGTGGGACAAGGGCCTGGTCTACGAGGGCTACCGCGTCCTGCCCTACTGCTGGCGCGACGAGACGCCGCTGTCCAACCATGAGCTCCGGATGGACGACGACACCTACGCCAACCGCCAGGACCCGGCGGTCACGATCGGCTACCTCGCGGCGGGCAACGACTCCGGACTCGACGGCGTCCACCTGCTGATCTGGACCACCATGCCGTGGACCGCGATCGCCAACCTCGCGGTCGCGGTGCATCCCGACATCGACTACGTGGTGGTCGAGCACGAGGGCAAGCGACTCCTGCTGGCCGAGGCCCGGGTGGCCGCCTACGCCAAGGAACTCGGCGACGAACCGCGGGTCGTCGCGCGGTACAAGGGATCGGCCCTGGTCGGCACCCGCTACCAGCCCCCGTTCCCCTACTTCTCCGACCACGAGAACTCGTTCCGCGTGATCGCTGCGGATTTCGTGACCACCGAGGACGGCACCGGGCTGGTGTCGGTGTCTCCCGCCTACGGTGAGGACGACATGGTGGTCACCACCGAGGCCGGGATCACGCCGGTGACGCCGGTGGACTCGAAGGGCCGGTTCGACGCGACCGTGCCGGACTACCAGGGCCTGCAGGTGTTCGAGGCCAACCGGCATCTGATCAGGGACCTCCGGAACGGCACCGGCCCGGCGGCCGGGCAGGGCGCCATCCTGCTGCGGCACGAGACCTACGAGCACTCGTACCCGCACTGCTGGCGCTGCCGCAACCCGCTGATCTACCGCGCGGTCTCGTCGTGGTTCGTGAAGGTCACCGAGTTCCGCGACCGGATGGTCGAGCTGAACCAGCAGATCACCTGGTACCCCGAGCACGTCAAGGACGGCCAGTTCGGCAAATGGCTCGAGGGCGCGCGCGACTGGTCGGTCTCGCGCAACCGGTACTGGGGCACGCCGATCCCGGTGTGGGTCTCGGACAACCCCGCGTTCCCGCGCACCGACGTCTACGGCTCGCTCGACGAGCTGGCGCGCGACTTCGGCGTCCGGCCCACGGACCTGCACCGGCCGTTCATCGACGAGCTGACCCGGCCGAACCCGGACGACCCGAGCGGTGCCTCCACGATGCGCCGGATCCCCGACGTGTTCGACGTGTGGTTCGACTCCGGGTCGATGCCCTACGGCCAGGTGCATTACCCGTTCGAGAACGCGGACTGGTTCGAGCACCACTACCCGAGCGACTTCATCGTCGAGTACATCGGCCAGACCCGTGGCTGGTTCTACGTGCTGCACGTGCTCGCGACCGCGCTGTTCGACCGCCCGGCGTTCCGCATGTGCGTCTCGCACGGCATCGTGCTCGGTTCCGACGGGCAGAAGATGTCGAAGTCGCTGCGGAACTACCCGGACGTCAACGAGGTGTTCGACCGCGACGGGTCCGACGCGATGCGCTGGTACCTGATGGCGAGCCCGATCCTGCGCGGCGGCAACCTGATCGTCACCGACAAGGGCATCCGCGACGCGGTCCGCCAAGCCGTGCTTCCACTGTGGAACTCGTACTATTTCCTTGCCCTGTATGCGAATGCCGAAGGCGTGGAGGGCCGCTGGCGCACGGATTCGAAACATGTGCTGGACCGCTACATCCTGGCCAAGACCAACGAACTGGTCACCGACGTCCAGTCCGGTTTGGACGTCTGCGACATCGCCGGCGCGTGCCAGCGCGCGCGCGAGTTCCTCGAGGTGCTCACGAACTGGTACGTGCGCCGCTCGCGGGACCGGTTCTGGGCCGGGGAGCAGGACGCGATCGACACGCTGCACACGGTGCTGGAGGTGACCAGCCGGACGCTGGCGCCGCTGCTGCCCTACACGACGGAGGTGGTGTGGCGCGGGCTGACCGGGGAGCGCTCGGTGCACCTGACCGACTGGCCGCTGGTGGACGAGCTGCCCGCGGACCCGTCGCTCGTGCGCGCGATGGACCGGGTGCGCCAGGTGTGCTCGTCCGCGCTTTCCTTGCGCAAGGCGAACAAGCTGCGCGTGCGGCTGCCGCTCGCGAAGCTGCTGGTCGCCGCCGATGACGCGGAGTCGCTGGCGGGATTCACCGAGCTGATCGCCGACGAGGTCAACGTGAAGGCCGTCGAGCTGAGCACGGATGTCGCCGCGCACGGCGGGTTTGAGGTCGCGGTCAACGCGCGCGCGGCCGGGCCGCGGCTCGGCAAGGACGTGCAGAAGGTGATCAAGGCCGTCAAGGCGGGGGAGTGGACCACCTCGCCCGAGGGCGCGCTGGTCGCCGCCGGGATCGAACTGCTGGACCACGAGTACGAGCGGCGCCTGGTCGCGAAGGATCCCGGCGCGGCGGCCGAGTTGCCCGAGGGTTCTGGCCTGGTGCTGCTGGACACCGCGGTGACGCCGGGGCTCGCGGCCGAGGGGGTGGCACGGGACTTGATCCGCGTCGTGCAGCAGGCCCGCCGTGACGCCGGGCTCGACGTCGCGGACCGCATCGAACTGACCGTTGACGCGCCCGAGGACGTTGTCGCGGCGGCGAAGGCGCACGAGGAGTTCGTCGCGAGCGAGACGCTGGCGGTGAAGGTGTTCTACGGCCCGGTCGAAGGTGGTTTCGAGGGCACCGTCGGCGAGGGCGTCAAGGTGCGCGTGGGCGTAACGAAGTCCGGTTCGTGATCGATTGACCGGTGAGCGAGACCGGGGGGAAACGTTGTCGCGAACCGCGAAAAGATGGGTGCTGGCCGGCGCCGCCGTGGTGGTGGTCGCGATCGTCGTCGCGGCGGTCGTGGTGCTGCGCGGCGGCGGTTCCGGCGAGGCGCCCGCGGCCTCGGCCACGTCCGCCGGGGACGCCGGGGACGCGGTCACGCGGTATCTGCGGGCGTGGTCGGCGGGCGACGACGCCGCGGCGGCAGCACTGACCGATGACCAGGCGGGCGCGTCGGCCGCGCTCAAAGCCGCCCGCACGAGCCTCGGGGCGAAGGCACTGACCGCCACCCTGACGCAGGTCAAGGGCGAGATGGCGGCGATCCACGCGAAGTGGACCCTCGGCGCGGGCCGGGTGTGGAACTACGACAACGAACTGAGGCTGGTGCACGGCGACGCCGGCTGGAAGGTGCACTTCGCCCCGTCGGCGATCCATCCCGAGTTCGGCCCCGGCGACCGCTTCGCCATCCGGGGTGCCTCCGCGGGTCCCGCGGTGACCGATCGCGACGGCAAGACGCTGATGACCTGGGAGGCCGACGGGCCGAGGGCGGTGGATCCGGCGTTCGCGCCCCTCGTGCTGCCCGGGATCGGCCGGCTCGCGGCCGGCAGCGGCGAATCGTGGTCGGTGGTGCTGGTCGACGCCGCCAACAAGGTCACCACGCTCTACCGCGAGGGCAAGGGGCAGCCGAAGGCGCTCGGCACGTCCTTGAGCAGCACGGCTCAGGCGGCCGCGCAGGCGGCGGTCGACACCGCCGGAGCCCCGGCGATGCTGGTCGCGATCCAGCCGTCCACCGGCGACATCCTGGCCGTCGCGCAGAGCGCGGACGTGACCTCGGGCAACGCGCTGACCGGGCTCTACGCGCCCGGTTCGACGTTCAAGATCGCGACCGCGGCGGCGGTGCTGGAGGCGGGGGCGGCGAACGCCGGTACGGTGCTGCCCTGCCCGGGTACCGTGCGGATCGGCCAGCGCACGATCCCGAACGACGACGAGTTCTCACTCCCGTCGCTGCCGCTGCACTCCGCGTTCGCGCATTCGTGCAACACCACGTTCGCGCAGCTGGCCTCCGGGCTGCCGCCGGACGCGCTGGCGAAGGCGGCGAGCCAGTTCGGCCTCAACGCGGACTTCGAGATCCCCGGGATCACCACGGAAGCCGGCAAGGTCGTGCCGTCGGCGAACGCGGCCGAGCAGGTCGAGTCCGCGATCGGCCAGGGCAGGGTGCAGGCGAGCCCGTTCGGCCTCGCGCTGATGGCCGCGACCGTCGCCGCCGGGAAGCCCGTCACGCCGGAGTTGGTGCGCGACCGCGGCACTTCGGTGAGCACCGGCTACGACGCCCCGCCGGCCGCGGTGCTGAGCGCGCTGCGCTCGATGATGCGCGAGGTCGTCACCGGCGGTACCGCGACCGGGCTGGCCGGCAGCGGCACGGTGTCCGGCAAGACCGGTACCGCACAGTTCGGGGACGGCAGCCAGGCCAACGGCTGGTTCGCCGGTTACCGCGGCGACCTCGCGTTCTCGGTGCTGCTGATCGGCGCCAACTCCTCCAAACCCGCGGTATCGGCGTCGGGGGCGTTCCTGCGGAGGCTGTGAACGCCGAACCACGCCACGAGGGCGCCCGCCAGCTCGACGGCCGCTCCGGTCGCGAGGGCGGCGGGCAGCCCGGCCGAGGCGAACACCACGCCGAGCACGGCGACGCCCAGGGCCGCGCCGAACATGCGGGCGAGGTTCGCCACGCCACCGGCGAGCCCGGCGCGATCCGGTGACACGGCGCTGACGGCGACGTTCACGACGGGACCGGTGTTGAGCGCGAGCCCGGCGCCGAGCACCGCGAACACCACCTCCAGCCACGGCACCGGAATGCCGGGCCCCGCGAGCGCGAAGGCCGCCAGGCCGCCGCCCATCAGGCTCATCCCGGCGACCATCACGGGCCGGGGTCCGAACCGGTGCGCGAGCCGCCCGGTGATCGGGGAGCCGAGCACCACCACGGCCGGGAGGGGGAGCAGCAGCAGGCCCGCCTCCAGCGCGTCGCGGTGCTGCTGCAGGTACAGGCTCGCCAGCATGAGCAAGCCGTACATGCCGAAGGTCATGCACAGCGCCACCACCGCGGCGACCCGTAGCTGCCCGCGGCGCAGCAGACCCAGCGGCAGCATCGCCTTCTCGCGGCGTTCGGCCAGCAGGAAGGCGGCACCCGCGACGGCGGCGACGGCACCGGGCAGGATCCGGGTCTGCACCACGGCGTAGGTCAGCGCGCCCAGGAACACCACCGCCAGCAGCTGCCCCGGCAGGTCGACGCCGCGCGGATGGCGGTCGGCAGACTCCGGCACCGCGAAGCTCAAGGCGAGCGTGGCGAGGCCGATCGGCACGTTGAGCCAGAAGATCGCCACCCAGCCCGCCTGCTCGACGAGGAACCCGCCGAGCAGCGGGCCGCTCGCGAGCGCGACCCCGGTGACCGTCGACCAGGCGGCCATCGCGCGGTGACGTTCGCGGCGGCCGGGGAACACCACGGCGAGCAGCGCGAGACTCTGCGGGATCGCGAGCGCGCCGCCGGCGCCCTGCACGGCGCGCGCGGCGATCAGGACCGGCGCGGTGGGGGCGAGCGCGCACACGATGGACCCGGCCACGAACACGGCGATCCCGCACCGGAACACCCGCCGCCGCCCGAACCGGTCGCCGAGCGTGCCGCCGGTCAGCAGGAGGGCCGCGAACGCCACGTTGTAGGCGTCGATCACCCACTGCAGGTCCGCCAGCGAGCCGTGCAGCCCGCGGCCGATCGCGGGCAGCGCGAGGTTGACGGCGGTCGTGTCGGTCTGGGCGAGGAACAGGCCAAGGCACAGGGACAGGAGTGTCAGTTGCTTCCGCACGCGGTCGACGCTAGGAACGGAACCTGTCGGCGGCGGCCGAACCGTCGGCTGGCTACGGTGGGGGCATGGAAACCGTGGAGCTGGCCGAGGTGGCGGCGGTGCTCGCCGAGCCGAGCCGCGCCGCGATGTGCCTCGCGTTGCTCGACGGGCGCGCCTGGACGGTCGGTGAGCTGGCGAAGGCGGCCGGGGTCGGCCCGTCCACGGCGAGCGAGCATGTGACGAGGCTGCGCGAGGCCGGGTTCGTCGCCGGGGCCAAACAGGGGCGGCACAGCTACGTCCGCATCGCCGACCCGCGGGTGGCCGAGCTCATCGAGCATCTCGCGCAGCACGCCGGGCACCGGCCCGCGCGCGGCCTGAAGGCCTCCTTGCGTGCCCGGCGGCTGGCGTTCGCGCGCACGTGTTACGACCATCTGGCCGGCACGCTCGGCGTCGCGATCCGCGACGGCATGGTGCGCACCGGGCTGGTCAGCCTCGACGACGGGCTCACCCTGACCGCGCGCGGCCGTGCCGTGCTGGCCGAGCTGAGCGTGCCGGTACCCGAGGGCGGCCGCCGCCCGCTGCTGCGTGACTGTCTGGATTGGACGGAACGGCGGGAGCACTTCGGCGGCGCCCTGCCCGCCGCGCTCCTCGGGCACGCCGTGGCGGCCGGCTGGCTGCGGCGCGAGCCGCACCGTGCGATCCGGCTGCTCACCCCGGAGCCGTTCGCCCGCCTCGGCGCCGACCTCGCCAGGGCGGAGGTCGCCTGATGCGGTTCGCGGTCCGCGTCAAACCGGGCGCGAAACGGGACTTCGTCGGCGGTGAGCACGCGGGCGCGCTGATCGTTTCGGTCAAGGCGCCCGCGGTGGAGGGCAAGGCCAACGAGGCCGTGCGCAAGGTCCTCGCGAAGGCGCTCGGGGTGCGCAGCCGCGATGTCGTTGTGGTGCAAGGAGAACGCGGGCGAGACAAGGTCATCGAGCTCGACGGCGCCCCGGCCGGCCTTGAGACCGTCCTTTCGGCGCTGCGGCGGCGGTGAGCCGGCGCGGCCATTCGAACCGCAGCCCGGTGCCCCGCGGCAGGTGCGCGAAGGCGTCGGCAAGCCTGGTCAGCGTGCTGGTCGCGCGCTGGATGTCCATTTCGGTGTAGGGAAACGGATCCTCCCGTACCGACTCCCATCCCGCTCGCGCGGCGGAGAAGGCGCCGGCGCGGCCTTGTTCGACCGCGCCGTGCACGGCGCCGGAGAGCATCTCGGCGATCGCGATCTCCCGTTCGTGGCAGGCGATCACACGGCGGCCGTGCTCCGCGGCGTCGTAGCGGGCCCGCCCGTCGATCACCCGTACGGACGCGAACAGCGCGCCCCCGGCGATACAGCCGAACACGCCCCCGCTCAGGCCCAGTTCGCGTTCGGCCACCGCGTGCGCCAGATCATGCGGCACGCGCCACTTCCGGTCGTAGGAGTGCATTTCGAGCGTGACGCCGTCATCGCGGTGCAGTACCGCGCGGGTGCCGCCGCCCGGGCGTGGGTGGAAGAACACGAGCATGCGCCCAGCATCCGGCGCCGGACCCGTGCCGGTCCACGGATTTTCCGGCCGGTTCTTTACGATGTGTCCGAACGCGGGAGGTGAGGGGTGGCGCAACTGCCGGTCGTGCTGGGGGTGGGCGCGGCCGTCCTGCTGGCGGCGGTCCTCGCCGTCCGCCTGTCCACGCGTGCCGGGCTGCCGTCGCTGCTGATCTACCTCGGGCTCGGCGTGCTGCTCGGCGAGGCGGGGTTCGGCATCCAGTTCTCCGACGCCTCGCTCACCCAGTCGCTCGGGCTCGCCGCGCTCGTGCTGATCCTCGCCGAAGGCGGTCTCACCACCCGCTGGTCCGCGGTGAAACCGGCGCTGTGGCAGGGCATAGCACTATCCACAGTGGCCGTCGGGTTCAGCGTCGCGATCACCGGTGCGGCACTGCACTGGCTGCTGGGGCTCGACTGGCGGATGGCGCTGCTGTGGGGCGCGGTGCTCGGCTCGACCGACTCGGCCGCGGTGTTCTCGGTCCTGCGCACGGTCGGCATCCGCAAACGGCTCGTCGGCGCGCTCGAACTCGAGTCCGGGATCAACGACGCGCCGGCGTACATCCTCGTCGTCGTGCTGGCCGAGGGCACGCGGGCCGACTGGACGCTTCCACTGCTGGTGCTCTACGAACTGCTGGCCGGTCTCGCGATCGGTGCCGCGCTGGGCTGGGCCGGGGGATGGGCGCTGCGCCGGGCCGCGCTGCCGGCCACCGGGCTGTACCCGCTCGCGACGGTCGCCATGTGCGTCGTCGCGTACGCGTCGGGTCAGTTCGCGCACGCTTCGGGGCTCCTGGCGACTTACGTGGCGGCGCTGGTGCTGGGGAACTCACGGCTGCCACACCGGTCGGACACGCAGTCGTTCGCCGAGGGCATGGGATGGCTCGCGCAGATCGGGCTGTTCGTGCTGCTCGGCCTGTTCGCCTCCCCGCAGCGGCTGCTCGACGCGGTCGTCCCGGGCCTGGTGGCCGGGGCGGTCGTGCTGCTGGTGGCGCGGCCGCTTTCGGTGCTGGCCTCGCAGCTGCCGTTCCGGGTGCCCTGGCGCGAGCAGGCGTTCCTGTCCTGGGCCGGCCTGCGCGGCGCGGTGCCGATCGTGCTCGCGATGATCCCGCTCGCCACCGGCGTGCCCGATGCCGAACGGCTCGTCGACGCCGTGTTCGTGCTGGTGATCGTGCTGACCCTGGTGCAGGGCACGACGCTGGCCCCGGTCGCGAAACGGCTCGGCCTGACCAAGGAGACCGAACCGCAGGAGATCGAGGTCGACGCCGCCGCGCTCGACGAACTGGACGCGGCGCTGCTGCAGGTCCGGATCCAGGCCGGGTCACGGCTGCACGGGGTGTACCTGCGCGAGCTGCGGCTGCCCCGGGGCGCGTCGCTCAGCCTGATCGTGCGTGACGGGTCGAGCTTCACCCCGCAGCCGACGAGCCGGCTGCAGGACGGTGACCAGCTGCTGGTGGTCGCCACCGAGGCGGCCCTGGAAGCCACGGAACGGCGGCTGCGTGCGGTCGACCGGGCCGGCCCGCTGGCCCGCTGGCGCGGCGAGACCGGTCGCTGATAGGGTGCGCTGCGAAGGTCACGAGTGCCAGCGTCAAGCCCCGGCTTGCTGGCCGGCAACCCTCCAACCGCGGTGGGGTGCCCCGGGTGAGGACCTGGCCGGCCGCGAGCTGCGGCGGGCAAGCGCGGGCCCCCTCACGGGTCCCAGGACCGCCGAGGAGGCGCCATGACTCTCGCACTCGACCCCGTTGTTTCCGTCCCCGCGACGCTGAACGCCGAGGTTCCCCTCGTGACCGGCGAGACCGTCGAGTACGCGAACCTCGACCACGCGGCGAGCGCTCCGTGCCTCGGCGCCGCGCGGCAGGCGGTGGACGAGTTCCTGCCGTGGTACGCGAGTGTCCACCGCGGCGCGGGTTTCGCCTCGCAAGTGTCCACAAAGGTCTACGAGCGCACCCGGGATGTCCTGCGCCGCTTCGTCGACGCCCGTCGCGGCGACAGCGTGGTCTTCACCCGCAACACGACCGACGCGCTGAACCTGCTCGCTCGCGGCGTCCCGCGGCACACGTCGGTCGTGCTGTTCGACACCGAGCACCACGCCGCGCTGCTGCCATGGCGCGGGCCGGACGTACGGCGCATCCCCACGCCCCGCACGAGGTTCGCGGCGGTGTCCGCGGTGGAGGAGGCGCTCGCCGGATGCCCAGAAGGGCCGCGCCTGGTCGTGCTGACCGGAGCGTCCAATGTGACCGGTGAACTGCTTCCGGTCGCCGAGATCGCCGCGGTCGCCCGGCGGCACGGCGCGCGCGTCGCGCTCGACGCCGCCCAGCTCGCCCCGCACCGCGCGATCTCCTTGCGGGAGCTGGATGTCGACTACGTGGCGTTGTCGGGGCACAAGCTGTACGCCCCGTTCGGCGCGGGCGCGCTGATCGGGCGGTCGGACTGGCTGCGGGCCGCGCCGCCGTACCTCGCGGGCGGCGGGGCGACGAAGCTGGTCACCTCGCGCGAGGTCGTGTGGAACACCGGCCCCGAGCGGCATGAGGCCGGCTCGCCCAACACCGTCGGCGTGCACGCGCTGGGCGTCGCGTGCGAGCAGCTCGCGGCGAACTGGGGCCCGGTCGTGGCGCACGAGGAGGACCTGCTGGCGCGCCTGCGCCGCGGGCTGGCGGCCGTGCCGGGCCTGTCCGAACTGAGGCTGTTCGACGACGAGGGTGACCGAGTCGGCACGATCGGGTTCACGATCGACGGGTACGAGGCGGGCTGGCTCGCCGCCGTGCTGTCGGCCGAGTACGGCATCGGCGTGCGCGACGGCGCGTTCTGCGCGCACATCGCGACGCGGCGGCTCGCGCACGGGCAGCAGGCGCTGCGCGCGAGCCTCGGGCTCGGCACGACGGTGGCGCACGTGGACCGGCTGGTGCTGGCGCTGCGGCAGGTCCTCGCCCGCGGCGCGCGCTGGACGTACGGCAAACCGGACGGCCGCTGGGCCCCGGTGCCGGATCCGCGCCCGCTGCCGGGTTTCCTGGCCTGACTGCGCCCCGCGCGGTGACCGGGGAACGTCAGTCCGCCCCGGCGTGGCGGTCGCGGTGCTCGTCGTGGCCGCGAGGGCGTCCGGCACAATGGCCGGGTGAGCACCGAACAGGGATCGCAGCCGGAGACCGAGACCGGGCAGGCCACGCCACCCCGACGCCGGGTCCTGCTGCTGGCCTGCGTCGCGGTGGTGGCACTGGCGCTCGACATCGTCAGCAAGCTCATCGTCGTGTCCACGTTGACCGACCACGCGCCGGTGCGGATCCTGGGCGGGGCCGTCTACCTGCAGCTCGTCCGCAACGCGGGCGCGGCCTTCTCCATGGCGACCGGGCTGACCTGGGTGTTCGCCCTGGTCGCGATCGCGGTGGCGGGCGCGGTGATCTGGTTCGCCGGGCGGCTGCGGTCGATCGGCTGGGCCATCGGGCTCGGGCTGGTGCTGGCCGGGGCGCTGGGCAACCTCGTCGACCGGCTCTTCCGGGCGCCCGGCCCGCTGCGGGGGCACGTGATCGACTTCATCTCGGTGTTCGGGCCCAACGCGCAGTACTTCCCGGTGTTCAACCTCGCGGACTCGTGCATCACCGTCGGCGGGGCGCTGATCGTGCTGCTGTCGCTGCTGGGGATCGAGTACGACGGGACCAGGCGGGGCCGCAAGTGAGCGCGCGGATGCTGCCTGTCCCGGACGGCCTCGACGGGATGCGCGTGGACGCCGGGCTCGCGAAACTGCTCGGGCTGTCGCGCACGGTGGTCGCCGAACTCGCCGAAACGGGTGAGGTGCTGCTGAACGGCAAGGCCGTCGGCAAGTCGGAACGGCTCGCTGCGGGCGGGCTGCTCGAGGTGACCTTGCCCGATCCGGGCCGGCCGGTCGAGATCGTCGCGGAACCGGTGCCGGGCCTGCGCGTGCTCCACGACGACGACGACATCGTGGTGGTGTCCAAACCGGTCGGGGTCGCGGTACACCCGAGCCCGGGCTGGACCGGGCCGACGGTCGTCGGTGGCCTCGCCGCGGCGGGGCTGCGGATCTCGACCTCCGGCGCGGCCGAGCGCCAGGGAGTCGTGCACCGGCTCGACGCGGGCACCACGGGCGTGATGGTCGTGGCGAAGAGCGAGCACGCGTACACGGTGCTGAAGCGGGCGTTCAAGGAGAGAACGGTCGAGAAGGGCTATCACGCGGTGGTGCAGGGCCACCCGGACCCGACGCGCGGCACGATCGACGCGCCCATCGACCGGCATCCGCGGCACGACTACAAGTTCGCCGTCGTCGCCGGCGGGCGGCCGAGTATCACGCACTACGAGGTGATCGAGGCGTTCCGCGCGGCGTCGCTGGTCGACGTCAAGCTGGAAACCGGGCGGACGCACCAGATCCGCGTGCACTTCTCGGCGCTGCGGCACCCGTGTGTCGGGGACCTGACCTACGGCGCGGACCCGGTGCTGGCGCGCAAGCTCGGCTTGACCCGGCAGTGGCTGCACGCGCGCACGCTGGGCTTCGCGCATCCCGCCGACGGCCGGTGGGTCCAGTTCGAGTCGGAGTACCCCGAAGACCTGGCCCACGCCCTCGACGTCCTCCGCACCCAAACCTGACCCACGCCGGCTCCGCCCCTCCCCTTCCCGCCCCGCGCGAGTCCGGCTCCCACCGCCCGCGTGTCTGGCTTTCGCTGCCCGCGAGTTCGGCCTTCGCTGCGGGTGAGTCCGGCTCTCGCTTCGCGCGTGTTCGGCTTTCGCTGCCCGCGAGTTCGGCTTTGAGGCGCCGATTTCCACGCTCGCGCGCGGCCGAACCAAGCCGGACCGACTGCCCCAGCCGCATTCGAGCCATCTTCCGCCCGGCTCCCACCGCCCGTATGTAGATTTCGGCGTCTTGAAGGTAGATCTCGGGGGTCAGTCCAGGGTCCAGGTGAGGGTGCGTTCGTCGGGCTCGGGGCGGGGGCTCCAGCGCACCGACACGATGCGCGTCGCCTCGCCGAGCACATAGACCGTGTGACCGCCGGCCGTTTCACCCGGTTGCACGCCGATCTTGTACGGAGGCCGCGAGGTCAGCGACACCGGCGCCTTCGTGACCGCCTTGCCCTCGGCCGTGACCAGTTCCAGGTAGTTGTCCGGTAGCGAGACGAACGGCACGCTCCCGCGGTTGATGACCTCCGTGTGCACGATGACCGCGCGCTCACCCGCCTCCAGGCGGTAGCCCGCCGCGCCGAACAGGAAGTCCGCCGGGTCCTGCACCTCCAGCAGGTGCACGCTCAACTGCTCCCCGTCGAGCCCCCGCGCGGGCAGCGCCTCCCCGATCCGGCCCGCGCGCTGCGGCGGCTGTTTCTGGTCGCCGCGTGCCCAGGAGGCCGTCTGCGGCGGACCCCACGTGCTCATCACCGGGTCGGGCCGCGGCGCTGGCGGCGGAGCGGGCCGCGGCGCCGGGCGGACGGCCGGCGGGGGCACCGGGCGTGACCACGCACCGGCGAGCGCGGCGCGCAGGCCGTTCGGGTCACTCTCCACGCCGACGAGCAAGGGCAGCCCGCTGCCGGACAGCGCGACCAGCCGGTACGCGACCTCACGCGGGTCCATGCCGACCTTCGCGGCGAGTTCGTGTACCGCGACCTTGCCCACCTCGGCCAGCGCGGCGAGCAGGCGGGCATCGACGGGATCGGTCACGGCCACGGGCTGAAACGCTACCGGTTCGCCCGGACCGGGCGCCTGTTCACCCCGCCTGTCGTACCCACGTTCTACTGTGGGTCGCATGACACCCCCTGTGTCAACCTCAAGGTCGAAATCATGCTGCGGTGGGCGTGGTGTGGCGTTGGAGCGCGCCGTG
>NZ_VDFW01000026.1 GCF_006152065.1 Amycolatopsis alkalitolerans
CTGTCTCATTGTCAGACACGCAGGCGCCACACAGACCCACTTGACATCAACTCGCAAGCCCTAACTACGCGGCATTGCGGTTAGTGGGGGAGGGCGGCGACCAGTTCGTAGGAGCGGACGCGGTCCGCGTGGACTGGCACCATCGTCGTGATCATGATCTCGTCGGCTCCGGTGTCCGCGATCAGCGTCTCCAGGCCCTTCCGGACCGTCTCCGGCGAGCCGACGACGTTGCTCCCGAAGCGCTCGTCGAGAGCCCGGCGGTCGTCATCGGTGAACGGGTACGCCGCCGCTTCCTCGGGCGGCGGTAACGCGATCGGACGACCGCGGCGCCGGCTCAGGAAGCGCAGGCGATTCGACCCCGCCAGCCACTGCGCCCGCTCGTCGGTCTCGGCCGCGATCACCGCGGTCGCCAGCGTCAGGTACGGTTCCGAAAGCACCGCGGAAGGCCGGAAGGACTCGCGGTACAAGCGCACCGCGGGCAGGGTGTTCCGCGCGCCGATGTGGTGCGCGAACGCGAACGGCAAGCCCAGCTTCCCGGCCAGTTGCGCGCTGAACCCGCTCGAACCGAGCAGCCAGAACGGCGGCCGGTACCCGACCCCGGGCACCGCGTTGACCGCCCGCGACTCGTCCGGCTCGAAGTAGGCCATCAGCTCGCTCAGCTGTTCCGGGAAGTTCTCCGCGCCGAGCGTCGCATCCGAACCGCGGACGGCGAGCGCCGTGCGCCGGTCCGTACCGGGTGCGCGGCCGAGGCCCAGGTCGATCCGTCCCGGGTGGAACGCCTCCAGCATCCCGAACTGCTCGGCCACGATCAGCGGCGCGTGGTTCGGCAGCATGATCCCGCCCGAGCCGACGCGGATCCGTTCGGTCGCCTGCGCGATATGCCCGATCAGCACGGCCGTCGCCGAACTCGCCACGCCCGGCATGTTGTGGTGCTCGGCCACCCAGTACCGGTGGTACCCGAGCCGTTCCGCCCGCCGAGCCAGGTCGATCGTGTTCCGCAGCGCGGTACCGGCGTCGCCGTCGCTCGGGATCGGTGACAGGTCGAGCACGGACAGCCGCACCTCGCGCACAGAACTCACGTCCGGGGGAAACGCCGAGGCGGCTAAAGCCATTCCTGGTCCGAAGCGATCACGGTCAGCTGCTGCGTCGCGCGGGTCAGCGCCACGTACAGCACCCGGCGCCCCGTGGTCGACTCGCTGATCAGCCCGGTCGGCTCGACCAGCACGACGGCGTCGTACTCCAGGCCCTTGGAGTCGAGGCTCCCGACGACCTTGAGCCGCTCGTCCGCTCCGGACAACCAGCCGCACACCTCGGCCACCCGGTCCATCGCACAGATCACGCCGACGGTGCCGTCGACCGCGTCGAGCAGTTCCTTCGCCGCGGCCTGCGTGCTTTCCTCGACGTCGGCCCGCTCGACCATCCGCACGTCCGGCTCGAGTCCCGTGGTGCGGACCGCCTGCGGCAGCTCATCGGCCTCGGCATGCCCGGCGACGACGCGGGCGGCGAGGTCGAAGATCTCCGCCGAGTTCCGGTAGTTGGTGCGCAGCGTGTACCGCCGCCGCGGCGTCCGGAGCCCGAAGGCCTGGTCCCGTGCCTGCGCCGCTTCCCCGGGCGCCGGCCACGAGCTCTGTACCGGGTCGCCCACGACCGTCCAGCTCGCGTACTTCCCGCGCCGGCCGACCATCCGCCACTGCATCGGCGAAAGGTCCTGCGATTCGTCGACCACGATGTGCGAGTACTCGTCGTAGTGCTCGGGCCGGTGCGTGCCGTGGTGCTCGGCGGGGGCCGGGTCCAGCTCGATCCGCTGCTTCCGCCGGCGCCGCTTCGGCGGCTGACCCGCCAGCACGCGCAGCTCGTCGAGCAGCGCGACATCCGCGACCGTCCAGCCGGCGCCGGAGTCCGCGAACGAGGGCGCGAGCAGCCCGACCTCCTCGCGCGAGAGCGTGCCCTTGCTCGCGCGGGCCAGTCGCGCCGGGTCGCCGAGCCAGCGCAGGATCTCGCCCGGATACAGCACCGGCCACCACACGACGAGGAACCGGTGAAAGTCGATCCGCTCGCCCAGTTCGGTGATCAGCTCCGCGCGGTCGACCTGCCCGCCGTCCGCGTGCGCGTTCTCCACGGCCTTGTCCGCCAGCGCTTCCAGCAGCGTCTCCGCCGCGCGCACCCGCGACCGGTTGGGCGGCCCGCCGTGGCCGTGCACCTTGCGGCGCACCTTCTCCAGCTCCTTGCCGCGCAGCTTGAGCACCTCGCCCCGGTAGACGATGCGCATCTCGTCGGGCACCTCCGGCGGGGTGTCGCGCATGGCCCTGGTGAGCACCTTGCGCATGCGCAGCGAACCCTTGATCGCGGCGATCGGCGCCGGGTCCTGCCGCGTCGCCACGACCCCGTCGAGCACTTCACCGAGCGCCCGCAGCTCGACGTTCGTCTCGCCCATCGACGGCAGCACGCGGGAGATGTAGTTCGTGAACACCCCGGACGGGCCGAGCACGAAGACCCCGGCCCCGCCGAGCTGGCGGCGGTGCCGGTAGAGCAGGTACGCCGCGCGGTGCAGGGCGACGGCCGTCTTGCCGGTGCCGGGACCGCCGGTGATCTCGGTGACGCCCCGCCACGGCGCCCGGATGACCTCGTCCTGCTCGCGCTGGATCGTCGCGACGATGTCGCGCATCTTCTCGCCGCGCGCGCGGCCGAGCGCGGCCATCAGCGCGCCCTCGCCGACCACCAGCATGTCGTCGGGAACGGCGTCGGGGATCAGCACGTCGTCGTCCACGTCGAGCACGTTCGGCCCGGAACAGCGGATCACGCGGCGCCGCACGACGTCCATCGGCTCTTCGGCGGTCGCCTGGTAGAACGCCGCGGCCGCCGGCGCGCGCCAGTCGGTGACGAGGTTGTCGAACTCGGCGTCGCGGATGCCGAGGCGCCCGACGTAGATCTTCTCGGCGCCGGTCTGGTCGAGGCGGCCGAACACCAGCCCCTCGTACTCGGCGTCGAGCGTCTGCAGCGTCTGGTTCGCGTGGAACACCATCATGTCGCGTTCGAACAGCATGGACGCCTGCTCGAAGACGGCTTCGCGCTGTGCGCCGTGCCCGATCTCGTATCCCTTCGCCCGCATGGCCTCGGCCTGCTCGCGCAGCTCGGCGAGACGACGGTAGACGCGATCGACGTGCTCTTGCTCGATAGCGACCTCGGCCCGCCTGACCCGGGGTTCCGACACGCAGCGCTCCTACAGCTCACTCGCCGGCAACAGGAAGAACGACTCTACGCGTGCCGTCCGAACGGTTCACCAAGTCCCGGTCGAAAACGTGCCTGCGAAGATGGTCCGGTGACCAGGATCGTCGCCGGGCGGGCGGGAGGACGGCGGCTGAAGGTGCCGCCGCAGGGCACGCGGCCGACCTCGGAACGGGCCCGCGAGTCGCTGTTCAACGCGCTGGAATCGGCCGGCGAGCTGCGCGGGGCGCGCGTGCTGGACCTCTACGCCGGCTCGGGTGCGCTGGGGCTGGAGGCGCTGTCCCGGGGCGCGGAGGACGTGCTGTTCGTCGAATCGGACCGCCGGGCGGTGCGGGTGCTGCGCGGCAATGTGACGGAGCTCGCGCTCGGCGGCCGGGTGCGGGCCGGGCAGGTGGAGGCGGTGCTGGCCCAGCCGGCCGAAAAGCCGTTCGACCTGGTGCTGGCCGATCCGCCGTATGCCATGGACGCGGCCAGGCTCGGTGTGATGTTGACCGCGCTCGCCGCCGGCGGCTGGATCGCCGAGGGCGGGCTCGTGATCCTCGAACGCGCCCAGCGCGACGGCGAACCGGACTGGCCGGGCGGTTTCGCCCCGTTGCGGACGATGCGGCACGGCGACACCGCGCTGTACTGGGCGGAGTACGTCACTTCACCGCGCGATGCGGGATGAGCACCGGGTAACGTCCGCGCCATGGTGCGAGCGGTCTGTCCCGGTTCCTACGATCCCGTGACCAACGGCCATCTGGACATCATCGAACGAGCGGCGAAGCTCTTCGACGAGGTCGTGGTCGCCGTCTTGATCAACAAGAACAAGAGAGGCATGTTCACGATCGACGAGCGCCTCGAGATGCTCACGGAGATCACCCGGGGGCTGCCCAATGTCCGGGTCGATTCGTGGCACGGGCTGCTCGTCGACTACTGCCGGCACCACGGGATCGCGGCGATCGCCAAGGGGCTGCGCTCGGTCAGCGACTTCGACTACGAGTTGCAGATGGCGCAGATGAACCGCGAACTGTCCGGGGTGGAGACGTTGCTGATGTCGAACAACCCGCAGTACGGGTTCGTCTCCAGTTCACTGGTCAAGGAGGTCGCGACCTACGGCGGGGACGTGAAGAACCTCGTGCCGGGCGTGGTGTTCGAGCGCCTCACCGCGAAACTCGCCGAACGTAACCTGAACGGCTGACTTCGTTCGTCGGGAGTTTTCCCCGGTTGTCATCTGATCGGGCTACGGTCCGAAAATGACCAACAAACGTTCCCGCTTGCTCGCCGGCTTCTTCGCGCTGCTGGTCACGCTGTTCGCCGGATTCGGCCTGGTCACCCCGGCACAGGCGGCCGTCGCGTCGCCCGTCGCCGCGGCGCAGGCCTCATGCGGCGACACCTCCGGCTTCACGGTCGCCGCGCTCAGCTCGCTCCCGCCCGAGGCCACCGACACCTACGACCTGATCCAAAAGGGCGGGCCCTACCCGTACCCCGAGGACGGAACCGTCTTCCAGAACCGCGAAGGCCTGCTGCCGGACTGCTCGAGCGGCTACTACCACGAGTACACAGTGGAGACTCCCGGCAGCAGCACCCGCGGTGCCCGCCGCATCATCAGCGGCGAGGGCGGCGAGTACTTCTACACAGGCGACCACTACTCGAGCTTCGAGCTGATCGACGTCTCCTCTTGACACGCCCGGGCCCTGACCTCCGCACCCTTTCCCCGCCGACCCGGCAAACTGGACTCAGCCAGCGGGGAAGGGCCAGCTAGGGAGTTGCCGTGTACCGGGTGTTCGAGGCTCTCGACGAGCTCGTCACGATTGTGGAAGAGGCACGCGGAGTGCCGATGACGTCCAGTTGCGTGGTGCCGCGCGGGGACATGCTCGAGCTTCTCGACGACGTCCGGGACGCCCTGCCCCGTGAGGTCGACGACGCCCAGGACGTGCTCGACAAGCGCGACGAGCTGATCGACAAGGCTCGCGCCGAGTCGGACGCGATGGTCAACGGCGCCCGCGCCGAGGCGGACTCCGCCGTCACCGAGGCGAACGAAGAGGCCCAGCGGATGCTCGAGGACGCGCGGGCGCGTGCCGAGCAGATCATGGCCGACGCGCATGCCGAGGCCGAGCGCATGGTCGCCGCCGGTCAGGCGGAGTACCAGAACCTCGTGGAACGTTCGCGAGCCGAGTCCGAGCGGATGATCGAAGCGGGCCGCGCCGCCTACGAGCGGGCCGTCGAGGAGGGCAGGCACGAGCAGTCGAGGCTGGTCTCGCAGACCGAGGTCGTGCAGGCGGCGCACGCCGAGTCGGCGCGCATCGTCGACGAGGCGCACGCCGAGGCCGACCGTCAGCGCGTCGACTGCGACGCGTACGTGGACGGCAAGCTCGCGGAGTTCTCCGAACTCCTGTCGACGACCCTGCGCACCGTCGATTCCGGCCGCAACCACCTGCGCACGCCGCCGGGCGCCGGGTCTCGCACCCCGCTCTACGACTTCCAGCCGTAGCCGCGAGTACGCTGGTGAGGTTGCCCGCCTCACCGATGATTCCGAGTGCACCGAAAATGTCTGACGAACGCAGTTCCCTCGACATCCGCAACCCCTGGGTGATCGACACGCGCGAGCTGGGGCGCCGCCCTGGCCAGAGCCGTGACCTGTGGCGCGAGGTCCCGGTGGCGGCCGCGCTGGGCGTGCCAGGGGTGATCGTCATAACCGAAGGCTCCGAGATCGCGCTCGACCTGCTCCTGGAGTCCGTCGTGGAGGGCGTGCTGGTTACCGGCACCGCGTCCGCGCACGCCGCCGGTGAATGCTCGCGCTGCCTCGACCCGATCGAGGACGACGTCGAGATCCACCTCACGGAGTTGTTCGCGTACCCCGATTCGACGACCGAGGCCACCACCGAAGAGGACGAGGCGGGTCGTCTCGTCGACGACAAGATCGACCTCGAGCCCGTCGTCCGCGACGCGCTCGTGCTCGCCCTGCCGCAGGCGCCGTTGTGCAGCGAGGACTGTGCCGGGTTGTGCCCCGGTTGCGGGGTGAAGTGGGCCGATCTCGAGCCCGGACACGGGCATGAGACCATAGATCCTCGGTGGGCCGCGCTGGTCGAGCGTTTCGGTGATGCTCCGGCGGGCGGCCCGGACCAGGAAGCTTGACGAGCATCAGCTCGCTCAGCATGGAAGAAGGCTCGCGGCAGCGAGCGAACCTTGACGAGGAGATGTAGTCGTGGCCGTCCCGAAGCGGAAGATGTCGCGAGCCAACACGCGCACCCGCCGGTCGTCGTGGAAAGCGGCCCCGGTGCAGCTGGTGCCCTGCTCCAACCGTGCCTGCCGGCAGCCGAAGCCGCAGCATATGGCCTGCCCGACCTGCGGCCAGTACGACGGTCGGCAGGTCGTCGAGCCTGCCTGAGGCTGACCGAGATGGGGGGTAAGTCGAAGCCGGGAGGGCCGGCTGCCGACCCAGCGCCTTTACTCGAAGCGCTCGGCGTCACCTTGGACGCCGAGCTGCTTCGTCTCGCCTTGACCCACCGTTCGTACGCCTACGAGAACGGCGGCCTGCCGCCGAACGAGCGGCTGGAGTTCCTCGGTGACGCCGTGCTCGGCCTGGTCGTCACCGATCATCTGTACAACACCCATCCCGACCTTCCCGAAGGGCAGCTCGCGAAACTGCGGGCGAGCGTCGTCAACATGCACGCGCTGGCCGGCGTCGCGCGCGGTCTCGGCGAGGGCGGGCTCGGCGCGCATCTGCTGCTGGGCAAGGGCGAGGAGCTCACGGGCGGGCGGGACAAGGCGAGCATCCTCGCCGACGGCCTCGAAGCGATGATCGGCGCGGTGTACCTCGCGCACGGGATCGAAGCCGGGCGCGGTCTCGTGCACCGGCTGTTCGACCCGCTGCTGGCGGAGGCGCCGCTGCGGGGCGCCGGGCTCGACTGGAAGACCAGCCTGCAGGAGCTCACCGCATCGGCGGGGCTCGGGGTGCCGGAGTACAAGGTAGAGGACACCGGGCCCGACCATCGCAAGGAGTTCAGCGCGACGGTCCTCGTCGGCGGCCGGGCACTGGGCACCGGCGACGGCACCACGAAGAAGGAAGCGGAGCAGAAGGCCGCGGAGACGGCTTGGCGCGCGCTGAACGACGAGCTCAAGCCCCAGGATCCGGACTGAACCGCTCGGCGGTGCGTGGCCGTCGATCAGCAGGCACACCGGAACCGGGCCACGCGCACAGGCGCGCACGGCGTCCACATCCTCTTCCTGCCAAAGGCATCGCGAACAGTAACCTGGAGCTGTGCCGGAGCTTCCCGAGGTCGAGGTGGTCCGCGCCGGATTGCAGGCGCATGTGGCCGGTCGCGTCATAGCGCGTGTCGAGGTGTTGCATCCCAGGGCGATCCGGCGGCATGCGCTCGGACCTGAGGACTTCACCGCGCGCCTCGCCGGGGCGCGTGTCGAGGCGGCCCGTCGTCGGGGCAAGTACCTCTGGCTCGAGCTGTCCGACAAGGAAGCCGTCCTCGCGCATCTCGGGATGAGCGGGCAGATGCTCGTCCAGCCCGAAGGCGCGCCCGACGAGAAGCACCTCCGCGTGCGCGTCCGGTTCGCCGACGGCGGCCCCGAGCTGCGGTTCGTCGATCAGCGCACGTTCGGCGGGCTCGCGCTGGCGGATCTGACCGGCGAGGACCTCCTTCCGGCACCGATAGCGCATATCGGCCGCGACCCGATGGATCCCGCGTTCGACCCGGCGGCCGCGGTCCGCGCCCTGCGGTCGCGGCGCACCGAACTCAAGCGCGCGCTACTGGACCAGACCTTGGTCTCCGGGGTCGGCAACATCTATGCGGACGAAGCGCTCTGGCGCGCGAAGCTGCACTGGTCGCGCCCCACGGAGAAGCTCACGAACGCGCAGGGGAGAGCGGTCCTCGAGGCCGCGACCGAGGTGATGGCCGAGGCGCTCAAGGCAGGCGGCACGTCCTTCGATGCCTTGTATGTCAACGTGAACGGCCAGTCCGGCTACTTCGACCGGTCGCTCAACGTGTACGGCCGACAGGACCGGCCCTGCGGTCGCTGCGGCACGGCCATCCGCCGCGAGCCGTTCATGAACCGCTCGTCCTACTTCTGCCCGCGCTGCCAGCGGCGGGGGCGAACGTAACCCTTTCCGTGCCGAAACATGCTGGTAACCGGCCGGTGCTGGGCTGGCTGGGTGCGATCTCAGGAGACGGCGCTGACCGGTATCGACCCGGACACGTTCGACCTGCGCCACCGCGTGATCCACGGCTACCGCCGCGCGTACCGGATGGCGGGCCGCGGTCCGGCGCTGCTGTTCATCCACGGGATCGGCGACGACTCGTCCACCTGGCTCGACGTGCTCGCCTCGCTGACCGGCGAGTACACCGTCATCGCCCCCGACCTGCTCGGCCACGGTGGTTCGGACAAGCCGCGCGCCGACTACTCCGTCGCCGCCTACGCGTGCGGGATGCGGGACCTGCTGGCCACTTTGGACATCGACAGGGTCACCGTGGTCGGGCACTCGCTCGGTGGCGGGGTCGCGATGCAGTTCGCCTACCAGTTCCCGGAACGCTGCGAGCGTCTCGTCCTGGTGAGCAGCGGCGGAGTCGGGCCCGGCGTCCACCCGCTGCTGCGGCTCGCCGCGGCGCCCGGCACCGACCTGATGCTGCCGCTGCTGGGCACCCCGCCGGTGCGGGAAGCCTTGCGGCACTTGAGCAGCCTGCTGCGCGCGACCGGCGGGTTCGGCCTCGGTGAGGACCTCGACTACGTGGTGAGCAAGTACGTGCGGCTCGCGGAATCCCCCAGCAGGCAAGCGTTCCTGCGCACGCTGCGCGCGGTGGTGGACTGGCGCGGGCAGGTCGTGAACATGCTCGACCGCAGCTACCTGACCAAGGGAATCCCGACGATGCTGGTCTGGGGGACCCGCGACCACGTCGTGCCGAGCGCCCACGCGTCGATCGCGCACGAGTCGATGCCCGGCAGCCGGCTGGAGATCTTCGAAGGCGCCGGGCACTTCCCGCACCATACGTCACCGCAGCGATTCCTGGCCGTGCTACGCGATTTCCTCACCCATACCCGCCCGGCTCAGCACAACGTCCGCCGCTGGCGCCGGCTGCTGCGCACCGGCCGGACACCCGCCGGCACCCCGGCGCCCATCGGCATCTCCAGCGGGAGTTGAAGTCATCGCACCAGCAGCCGGAGGCCGCCGCGAAGCTGATCGCCGGCGGGTGACACGGCGGAGGCCCCGCTCGGACGAGCGGGGCCTCCGGGCGCTCCGGATCAGCTGGTGGCGAGGTTCGCGCGAGCCGCCAGGTTGGCCAGCAGCTCCCGGCCTCGCTCGGCGTTACGCGGCTGGCTCAGCACGTCGTACCGGCGGGCCACCAGCTGGCTGTGCGAGATGAAGTCCCGGCGGCCGCGGCTCGCTCCGTAACCCACGGCGGCGAACACCATGCTGAACGCGACACCGGCGACCAGTCCGATCAGGATCGCCAGCAACCCGGCCCCGGCGCTGAACCAGCTCAGCAGCAGGCCGACGAACAACCCGAACCACGCCCCGGACATCGCGGCGTTCCCCAGCACCCTGCCCCAGCTGAGCTTGCCGGCGACACGTTCGACGAGCATCGGCTCGACGCCGACGATCGTCACGTCGGCCACCGGGAAGTCGGAGTCGGCAAGGTGGTCCACCGCCCGCTGGGCCTCTTCGTACGAGGCGTACGACCCGATGGGCCAGCCGGTCGGTAGCGTCGGCAGCTTGGGGTTCGCGGGTGCGTTGCTGAACGCGGTCTGCGTGAAAGCTGTGGTCATCTCTCTCACCTCTCTTGCCGTATTCAACGGATACCCGCTGCCCGTTGTGCCTTATGCCGGGATTTCACAGCGAATTTTCAGGTGTGTGCCCCGTCACGAAAGGTCGAGCTCGGGCCGGTACAGGTCGAGCCAGTGGTAGAGGTCGAGCATCCGGTCGATGCCGTGCCGCTCCAGCGAGGTCACCGAGCCCGGATCGGTCTCGACCGCCCCGGTCAGCCAGGTCCGGTCCACCAGCGTGAACATCGGGTTGTCGTGTTCGGCGAGCACCTCCTTCGCCTGCAGCTGGAGGGCAGCCACGTAACCGACGTCCTGAGTGGACGGATACGGGCTCTTCACCCGGTCCGCGACCGACTGCGGCAGCACATGCTTGGTCGCGTGCCGCAGCAGGCTCTTTTCGCGGCCGTCGAAGGTCTTCAGGGACCACGGGGTGTTGTAGACGTACTCGACGAGCCGGTGGTCGCAGAACGGCACGCGCACTTCGAGGCCGACCGCCATCGACGTGCGGTCCTTGCGGTCGAGCAGCATGCGCACGAACCGGGTCAGGTGCAGGTGGCAGATCGTCCGCATGCGCCGCTCCAACTCGCTCTCCCCGTCGAGGTGCTCGACGCGCGCGACCGCGGTCCGGTACTGGTCGGCGACGTACCCGTCCACCGAGAGCTTGTCCCGGACGTCCGCGCGGAGCATGTTGGTGCGCTCGTGCAGCCCGGTCTGCATCGCCAGCCACGGGAACGTGTCCGCGTTACGGGCGGTTTCGTCGTGGAACCAGCGGTAGCCGCCGAACACCTCGTCGGCCGACTCGCCCGAGAGCGCGACCGTCGACTCGCCACGGATGGCCTTGAACAGCAGGTACAGCGAGGTGTCCATGTCCCCGAGCCCGGCGGGGATGTCGCGGGCACCGATGACGGCGCGGCGCACGTCGGGATCGCTGAGCGCGCCCGGGTCGAGCATGACGTCCTTGTGCGCCGAGCCGACCAGCTTCGCCACGTCGCGGATGAACGGTGAGTCCGGGGTGTCGCGCATCTCGTCCGGCTGGAAGTTCTCCTCCTGCCCGAAGAAGTCGACGGAGAACGTGCGCAGTTGCTCACCCTGCTCGGCGAGGCGGGCGGCGGCGAGGCCGGTGACGGCGCTGGAGTCGAGACCGCCGGAGAGCAGCACGCAGCGCGGCACGTCGGCGACGAGTTGCCGGTGCACGATGTCGGTCATCAGTTCGCGCACGCGGGCGACCGTGGTCTCCTGGTCGTCCGTATGCGGGACGGCGTCGAGCTTCCAGTACGTCCGGGTCTGGATGCCCGACGCGTCGACCCGGACGATCGTGCCGGGCTCGACCTCGTGCATGTCCTTCCACAGCGACCAGCCCGGGGTCTTGACGAACGCGAACAGCTCACGCAGCCCGTCGGCGCCGACCACCTTGCGTGCCAGGGGATTCGCCAGGATCGCCTTGGGCTCGGAGCCGAACAGCACCCCGTCGCGGGTGGGGTGGTAGTAGAACGGCTTGATGCCCATGCGGTCGCGGATCATGACCAGCTTCTCGTCGCGGGCGTCCCAGATCGCGAAGGCGTACATCCCGTTGAGGTGATCGGCGACGGCCTCGCCCCACTCGAGGTAGCCGTGCAGCACGACCTCGGTGTCGCTGTCGGTCTCGAACCCGTGGCCCAGACCAGTCAGCTGCTTGCGCAACTCGGTGAAGTTGTAGGCCTCGCCGCTGTAGACCATGGCGATGTCACCCGACGGTGTCCGCAGTGACATCGGCTGGCGGCCGCCCGGCAGGTCGATGATCGCCAGCCGCCGGTGCCCCAGCGCGGCGTGCGGCGCGACCCAGGTGCCCTCGTCGTCCGGGCCGCGGCAGGACATGGTCGCGGTCATCGCGTCGAGGGTCTCGCGCTCACGTGTCAGGTCGGCCTCGAAGGAAACCCAGCCGGTGATTCCGCACATCTGCCACTGCCTCCCAGTTGTTTAGTGACTACAACTATGCGTAACGCAGTGGTAACACAACTCCGCGCTCGCTGTCTGTGCGAAATGCCGGTTCTGCCGGGCCCGATTACGGTGAGTGTGGCCACCCCCACCGGTCCGTCAAGAACGCGTAAATGCGCTGGAAGCACGCGTCAAGACGCCGTCAGCGCCGGTCGTCCGGGTGATCCGTGGCCGCAGAGTGTTGCCGGAGGGGTCATCAAACGGGTGACCCGCAAGGAAAGGTGCGAAGTGGCGGACTTGCTGTACGCCGTGCTGCTGATCGCCGTGTTCGCGGTGCTCGTGCTCACGCTGCGGGGGTTGGAGAAGCTGTGAACGGCACGGGTCTGGTGGCCAACGTCGTGGGCGGCGTGCTGGCACTGGGGTTGATCGTCTACCTGTTCCTCGCGTTGATCAGGCCGGAGAAGTTCTAGATGAGTGACCTCGCCGCCGGCCTGATCCAGGTCGGCATCCTCCTCGTCGCGCTCGCGGTCGTCTACAAGCCGCTCGGCGACTACATGGCCAGGGTGTTCACCAGCGGAAAGCACCTGGCGCTGGAACGGGGGCTGTACAAGCTGTTCCGGGTCGACCCGGACGCCGAACAGCGCTGGCCCACCTACGCCATGGGCGTGCTGGGCTTCTCGTTCGTCTCGATCGTGCTGCTGTACCTGCTGCAGCGTCTGCAGGCCGTGCTGCCGCTGAGCTTCGGTCGAGGGGCGGTGAGTCCCGGTATCGCCTTCAACACGGCGGTCAGCTTCGTGACCAACACGAACTGGCAGTCCTACTCCCCGGAGCAGACGCTGGGCGACACCGTCCAGATGGCCGGGCTGACCGTGCAGAACTTCCTGTCCGCCGCGGTCGGGCTCGCGGTGGCGATCGCGCTCGTGCGCGGGTTCGTGCGGCGGCAGACCGACCGGCTCGGCAACTTCTGGGTCGATCTGACCCGTGGCGCCGTCCGGATCCTGCTGCCGATCGCAGCGCTGTTCGCGATCGTGCTGATCGCGCTCGGCGTGACGCAGAGCCTCAAGTCCGGGGTGAATGTGACGAGCCCGGGCGGCCACCAGAGCACGATCCCGCTCGCGCCGACGGCGAGCCAGGAGAGCATCAAGGAACTCGGCACCAACGGCGGCGGGATCTTCAACGCCAACTCCTCGCACCCGTTCGAGAACCCGAACGTGTGGAGCGATCTGATCGAGATCTTCCTGCTGCTGTGCATCCCGGTGTCGCTCACCCGGACCTTCGGCACGATGGTGGGCAACCGCAAGCAGGGCTACGTCCTGGTGACCGTCATGGGCACGATCTGGGCCGCCGTGCTGACGTGGGTCTGGCTCGCCGAAACGCATCCGAACGGCCCGGCCGCGCTGCTGGCCGGGGCGAACCTGGAGGGTAAGGAACAACGATTCGGCCTGTCCGCGTCCTCGCTGTTCGCGACCAGCACCACCGGCACTTCGACCGGCGCGGTGAACTCGATGCACGACAGCTTCACCGGGCTCGGCGGCGGTGGGCCGTTGCTGAACATCCTGCTCGGCGAAGTGACCCCGGGCGGCGTCGGCACGGGGCTGTACGGGATCCTCGTGGTGGCGATCATCGCGATGTTCCTCGCCGGCCTGATGGTCGGGCGCACGCCCGAGTATCTGGGCAAGAAGCTCGGCAGGCGTGAGGTGACCGCGGCCGCGATCTCGATCCTCGCGATGCCGACGGTGGTCCTGCTCGGTACGGGTGCGGCGCTCCTGCTGCCGGGCACCGCGTCGGCGCTGAACAACGGCGGCCCGCACGGGCTGTCCGAGGTGCTCTACGCCTACGCCTCGGCTGGCAACAACAACGGCAGCGCGTTCGCCGGCCTCACGGTGACGAGCAACTGGTTCGAGTCGACGCTGGCGGTGGCCATGGCGCTCGGCCGGTTCGTCCCGATCCTGGCCACGCTCTGCCTCGCCGGTTCGCTCGCGCAGCAGAAGAAAGTGCCCGAGACCGCGGGCACCCTGCCCACCACCGGACCGCTGTTCGCCTCGTTGCTGGGCGGCACCATCGTTCTCGTCGCGGCGCTCACGTTCATTCCGGCGCTCGCGCTCGGCCCCTTCGCGGAGGCACTGTCATGACCGTCACCCAAGAGAAACCGGTGACCTCGGAGGACCACCACAAGGTCGGTGCGGGCGCGTTCAGCCCGCGCCAGCTGCTGACGTCGGTGCCGGAGGCGCTGCGCAAGTTCAACCCGAAGTACCAGCTGAAGAACCCGGTCATGTTCGTGGTGTGGGCCGGCTCCGCGCTCACCACGGTGTTCGCCATCGGCAATCCGGGTGTGTTCACCATCGGCATCGCGCTGTGGCTGTGGTTCACCGTGCTGTTCGCGAACCTGGCCGAGGCGGTCGCCGAGGGGCGGGGCAAGGCGCAGGCGGAATCGTTGCGCCGCACCAAGAAGGAGACCGTCGCCCGCCGGCTGACGAAGACCGGCGAAGAAGAGGTGCCCGGGGTGGAGCTGCGGGTCGGCGATCGCGTGGTGGTCGAGGCGGGCGAGGTGATCCCCGGCGACGGTGACGTCGTCGACGGCATCGCGACCGTCGACGAGTCCGCCATCACGGGCGAGTCGGCCCCGGTGATCCGCGAGTCCGGCGGCGACCGGTCGGCGGTCACCGGCGGCACCACCGTGCTGTCCGACCGGATCATCGTGAAGATCACCACCAAACCCGGCGAGTCCTTTGTGGACCGGATGATCGCGCTGGTGGAAGGCGCGTCCCGGCAGAAGACGCCGAACGAGATCGCGCTGACCATCCTGCTGTCCACGCTGACGATCATCTTCCTGCTCGCGGTCGTCGCACTGCAGCCGATGGCGAAGTACTCCGGCAGCGAGCAGTCGGTGATCGTGCTGACCGCCCTGCTGGTGTGCCTCATCCCGACGACGATCGGCGCGCTGCTCTCGGCGATCGGCATCGCGGGTATGGACCGGCTCGTGCAGCGCAACGTGCTCGCCACGAGCGGCCGCGCGGTCGAGGCGGCCGGCGACGTGTCGACCCTGTTGCTGGACAAGACCGGCACGATCACCTTCGGCAACCGCAAGGCGACCGAGCTGATCCCGGTCGGATCGTCCACTCTGGACGAGCTCACCGACGCGGCCAGGCTGTCCAGCCTCGCCGACGGCACTCCCGAGGGTCGCAGCATCGTCGAGCTGACCGGCCCGGCGAACGGGGCGCACGGCGGCGAGTTCGTGCCGTTCACCGCGCAGACCCGGATGAGCGGGATCGACTTGGGCGACCGGCGGATCCGCAAGGGCGCGACCGGTGCGGTGCGGGACTGGGTCCGCGAGCACGGCGGGGAGTTCCCGGCCGAGACCGAACGCGTCGCCGACGAGATCGGGCAGCAGGGCGGCACCCCGCTCGCGGTGGCCGAACTGGTCGGCGGCAAGGCCTTCGTCCGCGGCGTGATCCGGCTGTCCGACGTGGTCAAACCGGGGATGCGGGAGCGGTTCCACGAGCTGCGCAAGATGGGCATCCGGACGGTGATGATCACCGGTGACAACCCGCTCACCGCGAAGGCGATCGCCGCCGACGCCGGTGTCGACGACTTCCTCGCCGAAGCCAAGCCCGAGGACAAGATGGCCCTGATCCACAAGGAGCAGGAGGGCGGGCGGCTCGTCGCGATGACCGGTGACGGCACCAACGACGCGCCCGCGCTCGCCGCGTCGGACGTCGGGGTGGCGATGAACACCGGCACGTCGGCGGCCAAGGAAGCCGGCAACATGGTCGACCTCGACTCGAACCCGACGAAGCTGATCGAGATCGTCGAGATCGGCAAGCAGTTGCTGATCACGCGCGGCGCGCTCACCACGTTCAGCGTGGCGAACGACCTCGCGAAGTACTTCGCCATCCTGCCCGCGATGTTCGTGTCGATCTACCCGCAACTGGGCGGGCTCAACATCATGCACCTGCACTCGCCGCAGTCGGCGATCCTGTCCGCGGTGATCTTCAACGCGCTGATCATCGTGGCGCTGATCCCGCTGGCGCTGCGCGGTGTGCGTTACAAGCCGTCCTCGGCGTCCGCGCTGTTGCGGCGGAACCTGCTGATCTACGGGGTCGGCGGGATCATCACCCCGTTCGTCGGCATCTGGCTGGTGGATCTCCTGGTCCGCCTCATCCCGGGAATGTGAACTGCGATGCTCAAGCAAACAATGGCCGGACTCCGGGTGCTCCTCGTGTTCACCGTGCTGCTCGGCGTCCTGTACCCGCTCGGGATCTGGGTGGTGTCCCGGATCCCCGGCCTGCAGTCGAACGCCGAAGGCTCGGTGGTCACCGTGCACGGGCAGGCCGTGGGGTCCTCGCTGATCGGGATCGACCCGGTCGCGCCGGACCCGGCGCACGATCCGTACTTCCACACCCGCCCGTCCGCGAGCGGTGACCCGGCCAGCACCGGTGGGTCGAACCTGGGCGGGTTCAGCGAGAAGCTCCTCGCCCAGGTCCAGGAGCGCAAGGACGCCATCGCCAAGCGCGAAGGCGTCTCGCCGGACGCGGTGCCCGCCGACGCGGTGACGGCGTCGGCCTCCGGGGTCGATCCGGACATCAGCGTCGCCTACGCCGACCTCCAGATCGCCCGCGTGGCGCGGAACACCGGGGTGCCCGAGGCGACGGTCAAGCAACTGGTCCAGGACAACACGACCGGTGACGGCATCGGTATCCCGGGTGTGAACGTGCTGAAGCTGAATCTCGCGGTCGCGGCCGCCAAGGCACACTGAGACCGTGGACGAACAGCAGGACAGGCCGCGCCGGGGTGAGCTTCGCATCTACCTCGGCGCGGCTCCCGGCGTGGGAAAGACGTACGCCATGCTCGGCGAGGCCTGGCGGCGCAAGGAACGCGGCACCGACGTGGTCGCCGGGCTCGTGGAGACGCATCGCCGGAAGAAGACGGCGGATCTGCTCGAAGGGCTCGAGCTCGTGCCGCGCCGGCTGGGCGAGTACCGCGGGCACGAGTTCGCCGAGATGGACGTGGACGCGATCCTCGCCCGGCGGCCCGAGGTGGCCGTCGTCGACGAGCTGGCGCATACGAACATTCCGGGCTCCCGCAACGAAAAGCGCTGGCAGGACGTGATGGAGCTGCTGGCGGCCGGGATCGACGTGCTGTCCACGGTGAACGTGCAGCATCTGGAGAGCCTCAACGACGTGGTCGAGAAGATCACCGGCGTGCCGCAGCAGGAGACCGTGCCGGACGAGGTCGTGCGCAAGGCCGAACAGGTCGAGCTCGTGGACATCACGCCGGAGGCGCTGCGGCGCCGGCTCGCGCACGGCAACGTCTACCCGGCCGAACGGATCGACGCCGCGCTGGGCAACTACTTCCGGCCCGGCAACCTCACGGCGCTGCGGGAGCTGGCGCTGCTGTGGGTGGCAGACCAGGTCGACGTCGCGCTGCAGCGGTACCGGCAGCAGCAGAAGATCACCGACACGTGGGAAGCCCGCGAGCGGGTCGTCGTCTCGATCACCGGCGGGCCGGAAAGCGAGACGCTGATCCGCCGCGCCAGCCGCATCGCCGCGCGTGCCGGGGCGGAACTGCTGGTGCTGCACGTGATGCGCGGTGACGGGCTGGCCGGGCTCGGGCCCGCCGAGATCGGCCGCTACCGCAAGCTCGCCGACAAGCTGGGTGCGACCTTCCATACCGTGGTCGGGGACGACGTGCCCAGTGCGCTGCTGGACTTCGCGCGCGGGGTGAACGCGACGCAGCTGGTCCTCGGCACCTCGCGGCGCTCGCGCCTGGCGAGGTTGTTCGACGAGGGCATCGGCGCCACGGTGGTGCAGAATTCGGGCCCGATCGACGTGCACATGGTCACCCACGAGGAGGCCGGCGGGCGCCTGCGCAGGCTGTTCGGCCGCCGCACCTCGATCGTGGCGTCCCGGCGGGCGTGGGGCTGGGCGCTGTCGTTGCTGCTGCCCGCGCTCGCGACCGCGGTGGGGGTGAGCCTGCGCGGGCAGCTCGACTTTTCCACCGACGTCGTCGACTACTTCCTGGTGACGGTCCTGGTGGCGCTCGTCGGCGGGCTCGGCCCGGCGCTGGTCGCGGCGGCGCTCTCGGCCGGGTTGCTGAACTTCTTCTTCACCGAGCCCCTCTACACACTGACCGTGCATGCCCAGAGCAACGTCATCACGCTGGTGGCGATGGTCGTGGTGGGCGTGCTCGTCGCGCTCGTGGTCGACACCGCCGCACGGCTGACGACCCAGGCCGCGCAGGCTCGCACCGAAGCGTCGCTGCTGGCGTCGTATGCCCGCACGGTGCTGACGAACACCGCCCCGCTGCCGCGGTTGCTGGAGAAGGTCCGGGAGAACTTCGGTCTGGAAGCGGTGAGCCTGGTCGAGAAGCAGGACGGGGTGTGGCACCGGGTCGAGGAATGCGGGCCGGACCCGTGTGGTGAGCCCGACGACGCCGACGCGGACATCCCGGTGACCGCCGACGTGCACCTGACCCTGCGCGGCCGGGCGTTGCCGGCGGAGGACAGGCGGGTGCTGGAGGCCGCGGCGGGGCAGGCGCTGCTGGCCCTGCGCCAGCAGCGGATGGCGGCGGCGACCGCGCGGGCCGAGCGCAAGGCCGAGGCCACCGAGTTGCGGACCGCGTTGCTGTCCGCGCTGGGGCACGATCTGCGGACGCCGCTCACGTCGATCAAGGCGTCCATCGGCAGCCTGCGGGCGCAGGACATCGAACTGTCGCCCGAGGACACCGAAGAACTTCTCGCCACGGCGGACGAATCCACCGACCGGCTGGCGGGGCTGGTGGACAACCTGCTCGACTCCTCGCGCCTGGCGACCGGTGCGGTACGCGCGCAGCTGCGGCCCATCGGGTACGACGAGGTGGTCGCGCACGCACTGTCCAATGTGGAGAAATCGGATTCGGTGGTGGTCGCGGTGGACGACCGGCTGCCCGCGGTGCTGGCCGATCCCGGGCTGCTCGAACGGGTCGTGGCGAACGTGATCGACAACGCGCTGCGGTACGGGCGAGGGACCGAGGCGGTGTCGGTGCGGGGGAGTACCCACGCGGAGTACGTCGAGCTGCGGATCGTCGACCACGGCCGCGGGCTGAAGAAGGGCAAGGCGGATTCGGCTTTCGCGCCGTTCCAGCGGCTCGGGGACCGCGACAGCACGCCCGGGATCGGGCTCGGCCTGTCCGTGGCGAAGGGGTTCACGGAGGCGATGGGCGGCACGATCAGGGCGGAGGACACACCCGGCGGCGGGCTCACCGTGGTGCTCTCGCTGCGGGCCTACGCCGCGCCCCAGGTAGTGCCGATGGTGGAACTCGAGGAGCGGGTGCGATGACGGCCGCGACGGTCCTGGTGGTGGACGACGAGCCGCAGATCGTGCGAGCACTGCGGATCAACCTGGCCGCCCGGGGCTACAAGGTGATCACCGCGCACGACGGGGCGGCGGCGCTGCGCGCGGTGGCCGACACGAAGCCCGACGTGGTGGTGCTGGATCTGGGGCTGCCCGACATGGACGGCAACGAGGTCATCGCGGGCCTGCGTGGCTGGACGACGGTGCCGATCATCGTGCTGTCCGCGCGCAGCGACTCACCGGACAAGGTGCACGCGCTCGACGCGGGCGCCGACGACTACGTCACCAAGCCGTTCGGGATGGACGAGCTGCTGGCCCGCCTCCGCGCCGCGGTGCGCCGCTCGACCGTGTCCACTTCGGACGATGGCGAAGCGGTGGTCCGGACCGACGCGTTCACGATCGACCTGGCGGCGAAGAAGGTCGAGCGCGACGGGACCGAGGTGCACCTGACCAAGACCGAATGGGGCGTGCTGGAACTGCTGGTGCGCAACCAGGGTCGGCTGGTCTCGCAGAGACAGCTGCTGCGCGACGTCTGGGGCCCGAGCTACGAGAACGAGACCCATTACCTCCGGGTCTATCTGGCCCAGCTGCGCCGCAAGCTGGAACAGGAACCGTCCCGCCCCCGCCACCTCCTGACAGAACCGGGCATGGGCTACCGCTTCGACCTCTGACGCCGAGTTCGACGTTCGCGGCCTACGGCGTGCTGGAGGTGGGACTCCCGCTGCCGCTGCCCGAGGACGAGGAGCTGGCCGACGGGGTGCTGCTGTCGCTGCTCGACGAGGGGGTCGAGCTGGACGAGGACGAGCTCGAAGACGGGGTCGAACTCGTGGACGACGTCGGCGGCCTGGTCGTGCTCGACGGCGGCGGGGTCGTGGTGTCGGTGCGGGGCGGGCTCGTCGGGTTGGTCGACGGGATCGTCGTACCCGGCGGGATGTACGTGCCGGGCGGGATCGGTGCCCCCGGCGGCAGCACCACGGGCGCCTGGTCCGAACCAGGCGGCGGCACGATCGTCACCACTGGTGTGCCGTTGGGCCCGACGGACACCACGGCGGTCGGCGACGTGGCCGGGTCCGACTGCGCGACACCGCTCACCGTCACCGTCCCTGGAACCGCGCTCCCCTGGATGACCTGCGGGCCGGACGAGGAGTTCGCGTTCCCTCCCTTGAGATCGCCGGCGGAAGTCGTCGACGGGGTCGCCAGTTCGGCGATACCGCCGAACGCCGTCGCGAGCACGACGCCGCTGGCGGCGAGCAGCACGTAGCCGCTGCGCTTCATCCGCGACACCGGATCGCGGGGCGGTGCGACCTCGGTTCGCTGACCCGAACGTGACCCTGAATGGGCCATGGTGGCTCCTTGATGAGGGAATTCGGCCTGGTTTGCCCGAGCGAAGTAGCCCAGGCGGGTGGACCCGCCGCGCAGGTTAGCACCGTCGGTTAACGGTGTGCGAGCGGCGCGGTGCGCACCGTTCACTGTCCGCAGTCATCGCGGTGGGGCACGATGGGGGCCGTGAACCTCGAACAGAATGCGGTCCGGCTCACCGCCTGGATCAGCGGCCGGGTGCAGGGTGTCGGTTTCCGCTGGTGGTCACGATGCCGTGCGCTCGAGCTGGGACTGGTTGGCAGTGCGGAGAATCTGCCCGACGGTCGCGTCGAGGTCACCGCGGAAGGCCGGAAAGATCACTGTGAGCAGTTCCTGTCTCTTTTACGTTCGTCCTCATCACCCGGAAGTGTGGATCGAGTCGTGGAACGGTGGTCGGCCGCCGAGGGCGGGTTCACGGGCTTCGTCGAGAAGTGAGGTTCTTGGGTCTCGTGTGACGGCTGAGGTGGCGGCGCGCCGAGCCAGGGAGTGCTTGCCGGGCTCGCCGGGAGTGCCTCGGTAGACTCGACGAGATCTGGCAGTGATCGCAGCACCGGAGGGGTCCCCGCCACGTGCACCTGAAAACACTGACGCTGAAGGGCTTCAAGTCCTTCGCCTCGGCTACCACCTTGCGGTTCGAGCCGGGCATCACCTGCGTCGTGGGGCCGAACGGCTCGGGCAAGTCCAACGTGCTGGACGCGTTGCGCTGGGTGATGGGCACGCAGGGCGCGAAGGACCTGCGGGGCGGCAAGATGGAGGACGTCATCTTCGCCGGCACCTCCGGCCGTGCCCCGCTTGGCCGCGCCGAGGTCACGCTGACCATCGACAACGCCGACGGGGCGCTCCCGATCGAGTACTCCGAGGTCTCGATCACCCGCCGCATGTTCCGTGACGGCGCGAGTGAGTACGAGATCAACGGCAGCTCGTGCCGCCTGCTCGACATCCAGGAACTGCTGTCGGACTCCGGTATCGGCCGCGAGATGCACGTCATCGTCGGCCAGGGGCAGCTCTCGCAGATCCTCGAGTCCAAGCCCGAGGAGCGCCGCGCGTTCATCGAAGAGGCCGCGGGCGTGCTGAAACACCGCAAGCGCAAGGAAAAGGCCCTGCGCAAGCTCACCGCGATGCAGGGCAACCTCGACCGCCTCGGCGATCTGACCGCGGAACTGCGCCGCCAGCTCAAACCGCTGGGCAAACAGGCCGAGATCGCGCGCAAGGCCCAGGCCGTGCAGGCGGAACTGCGCGACGCCCGGCTGCGCCTGTTCGCCGACGACCTGGTCACCCAGCGCGAGGCGATCGCGAAGGAAGAGGCCGACGAGGCCACCGCGCGCGCCCGCCGCGCGGAGGTCGAGCAGGCGCTGGAAATGGTCAGCGCCGAAGAACAGCAACTCGAAGCGTTGCTGGCCGAGGACGCGCCACGCCTGGCCGCGACACAGGACACCTGGTACAAGCTGTCGGCGCTGGCGGAACGCCTGCGCGGCACCGTGCGGCTCGCAGTGGAGCGGCAGCGGCACCTGTCCGCCGAGGTCGAGACGCAGCAGGCCGGGCGTGACCCGGAGGAGTTGCTGGCCGAGGCCGAGCAGGTCGCGGAGCGCGAGGAAGAGCTCAACGAGGCCGTAGCGCGGGCCCGCGCGATGCTGTCGGAAACCGTGCAGCGGCGCGAACAGCTCGAACACGCGGTGCAGGCCGCCGAGAAGGCGCATATGGCCGCCGTCCGCGCGATCGCCGACCGGCGTGAGGGGCTGGCGAAGTTGACCGGTCAGGTCGAGGCGTTGCGCAGCAAAAACGGCGCCACCTCCGACGAGATCGACCGGCTCACCGCGTCGATCGACGAGGCCGCCGCGCGCGCGGAGATCGCCGTCGAGGAGTTGGAGGAGGCCAAGGCCGAGGGCGGCGCCGAGGAGTCCGGCGACGCGGACCTGCTGGCCCGGCACGATCGCGCGGTCGAGGCGAACAAGACCGCGAGGGAACGCGTCGACGAGCTGGTCAAGGCCGAGCGGTCGACCGAGCGCGAGATCGCCTCGGAGAAGGCGCGCGTGGACGCCCTGTCCATGGGCTTGCGCCGCAAGGACGGTGCGGGCGCGCTGCTTTCCGCGTCGGACAAGCTGCCGGGCTTGCTGGGCTCGGTCGCGGCGCTGCTGACCGTCGAGCCGGGTTTCGAGGTCGCGCTCGCCGCCGCGCTCGGTCCGGTCGCGGACGCGGTCGCGGTCCGGGGCGGCGAAGACGCGCTCGCCGCGCTGAAGTACTTGAAGGACAACGACTCCGGCCGTGCGGGCGTGCTGCTCGGCGGCCAGGAGTACACAGTGGACACTTCATCGTGGCCGTCGCTGCCCGAGGGTGCTCGCTGGGCGCGCGAGGTCGTCACCGCGCCCGAAGGTCTGCGACCGGCCGTGGAACGCGCGCTGGAGTGTGTCGCCGTGGTGTCTGATTTGGACGGTGCACGGCGGCTGGTGGCCGTGCATCCCGGTGTGAGCACGGTGACCACCGAAGGCGATGTGTTCGGTACACATTGGGCGGTCGGCGGTTCTTCGCGCAGCGAGAGCGTGATCGAGGTGCAGGCGGCGGTCGACGAGGCGCGGGACCGGCTGCTGGCCGCGGAACGGTTGCTGGAGCGGACCGCTGCCGAGCTGGAAGGAGCCCGCGCCGAGCAGCAGGCCCGCGGCGACGAGGTCGCGCAGGCGAAGGAAGCGCTCGGGGAGGCCAAGGTCCGCAAGGCCCGTTCTTCGGAACGGCTGAACCGCCTGCAGCAGGCGGCGCGTTCGGCCGAGGCCGAGGTCAGCCGCCTGCATCAGCAGCGCGCGCAGGTCGAGGCAGGCCGCGAGGAGGCCGTGCGGAAGCTCGCCGAGCTCGAGGAGCGGCTGACGCTGGTCGCCGAGGAGTCGGTCGACGAAGATCCCGACACCAGCGAGCGCGACCAGATGGCCGAGGAGCTCGCGCTCGTCCGGCAGGAAGAGGTCGAGGCCCGCCTCTCGCTGCGGACCGCCGAGGAGCGGGCGCGCGGTATCGCGGGGCGCGCGGAGTCGCTGCGCCGGGCCGCGCACGCCGAGCAGCAGGCGCGGGAGCGTGCGGAGAAATCCCGTGCGGCACGGGCGAAAGGCGCCGCGATCGCGGCCGCCGTCGTCGACGCGGGCGAACTCGCGCTGGAGCGCATCGAGCAGTCGGTGCAGCGCGCGGCGGTCGAGCGCGACGAGGTGCAGGCGGCGCGGCAGGGCCGGGAGACGGCGCTGGCGCAGGTGCGCAGCCGAGTGCGTGAGATGGCCGGGGAGCTGGAGAAGCTGACCGATGCCGTGCACCGCGACGAGGTGCTGCGGGCCGAGCAGCGGCTGCGGTTGGAACAGCTGGAGACCAAGATCTCCGAGGACTTCGGCATCGGTTTGGCGGACCTGGTCACCGAGTACGGCCCGGATGTGCCGGTGCCGCCCGGGGCCGGCGAGATGGCCGAGTACGAGGAGGCGCGCGAGCGCGGCGAGTCGGTGACGGCGCCGCCGCCGATCCCGTACGACCGGCCGACGCAGGAGCGCCGCGCGAAGCGGGCGGAGAAGGACCTGTCGATGCTCGGCAAGGTCAACCCGCTCGCGCTGGAGGAGTTCGCAGCGCTGGAGGAACGCTACAAGTTCCTGTCCACGCAACTGGAGGACCTCAAGGCGACGCGCAAGGACCTGTTGACGGTGATCAAGGAGGTGGACGACAAGATCCTGGAGGTCTTCACGTCCGCCTACCACGACGTCGCGCGCGAGTTCGAGACCGTGTTCTCGGTGCTGTTCCCCGGTGGGGAAGGCCGCATGGTGCTGACCGAGCCGGACGACATGCTCGCCACCGGCGTGGACGTCGAGGCGCGGCCGCCGGGCAAGAAGGTCAAGCGGCTGTCGTTGCTGTCCGGTGGGGAGAAGTCGCTGGTCGCGGTAGGGATGCTGGTCGCGATCTTCCGCGCCCGGCCGTCGCCGTTCTACGTGATGGACGAGGTCGAGGCCGCGCTGGACGACACGAACATGCGGCGGTTGATCGGCCTGCTGGAGCAGCTGCGTGACTCGTCGCAGCTGATCATCATCACGCACCAGAAGCCGACGATGGAGATCGCGGACGCGCTGTACGGCGTGAGCATGCAGGGCGATGGGATCACGAAGGTCATCTCGCAGCGGCTGCGTGAGGAGAAGGTCGAGGTCGGCTCGCCGGTCAAAGCCGCCAGCTGAGGGCGTTCACGGCGCGTGTTGGCCCGCCAGGTCGGTGGCTTTGCCCTTCGCGACGGCGAGTTGGCCCTTGCGAGAGGCGGACCGGTCACGAACGGCCAATTCACTGCCGCAGGCAGCAAACACGCCGACGCGGTCGACAAACACGCCGGTTAGGCGATGGGGAGGGTGCCGTCCCATTCGGCGACCGGGGCGGCGTGCCAGGTCCATTTGGTGAGGCGCGGGAGGTCGTCGCCCAAGGGGGCGCGGCCGTTGGCCCACAGCAGGGTCTGCCACGGGTCGCTGTCGGTCGGGGCCCACGGGAAGAGCCGGTACAGGGCCGCGGCGGCGAGCCGGGCCGGCGGGGTGAAGCTCGTGCCGAGGCCGCCCGCCGCGTCGTAGGTGTGCACCAGTAGCTCGTCACAAGCCATGGCGGCGAACCCGGCCGCGTCGGCAAGCCCGGCCGGATGCCAGCCGCGCGCCTCCGGCGCGCTCGTCGCCACGACCGCGGCCAGCACCTTGGCCGTCGTGCCGAGCGTCACGAGCAGCTCGGCCGGCGGGGACTCCGGTCGCACCCGCGCATCCATTGTGGACAGCTCGGTCGGGCCCGCGGCCAGATCGTAGGCGTACCAGTGCAGGCAGTCACCGATATGGGCCACGACCTGGGCCACCGTCATCTCGAGGTCCGGCGCCGGGGCGGTCCAGTCGCCGTCGAGATGCCCGGAGAGGAACTCGGCGCATACCTCGGCGGTGCTGAGCAAGACGTTCGCGTCCATCGCCGGAACGCTAGCAGGGGCCGGGAACCAACCCGGCCGCCCGGCCGTTGTGAGGGCAAGTCGCTTGTTTTGCGTGTCGTGTCGCCAGCACGTTCCGCGGAGCCCTCGGCCCCCCGTTTCGAACGACGAAGCCATTGGTGGCACGGAATGACCAGTACGTCCAGCGCGCCCGCCCGCCCGGGCAGCGAGTTCACGCGGCTGTCCCGCCTGATCAACCAGCACGGCCTGCTCAAACGCCGTCCCGGCGACTACGCCCGCCGGTTCACCGTCAACGGGCTGCTGCTGGCCGGCGGCTGGACCGCGTTCGTCGTGGTGGGGGCGTCCTGGTGGAACCTGCTGACCGGCGCGTTCCTCGCGGTGATGTTCGCGCAGCTCGCGTTCGTCGGCCACGACGCCGGGCACAAGCAGATCTTCCGCAGCAAGCGGGCCAACGACTTCGTCGGCCATCTGCACGGTGCGCTGATCGGGATGAGCTACGGGAAGTGGGTCGGCCAGCACAACCGGCACCACGCCAACCCCAACCACGAGGTCGAAGACCCGGACCTCGACATCCCGGCGCTGGCGTTCACCGTCGAGCAGGCCACCGGCAAGCGCGGTCTGCTGCGCTGGCTCGCGAAGTACCAGGCGTTCCTGTTCTTCCCGCTGCTCCTGCTCGAAGGCCTGAGCCTGCACCAGTCCGGGATCCGGGCCGTCATCCGCCGCGAGGTCAAGTCCCACCGGCTCGAGGCCGTGCTGATCTTCGGGCACGTGATCGCCTACCTGACCGCGGTGTTCCTGGTGCTCACCCCGCTGCAGGCGGTCGTGTTCATCGCGGTGCACCAGGGATTGTGGGGCGTCTACATGGGCTGCTCGTTCGCTCCCAACCACAAGGGGATGCCGACGCTGACCGCCGGGCAGAAGCTCGATCACCTGCACAAACAGGTCCTGACCTCACGGAACGTCCGTGGCGGGCGACTGGTGGACTACGCGCTGGGCGGGCTGAACTACCAGATCGAGCACCACCTGTTCCCGAGCATGCCGCGGGCGAACCTGCGGCGTGCCCAGCCTCTGGTGCGCGAGTTCTGCCTTCGCGTCGGCCTGCCCTATCACGAGACCACCGCGTTCGGCTCCTACGGGCAGGTGCTGAGCCATCTCCACGCGGTCGGCGCACCCCTGCGCGCCGCCACCTGAGTCAGGCGCCGGTCCGCTCCAGTTCTCCCGGCTGCTCGACCCGCGGGTCGCGCGTGCGGTGGCGCAAGGAGAGCGCGCCGCCGACGAAGAGGGTGATCAGCACACCGAGCAGCGTGTACCACGGGAACGCCAGCACGACGGGTTTCGCGCCGGGCGCTGGCGGGATCTTCACGCCGAGGACCACCACGGCCATCACCGCGACGGTCACCCCGAACGCGATGATCGCGTCGAGCTGCCGGGCCTTCTTGACCCACATGCCCAGGAAGAACGCGCCGAGCATCGCGCCGTAGGTGTAGCCGGTGATCGACAGGCCCTGCTCGATCACCGGGTTGTTGCGGCTGGAGAACAGCGATCCGAACACCGCGAACACGACGGCCCACACGAGTGTCCACACGCGACCGTGCCGCAGCACCTTCGAGTCCTCGGGCTTGCGCTTGGTGAACCGCTGGTAGAGGTCCGCGACGGTCGAGTTCGACAGCGCGTTGAGCGCCGAGGCCAGCGCACCCATGGTCGAGGCGAGGATCGCGGCGATCAGCAGGCCCGCGACGCCGACCGGCAGCTCGCTGGTGATGAAGTTCGTGAAGACGTCGTCGCTGCTCTTCGCGTGGAGCTCCGTCAGCGTGCGGAACCCGTTGTGCGCCCACAGCATCGCGCCGATGAACAGGAACAGCGCGAACTGGACGGTCACCACGAGCCCGCTGCCGATCAGCGCCTTGCGCCCGTCCGCGATGCTGCGGCAGGACAGGAACCGCTGCACGATCAGCTGGTCGGAACCGTGCGAGGCCATCGTGAAGATCGCGCCGCCGACGACCGCGGTGAGGAAGGCGTACTGGTTCGTGAGCAGGTGCAGCCCGGAGAAGTTGAAGTCGAACACCCGGAAGATGCCCGCCTCCGATGCCCGCGAAGCCCAGCCCGACGGCAGCTTCGTGGCCAGCACGATCGCCGCGACGATGGCCGCGCCGACGTACACCGAAAGCTGGATCACGTCCACCCACACGACCGCCTTGATCCCGCCGACGAGCGCGTAGATGACGGTGAGCGCGGTCAGCACCACCACGATGTGCCAGTACTGCGTGTGCAGCCCGTAGTGCGAAAGGATGAGCTGGATCGGGATGGCGCCCGCGAACAGCCGCACACCCTCGGCGAGCAGTCGCGTGACGATGAACGCGACGCTGGAGACGCCCTGCATGGTCGAGCCGAAGCGTTCGCCGAGGAAGGCGTACGCCGTGGACTGCTTGCCCTTGAAGTAGCGCGGCAGCAGCACGAACGACACCAGGGTCCGGCCGATGATGTAGCCGAACGGCAGCTGGAGGTAGGTGAGCCCGTTGTAGCTGCCCGACGCCGCCCAGATCAGCCCCGGGGTGCTGATGACGGTCAGCGTGGAGGTTTCGGTGGCGACGATCGAGAAACACACGGCCCACCACGGCAGGCTGCGCTCGCCGATGAAGTAGTCCGCGGCCGATCGCTGCCTGCGCCCGGCCAGCACGCCGACGACGGGCATGGCGGCGAGGTAGACGACGATGATCGCCAGGTCCACGGGATGCATTCGTCTCTCCTACTCTTCCGGCATCGGGCCCGCTACCCGCAGCCGGGTGACGGTCGCCGTGCGTGGTGGGGGAAGGGAAAGCCCGGAGCGGCCGGGCGTGATGCTGCCCAGCAGCCGCGGTCCGCGCGCGCCGGTCGCGTCCGGCACGTTCCCGGGCACACCATGCCAGGTGAGCCAGCCGAGAAGCGCGGTCAGGTACGCCTCCTTCGCGGCGGAGGGCAGTCCGAGTTCGTCGCTCGTGACGAGGCGCGCGCCGGGCAGGTTGGCGGCGAGGGCGCGCATGAGAGCCGGATTCCGCACGCCGCCACCGGAACCGACGACGGTGTGGGCGTTCTCGCAGGCGGCGGCGACGGTGCGCGCGGTCAGTTCGGTGAGCGTGGCGAGCAGATCCGTCAGTTCGAGGTCGATGCCGTCGAGGTAGACGGCGTGGAACAGTTCCTTGCCGGTGGATTTCGGTGGCGCGGTCGCGTAGTACGGCTCCTCGAGCAGCCGCGATAGGAGCCGGTGGTCCACCTTGCCCTGCGCGGCGAGGCGTCCGTCGAGATCGCAGCGCAGCCCGCCTCGCCGCGCGGCGAGGTCGAGCAGGGCGTTGCCGGGACCCGTGTCGTAGGCGATGGCCGTGCCGTCCGGCCGGACGACGGTGACGTTCGCGATGCCGCCGATGTTCAGTGCGACGGCTGGGCGGCCGGCGGATTCGGCGAGACCGCGCAGCCACAGCCGGTCGAGCGTGCTGGCCAGCGGGGCACCGTGCCCGCCGGCGGCGATGTCGCGGGCCCTCAGATCGGCGACCACCGGCCGGCCGGTCCGTTCCGCGATCCAGGCGGGTTGCCCGAGTTGCAGCGTGCCGCGGGCGTGACCGTCTTCGACCCAGTGGAACACGGTCTGGCCGAGCGACGCGATGAAATCGGCCGGCCCGAAGCGCTCGATGCCCTGCTGCGCCGCTTCGGCGAAGGCCTGGCCGACGCGGGTGTCGAGCTTCGTCAGCTGTTCGGCGGTGGTCCGGGCGGGTTGCAGCACGGCCAGCAGGTCGGCGCGCAGTCCGGCGCGGTAGGGCACCTCGAGCGCGCCGAGCGGGGTCAGCACGATCTCCTCGCCGTCCATCCGAAGCCCGGCGAGGGCCACGTCGATCCCGTCGACCGAGGTGCCGGAGATCAGGCCGGCGACGCGTTCGCCCATGAAGGAGTGGTCTAGTCCTTTGCTGACGAGGATGCAAGGTATTCCGTGAGTTCTTGACCGAACCGAGCTTCGGCCGGGGTGTTCCCGCCGGTCACCCGGTGGATGCGAGGATTGAGACGTGTCGAGCAACCTCTGGTTCTGGGTCATCCTGGTCGTCGTCATACTGCTGGCGATCACGCTGGTCAGCGGCTTCACCGTGGCGCGGCGGCGCCGGATCAGCCTGCGCGAGTCCGAGCGGCCCGAGGGGGAGACCAACCCGAGAGGCGGTGGCTACCAGGCCGGCGGCGGGATAGCGCTCGCGCCTGGTGGCGAGCAGGCGCCTCCGCATCCGGCGGGTGAGCGCACTGAGGTCGACGGCCAGCCCGGAGTGGGCGACGACGCGTCGGTGCCGCGCGACGCGCCGCGGCGCGGGATCGTCGACGTGAAGCTGCCGGTGGAAGCCGAGCCCGAGGTCGCGCCCGAACCGGAGCCCGAGGCCGCGCCGGCCGAGGAGATCGAACCCGCCACCGGTCGGCTGGAACGGTTGCGCGGCCGGCTGTCCAAGTCGCGGTCGATGTTCGGGCAAAGCCTGCTGGGCCTGCTCGGCGCGGGGGATCTGGACGAGGACTCGTGGCAGGACATCGAAGACACGCTGCTCGTCGCGGACCTCGGCGCGGCCACCACGACCGAGATCGTCGAGCGGCTGCGGTCGGAGATCACCAGCCGGGCGGTCCGGTCGCCCGAAGAGGCCCGGCAGGTGCTGCGCGACGTGCTCACCGGCGCCCTGCACACGGAGGCGCCGCGGGCGGTGCGGGCGTTGCCGCACACCGTCGACGGGCACAAGCAACCGGCGGTGGTGCTGGTCGCCGGGGTCAACGGCACCGGCAAGACGACTACGACGGGCAAGCTCGCGCGGGTGCTCGTGGCGCAGGACAGCCGGGTGGTACTGGGCGCGGCGGACACCTTCCGCGCCGCGGCCGCCGACCAGTTGCAGACCTGGGCCGAACGCGTGGGCGCGGAGGTCGTGCGGGGCAAGGAAGGCGCGGACCCGGCGGCGGTCGCCTTCGACGCGGTGAAGCGCGGGGTCGAGGCGGGCGTCGACGCGGTGCTGATCGACACGGCGGGGCGGCTGCACACCAAGACCGGCCTGATGGACGAGTTGGGCAAGGTCAAGCGAGTCGTGGAGAAGCAGGCGAAGGTGGACGAGGTCCTGCTCGTGCTGGACGCCACGACCGGGCAGAACGGCCTCGCGCAGGCGCGGGTGTTCCGCGAGGTCGTCGACGTGACCGGGATCGTGCTGACCAAACTCGACGGCACCGCCAAGGGCGGGATCGTGTTCCAGGTGCAGCGGGAGCTCGGGGTCCCGGTGAAGCTCGTCGGCCTCGGCGAAGGCCCGGACGACCTGGCCCCCTTCGAAGCTGGAGCCTTCGTGGACGCGCTGCTGGGCTGACTGCCTGTAATTGGAATACAAACAGTCATGATGTTGGTAATATATCCGACATGCTGTTCGAACCTCCTGATCTCGACCTACGGGAACTGGACGTTCTCGACCAGGTCGAGGAGCTGAAGACGAGCCTGCGTCATCAGCTGGCCGAACCGCGCCGGTGGCTGGGGTCGTTGCGTCGCGTCTCGCTGGCGCGCGCGATCCAGGGGTCGAACAGCATCGAGGGCTACGACGCGGGTCTCGACGACGCGATGGACATCGCGGCCGGCGAAGAGCCTCTGGACGCCGGCGAGGAGACCCGCCTCGCGTTGCGCGGCTATCGCGAGGCGATGACGTATGTGCTGCAGGTGGCCGAGGACGACGACTTCAGCTTCAGCGACCAGCTGTTCAAGAGCCTGCACTACATGATGACCAGCTACACGCTGAAGAACAGGCCGGGCAGGTGGCGGGCCGGGCCGATCTTCGTGCGGAACGACGCGACCGGTGACATCGTCCACGAGGGCGCCGACATCGACCAGGTGCCTGCGCTGATGCGGGAACTCGCGACGGCGCTGAACGAGGAGCGGGCTTGCCCCGACGTCGTTCGCGGCGCGATGGCCCATCTGAACCTGGTGATGGTGCATCCGTTCCGGGACGGTAACGGCCGGATGGCGCGCTGCCTGCAAAGTCTGGTGCTCGCACGGAGCGGCGTGTTGAGTCCGGTTTTCATGAGCATCGAGGAGTATCTGGGTCGTAATACTCAGGCCTATTACGACGTGCTCGCGACGGTCGGCGGAGGATCGTGGCGGCCGGAACGTGATGCCAGGCCCTGGATCCGGTTCACCATGACCGCGCACCTGCGCCAGGCGAGAACGATGCTCCGGCGGATCAGGGAGAGCAGCCGGATGTGGTCCGAATTGGAGTTGCTGGTCGAGAGACGCCGGCTGCCGGAGCGAAGCATCATGGCGCTGTTCGACGCGATGGTCGGGCTTCGTGTTCGTAATGCCACCTACCGCGCCTACTTCCAGGACACGTCCGAGGAAATCACGGACGCGACGGCGAGCCGGGATCTCCGGACGCTGGTCGCGGCGGATCTCCTCGAACCCACGGGCGAGAAGCGGGGACGGCATTACGTCGCCCGTCCTGAGCTCAGGGAGATCTACGAGAACGTGGTCAGGAGCCGCGTTCCGGAGGACGACCCCGATCCCTTCGCGAACTAGAAGTCCACCGGTAGCTCGTTCGGGTAGTAAGTTCGCGAATCGCCACGACGGACAACGAGGTTGGGCAGTCTGGTTCCGTGCCGCGGGGATTACGCCGCGGAATCAGACATCCTGGGGGGGTTCCGACGTGACCGAGGCGTTCGGTGCGGTACCCGACGATCTGCGCAAGGCGGCGAGCGCGATCGGCGAGGTGGTGGGTGGCGTCGCCGGGTTGGCGTGGCGTGGCCCATCCGGCGACTACGGGCATGCCGGTGTGCAGAGCGGCTGGGCGCGGTTCATCGACGACATGCGAGACCAGGTCGCCAAGCTCCAGTCGGCGGCCGGCGAGCATGGTGTGAGCCTGGAGAAGGCCGCGATCGAGTACGTCGAGGCCGACAGCGGCGTGGGCCATTCACTGGCCGCCATCGGCAACGCGATAGCCGAGACTGGCGGCGAAGCCGGGTTCATGAAGCCGCGGGAGCCGAAACCGGGGGACGTCGGCAGTGGCCCCGCCGGTGTGATGAGTCCCGAACGTTCCCGCGAGCTGTTCCCGCGGTACGACATCGGCAGCCGCCTCGATCCCGGCGTGCTCGGCGATGACGACGGGCGGGACTACTGATGCCGGCGGAGCTGGGGCAGACCACCGATCCCCGCGAGCTCATCCCGGGCCAGCCCGAGCAGATCGCGAACGACCTGCGTGACCTGGTCGCGAACATCGCCAAGATCGGCACCGTCGGCGACGGTCTGCGGGGCGTCGACCCCGGGCAGTGGACCGGCCAGGGCGCCGACGTCTTCCGCGACGTGTTCGGTCAGGAGCCGCCGAAGTGGTTCAGTGCCGTGGACCTGGTGAGCCGGGGCGGTCAGGCACTCGCCGACTTCGGCGACGTACTCACCTGGGGTCAGTCCGAGGCGCAGCGCGCCATCGAGATGTACACGCAGGCCGTCGCCGCGTCCCGCGCCGCGGCCGACCAGTACAACGTGCGGGCCACCCAGGCTTCGGCCGCCGGCCAGACGCTCGCGCCCTTCCAGGATCCGGGTGCCGGGCCGGCGCAGGCGGCACAGGACGTCCTGGCCAATGCTCGTGACCGGGTCACGGCTGTCGGCGGGGCGGTGGCCCAGGCGTTCGGGGTCGGCAAACGGGCGCCAGAGAAGAAGTGGGATCCCGGGAAGCAGCAATGGGTCGACCGAAACGGTTGGCAGACGGGTCGTGGCGGCAAGAGCTACGGTGGCAACTGGGGCGGCGAGCAGTCCGACGGGATGTTCCACGACCTGGTCGGCGACACCCTCAAGGCGCTCGGCTTCGACATCGGCGAACGCACCTACGCCGCCTCCGCCGGCGTCGACCTGCTCGACGGCAGTCTCGAAGGACAGTTCCAGTCGGGTCCATGGTCGGGGTCCGGCAAGCTCGAGGGTTCGGTAGTCGGGGCCGACGCGGGTGCCGGCGCGACGGTCAGCGCGCTGGGCGTGAGCGCCGGGGCGAGTGCTGAGGCCTACCTGGCCGAGGGCAGCGCCGAAGGCGAGGTGAAACTCGGTGAGCACGCGGGCGTGTCGGGCTCGGCCGAGAGCATGATCGGCGCGGAGGCCGCGGCCCGGGGCAACATCGGGTTGACCGGGGCGCAGGGCAGCGCCGAGGCCTTCGCGGGAGGAAAGCTCGAGGGCCAGGCAAGTGCCGAGGCCGCCGGCGTGAGCGCCGGTGTGCACGGTGAAGTCAGCTACGGCATCGGCGCCGAGGCCGGCGGCCAGGTCGGCATGGGGGACGACGGCAAGTTCCATCTCAGTGCTTCGCTCGGGGTCACGCTCGGCGTCGGTGGTTCGGTCGGCTTCGACGTCGCGATCGATCCCGCCGAGGTCGTCGATACAGTCGATGACGTCGCGGATGACGTCGGTGAGTTCGCTTCCGACGTGGGCCACGGGGTCGCGAACGCGGCTGGCGCCGTGGCCGATTTCCTCGGCTTCTGACCAGGAATTGGAGACAACGTGGTAGCCACCATCCCGGTGCCGATCCAGTTCTCACTGCCCGAAGGCTGGCGATCGGTTTCGCCGGACCAGGTTGACGCCCCGGACGCCGCTTTCGTCGCGCTGCGTCCCCCCGCGTCGAAGGGGTTCACGCCCAACATCACGATCAGCGGCGACCTGCAGGACGCCGGTATTCCGCTTACGCAACTCGCTGACGAGGCAGTGGAGCGCCTCAGGCGTGGCGCGCCGGACGCAGAGCTCGGCAAGCGCAAGGAGTCGGGTTCGGAACGCGGTCCGGGGCTCACCCAGGCCGTGCGGATGACGCTCCGGCTGAACGGCGTGCCGGAGCAGTTGCTGCAGCTGCAGGTGTTCCTGGGCATGCGGGACACCCGCGATCCCAGCCGGTACGCGGTCGTGGAGATCGTGCTGAGCGCGCTGGCCGAGCAGTTTCCCGGCGTCGTCGGCGAGTTCCAGCAGTTCCTGTCGACCATCCGACCAGAAGAGGCACGATGAGCGAGTACGCGAGCCGGCTGCTGCGGCGTATCGACGCGATCGACACGGCCGCGGCCGACACGAGGCGGCGCACCGAGGCGTACCAGCACATGGCCGGTGAGCTGAAGGGCGTGACCGGCCGGGCGAGCTCCGCGGACGGGGCGGTGACGGTCGTCGCCGGACCTGGTGGCGAGGTCAAGGACATCACGTTCACCGAGCAGACCCGCACGGTCGCACCGGCCGCGCTGGCGACAGCGGTGCTGCACACGATCGCGGCGGCGCGGGCGAACGCGACCCGGCGGCAGGCGGAGGTGGTCCGGCGCGGTCTCGGCGACACCGATCTGCTCGACCGCGTGCTCGACTCGGACCAGCGGCTGTTCGGGGACCAGCGCCCGGTGGACCCCGGCCCGGCCGCACCGCCCCGGCGGCCGCAACCGGTCCACGAGGACGACTTCTTCCACGATTTCAACGTGTTCGACGGCGGGACCGCGCGGTGAGCACCGGGGCCGTCATCGCGATCGCCGTCGGCGGCACCGTGCTCCTCGCCGCGGGGTTCACCTCGATGGGCATCTGGCTCAACCGGTCCTACCAGCGGCAAGAGCAGGGCGTGCTGCCGCGGCTGCGGGAGGAGAGCGCCCGGCGGGGCTGGACGTTCGCCGAACGAGATGACTCCGTCGCGGAGTTGTACACCTGGCAGCAGAAGGAGTATGGCGGCCGCAACCCGGTTCAGCCTTTCGTCGGGCCGCCGAAGGCCAGGGCCGCGCGCAACGTGATCACCGGTGTCCATCGTGGACGGCCGTTCGTCGCGGCCGGACTCGATGCCTACCACAACGGCGAACGTGCCTCGGTGCAATGGATCGGGGTCCGCACCCCCGCGGCACGCCCGTCGTTGAGCGTGCGGCGGGCCGTGCCGCTGGCGAGCAAGGTCAACAACGCGCTCTGGGGCGAGGTCCGCATCGGTCATCCGGACTTCGACGACAAGTTCGACGTGCTCTCCGAAGACCCGCGGTTCGCCACCGCCGTGCTGAGCCCCGCGCTGGCCGAACTCCTCCTGCGCGACCCCCGGAAGTTCAGTGGCTTCCTCCTCTTCGCCGACCATATCGACGTGTTCGATTCGGTCAGCGATCACCGTGACCCCGCTGAGCTCGTCGCCGCGCTGGACCTGCGCTGCGACATTCTCGACCGGATCCCCGAGACCGCGTGGGGCCAGGACGCGATCCGATGATCCGCAAGGTTCTCCTCGTGCTGTGCGCCGCCGGGCTGCTGCTGACCGGGTGCACCGTGAAGGTGGAACAGAAGGAACCGACCATCAGCCAGGCCGAGTTCGAGCGGGGGATCGCCGACGCGCTGCAGCAGACGGTGGGCCGCCGGCCGGATACGGTCGCCTGCCCCGGGCCGGTGCCCGCCAAGGTGGGGGAGACCGTGCGCTGCACGCTGTCCGACCGCGGCACGCGCGCTGGGCTCACGGCCGTCATCACCAGCCTCGACAACGGCAAGGCCAACTACCACGTCAAGGTCGACGACAAGCCGCTCGGTCAGGCGCTGAGATCATCACTCGCCAGGTGCGCCGACAGCGTCGCCGCCACGCGCTGGACCGCGGGCGCGATCCGCGAGACCGCTTCCTTCGTCAAGCGTCCTTCCGGGCCGGACACCGACACGGCGGCTGGCGCGGGCGTGCCGGTCAGCGGCGCCGCCACGCACCGGACGCCCAACTCCTGCTCGCTTTCGTCCACCGCGTAGCCCTGCGTGGCGATTGTCACCAGATGCCGGAGCAGCTCGTCCGGGGAGGTCACCGTGTGTTCGGTGTACGAGGGCATCCCGGTGCGGTCGAGCAGGGCGCGCACCTCGTCGGCGGGAAGCCGCGACAGGATCGCCTTGCCGACCCCCGTGCCATGGGGCAGCACGCGCCGTCCGACCTCGGTGAACATGCGCATCGAGTGCTTCGAGGGCACCTGCGCCACGTACACGACCTCGTCGCGCTCCAGCACCGCCAGGTTCGCCGTCTCGCCGACCTCGTCGACCAGTTCGGCCAGCAGCGGCCGGGCCCACGTGCCGAACTGCATGCTCGCGTTCTCGCCCAGCCGGATCAGCCGCGCGCCGAGCGCGTAGCGCCGGTTGGTGTTCTGCCGGACGTACCCGAGTGCCACGAGGGTGCGGATCAGCCGGTGGATGGTGGGCATCGGCAGGCCCGAAGTCGCCGCGAGTTCCGAAAGGCTGGCTTCGCCCCCGGTGTCGGCCAGGTGCTCCAGCAGCTCGAAGGCGCGGCGCAACGACTGGACGCTGCCGTCCCGGCTCGTCTTCTCCTCGGCCACGGGCTCTCCTCACATTGAGCTTCCGCTATGCAGAAACTATAGTCCGAGATGTAAAAACCGTACGTCTGTTTTTTTGGAGTGTTGGCGCATGTCTGAAGCTCAGGTGCTCGGCGGGTCGGTCGAGCGAGGCGACGAGATCCTGACGCGCGAGGCGCTGGAGTTCCTGGCCGGCTTGCACGACAACTTCGCAGCCCGCCGTGACGAGCTGCTCGAAGCCCGGGGCAAGCGCCGCGAGGAGGCGAAGCGGACCGGGCGGCTGGACTTCCTGCCCGAGACCAAGGAGATCCGCGAGGGGGACTGGCAGGTCGCCGAGGCGCCGGCCGCGCTGCGCGATCGCCGGGTCGAGATCACCGGCCCCACGGACCGCAAGATGACGATCAACGCGCTGAACTCGGGCGCGAAGGTGTGGCTGGCCGACTTCGAGGACGCGAACACGCCGCACTGGCGCAATGTCGTCGGTGGCCAGGTCAACCTGCGCGACGCGATCCGGGACGACATCACGCTCGACAGTAACGGCAAGCACTACGAGCTGCGGAAGGACGCGCCGCTGGCCACCATCGTGGTCCGCCCGCGTGGCTGGCACCTCGACGAGCACAACCTGAGCTTCGGCGACCGCAAGGGCGTCGGCGCGCTGGTCGACTTCGGGCTGTACTTCTTCCACAACGTGCGCGCGCTGCTGTCGAACGGCGCCGGCCCGTACTTCTACCTGCCGAAGATGGAAAGCCACCTCGAAGCGCGGCTGTGGAACGACGTGTTCACCTACGCGGAGAAGGAGCTGGGCATCTCCCACGGCACCATCCGCGCCACGGTGCTCATCGAGACCATCCCCGCCGCGTTCGAGATGGAAGAGATCCTCTACGAGCTGCGTGAGCACGCTTCCGGGCTCAACGCGGGCCGGTGGGACTACCTGTTCAGCATCATCAAGTACTTCCGTGACGCGGGCGAGAAGTTCGTGCTGCCCGACCGCAACAGCGTCACGATGACCGCGCCGTTCATGCGCGCCTACACCGAACTGCTCGTGCGCACCTGCCACAAGCGCGGCGCGTTCGCGATCGGCGGGATGGCCGCGTTCATCCCGAGCAAGGACCCGGCGGTCAACGAGACGGCGTTCGCCAAGGTCCACGACGACAAGGCGCGCGAGGCCGGCGCCGGGTACGACGGTTCGTGGGTCGCGCACCCGGGCATGGTCGGCATCTGCCGTGAGGAGTTCGACAAGGTCCTCGGGGACAAGCCGAACCAGCTCGACCGCAAGCGCGAAGAGGTGTCGGTGACCGCCGACCAGCTGCTCGACATCGCCGTCACCGAAGGCTCGGCCACCGCGGCCGGTCTGCGCGGCGCGGTCGACGTCGGTGTCCAGTACATCGCGTCGTGGCTGGGCGGCAACGGCGCGGCCGGCATCCACAACCTGATGGAGGACGCCGCGACCGCGGAGATCTCCCGGTCGCAGGTCTGGCAGTGGGTGCAGAACGCCGTCACGCTCGACAACGGCGAGACGGTCACCCGTGACCTGGTCAAGTCGGTGCTCGACGACGTGCGCAAGGAGCTGGACGGCCAGGTCCCCGGCGAGCTGCTGGCCCCGGCCGTCGAGCTGTTCGAGGAGGTCGCGCTCGCCGAGCAGTACGTCGACTTCCTGACCCTGGCCGCCTACGAGCGGATTTCCTGACCTGGAGGCCCGCATGATCGACAATGGCGAAGCCCCCGTTCATGCGGGCCGACCGGGTGCGGGTGTCCCGCGAGATAGAGTGGCGGGCCGGCTCACCGAGGACACCTACGCCGCGGCGGACGCTCGGCTGTCCGAAGCGGACGCACGGGTCGCGTCGAGGTATCCCGGCGAGCCGGCCGGACGCCAGCCGGTGCACACGGTGTACGTGCCGGCGCACCGGTACGGCCCCGGCCTGCTCGAGGACTGGGGTGCACAGGCCGGCGCGATCTTCGCCGAGCGCGGGCCTGAGCTGGGGCTCGACGAAGCGATCGCCTCACGGGTGCGGCGGAAGCTCGCGGTTGAGCCGATCGAAGACCTGCGGATCGACTTCGAGGACGGCTACGGCCATCCCGGGGACGAGGCGGAGGACGCGATGGCGTTCGAGTGCGGCCGCACCTTCGCGGGCGCCGGGAAGCCCCCGTTCGCGGGTATCCGGTTCAAGAGCTTCGAACCGGCGACGAGGCGGCGCGGCATCCGCACCCTGGATGCGTTCCTGAGCGGGCTGCTGGAGAACGGGGACCTGCCGCCCGGATTCGTGGTGACGCTGCCGAAGGTCACCGCCGTCGAGCAGGTCGCTGTCGCCGCGGAAATCCTGGCCACGCTGGAGAAGGCGTACGGGCTCGCCGAGCGGGCCCTGCGGTTCGAGGTCCAGATCGAGACCTCGCAGTCCATTGTGGACGCCGACGGTATGGTCGCGGTGGCGCGGATCATCCAGGCCGCGCAGGGGCGGTGCAGCGGGCTGCACTACGGCACGTACGACTACAGCGCGGGCCTCGGCATCGCGGCGGCGTACCAGCGCATGGACCATCCGGCGGCAGACTTCGCCAAGGAGTTGATGCAGGTCAGCGCCGCGGGGACGGGAGTGCGGCTCTCGGACGGTTCGACGAACCGGCTCCCGGTCGGCGACGCGGTTCTGGAGGGCTGGCGCGAGCATCTGCGGCTCGTGCGGCGTTCGCTGGAACGGGGCTTCTACCAAGGCTGGGACCTGCACCCGCACCAGTTGCCGACCCGGTTCGCCGCGACCTACGCCTTCTTCCGCGAAGGGCTGCCGTCGGCCGCCGCGCGGTTGCGGGACTACGCGAATGAGGCGGACAGCGGCGTCCTCGACGAGCCCGCCACCGCGCAGGCCCTCGCCGCCTTCCTTTGCCGGGGCCTCGACTGCGGCGCCCTGGACGAAGCCGAGATGCCGATGTCCCGCGCGCGCCTGGACGCCTACGCCCGCCGAGCCTGATCGCGCAACCGCAGGGCGAGCGTCGGGCACGCGGAAACGGCTTCGCGTGCCTCGCCCAGCAGCCGCGACGGCACCGGCGCGCCGCTGATGATCGGATAGCCCCACTCGTCCAGGTCGATCATCTCCGGCAACAGCGCGGCGCACAGCCCATGCGCCCGGCAGGCGATCGGATCGAGCCGGAACACGCGATCCTCGCTCATCGCACTCCCTCCGCCCTGGCCGGGAGCAGCAGCCGCCCGGCGCCGCGGCACGGCCGCCCGGCCACATGCGCGGCCAGATCGGCTTCGAACACCCGCAGCGCGCTGTTCGCGAGCCGCACCGCACCGTCGGGATGCCCGCAGGCGCCACGGCGGCTGATCACCGGCAGCCGGTTCCGCAGCCGCTTGGCGGCGGCGCGGGCGGGCGGGCCGCCTGCCACCAGTTCCCCGAAGTCCTCCGCGATCGCGGGAAGGCCGAACATGCACGGCCCGCACTGCCCGGCCGACTCGGTCGCCAGGTAGTGCAGGATCTGCGCCGTTTCGGTGAGCCCGCATCCGCGTGCGGGCAGCGGGGTCAGCGTGCCGACGCCGAGCGCGGCGTTCGCGGCGGCGAACTCGGGATATCCCAGACGCAGGCCGAACGCCGTCGCCGCGGGCAGCCAGGTGCCGGCGTAACCGCCGGTCAAGATCGCCTGCACGGGTTCGCGTGGCCCGCCGGCGGCATCGAAAACCTGCCCCAGCGTCAGGCCGAACGGAACCTCATACACCCCGGGCCGGGCGAGCGCGCCGCCGAGTGTCACCAGTGCGGTGCCGGGAGACTCGGCGGTGCCGCAGCCGCGATACCAGCCCGCGCCGTACCGCGCGATCAGCGCGATGTGCGCGAGCGTCTCGACGTTGTCGACCAGGGTGGGCCGGCCTCGCACCCCGCGTTCGAACGGGCGAGGCGGTTTCGCCGTGGGCAGGGCCTTGCCGGTGTTGATGAGGTTCACCAGCGCGGATTCCTCGCTCGCGACATACCGCGCGGGCACCTCGACGAGGTCGATCCGGACACCGCCGGCCGGCCGCGCGGCCAGTGCCGCGCCGAGGCTCGACGCCTGCGGACCGCCGGGGTGGACGCAGATGGCGGCCTCGCGCGCGCCGACCGCCCCGGCCGCCAGTTCGATGCCCTCGATCACGAGCTGGGGCGCGGCGCACAGCAGCACCCGGTCCTTGCCGCTGAGCCGCTCGCCTTCGCAGCCGTTCGCGACGACGACCGGGTCGCGCCCGGCCGCGACGGTGCGCAGCTTGCGCGCGGTCGGGAACCCGGCGCCACCGCGGCCGCGAAGTCCGGCGGCCTCGACCGCACCGATGAGCGCTTCGCCGGTGTGACGGTGACTCCGCGGGGGCCGCCGTGCCCACGCGCCGAGGAGGCGGCGAGGTTCGGTCGGCGAGGGCAGCAGGGGAGCGGAGGTGCCGGTCACCGGCCACCGCCCGAGAAGTGGCGCCGGGCCTCGGTGTCGGGATGGGTCGCCGCCAGCCGCCACAGCACCACGCCCGCGACCACGACGACGCACAGCACGGTGAGGCCGCGCACCCACAGCAGGCGCGAGTCGGCGCCGCCGATGGTGAACCCGTGCACGACCGCCGCCGGCCAGCACAGGTAGGCAGCCCAGTGCAGCGCCCGCCAGGTCCGCGCGTTCAGGTGCGGGCGGAGCAGGCTCGACACCAGCAGCGCGAGGAACAGGTCGAACGCGACGGCGCCGAAGCCCAGCCACGCGGGCTGGTAGCTCGAGACGAACGGCACGACCGCGTCCAGCCACTGGATCCCGGCGTACGTGTCGATGATCGCGGTCGCGATGTGCACACCGAGGAACGCCAGTGTGACAAGGGAAAGGTTCCGATGGATCGCCGCGACGACGAACCGGGGCCAGCCGCGTGAGGAGAACCGTCCCGCGTTCAGCGCGCCGAGCACCACGACGGCGGTGAACAGCACCAGGGAAGCCAGCCCGGTGGCGCGGCTGACGTACCAGAGCGCGGTCATGCCGGCCAGCCCGCGACTGTGGTGACCTCGCCGTCCATCGCGACGAGGCGGGCGGGGAGACCGCGCGTGGTGAGCCAGTCCGGCGCCTGCTCGCCCAGCACGATGGCGGCGGTGCTCGCGGTGTTCGCGTCCACGCAGGTCGCCGCGGCGACGCTCACCGTCCGCCAGACCGGCGGAGGCACGTCGCCCGTACGCGGGTCGACGATGTGGTGCAGGGTCCTGCCCGCCCGCCGCCACGTCCGCCGCGTGACGCTGGAGGTCGCCAGGCCGCCGGAGACCACGGTCACCACCGGATCGCGCCCCGGATCGGTGCGGGCGTGGTCGTCACCGACGACGACGGGCCAGCCGCCCGCGGGCGCGGAGCCCGAGGTCGCGATGTCGCCGCCCAGCCCCACGAGCACCCCGCAGGCGGTGGCCGCCGCGGCCCGCCGCGCCGCCCGGTCCGCGGCGAGCGCCTTCGCCGTCGCGCCGAGGTCGAGCCGGACCCCGCGTGGCACCACGACCTGCCCGCGCTCGAGGTCCAGTCGTACGCACCACCAGCCCGGCGCAGGTCCGGCCGGGCGTGCGGCGTCCGGTGCGTCCGGTGCCACCGCGGCGAAGTCGTCGTCGTAGCCCAGGGCCCGCACGGCCTGGCCCACCGTGGGGTCGACGAGCCCGTCGGTCAGCCGCGCCGCGCGCAGCGCCGCCGCCAGCGCCTCGGCGAGCAGCGGGCTCACCGGGCATGCGGCACCCGGCCGCAACCGCGAGATCTCGGAGTCGGCCCGGAACCGGCTGGCGGCCTCGTCGATCGCGGCGATCTCGGCGTGGACCGCACGCTCGGCCACCACGAGCAGCGAAGGCTCGGTGACCAGGATTTCGGCGGTGGTGCCCAAAGCGGGAAACCGGGCCACCGGGACGGCATGGCTGGTGCTCACGGACGCTCCTTCACTCCGAAGAGCCGTTCTGACCAGTCTCAGCCGCCTCTCTTGGGGAATTCTGGGAGGTTCCAAGACTTCTCCCAGAATGCGCGCGGAGACTCGGCGCCCAGAGGTGGTGACGATGAACGCGCGCCAGTGGCGGCGGGCCCGGATCGCGGCCCGCGAAGAAGGTAAGCGCCGGGTCGCGGCGGCGACCCGCTGGTCGGTCGCGGCCGGGGTCGCGCTCGCCGGGGTGTTCGGAGTCGTGCTCGGCTCCGGTGCGCTGGCGGACGCGATCGGTTCGGTGAGCGAGCACGACAGCGGGACGCCGTCGTCCAGTGACGACGGTTCGGGCGGCCTGCAGGCTCCACAGCAGGCTCCACAGCAGGCGCCGCAGTACTCCCAGCAGCAGGCGCCACAGTATTCGCAGCAGCAGGCCCCGCAGTACACCCAGCAACAAGCCCCGCAGTACTCGCCGAGCTTCGGTCTCGGCGGCGGTCACGCCTCTTCCGGCGCTTCCTGACATTCACGACCGCAACGCGAGGTATACGTCCACCTGGGTCGCGAAGTCGTTGAGATCCAGCCCCAGCAGTTCCGAGGCGCGTGTGATCCGGTACCGCAACGTGTTCACGTGGACGTGCAGCGCTTTCGCGGCGGCGGTGGGAGAGCTCGAACACTCCAGGAACACGCGCACGGTCCGCACGAGGTCGGTGCCCTGCGCGGCGTCATAGGCGAGCAGCCCGCCGAGGACGCGCTCCCGCATCGAACGCCGTAACTCGTCGGGCGCGCCGGCGATCAGCAGCCGGTGCACGGCGACGTCCTCACCGGCGACGACGGCCGAGCGCTCGCCACGCCGGGCCGCGACTTCCACGGCGTACAGCGCTTCCTGCGCCGCACCGCGTAGCCCGTCGACCATCACGGGCCCGCTGAGTCCCACGGACACGCCGGAAAGGTCGACAAATCGCTCCACAGTGGACAAGCGCTCGCGGGCGATCGAAGCCCAGTGGGCCGGCCAGTGCTCGTCCACCTCCACGATCCCGTACGCGTCCTCGCCGACGGCTCCGAACGACGCCGAAGTCTCCGCGAGAAGTTCGGCCAGCAGTTCCGGCGCGAGTTCGCCGTCCTGCGTGCGGGCCACCACCACGCGCACCGGATCCGTCCGGCCCGACGAGGCGAGCGCCGCCGCGAGATCACCCCCGCCACCGGCCAGCGCCGCGAACAGCGGTGCGGCCGCGCGGTCGGCCATCTGCCGGACCTGCTCCGCGCGGGCACGGGCGAGGCTGACCAGCCCGGCCAGTTCGTCGGCCAGATCGTCGGTCTCCGGGGTCCGGACCGCGAGGATCCACGGGATCGCGAACCGCCCGCCGACCGGGAGCAGCGTGTACTCGTCGCGGATCGTGCGCTCGCGGTCCGGCATGAACCACTCGACCGGCGGCGCTTCCGGGGTGGTCCCGCCGACGACGCGCCCGGTGCCGGACAGCACCCAGCAGGCCGCCCGGAGTTCCTCCGCGCCCTGCCGCAACAACACCGGCAGCGGAGCGTCCGCTGTGGACAGCAAGCGTTTGCGCGCGCCGCTGGGCTCGCGCCCCCGGTCCGCCGCGAGCGCGAGCACGACGCGTTCGGTGATCACCGCGAACGACAGGTCCGCCGGCACCTCGAGCAGCGGGATCCGGTGCTGGGCGCAAGCCCGCACGACGTCGTCGGGGATGCCATCGGTGTCCGCGCCCGAGGCCGCGAGCGCCGCGACCCCCGCGCGGGCGAGCGAGGACACCCAGTCCTCGGCGTCCCCGGGCTCGCGCCACCACAGCAGGCCGCTCAGCACGAGTTCGCCCGTGGAGACATACCGGCTGGGATCGGGCAGTTCGGTCACATAGATCCGGCTGATCTCGCGGCCGAGCAGCGCCGAACCCGTGCGCAGCCGCATCCGCAGCTCCGGGATCTCCAGCAGGGTCTTCACGGACGTCATGGTCTGCCGATCGTACTGCACTAATTTAAGTATGGACTTATATAAGCGGCCACTGAGAAGATGTGGTCGTGCACGCGTTCGACGTCCTCGGCGATCCCGTCCGCCGCCGCATCCTCGAGTTGCTGGCGCCGGGTGAGCAGACCTCGGGGGCGATCAGCGCGGCCATCCGGGACGAGTTCGGTATCTCGCAGCCCGCGGTGTCCCAGCACCTGCGGGTACTCCGGGAGAACGGGTTCGCCACCGTGCGTGCCGAGGGCGCACGCCGGCTTTACGCCCTGGACAGCGGGCCGCTGGAGGAGGCCGACGCGTGGCTGGAGCGGTTCCGGGGCTTCTGGAACCAGCGGCCCGGCTCCGAACGGGCGCGCGGTAAACGAGAACGTCAGAAGGAAATGACGGACATCGGCGTGCGTACGCGGCGCAGGTCCCCGTCTTAGTCCCGGCGTAGTTAGCCTGACCGTCATCCGGTTTGTGGGAAAGTACGAACGCGGGCCCTGACCTGGGCGCCGGTTCATACTTCGGTGCCGTTGCCGTGACCCACGCCACGGCGGTCTACTTTCCGGGTGGACTTCCTGCGACCCCAGAACCTCGCCGAGGCGCTGGCCCTCAAGGCCGAGCACCCGGACGCGGTGCCCATCGCCGGCGGGACGGACGTGATGGTCGAGCTGAACTTCGACCACCGCCGCCCGGCCGCGCTGCTCGATCTCAACCGCGTCGGCGAGCTCGCCGAATGGTCCACTTCGGACTCAGGCGTGCGGCTCGGGGCGAGCGTGCCCTACACCCGGGTCATCGCCGAGCTGGGCGACCGGCTGCCCGGCCTCGCGCTGGCGTCGCGGACCGTCGGCTCGCCGCAGATCCGCAACCGCGGCACGGTCGGGGGCAATCTCGGCGCGGCCTCGCCCGCGGGGGATACGCATCCGGTGCTGCTCGTGACCGGCGCCCGGATCGAGGCGGCCTCGACGCGGGGCACGCGGCTCATCCCCGCCGAGGAGTTCTACGTCGGTGTCAAACGGAACGCGCTCGCCGAAGACGAGCTGATCACCGCCGTGCACCTGCCGGTGAGCACCGGAGCGCAGCAGTTTTCGAAGGTCGGCACGCGTAACGCCATGGTCATCGCGGTGTGCTCGTTCGCGCTCGCGATCGAGAACTGGCAGGTGCGGGCGGCGATCGGCTCGGCGGCCCCGACCCCGCGCCGGGTGCCCGAAGCCGAGGAGTTCCTGACCGCCGAACTGCCCTGGGGTTCGCCGCTGCCGGACTCCCTCAAGCGCCGGTTCGGTGAGCTCGTCGCCGCGGCCGCGCAACCGATCGACGACGTCCGCGGCAGCGCCGCCTACCGCAAGCACGCCCTGTCCGTCCTCGCCCGGCGCACGCTCGGCTGGGCCTGGCAGGAGATTCTCGGGAAGGACTCCGCATGCGCCTGAACGTGACCGTGAACGGCGAGGCCAAGCAGGCCGACGACGTCTGGGAAGGCGAGAGCCTGCTGTACGTGCTGCGCGAGCGGCTCGGCCTCCCCGGCTCGAAGAATGCTTGCGAGCAGGGGGAATGCGGGTCCTGCACGGTGTATCTCGACGGTGTGCCGGTGTGCTCCTGCCTGGTCGCGGCCGGGCAGGCCGAGGGCCGCGAGGTACGCACGGTCGAGGGCCTCGCCGACGGCGAGCAGCTCGACCGGGTGCAGCGGTCCTTTGTGGACGCGGCCGCGGTGCAGTGCGGGTTCTGCACGCCCGGGCTCGTGGTCGCGGCACACGATCTGCTGAATCGCGTGCCGGATCCGAGCGACGAGGAGATCCGCGAGGCGCTGGCCGGGAACCTGTGCCGTTGCACGGGATACGAGAAGATCCTCGACGCCGTCCGGATGGCGGCCACGCGATGAGGACGGTTCTGGACAACGCGGCGATCGCGACCGTCGACGCCGAGGGCACCGAGTATCCGAGCGGGCATGTGGTCGTGGAGGACGGCCGGATCGTCGCGGTCGGCGCCGGGCCGGGTCGAGGCGATCGGCGGATCGATGCGACCGGATGCCTGATCACACCGGGTCTGGTGAACACGCACCACCATCTGTACCAGTGGGCGACCCGTGGTCTCGCGGCCGACTCGACGCTGTTCCAGTGGCTCGTCGAGCTGTACCCGGTCTGGGGCAGGCTCGACGCGCAGATCACGTATGCCGCGGCGAGCGCCGGCCTGGCCCGGCTCGCCCTGACCGGCTGCACGACGGTCGCCGACCACCACTACGTCTTCCCCCGCGAAGGCGGGGATCAGGTGCATGCGCTCGTGTCCGCGACCGACCGGATCGGTGTGCGAAGCCATATCGTGCGGGGTTCCATGGACCGCGGTGAGTCGGACGGGGGACTGCCGCCGGACAACCTCGTCGAGGACACCGAAGCGGCGTTGCTCGGCACCGAGCAGGCCATCGACGCGTACCACGATCCCGCGCCGTACGCGCGTATCCGCGTCGCCGTAGGTCCGTGCTCGCCGTTCACCGTCACCGAGAAACTGATGACCGGCGCCGCGGAACTGGCCCGGCGCAAGGGAGTCCGGCTCCACACGCATCTCGCCGAAACGCTCGACGAGGAAGAACAGTGCCTCGCCGAGTTCGGCTCGACACCGGCCGAGTATGCGGACAAGCTCGGCTGGCTCGGCGCGGACGTCTGGATGGCGCATTCGGTGCATCTCTCACCCGACGCGGTTCGCCGCTACGGCGCGACGGGCACCGGCGCGGCGCATTGCCCGACGTCGAACGGGCGGCTCGGGGCCGGCATCGCGCCCGTGCGGGACCTGCTCGACGTGGGCGCGCCCGTCGGCCTCGGGGTGGACGGGGCGGCGTCGAACGAGTCGGGTGGTCTCGGTGAGGAACTGCACCAGGCTTTGCTGCAGGCACGGCAGCGCGGCGGGCCGACGGCGTTGACGGTCCGGGACGCGTTGCGGATGGGCACGATGGGTGGCGCCCGCTGCCTCGGCCGCGAACGGGAACTGGGTTCGCTGGAGCCGGGCAAGCTCGCGGACCTCGCGGTCTGGAACCTGAACGGGCTGCTCTACGCGGGCATCGAAGACCCGGTGGCGGCGCTGGTCCTCGGCGCGACCCCGCCGCTGAAACTGCTCATGGTGGGCGGCGAAACCGTGGTGGCGGACGGCGAACTGCGCACCGCCGACGAGACCGCGCTGGCCGAGGAACTGACGGCGGCGAGCAGGAGGCTGCGATGACGACAACCGAGCAGGCGACGGGCACCGCGAACGGCGTCGGCACGAGCCCGCGCCGCCCCGACGGTACGGGCAAGGTGCGCGGCGAATTCGCCTACTCCTCCGACCTGTGGCACGAGGACATGCTGTGGGGCGCGACCCTGCGCAGCCCCCACCCGTATGCGCTGATCAAGAGCATCGACATCACCGAAGCGGCCCGAGTGCAAGGGGTGTACGCGGTGCTGACGCATGAGGATTTGCCGGGAGTGAACCGCTACGGCCTCGAACATCCCGATCAGCCGGTGCTCGCCGAGAACGTCGTGCGGTACCAGGGCGAGCCGGTCGCGCTGGTCGCGGCGGATCATCCGGAAACCGCGCGCCGGGCGATGGAGCGGATCAAGGTCGCCTACGAGGTCGTCGAGCCCGTCACGAACGCCGAGCAGGCGGTCGCGGGGGAGGGGCCGCGGCTGCATCCTGAGGGGAACATCGTGCGGCATGTGCCGATCCGGCGCGGGGACCCGGGGGCGAAGGCCGAGGTCGTGGTCACAGGCTCGTACGAGGTCGGCATGCAGGACCAGGCGTTCCTCGGGCCCGAGTCGGGGCTCGCGGTGCCGGGCGAGGACGGCGGGGTCGACCTGTTCGTCGCGACCCAGTGGCTGCACGTGGACCGGCGGCAGATCGTCGCCGCGCTCGGGTTGGCCGAGGAGAAGGTGCGGCTGACCCTCGGCGGGGTCGGCGGCGCGTTCGGCGGCCGCGAGGACCTGTCGATCCAGGTCCACGCCTGCTTGCTCGCGCTGCACACCGGCAAGCCGGTGAAGATGGTCTACAACCGCGAGGAATCCTTCTACGGCCACGTGCACCGGCATCCCGCGACGCTGCACTACGAGCACGGGGCCGACCGCGACGGCAAGCTGGTCTACGTCAAGGCGCGAATGTACCTCGACGGCGGCGCGTACGCGTCCTCGACGCCGGCGGTGGTGGCGAATGCGGCCACGCTGGGCGTCGGGCCGTACGACGTGCCGAACGTCTCGATCGACTGCTGGGGTGCGTACACGAACAACCCGCCGTGCGGGGCGATGCGTGGTTTCGGTGCCGTGCAAGCGGGTTTCGCGTACGAGTCGCAAATGGACAGGCTCGCCGAGGCGTGCGGGCTCGACGCGGTCGAGGTCCGCGTGCGCAACGCGATGAGCGAGGGCTCGGTCATGCCGACCGGTCAGGTGGTCGACTCGGCCGCACCGGTCGTGGAGTTGTTGCGGCGCCTGGAAAGCAAGCCGTTGCCGCCCGCGCCGCTGGTCGAACGGGACCTGCGCACGCTGCCCGGCGGGGTGTCCAACACGACGCACGGCGAAGGCGTGGTGCGTGGCGTCGGTTACGCGGTCGGGATCAAGAACATCTGCTTCTCCGAAGGGTTCGACGACTACTCGACCGCGCGAGTGCGGCTCGAGGTCGTCGGCGGCGAGGCGGCCGCGACCGTGCAGACGGCGGCGTGCGAGGTCGGCCAGGGGCTGGTCACGGTGCTGCAGCAGATCGTGCGCACCGAACTCGGCGTCGAGCGGGTGACGATCCTGCCGATGGACACCACGATCGGCAATGCCGGTTCGACCTCGGCCTCGCGGCAGACGTATGTCACCGGCGGAGCCGTGCGAGCGGCGTGCCTCGCGGTGCGGGAGGCGCTCGGCCCGCTCTCGCCGTACGACCTCGGCGACAAGGTGATCGACGAGACCGTCGAGTGGCGGCACCGGCCCACCGAGACGCTCGACCCGGAAACCGGTGCCGGGAACGCCCACGTGCAGTACGGGTTCGCCGCGCACCGCGCGGTCGTCGACGTCGATGTCGAACTCGGCCTGGTCAAGGTGGTCGCGCTCGACTGCGCCCAGGACGTGGGCAAGGCGCTCAACCCGCAGGCCGTGCTGGGCCAGATCCAGGGCGGATCGGCGCAGGGGCTCGGCCTCGCCGTGATGGAGGAGATCCAGACGCAGGACGGGAAGATCCGCAACCCGTCGTTCACCGACTACCTGATCCCGACCGTGCTCGACATGCCGCCGATGTCCATCGACGTGCTCGAACTGGCCGATCCGCACGCTCCGTACGGGCTGCGCGGTGTCGGCGAACCGCCGACGATCTCGTCCACCCCGGCGATCGTCGCGGCCATCCGGGCGGCCACCGGCCGGGCGCTCACCCGCGTCCCCGTGCGCCCGGACCACATCACCGCACCCTGAGTGTCGCGCGTGTTTGCCCCTCCGGTCGGCGTGTTTGCCTGTCCGGTCGGCGAGTTTGCGTCGTGGGCGGCCAACCCAGCGACGTGAGGGGCGAACACGCGCGCGGGGTCGGCAAACACGCCACGCAAGGAGGCGAGCAATGATCCAGCTGCGCACCCGGCCCGTCATCCGTAAGTCCGTTGTGGACTCCTACTTCCATATCTCCCGCCGCGGCAGCAGCGTCGGCCGGGAGATCCGCGGCGGGATCACCACGTTCGTCGCGATGTGCTACATCGTGCTGCTGAACCCGCTGATCCTCGGGGCTTCCGCCGACATCACCGGCGCGCGCCTGTCCACCGAGCAGGTCACGACGGCCACCGCCCTCGCCGCGGGCGTGACCACGATCCTGATGGGCCTGTTCGGCCGCGCCCCGCTCGCGCTCGCCGCGGGTCTGGGCATCAACGGCGTCGTCGCGTTCCAGATGGCCCCCGAGATGACCTGGTCGCAGGCATTCGGGCTCGTCGTGCTCGAAGGCGTGTGCATCGTGCTGATGGCGGTTTCGGGTGTCCGCGAGCGGATCATCAACGCGATCCCGATGGCGCTCAAGACCGCGATCACCGTCGGCATCGGGCTCTACATCGCGCTCGTCGGCCTGGTCAGCGCCGGGTTCGTGACCCGGACCCCGGACTCGGCGGACTCGACGGTGCCCGTCCGGATGGGCATCGGCGGGCATCTCACCGGCTGGCCCATCCTGATCTTCTGCATCGGCCTGCTGCTGATGATCGTGCTGATGTCCCGGCGCACGCCCGGCGCGGTGCTGATCAGCATCGCCGTCGCCACGGTGCTCGCGATCGCCGTCAACGCCGCCTTCCACCCCTCCGGCTGGGGTCTGGTCAAACCGGCCGTGCCGACGCACGTCGTCGCGACCCCCGACTTCAGCCTCCTCGGGCATATCGACCTGTTCGGCGGCTTCGCCTCGGCGGGACCGGTCGCCGCGTGCGTCTTCCTGTTCACGCTCGTGCTGTCCGGATTCTTCGACGCGATGGGCACCATCACGAGCGTCTCCGAGGAGGCCGGGCTCGTGCGGGACGGCCGCGTCGAGGGCATGGGCCGCATCCTGCTCGTCGACGGGTTCGGCGCGCTGGCCGGCGGGCTGAGCGGTTCGGCGCCGAACACGGTGTTCCTGGAGTCCGCGGCGGGCGTGGGGGAGGGCGCGCGAACCGGGCTGGCGAGCATCGTGACCGGGGCGCTGTTCACCGTGACGCTGTTCCTGACGCCGATCGCCGCGATCGTGCCCGCGCAGGCCGCCGCGCCCGCACTCGTCGTCATCGGGGGGATGATGATGGCCCAGGCGCGCCGGATTCCCTGGCAGGACATCGATATCGCGATCCCGGTGTTCCTGATCGCCGCCGTCATCCCGTTCACCTACTCGATCACGAACGGCATCGGCGCCGGCCTGATCGCGTACGTGCTGATCAAGCTGGCGAAGGGCAGGATCCGCGAGGTCGGCTGGCTGCTCGGTGTACTGGCAGCGATCTTCGCGGCCTACTTCGCCTCGGGCGCGTTCATGAGCTGACGCGCTGTCGCGACGGCAGCCTCGCCGGCGACGGCCACCGGTTCCACGTCGCGCAGCGAACGGCTCAGCACGAACGCGCCTTCCAGGCTCGTGACGACCGCGATGGTGAGCTTCCGTGCATCCTTTTCGGACAGACCGAAGCGCTGGAAAGCCTTGGTGCCTCTGTCGATCCAGGCGTTGAACACCTCGGCCGTGGCCTTCCTCAGCGGCTCGCTCGTGCTGGCGACCTCCAGCGCGACGGTCGCGATCGGGCAGGCGTCGGCGTAGTCGGTCTCCTTCAGCGTGACCGCCGCGCCGGCGAAGGCGTCTTCGATCCCGCTCACCGGATCGGCCGCCGGCGTGATGAAGATGTCGAACAGTTCCCCGTAGAGCAGCCCCGATTCGCGGATGACCTCCGCGCCCAGTTGTTCCTTGCCGCCGGGAAAGAAGTGGTAGAGCGAGCCGAACGGGGCGCCCGCCGCGGTGACGATCTGTTTGAGCCCGGTCCCGGTATAGCCGTTGCGGCGGAACAGTTCGGCGCTGGCGAGCATGATGCGCTCTTTCGTATTGCTCACCCGCCGAGTCTACGCTAGCCTCTCGCTAGAGCGATCTATCAAATTTGGGGAGGGCATCATGCCCGAGATAGAGCTTTCCGCGGGGCCGGTCGAGTACTCCGACACCGGCGGCGACGGCCCGGTGCTCGTCCTGCTGCACGGTCTGACCATCGACGGCTCGGTGTGGCGCAAGGTCGTGCCGGATCTGGGGGAATACCGGTGCGTCAGGCCCACGCTGCCGCTCGGCTCCCACCGCAAGCCGATGCGCCCCGACGCCGACCTGTCGATGCTCGGGATGGCGCTGCTGGTGGGGGAGTTCCTGGAGAAGCTGGACCTGCGGGACGTGACGCTGGTGCTCAACGATTGGGGTGGCGCGCAGTTCCTCATCTCCGAGGGCAAGGCGGACCGCGTCGCGCGGCTGGTCCTCGTCGCGTGCGAGGCGTTCGACAACTACCCGCCCGGCCTGCCCGGCAAGCTCATCGTGGCGGCCACCCGCGCCCCGGGCGGGCTCGCGGCGACCATGAAACTGTTGCGGTTCCAGGCTGTCCGGCGTGCCCCTGGCGGCTGGGGCTGGATGAGCAAGCAGCCGGTGCCGCGTGAGGTGATGGACGGCTGGTTCGGCCCGGCGGCCGCCTCGCCGGAGATCCGCCGCGACATCAAGAAGTACGGGCTCTCCGTACCGCCGCGGGAAACCCTGCTCGAGTGGTCGGAGCGGCTCAAGGCCTTCGACCGGCCGGTGCTCGTCGTCTGGGCGAAGGAGGACAAGCTGATGCCCCGCGAGCACGGCCCGCGCCTGGCCGCGCTGTTCCCCGACGCGAAGCTGGTCGAGGTCGAGGACAGCTACACCCTCGTCCCCGAGGACCGCCCGGACGTCCTAATCAAGGAACTACGCGAGTTCGTGCCCGCCTGACCCGGGCGTGTTTGCCGCCTCCAGCAGTGAGTTGGCCGCGCGTGTCGCCGAGTTTGCCGCCCACATCGGCTGGGCGCCGCAGCGGGCCAACTCACGGTCGCGGAGGGCCAACTCGGTGACGCGGCTGGTGAACACGCGGGGTCAGGTGAACGTGGGCCAGGCGAGTCCGGGCTCCTCGGCGTCGTCACGGAGGACGGTGCCTTCGATGAGGCCGTAGGGGCGGTCGGCCGCGTAGAAGACCTCGTTGTCGTTCTCGAGTCCGAACGGGGTCAGGTCGACCAGGAAATGGTGCTTGTTGGGCAGCGACAACCGGACCTCCGCGACTTCCGGCCGTGCCTCCAGCACCGCCTCGCCCATCGCGTACAGGGTCTGCTGCAGCGAATAGCTGTGCAGGGTGGCGAATTTCTGCAGCATGAGGCGCCGGATCTCGGTGAAGCTCTTGGCCCAGTCGATCTCCGAGCCCTGGTAGCGCCACCGGGTGGTCACGGCTGTGGCGAGGATGCGGTCGCCGGTCTCGGCCAGCGTCGTGTACCTGTCACGCGGGAAGCCGTGGAACTCCGAGCCGGTCGACTTGAGCACCACGAGATCGCGTAGCCCCGACACGACCCACGCGCGATCGCCGTCGATCGTCACCGCGGTGGTGCGCTTCTCGTCGCCGGCGCGGGAGAACGAATGCTCGTGCGGTTTGCCGTCGACCGCGATGCGATCCCAGCCGTGCTCGTCGATGAGGATGCGCGCGCCCTTGATGTTGTCACGCACGAAATGCCTGCCCAGCCGGAGCGCGAAGTCCTCGATCTCGCCGACCGGGCTCTGTTTCGCGAAGGCGTAGACGGTGTTCTTCTGCGTGTCGGTCGCCACCACGCCCGCGTTGTCGCCGGTCAGATGCGTCGCGGTGAGGTCGCCGCGCAGCGAGGTCGACACCGTCAGGTCCTTGATCGAATGCACCGGCCCGGTGCGATTCACCGTCACGAGCCGGACTTCGGCCTTGCCGTACTGGTTCGGGCCCAGGGTGATGGCCACGACGATCAGCTCCCTCGATAGGTGGAGTAGGCGAACGGGCTGAGCAGGATCGGCACGTGGTGGTGCGCCGCGCCGTCGGTGATGCGGAAGGACACCGTGATCTCGGGGAAGAACCCGTCCGGACCCAGGTACGCGGCCGTGTCGAAGACCAGGCGGTACACCCCGGGTTCGAGCCTTTCCGGGCCGAGATCGCGGATGCGGCCATCGGAGTCGGTGCGCCCTTCGGCGACGAGCCTTCCGTCGCTTTCCAGGCGCACCGGGATTCCGGCAGCGGGCCGCCCGGCCGCGGCGTCGAGGACGTGCGTCGTCACGAGGCTCACGTGGTCACCAGCTTTCCCAGGCGTAGCAAGGCGATCTTCACCAGTTCCCGCCCGGCGACGGCCAGTTCGGTCTCCGGGTCGTTGCCCATGCGCTCGCGGAGATCGGCCAGGAGTTCCCCGCCGCCACGGCCGCTCGCGCACACCAGGAACACGTGCCCGAACCGCTCCTCGTACTCGACGTTGGCGGCGCGGAACTTTTGCGCGGCCGAACTGTCCACACCCGACTGCTCGGCCTTCGACGCACCCGTGGCCTGCTCGCCGATCCGGGGATGCGCGGCCATCGCGCGGCGGATCTCGCCAGGTTCCAGCGTGAACTCCGCGCGGGACTTCAGCGCGGCGAGGTCGGGATAGGGCCGCCCGGCCAGCACGATCTCGACCCAGCGCGGCACGTCGAGACATGCCGCGAGGTCCGCCTGGAGCTGGGCGGGCGGCGCGGTGTTGAACCCGGTCAGGTGGAAAGCCACGCCCCGATCTTGCTTCAACATTTTGTTGAAGTCAATGGTCCCGGTTCAGGTAGTTGTAGACGGTGAACCGGGTGACGCCGAGCGCGGCGGCGATCGTGACGACGGCCTTGCGCATCGCGAAGGCCCCGCGCTCCTCCAGGAGCCGTACGGCTTGCTGCTTGCCGGTGCGGTCGAGGTCGACGAGGCGTGTGCCGAGTTGAGCCTCGACTTCGCCGATGAGCCGTTCCAGGGTGTGCGGGGGAGTCTCGGGTGGCGTCGTGGTATCGCCCACGGAAAGCTGCAGGGTGAACCGGGTCGCGCCGCCGTCGAGGGCGGCGCGGGCGATCGCGGGCAGCGCGTCGACGAGCGCGTCGGCATCGCCTTGCGCGGTCGTGCCGAGTGGGCCGAAGTCCACGGCCAGCCCGGCTTTCGCCGCCGCTTCGCGGGCGCGGACGGCGTGCTCGGGCGGCTCGCCTTCGCCGCGGAACGGTTCGGTGGTGAACTCGGCTCGTAGCTCCACGACCGCACCGTATCCCGTTGACGTTCGCGGTGCTACGAAGCTATTCTCGTTTTACGGAAATAAACTTCCGCAATACGGAAGAAGAGGTCATGCGTTACGACATCAACCTGTCGATCCTGTTCACCGAGCTTCCCCTGTTGCGGCGTGCTGAGGCCGCCCGCGCCGCCGGGTTCACCGCTGTCGAGTACTGGTGGCCGTTCGACACGGCCAGTCCCGGCGACCGCGAGGTCGACGAGTTCGTCCGCTCGGTCGAGGACGCCGGGGTCAGCCTGGCCGGGTTGAACTTCTTCGCCGGGGACATGGCGGCCGGCGACCGTGGCATCGTGTCCTGGCTAGGCCGGGAGAAGGAACTGACCGACAGCGTCGACATCGCCATCGGCATCGCCGGCCGGCTTGGCTGCCGCACCTTCAACGCCCTGTACGGCAACCGGGTCGAGGGTCAGGACCCCGCCGCGCAGGACGAGCACGCACTGTCCACGTTGGATACCGCCGCCGTCGCGGCGGGCCGGATCGGGGCGCGCCTGGTGCTCGAACCGCTGTCCGGCGCGGACCGTTACCCGCTCAAGACCGCGGCCGACGCGTTCGCCGTGCTCGACAAGGTGGGCCGGGACAACGTGCTGCTGTTGTTCGACCTGTACCACCTCGGCGCCAACGGGGACGATCTCGACGCGGTCATCGAAAAGCACATCGCGCGAATCGGGCATGTGCAGGTCGCCGACGTCCCCGGCCGGCACGAGCCCGGCACCGGGAACCTGGACATCACCGGCTATCTGGCGAAACTCGCGGCGGCGGGCTACGACGGGTACGTCGGCCTCGAATACAAACCGAGCGGGCGCACGGAAGAGTCCTTCGACTGGCTGGAGGGAAGGCGATGACGAAGATCGGGTTCATCGGGCTGGGCATCATGGGCGGTCCGATGGCGGCGAACCTGGTCAAGGCCGGGTTCGAGGTCACCGGGTACAACCGCGGCAGGTCCAAAGTGGACAAGCTGGTCGAGGCGGGTGGCCGAGGTGCGGTGAGTATCGCCGAAGCGGTGCGCGAAGCAGACATCGTGATCACCATGCTGCCGGATTCGCCCGACGTCGAGGCTGTCGTCCTTGGCGAAGACGGCGTCCTGGCGCACGCCAGGGAAGGCGCGCTGCTGATCGACTGCAGCACCATCCGCCCGGACGTTTCCCGCGAGATCTCCGGGCGCATCCGGGCGCTCGACGCCCCGGTTTCCGGTGGGGAGCAGGGCGCGATCGACGGCAGCCTGTCGATCATGGTCGGCGGCGAGGCCGCGGACTTCGAAGCCGCCAAACCGGTGCTCGACGCGGTCGGCGGCACGATCGTGCACGTCGGCGGGCCGGGCGCTGGGCAGACGGTCAAGGCCGCGAACCAGCTCATCGTGGCCGGCACCATCGAACTGGTCGCGGAGTCCCTGGTCTTCCTCGAAGCGCACGAAGTGGACACCGAGGCGGCGATCAAGGTGCTCGCCGGCGGTCTGGCCGGGAACCGCATCCTCGACCGCAAGGCCGCCGCGATGGTCAAGCGCGAGTTCACCCCGGGCTTCCGCGTCGAGTTGCACGACAAGGATCTCGGCATCGTGCAGGCCGCCGCGCGCGAGGCCGGTGTGGTGATCCCGCTCGGCGCAGCGGTCGCGCAGCTCATGGCCTCGCTGAAGGCCCAGGGACACGGCGGCCTCGACCACGGGGCCCTGCTGAAACTCGTCGCCCAACTGTCCGGACGGGAGTAGTGCCATGCCCAGAATCCCCGTGATGCAGGCCGTCGTCGAAGTCCTCGCGAGCGAGGGCGTGAGCACCGCGTTCGGCTGCCCCGGCGCCGCGATTCTCCCGCTTTACCAGGCGATGGAACGGCACGGCGGCATCGAGCACCTCGTGGTTCGCCATGAGGAGGGCGCCACGCATATGGCCGACGGCTGGGCGCGCACCACCGGCAATGTCGGGGTCGCCATCGGCACGTCCGGGCCCGCCGGCACGAACATGATCACCGGGCTGTACACCGCGCAGGCCGACTCGATCCCGATCCTGTGCATCACCGGGCAGGCGGTGTCGGCGAAGCTGCACCAGGAGGCCTTCCAGGCGGTCGACATCGTCGAGATCGCCAAACCCGTCACGAAATGGGCCGTGCAGGTCAAGGAAGCGGCGCAGGCGCCGTGGATCTTCCGCGAGGCGTTCCGCATCGCGCGGTCCGGGCGGCCCGGCCCGGTGCTGATCGACCTGCCGCTGGACGTGCAGAAGCAGGAGATCGAATGGGATTCGAGCATCGACTGCCCGCTGCCGGTCCCGGTGGTCACCCCGCACCGCCCGCGCGTCGAACGGGCGCTCGACCTGCTGCTCGCCGCCGAACGGCCGATGATCCTCGCGGGCGGCGGTGTCGTGCTGAGCGAGGCGGCGGAGCAGGTGCGCGAGGTCGCGGAGCGGCTCGGCGTGCCGGTCCAGGTCACGCTGATGGGCAAGGGCAGCTTCCCCGAGGACCACGAACTGTTCGCCGGGATGGCCGGGATCCAGACCTCGCAGCGCTGGGCCAACGCCGCGTTCCTCGAAGCCGACCTGGTGCTGGCGCTGGGCGCGCGCTTCGGTGACCGGCACACCGGCGAGCTCGACGTGTACCGCGGTGACCGCAAGTTCATCCACGTCGACATCGAACCCACGCAGCTCGGCCGGGTGTTCGGCCCGGACCTGGGCATCGTGTCCGATGTGGGCGAGTTCCTGACCGCGCTGCTGGACGCCGTCCGGAACCGGGAGGTGCTCGCCGACCGTGGCGTGTGGGTCAAGCGGATCGGCCAGCTGCGCCACGAGTTGCCGCGCCGCGAGGACTTCGAGACCGTCCCGATCAAGGCCCCGCGCGTGTTCCACGAGATCAACGAACTGTTCGGCGAGGACGCGTACTTCGTCACCGCGATCGGGCTGTACCAGATCTGGTCGGGGCAGTTCCAGCACGCGCACAAACCGCGGCACTACCAGGTGTGCGGGCAGGCCGGTCCGCTCGGCTGGGAGATCCCGGCCGCGATCGGGGTCAAGAAGGCGCGGCCCGGGGCCGAAGTCGTCGGCGTCGTCGGGGACTACTCGTTCCAGTTCCTCGTCGAGGAGCTGGCGGTCGCGGCGCAGTACGACGTGCCGTTCGTGCTGATCATGCTCAACAACGAGTACCTCGGCCTCATCCGGCAGGCCGAGCGCGGCTACGAGATGAACTACCAGGTCGACATCCACTACGACCAGCACGGCGCGGACAACGTGAAGATCATGGCCGCTTACGGCTGCACCGGTACGCGGGTGACCGAGCCCGGCGAGATCCGCTCGTCGATCGAATGGGCCCGCAAGGAGGCCGAGCGCACGAGCCGCCCGGTGCTGGTGGAAATCATGATCGAGCGCACAGGAAACGCCGCCATGGGCACCTCCCTGGCTAACGTGGTTGAGTTCGAGGGGGTCTAGGAGGGAGTCGTGATGCAGCTGGTGTTCCGGGCGAGACGGGCGGTGACGGCCGCGGGTGAAGGGCCGTGCGACGTGGGCGTGGACGGCCGGCGGATCGTGGCCGTCGCACGGCACGGCGATCTGGTCGGTTCGCGCGTGGTCGAACTGGGCGAGGACGAGGTCTTGCTGCCCGGCCTGGTCGACACCCACGTGCACGTCAATGACCCCGGACGCAGCGAATGGGAAGGCTTCGAGACGGCGACCCGCGCGGCGGCGGCCGGCGGCATCACGACGATCGTCGACATGCCGCTGAACAGCCTGCCGCCGACGGTCGACGTCGACGCTCTCGACGTCAAGCGCAAGACCGCGGCGGGGCGCGTGCACGTCGACATCGGGTTCTGGGGCGGGGCGATCCCGGGCAACGGCAGGGAACTGCCCGCGCTGCACGAAGCCGGGGTGTTCGGGTTCAAATGCTTCCTGCTGTACTCGGGCGTGGACGAGTTCCCGCCGCTGGGCACCGAGGAGCTGGAAGCCGACCTGCGCGTCCTGGCCGGGCTCGGCGCGACGATGATCGTGCACGCCGAGGACGCCGAAGCGATCGAGCAAGCCCCGCCGCCACACGGGCGGCACTACGCCGACTTCCTGAATTCGCGGCCGTCCGACGCCGAAACCATCGCGATCGCCCGGGTCGTCGAGCTGGCCCGGCGGACCGGGGCGCGGGTGCACATCCTGCATCTGTCCTCTTCGGACGCGCTCGCGATGATCGGCGAGGCCAAGCGCGAAGGCGTTGCGCTGACGGTCGAAACCTGCCCGCACTACCTGAGTTTCAGCGCCGAGGAGATCGGGGACGGCGCGACACAGTTCAAGTGCTGCCCGCCGATCCGCGAGTCGCGCAACCGCGAGCTGCTGTGGCAGGGCCTGGCCGACGGCACGATCGACTTCGTCGTCAGCGATCATTCGCCGTGCACGCCGGAGCTGAAACGGTTGGACCTCGGTGACTTCGGCGAGGCCTGGGGCGGGATAGCGAGCCTGCAGGTCGGGCTGCCCGCGGTGTGGACGGGGGCACGTGAACGTGGCTTCACCCTCGCGGACGTGGTGCGATGGATGGCCGAGCGACCGGCCACGAGGGTCGGCCTCGAGCGCAAGGGCCGCATCGAGGTCGGCGCGGACGCCGACTTCTGCGTTTTCGCGCCGGACGAGGAGTTCGTGGTGGACGTGGCGAACCTGCGGCACCGTAACCCGGTCAGCGCTTATCACGGCCGGACGCTGCGCGGGGTCGTGCGCTCGACGTGGTTGCGCGGCCGGGAGACCGGGGAACAGCCGCAGGGTGAACTGCTGGTACGAGGAGGGGTTGCGTGAACGACCGTCCGGTGTGGACGAATGAACCGGATCTCGCGTCGCGGCGCGTCGGTGGCAGCGTGGTGTGGGCCAACGACGAACTGTTCGCCGAGCGGGAGAACCTGATCAAGCCCGCGAAGCCGGAGTTCCAGCCGTGGAGTTTCGGGCACAAAGGGCAGATCTACGACGGCTGGGAGACGCGGCGCCGTCGCGAACCGGGCGCGGACCAGGCGATCGTCCGGCTCGGCCTGCCCGGGGTGATCTCGGGCGTGATCGTCGACACCGCGTTCTTCACCGGCAACTACCCGCCGTTCGCTTCGGTCGAGGCCGTCGCCGTGGAGGGGTACCCGAGCCCGGCCGAACTGTCCGAACTGGACTGGACGACGCTGGTGCCGAAGTCGCCGCTGACCGGCGACGCCGAGAACCTCTTCGAGGTGTCCTCGCCGCGGCGGTGGACGCACGCGCGGCTGACCATCCATCCCGACGGCGGGGTGGCGCGGTTCCGCGTGCACGGCGCGCCGGTCGCCGACCCGCGCCTGCTCGACCTGGGCGCGCTGGACCTCGCGGCGCTCGAAAACGGCGCGCGGGTGACCGCGGCGAGCAACATGTTCTACTCCGCGCCGAGCAACCTCATCTCGCCCGGTTTCGCCTCGGTGATGGGGGAGGGCTGGGAGACCGCCCGCCGGCGCGACGACGGGAACGACTGGGTGGAGATCGCGCTCGCCGGGTCCGGCGTGCCGCGGCTGGTCGAGCTGGACACCAGTCATTTCAAGGGAAACGCGCCTGGCTGGGCCTCGCTGAGCGGATCCGCCGACGGCGGGGAGTGGTTCGAGGTGCTGCCGCGGACCCGCCTGCAACCGGACACCCGGCACCGCTTCCCGCTCGAGCAGGCGCGCGAGATCACGGACGTGCGCCTGGACATCTACCCGGACGGCGGGATGGCCCGGCTGCGGTTGTACGGCGGGCTGACCGAGCAGGGGCGGAAGGAGTTCGTGGACCGCTACCAGGCGGCGCGGTGACGGCAACGGTGACTTCATCGACCCGGTCCCCGTCGACCAGACACCCACGCCTTGTCCGCCTCAAGCGTCCACCAGCGAGGTTCAGCTCCCGCGTGTGGTCGCCAGCCTGATCGACTCCCCGGGCTCCAGTACCCGCAACCGCTCGCTCAGGCCGGCATTCGCGAACGCCTTGCGGATGGCGTCCGGGCCTTCGGTGAAATGCGCCCAGCCCCGTGTGTGCACCGGGATGACGATCTTCGCGTTCAGGATGCGCGTCGCCTCCGCGGCGGCCTCGCTGGTCAGCGTCAACGGCGCGCCGTCGAACAGGGAAGTCCTGGCCGCGCCCGCGAACAGCAGCGCCACATCGACCGAGCCGACCCGCCGCGCGATCGCCCGTACCTGCTCGAGCGACGCGTTGTCCCCGGAGATGTAGACCGACGGCAGGCCACGGCCCCGCAACACGAAACCCGTCACCTCGCCGACCACACCTTCGGCACCCTTCGGGCCGTGCTGCGCCGGGACGGCGATGACCTCCAGCTGTCCCAGCGCCAGCGCCGACCACGGGGGCAGGCCCTGCGCCGTCCCGCCGAGCCGCCGTGCGCCGCTCACCGTGGTGAGCGTCAGCAGGATGCGGCCGACGAGCTCGCGACCGGCCGGGTCGAGGTTGTCGGCGTGCTGGTCGTGCGACAGCAGCACCGCGTCCAAGGGCTCCAGCGACTCGAGCGGGACGGCAGGCCCTTCGGTCTTGGTCAGCGTCCGCCCTGGCGCGGTCTCGTAGTCCCCCGCGGGGCTGAACGTCGGATCGGTGAGCAGCCGCTTGCCCGCGATCTCCAGTAACGCGGTGGGCCCGCCCACGAAGGTCACCCGCAGCTCTTCACTCATAGTGGGAACAACCGTTCGGACATCACGATTCTTCCTTTCTACGGAGCCATTTGCCGTCGTGAGCTGATGACGCCGGTATTGAAACCCGCGAGATGTAAGCCACCCGCGAAGCGCGCGTGCTCGATCTTCACGCACCGGTTCATCACCACGTCCAGACCGGCTTCCCGGGCCCGCTCCGCGACCGGTTCGTGCCACAGCCCCAGTTGCAGCCACAACGTCCGCGCACCCGCCTTGACGACCTCCTCGGCCACGTCGGGGAGGTCATCGTGCTTGCGGAACACGCTCACCAGGTCGACCTCCGGCACGTCCGCGAGCGACGCGTACACCGGCCGCCCGAACAGCGTCTTCAACCGCGGGTTGACGAAGTTCACCTGATACCGGCTCGACGACAGCAGGTACGTCGCGACGAAGTGGCTCGGCCGGGCCGGGTTGTCGGAGGCACCGACGATCGTGACCGACTTCGTGCGCCTCAGGATCGCCTGGCGTTCGCGCGCGGTCGGCGGGGTCCAGGCGCTCATTCCTTCACCGCCGCCGCGAGCGCCTGGTCGATGTCCCAGCAGATGTCCTCGACGTCCTCGAGCCCGACCGACAACCGGATGAGATCGGGCCCGACCCCGCCGGCCGCCAGCTGCTCATCGGTCAGTTGCTGGTGCGTCGTCGATGCCGGGTGGATGACCAGCGTGCGCGCGTCGCCGACGTTGGCCAGATGCGAGAGCAGCTCGACCGACTCGACGAACCGCTCGCCTGCGGCGCGCCCGCCTTTGACCCCGAACGAGAACACCGCGCCCGGCCCCTGCGGCAGGTACTTCCGCGCGCGCTCGTGGTGCGGATGGTCCGGCAGCCCGGCGTAGCTGACCCACGCGACCCGTTCGTCGGCGGCGAGGAACTCCGCGACCGCCTGCGCGTTGCGCACGTGCGCGTCCATCCGCTGAGGCAGCGTTTCCACGCCTTGCAACAGCAGGAAGGCCGAATGCGGTGACAGCACCGCGCCGATGTCCCGCAACTGCTCGGCCCGCAGCCGCGTGCAGAACGCGTACTCGCCGAAGTTCTCCCAGTACCTGAGACCGCCGTAGGAGGGCACGACCTCGGTCATCCGGGGGAACTTGCCGTTGCCCCAGTTGAAGGCACCCGACTCGACGACGATGCCGCCGAGGGTGGTGCCGTGCCCGCCGAGGAACTTCGTCGCCGAGTGCAGCACGATGTCCGCGCCGTGTTCGATCGGGCGGCACAGGTACGGCGTGGCGAGCGTCGCGTCCACCACGAGCGGGATGTCGTGGGCATGCGCCAGTTCCGCGAGACCCGAAATATCCGCGATGGTGCCGCTGGGGTTGCCGATGACCTCGGTGTAGATGAGCCGGGTCTTGTCGGTGACGGCCGCCGCGTACGCGTCGATGCTGTCCCCGGGCACGAACGTCGTGTCCACGCCGAACCGGCGCAGCGTGCCGTCGAGCTGGGTGACCGTGCCGCCGTAGAGTCCGCTCGCGGAGACGATGTGCTCACCGGCCTCGGCCAGCGCGGAAAACGTGAGGAACTCCGCGGCCTGCCCGCTGCTCGTCGCGACGCCGCCGATGCCGCCTTCGAGGCTGGCCAGGCGCTCCTCGAACGCCGCCACGGTCGGATTGCCGATGCGGCTGTAGACGTTGCCGTACTTCTGCAGGGCGAACAGGTTCGCCGCGTCCGCCGCGTCTTCGAAAACGAAGCTCGTCGTCTGGTAGATCGGCACCGCTCGTGCCCCGGTCGCCGGGTCGGGGCTGCCCCCTGCGTGCAGGGCACGAGTGCGGAAGCCCCAGCTGCGTTCAGTCACACCAGGGACGTTACCTACGTTGCCCGGCACAAAGCCACGATTCCCGGCGCCCAGGCCCGGTCACGTCCCGGTGACGGCGGCGCGGAGGCGGCGGGCGCGCTCGGCGGGTCGCTGGCGGGGGCAGCTGACGCATTTCGGCTGGCCCACCTGGTAAATCAGGCAGCAGGATGCCCGGTGGACGACCTTCGCCGGGCCGACGTCGAAATAGCGCGGCTTGGGCAGGCCGCCGATGGAAGCGAGCAGGGGCTCGGCGAGTTCCGGCGCGCCCGCCCACAGCAGCCGGTTGGCGATCGAGTCGGTCGCGATGGCGCGCAGGGCGGGGGCGCGGGCGCCCGTTACCTGCTCGATCGTCGCGATGGCGGACTCGAGCGCCTCGCTCATCGCCGGGCCCAGTTCGCCCGCCGGCGGCCGGGCGGCGTGGGCATCGAGGAGCCTCCCGTCGTCCGTGACGTCGAGGGTGATCGCGGGCAGCGACGGATCCACCGCCTGGCCCTTCGCCAGCGCCTCGACCGTGGGCGCGACCAGCACCGAAGACGCCGAATACCACCAGATGGTGCCGAGCACTGCGGGCCGCGCGCAACCGTAGCGCCGGGCTGCCAGGCCGATCTGCGTCCGCAGCCAGGCCGGGTCGGTGATGGACGTCGCCGGTACCGCGGTCACTCCGCCACCCTTCGCGGCCGGTAAACCGAGAGCACGAAGGACGTCGTGACCTCGACCGGGTCCCGGAGCCGGTCCAGCCCGGCCAGCCGCTGGGGGTGATGAGCGGTCGGCCCCATCATGACCGCGCGCCGGACGTCTTCCGGCGACAGCGTCAAGCCCCGGACGTGATCCTCCCGGTGCGCGAGCTCGAAACGCCCGGTAAGACCGCTGTCGAGCCGTTCTTCCTTCCGGGGGTCCACGTCGAGGAGATCGACCACCGACGCCAGTTCGCCAAGATGCCCGTTTCGCGGCGACACGACGACGAGCACCCCGTCCGGCCGCAGCACCCGGTGGAACTGGGCGGGATTCCGGGGCGCGAAGACGTTCAGCAGTACCGAGACCGAGCCACCGGCCAACGGCCACGGCTCCCACAGGTTCCACACCACCGCGCCGAGGCGCTCCTGCGCTTTCGCCGCGCGGCGCAAGGCTGTCGCCGACACGTCGAAGGCGAGCCCGCTGGCGCCCGGGTTCCGCTCGAGCGCCCGCGCGAGGTAGTACCCGGTGCCCGCCCCCGCATCGACGATCAGTCCCGAGGTCTTCGCCTGCCGCGCGACGAGATCGGCGAGCGGCGCGTAGTGCCCGGCGGCGAGGAACTCGGCGCGCGCGGCCACCATCTCCGCGGTGTCGGCCGTCCCGGCGGGCACCTTGGCATGCAGGAGGTTGACGTAGCCCTGCTTCGCGAGATCGAACGAATGCCGCTTCGGGCACCGCAGCGCGTGCCCGGCCGGCTCGACCGGGTCCCCGCACACCGAACACCGGAGCGCCTGAACCACGGCGTCGGGGAGCGTCATGGCCCCATGATCGCAGCTCCCCGGCGAGCCGCGCGAACCTGGAGGAAGTCGGTAACACGGGTGACGTGGACCGGCATGCACATCGCGTCACAACACTCACGGTCACGCCTGACGTGGCCAAAAGGAGTACCCGGACGGCGCGCCGGCGCGCACCCGTAGCCGTCCGTGAGCTGGTCACGCACCGTATCTGACGGCAACGTTTCGTGAAGCGACATAACAGGCCGGTCTCCGGGAAACGTGCTCGTAACAACGCCGTGAGGACAGTTCACATCCGCGAAACCTGGCATGCCGTCCGGCGAAACACCGGAAATCAAAACTCCCGGGCAATACTCGATCCGGGAGGAAAATGTGCTGAACGCAGGAGACACCGCATGGGTGTTGGCCAGCGCCGCGCTGGTCATGCTCATGACACCAGGACTGGCGTTCTTCTACGGCGGCATGGTCCGCTCGAAGAGCGTCCTCAACATGCTCATGATGAACTTCATCTGCTTGGCGATCGTGTCTGTCTTGTGGGTGCTCTACGGCTTCGGCGAGTCGTTCAGCTCTGACGCGTTCGGCGGGCTGATCGGCAACTTCGACCACGCCGGATTCGCGCACACCTGGGGCGAACTGGCCGGGTACGCCACCGCGGCGACCGACACCAGCCCGGCGGTCGCCTGGCCGGGCTCGGACGCCCTGCCCGTCCTCGCGTTCGCGATGTTCCAGCTGATGTTCGCGATCATCACCCCCGCCCTCATCTCCGGTTCGATCGCCGACCGCGCGAAGTTCTGGGGCTGGGGCCTGTTCGTGGTCCTGTGGGTCACGATCGTGTACTTCCCCGTCGCCCACTGGGTGTTCTCGTTCGACGGCTTCATCGGTCCCGACGCACTCGGCGGCTGGATCGCCAACAAGCTCAAGGCGTTCGACTTCGCCGGTGGTACCGCGGTCCACATCAACGCCGGTGCCGCGGGGCTCGCGCTGGCGATCGTGCTCGGCAAGCGCAAGGGCTGGCCGAAGGACACCGGGCGCCCGCACAACGTCCCGTTCGTCCTCCTGGGCGCCTCGCTGCTGTGGTTCGGGTGGTACGGCTTCAACGCCGGTTCCGCGCTGTCGGCGGGTGACCTCGCCGGGGTCGCGTTCACCAACACCACCGTCGCCACCGCCGCCGCCGTGCTCGGCTGGCTCCTGGTCGAGCAGCTCAAGTTCGGCAAGCCCACCACCCTCGGTGCCGCCTCCGGCGCCGTCGCCGGTCTCGTCGCGATCACCCCGGCGTGTGGTTTCGTCACCCCGCTCGGCTCGATCGCGATCGGCGTCATCGCCGGTGCGGTGTGCGCGCTCGCGGTCTCGCTCAAGTACCGGTTCGGCTTCGACGACTCGCTCGACGTGGTCGGCGTGCACCTGGTCGGCGGTCTCGCCGGCACGCTGCTGATCGGCTTGTTCGCCAGCTCCAGCGTGAACTCCGCCGGCGGTGACGGTTTGTTCTACGGTGGCGGGTGGAGCCAGCTGGGCAAGCAGGCCATAGCCGCGTTCGCGGTGATGGGGTACTCGTTCATCGTCACCCTCATCATCGGCTTCATCATCAAGGCCGCGGGCGGCTTCCGGGTCTCCACGGAGGACGAGGTCGCCGGTATCGACGAGGCGCAGCACGCGGAAAGCGCGTATGACTTCGGTCAGTCCGTTCTTGGCGGGCACAGTGGCAGCACTCCGGGTTCGGTTGCGGCGTCGAAGGACGGCGCGGCACTGGAAGGAAGCAAGGCATGAAGCTCATCACCGCCATCGTCAAGCCGTTCACCCTGGACGACGTCCGCGCGGCGCTCGAGCAGCTCGGCGCGCTCGGGATGACCGTGAGCGAGGTGCAGGGCTACGGCCGCCAGAAGGGCCACACCGAGGTCTACCGCGGTGCCGAGTACGCGGTCGACTTCGTGGCCAAGCTCCGCGTCGAGGTCGTCACCGACGACGCGAACGTGGAGAAGGTCATCGAAGCGATCGTCAACGCCGCGCACACCGGCAAGATCGGTGACGGCAAGGTGTGGGTCACGCCCGTGGAGACCGTGGTCCGGGTTCGCACCGGCGAACGCGGCACGGACGCGCTGTAGGCGCGGATGGTTCTCGGGGGGGAACTCGCGAAGGCCGCGAACCGGCTGCTGGAAGGGCGCCACGGCCGGCTCGGCGCCGCCGCGCTCCGGGCCGCGCTGGTGGACCTGTACGAGTTCTGGCTCAGCAAGGCCGCGGCGGCGGCCGGCGTCGACACCGCTGATCCCGGTGTCGCGCTGGTCGCCGTCGGCGGCCTCGGACGGCGCGAACTGCTCCCGTTCTCCGACCTCGACCTGGTCCTGGTGCACAACCAGAACCCGAAGGTCGCCGAAATCGCCGACGCGTTGTGGTACCCGCTGTGGGACGCGCGCATCGGCCTCGACCATTCCGTTCGCACGCCGGCGGAGGCGCTGCAGGTCGCCTCGGAGGATCTGCGGACCGCCATGGGACTGCTCGATGCCCGGCCCATCGCCGGGGACACCGAACTCGCCGCGCGGCTCGCGTCGGCGGCCCGTGAACAGTGGCGCCGCATCGCGCGCAAGCGGCTGCCCGAGCTGGTCGAGTCGACCCGCAAACGCTGGCAGCGCAGCGGGGAGATCGCCCAGTCCGCCGAACCCGACCTCAAGTACGGCAAGGGCGGGCTGCGGGATCTGGGCGTGCTCGACGCGCTTTCGGTCGCCCAGCTGACCGACCGGCCCGGCGACGAACTGCGTGAAGCCAAGGAACTGCTGCTCGACGTCCGCACCGAGCTGCGACGGGAGCTGCGGCGCGACCGGGACGTGCTGAGCGCGCCCGACGCGGAACTCGTGGCCGCCGAGCTCGGCTTCGGTGACCGGTTCACCCTGGCCCGCAAGCTCGCCGGTGCCGGGAGAACGGTCAGCTACGCCGTCGACGTCGCGCTCAGGTCCACTGTGGAGCCGCCGAAGAGCCGTTTCGGGCGGCGGCCGAGCCGGACCCCGCTCGACGAAGGCGTTGTGCTGCACGGCAACGAGGTGGCTCTGGCGCGGGACGCGGTGCCCGCCAAGGATCCTGCACTGCTGCTGCGGGTGGCCGCGGCGTCGGCGAGGACGGGCGCGCCGATCGCCCACGGCACCCTGCGCGCGCTCGCGGACTCCGCGCCGGAGTTGCGCACGCCGTGGCCGGCGGACGCGCGCGACGCGCTCACCGAACTGCTCGGTGCGGGCGAAGGGCTGATCGACGCGGTCGAAGCGCTCGACCGTACCGGGCTGTGGGCCCGCCTGTTCCCGGAATGGGGCGCGGTGCGCGACCTGCCGCCGCGGTCACCGGTGCACGCGTGGACCGTCGACCGGCATCTGGTCCAGACCTGTGTCGAGGCGTCGAAGCTGACCACCACCGTGTCGCGACCGGACCTGCTGCTGCTTGGTGCGTTGCTGCACGACATCGGCAAGGGCCGCGAAACCGATCACTCCGAACTGGGTGCGGCGATCTCGGCGCAGGTCGCCCGCCGGGTCGGGCTGACCGACGCCGACGCGGCCATGGTCGCGGGGCTGGTGCGGCACCATCTGCTGCTGCCGCACACCGCGACCCGGCGGGACACCGAGGACCCGACGACGGTGCATCGTGTCGCGAAGACGGTCGACAACGATGTCGTGCTGCTCGAACTGTTGCACGCGCTCACCATCGCCGACTCGCTCGCGACCGGCCCCGGCATGTGGACCGAGTGGAAGGCCGGCCTCGTCGAGAATCTGGTCTCACGCTGCAAGCAGGTCATGCAGGGCAACGGGTTCAGCCCGCCCGAGCCGCTCGACCCGCGTCAGCGCGAACTGGTCGCGACGGCGGTGCGCACGGGCCGCGCCGAGGTCTCGATCAGTCACGACGGCAACATGGCAACAGTCGTCGTGGCCGTGCCGGCGCGGGTGGAGCTCCTCGCCCCGGCGGCCGGGGTGCTCGCGTTGCATTCGCTCGAGGTGCACACCGCGCTGCTGCGCAGCCACGGCAACGGGCGCGCCGGGATCTTCGTCGCCTCGCCCAAGTTCGGCTCGTTGCCGGACACCGCGTTACTGCGTGAGCAGTTCTCACGGGCGATGGCGGGCGGCTTGGCGCTCGAGCAGAGGCTCGCCGCGAAGGAGCGGGACTACCAGTCTCCGATCCGAATCGTGGCGCGGCCGAAGGTGCTGTGGTTCGACGACGAGACCTCCGGGCCGAACAACGTCGTACTGGAGCTGCGCGCCTCGGACCGAATCGGCCTGCTGTACCGGGTCGCGGGCGCGCTGCAGTCCTGTGACGCCGACGTCCGCTGGGCGAAGGTCGCCACGCTCGGCGGGGCCGTCGTCGACTCGTTCGCCGTCGCGCCGCGAGGGGTGAGTCTCGACCGGTCCTGGCGGCAGCGGGTCGAGCAGGTCGTGCTCGCGGCTTCTTCGTGACCGACCGGGGTGTCGCGCGGGAGAACGGTGATCGCCATGGCAGCATGTCCGCCATGCCGGAGCTCGAGCCGACCGTCCTGCCGATCACGGTGGCCGCTTCCCACCTCCGTGCCTGCGCCGCCGAACTGGACGCCGCCGGGGAGATGTCGGTCGGCGAACTCGGCGTGGTGCTCGCGGATCTCGTGACCGGGCAGCGCCTGCTCTCCAGCGCCCTCACCCGGTTGGCCGAGCGGGTCGAGGACGGCCAGGCGGGTGTGCTGGCCGCGGCGCCGTCACCGGAAGTAGGCGCGCTCGCCCAGGTACTCCAGGCGGCGGCCGGTGCTTTCGGCTATTCGGCGGACGCGCTTTCCGAAAGTGAGCCGTTCGCCCGGATCGCGGCCGAATTCGCCGGTCCGAACGCCCGTTTGTAGCTATAAGCCCCGCCCGGTCGGTGGATACGCTTTTCGAATGCGCACCGTGTGGAAGGGCACTATCGGATTCGGCAGTTCGGCCATTCCGGTGAAGGCTTACAGCGCCACCGAAGACCACAGCACCGGACTGCACCAGTTGCATTCGGTCGACGGCGGCCGGATCCGGCTCAAGCGGGTGTGCGAGGTCGACGGTGCCGAGATCCCGCAGGGCGAGATCGGCAAGGGATACACGATGCCCGGTGGTGACGTCGTCGTGCTCTCCGACGACGAGCTGGCCGAGCTCCCGTTGCCCACCGGGCATTCGATCGAGATCTGCGGGTTCGTCCCATCGGGGCAGCTCGACCCGCTGTACTTCGTCAAAAGCTATTTCCTGGAGCCGGAAGTACCCGCGACAAAGCCGTATGTGCTGCTGAGCGAGGCGTTGCAGCAGGCCGACCGGGTGGCGATCGTGAAGGTCGCGATCCGGCAGAAGGAAACGCTCGGCGCGCTGCGGGTGCGGGGCCAGGTGCTCATGCTCGACACAATGCACTGGCCGGACGAGGTCCGGACGCCCGATTTCCCGTTCCTGTACGACGATATCGATATCCGGTTGCCACAGGTGAGGGCGGCGGCGAATCTGATCGAGAACCTGTCCGGTAATTTCGAACCGAGCCGGTATACCGACAGTTATGGTGCGGCGCTGGAGGAACTGATCCAGGCCAAGGTCGAGGGCCGTGAGGTGATGCGGCCGAGCGCGGCGAAGCAGGACGAGGGCGTCGAGGAGTTGCTGGCCGCGCTGCAGGAGAGCGCCCAGGCCCGCACCGACGCCGACCAGGCCGAGTCGCCGGCGGTGAAGCGGGCGAAGGTGGCCGAGGAGAAGGCCGCGGAGGCCAAGACGGGCGCGAAGAAGGCCGCGTCGAAGGCCCGGTCGGCCCCGAAATCCCGGCGCTGAGAAAAATCTTCGGATATACGCGTCATGTGTCCCGTCGTGACGTGTCCCACCGTTAGCGCCCGGCGGCGCCGACTGCAGTTGAGTAGATCTACCTAGGCCTACTTGGGTGTTGTCACGCTGCCGGGCGACCCCAGGGACCGGGCAGGCTTAGGGCCATCGCGTCGAGATGTCCAACGGTCGGTTCGCCAGGTTTCTGGGGGTTCCGGCGAGCGTACGGCCCCCTTGTGGCGTCCGGCGCGATCATGCGGGTGGCTCGGCGAGGGGGCGAGCCACCCGCATGAGCACCCCTCCCGCGTGTCCGGCTTTCGCCGCGGGTGAGTCCGGCTCCCGCTGCCCGCGAGTCCGGCTCCCGCCGAGAGTAAGTCGGCCCCCCGCGCCTGCACCTCCGCCCCATACCTCAGCTGTCCGCGAGCCGGGTCATCACCTTCGCCGCGAGGCGCAGCAGGTCCCGTTCTGTTTCGGTGAGCACGTCGGCCATCGCCGCCGCCAGCCATTCCTCCCGTTGCTCGCTGTAAGCACGCAACGTCTTCAGCCCGCGATCGGTGATGTTCAGCAACGAGCGCCGCCCGTCCTCGGGATCCGTGCGCCGCGCGACCAGGCCGTCGCGCTCCAGCGCCGCGAGCACCCGGGTCAGCGACTGCGGATGGATCTTCTCCCCATCCGACAGGGCTTTCGGCGTCTGGGTGCCCGCGCGGTAGAGGCGGCTGAGCACCGCGAGCTCCAGCGCGCTCGGGCCGCTTCGGTCCCGCTCCGCGCGCATGCGCCAGTTGAGTCTGCCGACGCCTTCGCGCACCGCGTGCGCGAGCTCGGCCAGGTCTGGATCGGCGTCGGGCATGCCCTCACCCTAGGCGGCTTCACCCCGGACCAACCGGGCGTACCGCCCACCGAGCGCCATGAGCTCGGCATGCTTGCCGCGCTCGACGATCCGGCGTTCGTGCAGTACACGATCTGGTCGGTGTGTTCCACAGTGGACAGCCGGTGCGTGCGCCGCGCGGCGAGGCGGTCCAGTTCCTCCCGCACCGAGAACGAGGACGGGCGGGTTGCGCTGACGCGGGTCGTTCATCACGCGCTGGCCGATCGTGTTCGCCAGGCCCGTGGTGCGCACGCTCAGCGCACCGCTGGCCCAGCGAGGACGCAACCATCACCGCGAACCGCCAGACCATGTTCCACCGGTAGGGCTTGAACAGCGAGTAATCTGAGCGATTGTTCCGCCTCAAACCAGGGTTCGAGTTCCCGGGTTGTTCAGCACTTGCTGAGTACCGGTTCAACCGGGCTTCGCGGTCCCCGCAGCTCGCGCTCGGCGGGCGGCTACCCTGGTCGGGGAGCAACCACGACCAGCTGGAGCGTGCACACCCGTGTTCGACACCCTCTCCGACAGGCTCACCTCCACCCTGCAGAACCTGCGGGGCAAGGGGAGGCTGACCGACGCCGACATCGACGCCACCGCGCGCGAGATCCGCATCGCACTGCTTGAGGCCGACGTCGCGCTGCCCGTCGTGCGGGAGTTCATCGCACAGATCAAGCAGCGTGCGAAGGGCGCCGAGGTCTCCGGCGCGCTCAACCCGGCCCAGCAGGTCGTCAAGATCGTCAACGAGGAGCTCGTCGCGATCCTCGGCGGCGAGACCAGGCGGCTCAACCTCGCGAAGAACCCGCCGACGGTGATCATGCTCGCGGGTCTGCAGGGGTCCGGTAAGACGACGCTGGCCGGCAAGCTCGCGCTGTGGCTGAAGAAGCAGGGCCACGCCCCGCTGCTCGTCGCCTGTGACCTGCAGCGACCCAACGCGGTGACCCAGCTCCAGGTGGTCGGCGAACGGGCCGGAGTGCCGACGTTCGCGCCCGAGCCGGGCAATGGCGTGGGCGACCCGGTCGACGTGGCGCGCCGGGGCATCGACGAGGCCAAGCACGCGCAGCACGACGTCGTGGTCGTCGACACCGCCGGCCGTCTCGGCGTCGACGAGGAACTGATGAAGCAGGCCGCGGACATCCGTGACGCGGTGACGCCCGACGAGACGCTGTTCGTCGTCGACGCGATGATCGGTCAGGACGCGGTGACCACCGCGGAGGCCTTCCGCGACGGTGTCGGGTTCTCTGGCGTGGTGCTCACCAAGCTCGACGGCGACGCCCGCGGTGGTGCCGCGCTGTCGGTCCGGCAGGTCACCGGCCAGCCGATCCTGTTCGCCTCCAACGGTGAGAAGCTCGAGGACTTCGACACCTTCCACCCGGACCGGATGGCGAGCCGCATCCTCGGCATGGGCGACCTGCTCACCCTGATCGAGCAGGCCGAGCAGGCCTTCGACCAGGAGCAGGCCGAGAAGGCCGCGGCGAAGCTCGGCACCGGCCAGCTGACGCTGGAGGACTTCCTCGAGCAGATGCTCGCGGTCCGCAAGATGGGCCCGATCGGCAACCTGCTGGGCATGCTGCCGGGCGCCGGGCAGATGAAGGACCAGTTGGCCCAGGTCGACGACAAGCAGCTCGACCGGCTGCAGGCGATCATCCGCGGCATGACCCCCGCCGAGCGCGCCGAGCCGAAGATGATCAACGGATCGCGCCGGCAGCGTATCGCGCTGGGTTCCGGGGTGACGGTGCGCGAGGTCAACGACCTGGTGAACCGGTTCTTCGAGGCCCGCAAGATGATGCAGCAGATGGCGGGCCGGTTCGGGTTCGGCGGTGGTAGCGCCACGAAGAGCCGTAAAGGCAAGAAGGGCAAGAAGGGCAAGGGGCGCGGGCCGACGCAGCCGAAGGTGCGCGGCGGTTTCCCCAGCGGGATGCCGATGCTCCCGCCCGGCGGCGGGCCGGACCTGTCCCAGCTGGGTGGCGGCATGAACGATGTACCCGGTTTCGACCCGTCGAAGTTCAAGCTGCCGAAGAACAAGTGATGCACCTCAGCGGTGTCGTGCTGCCCGATGGCGCACGGCGCGATCTGTGGATCGATGGCGGCCGGATCACCTTCGAACCGGTCGACGGCGCGCAAACCCTTGTGACAGAGGGGTTCCTGGTGCCCGGCCTGGTGGACGCGCACTGCCACCCGGCGATCGGGGTACATGGCCCGTCCACTGTGGACGAAGCGATCGAGCAGGCGCGCGTGGACCGGGACGCGGGCACGCTGCTGATCCGGGACTGCGGCCAGCCCATCGACACTCGCGCGCTGCAGGAACGCGCCGACCTGCCGCGGATGATCCGCTGCGGGCGGCATCTCGCGTTGCCGAAGCGCTACATCCCCGGTCTCGGCATCGACCTCGAGTCCCCGGACGGGCTACTCGACGCGGTCGCCGCGCAGGCCGCGGACGGTGACGGCTGGGTCAAACTGGTCGGCGACTGGATCGACCGTTCGAAGGGCGACCTGGCTCCGTTGTGGCCGGACGACGTGCTCGAGGAGGCGGTCAAGGTCGCGCACGCGGCGGGCGCGCGGGTGACGGCGCACGTCTTCGGCGAGGACGCGATGCCGGGTCTGGTCAACGCGGGCATCGATTGCCTCGAACACGGGACCGGCCTTTCGCCGGACGTGCTGGCGGAGATGGCGCGTCGGGGGACCGCGCTCGTCCCGACTCTGATCAACATCGAGAACTTCCCCGGCATCGCCGACGGGGCCGGAAAGTACCCGGTCTACGCGGCCCATATGCGCGCGCTGCACGCGGGCGTGACGGACATGATCGGTGCGGCGATCTCGGCGGGCGTCACGATCTACGCCGGCAGCGACGCGGGCGGGATGGTGGCCCACGGCCGCGTCGTCGACGAGATCGAAGCCTTGTGGCGGGCGGGCATGTCCCGCGAGGACGCCCTCGCCGCGGCTTCGTGGTCCGCACGCGAATGGCTGGGGCACCCGTCGCTGACCGAAGGCGCACCCGCGGACCTGCTCGTCTGCGACGCCGATCCCCGCGAGGATCTGTCCGTTCTGCGCAGACCGCGTCACATCGTGCTGAACGGCGCCCTCGTCCGCTGACGCTGATCACCGCCCGGGTTCGGGCGGTCGCACGGCGCCACATAGCCTGAAGGGCATGAACGGGGGCGCTGGGGTCGAGCAGCGGAGCCGCACCCGCACCGTCCGCCGTCGCCCGATCACCTGAACGGCGAAGCCATGGCGACTAGGCTCGGGAAGTGGTTCGGACGGATGGGATGGAGGCAGCGGGTGACGTCGACGCAGCCGGGCGAACCGGCCGGGGCGTTGGAGTCGCCGGAAGCGGCCACGCCACCGGAGCACCGCTGGGGCTTCGGCGCGTTCCTCGTCGTCGAAGCGGTCCTGCTGGCCTCGGCCGCGTTCGTCAGCGTACTGCTCGGCCCCGCGCCTCCCGGCAGGCCGACCCCGGTCAGTGACGTCCTGATCGGCACGATCACCCCGACCGTTCTCGCCGCCCTCGTCGCGGTCCTGATCACACTGTGGCGTGGCAACGGCCCGCGGATCGACCTGCGCCTGGAATGGCGCTGGGCCGATATCCGGATGGGCCTCAAGCTCGGCGCGCTCGGGCTCGTCCTGACCACGATCAGCGCGTTCATCTGGACCCAGGCCGTCGGCGAGAGCAACGCGACCTCGGCGATCGGCGCGCTGGTCGAGGACCAGCCGATGTCGCTGACCGCCGCGATCATCATGTTCATCTACCTCGCCGTGCTGGGTCCGGTCTGTGAGGAGATCATCTATCGCGGCCTGCTCTGGGGCGCGGTCGAACGGCTGCCGTGGGGTGGCGAGCGGTGGACGAGGGTCGCGGCGTTCCTGCTGTCCACGGCGGTGTTCGCGGTCAGTCACCTCGAACCGCTGCGCACGACGCTGTTGCTGGTCATCGCGATCCCGATCGGGCTCGCGCGGCTGTTCACCGGCCGCCTGCCCGCGGCGATCGTCGCGCACCAGATGAACAATTTCCTGCCGGCGGTCGCGCTCCTGCTCACCACCCTGGGCGTGACGACCCTCTAGCGCACCCGTCCGCGGCGTCTGGCACAATTGACGCTTGCCCGCTGCGGCCGGTCCCTCTCACCGTGTCGTGGCGACCCAAAGCTTCGGGTACTCGTGTCCGTTCCCCACTCGGATCGTGACCCGGCACCAGCGAGCACCGAGAAAACCAAGGAGTACCCACACCCGTGGCCGTCAAGATCAAGCTGCAGCGCCTGGGCAAGATCCGTGCCCCGTACTACCGCATCGTCGTCGCCGACGCGCGCACCCGCCGCGACGGCAAGGCCATCGAGACGATCGGCAAGTACCACCCGAAGGAGGAGCCGAGCTTCATCGAGGTGAACTCGGACCGCGCCCAGTACTGGCTGGGTGTCGGCGCGCAGCCGACCGAGCCGGTGCAGCGCATCCTCGAGATCACCGGTGACTGGCAGAAGTTCAAGGGCCTGCCGGGCGCCGAGGGCACGCTGAAGGTGCGCGAGCCGAAGCCGTCGAAGCAGGACCTGTTCAATGCCGCGCTGGCCGCCGCCGGCGAGGAGCCGACGACCGAGGCGACGACGCCGAAGAAGAAGGCCCCGAAGAAGGCCGAGGCCGACGAGGCGGGTAAGGCGGAGGCGTGAGCTTCCTCGCCGACTCCCTCGAACACCTGGTGCGCGGGATCGTCGACAATCCGGACGACGTCCGGGTCGAGCTGATCACGACCCGGCGTGGCCGCACGCTCGAGGTGCACGTCCACCCCGACGATCTGGGCAAGGTCATCGGCCGGGGCGGCCGGACGGCGACCGCGCTGCGCACGGTGATGGGCGGTATCGGCGGCCGCGGCGTCCGGGTGGACGTCGTCGACACCGACCGCTGACCCGGCCGCCGTGGAGGTCGTGGTCGGGCGGATCGCGAAAGCGCACGGGATCCGCGGCGAACTGGCCGTAGACGTGCGCACCGATTCGCCCGACGAGCGGTTCGCCGAAGGTGCCGTGCTCGCCGCGCGGCACCGGGACGGCAGCACTCGGTCGCTCACCGTCGCAGCCGCCCGCGCGCACAGCGGGCGGCTGCTGGTGCGGTTCGAGGAGGTCCGCTCCCGCGACGAGGCCGAACAGGCCCGCGGGATGCTGCTGCTCGTCGACACCGCGGACCTGCCGCCGGCGGACGATCCCGACGAGTTCTACGACCACGAGCTGGAAGGGCTGCGCGCGGAACTCACCGACGGCACGACCGTCGGCACCGTTCGGGAGATCGTGCACGCGCCCGGTGGCGAGCTGCTCAGCCTGGACCGCGAGGGCCGGACGGTACTGGTGCCGTTCGTGCGGGCGATCGTGCCCGTCGTCGACGTGGCCGCGGGCCGGGTCGTACTCGACCCGCCCGAGGGCCTGCTCGACGAAACCGGATAGTGGGGCCGCCATGCGGATCGACGTCATCACGATCTTCCCCGAGTACCTGGACCCGCTGCGGGCCGCGCTGCTGGGCCGCGCGATCGAGCGGGATCTCATCCAGCTCGAGGTGCACGACCTGCGGAACTGGACGTACGACGTGCATCGCGCCGTTGACGACGCGCCCTACGGCGGTGGCCCCGGCATGGTGATGAAGCCGCAGGTCTGGGGCGAAGCGCTGGACACCGTATGCGGCGAAGCGACACGCCTGGTCGTGCCCACGCCGGCCGGCAGGCCGTTCACGCAGGAGATGGCGCGGGCGTACGCGCGGGAGGAGCACCTGGTCTTCGCGTGCGGCCGGTACGAGGGCATCGACCAGCGGGTCATCGAGGATGCCGCCCGCCGGATGCCGGTCGACGAGGTGTCCATCGGCGACTACGTCCTGGTCGGTGGCGAGGCCGCGGTGCTGGTGATGGTCGAGGCCACGGTGCGGCTGCTGCCCGGCGTGCTCGGCAATCCCGTCTCCGCGGAGCAGGATTCGTTCTCCGACGGCCTCCTCGAAGGACCGAGCTACACGCGGCCCGAGATCTGGCGCGAACTCCCGGTGCCGGAAGTGCTCCGCTCCGGCAACCACGCGCTGATCGAACGCTGGCGGCGGGACCAGGCGCTGGAGCGCACCCTGCGGCGGCGGCCCGAACTGCTGGACCGGTTGCCGGAGGGTAGCCTGGACGAGCGTGATCTCGCGCTGCTCGACCGCGTGCGCGGGGAGCAGCGGCAGGCCGGGTGATCCCGGTGCGATCGCGTCTGCAATACTTGACAGGTTGGCGCGGTTCCCTGCGCGCCCCATGAGCCCCCGGGTCGATCGCTTCCGAGCTGGTCCGCGCCCGGAACCACGTAGCAGACGAAGGACGGAATCCCGATGAACACCCTGGACAGCCTGGACGCTCACTCGTTGCGTTCCGACATCCCGAACTTCCGCCCGGGTGACACGCTGAAGGTGCACGTTCGCGTCATCGAAGGAAACCGCGAGCGCAACCAGATCTTCCAGGGCGTCGTCATCCGCCGTCAGGGCGGCGGCATTCGCGAGACCTTCACCGTGCGCAAGGTTTCGTTCGGCGTCGGCGTCGAGCGCACTTTCCCGGTGCACTCGCCGAATATCGCCAAGATCGAGGTCTTCAAGCGCGGCGACGTGCGGCGCGCGAAGCTGTACTACCTCCGTGAGCTGCGCGGCAAGGCGGCGAAGATCAAGGAGCGTCGCGAAGCCCCCACGGCGTCTTGACCGGCGCCCTAGTAGCCTGGCGACGTGGTCGAACCTGTGCCCTCGAGCGCTGCTGAGGACGAACCGGAACGTGCCGAAAACGGCGAAGATGCGGAAACCGGCGCAAATGGAAAGCGGCGACGCCGCAAGCCCAAGAAACAGCGTTCCTTCTGGGTCGAGTTGCCGATCCTGATCGTGGTCGCACTGGTTCTTGCCTTTGTTTTCCAGCAATTCTTCGCCCGGGTCTACACGATTCCGTCGGGATCGATGGAGGCGACGCTGCACGGCTGCACCGGCTGTTACGGCGACAAGATCCTGGTCGACAAGATCACCTACGACTTCACCGATCCCAGCCCCGGTGACGTCGTGGTGTTCAAGGGTCCCGAACCGTGGGTCGAGAGCGAAGGCCCGGTGGAGCGCTCAAGCAACCCGGTCGTGCGGTTCTTCCAGAACATCGGCTCGGTGTTCGGCCTCGCGCCACCGGACGAGCGGGACTTCGTCAAGCGGATCATCGCCGTCGGCGGCCAGACCGTGTCCTGCTGCGACGCGCAGAACCGGGTCGTGGTCGACGGCAAGGCGCTCAACGAGCCCTACATCCACTGGGTGGATCCGAACGACCCGCACCAGGACCCGTTCGATCCGGTGACGGTGCCCAAGGGCGACGTCTGGGTCATGGGGGACAACCGCAACGACTCATGCGATTCGCGCTGCCAGGGCGGCGGGGGGCTGCGTGGCGTCGTGCCCGTTTCCGACATCATCGGCAAGGCCCGCATCATCGTGCTGCCACCCAGCAGATGGGGCGGGATCAGCGACACCAACCCGCAGAAGAACGCGCAACCGGTCGCGCTGGGGATGAGTGCGCCCAACTGGCAACAGGGTGTGCCGCTCGGGGTCGGGATGGCCGCGGCCTGGCCCGCGGTGTCGCTCAGCCGCAGGCTCGGGTCCGGCGTGCGCAGGGCGGCCAAGCGAAAGCGATAGCCAGTGGGTAGCTCTTCGGCGCTCGCGGCCCCGATCAGGCCACCCCGGGCGGTCGTCCGGGGGGATCTGTTCTGGGGTTTGACGTCCGCGCTCGAACGGCGCGGGCTCGGTCCCGTCGCCGGAGTGGACGAGGCGGGGCGCGGTGCCTGCGCCGGCCCGCTCGTGGTCGCGGCCTGCGTGCTCAAACCCGGTGACGCGGCGCGGCTGACGGAACTGACCGATTCCAAGCTGCTGACGGCGCTGGCCCGCGACCGTGTCTACGACCGGGTGATAGCGCGGGCGCTCGACTACTCCATCGTGGTGATTCCGGCCGCCGAGGTGGACCTGCTCGGCATCCACGTGATGAACATCGAGGGCATGCGCCGCGCGATCGCGGGGCTGCGGACCGCGCCTGGCTACGTACTGACCGACGGGTTCAAGGTGCCCGGGCTTGGCGCGCCGAGCCTGGCGGTGATCAAGGGGGACAGGGCGGTCGCGTGCGTGGCGGCCGCGTCGGTGCTGGCCAAGGTGACCAGGGACCGGATCATGGTCGACCTGCACGGGGAGCATCCGGCGTACGGGTTCGACGTGCACAAGGGGTACACGACGAACGACCACGGCGCGGCGCTCACCGAGCACGGTCCCAGCGCGGTACATCGGTGGTCTTACACGAACGTGGCGACGGCGGCGGCCGCGCACGGGACGCGGCCGCCGCACAAGGTGATGCTGACCGCGGCCGCGCTGGAGCAGCAGGAGCCGCCGGTGCGTGCTCTTGACGACGTCGTGAGTCAGAATGAGAGTTCCGCCGCCGGAAGTCGGCCGAGCTCGCGAGGAGGGGCGCGCATTCCATGAGCGCAGAGGATCTCGAGAAGTACGAGACCGAGATGGAGTTGTCGCTGTACCGGGAGTACCGCGACATCGTCAGCCAGTTCTCGTATGTGGTGGAGACCGAGCGCCGGTTCTACCTGGCCAACGCCGTGGACGTGCAGGTCCGCGACGGTGGTGGCGAGGTGTACTTCGAGGTGCGGATGTCGGACGCGTGGGTGTGGGACATGTACCGCCCGGCGCGTTTCGTGAAGAACGTGCGTGTCATCACGTTCAAGGACGTGAACGTCGAAGAGCTCGAGAAGCCGGACCTGCGGTTGCCCGAGGACGGTCCGTTCTCGGGCTGATCCCGCCCGGTTTGTCCACAACAGGTGGGTTATCCACAGGTGTCGCGATTCGTTCTGGCGCACCCAGTGCCGAGCCTGGCAACGTCTTCACCGGACGTGAAGAACCGAGCACTGGGGGTAGCAGTGAGCGACGCTGTCGCGAGACCGGCCGCACATCTCGACCTCGGCCGCAAAGGCGAGGAGCTGGCCGCCCGGCATCTGGGGTCGGTCGGTCTCGTGGTGCTGGAACGGAACTGGCGCTGCCGCGAGGGCGAACTCGACATCGTGGCCACCGATCCTTACGGCACGGTCGTGGTCTGCGAGGTGAAGACCAGGGCGGGGCGGAACTTCGGCGATCCGGCCGAGGCGGTCACGCCTGAGAAGATCGCCCGTATCCGCCGCATCACGGGCCAGTGGCTCCGAGCCCGTCACGTCGGCTGGTGCCGGATCCGGTTCGACGTGGTCTCCGTCCTGGTCGATCCCGCCGGCGAGTTCCGGCTCAAGCACTTTCCCGGGGCCTTCTGATGCCGATCGGACACACCTGGTCGGTCGCCGTCCTCGGGATCGACGGCCGGCTCATCGAGGTCGAGGCCGACCTCGGCGGCGGCCTGCCGACCACGAAGCTCGTCGGCCTGCCCGACGCCGGGCTCCGCGAAGCGAAGGACAGGGTGCGCTCCGCCGTCCGCAACTCCGGTCGGCAATGGCCGGGGGAGAAGCTTACCCTGGGCCTGTCTCCCGCGGACCTGCCCAAGCTGGGCTCGGGCTACGACCTGGCCATCGCGGTCGCCGTACTGGCCGCCGCCGGGAGCGTGCCCGCGACCAGGCTGCCCGGCACGATCCTGCTGGGTGAGCTGTCGCTGGACGGCCGCGTCCGCGAGATCCGCGGCGTGCTGCCCGGGCTGATAGCCGCTCGGAAGGCGGGCATGAAACGGGCCGTGGTCCCGGCGCATTCGCTGTCCGAGGCGGCTCTCGTCGAAGATCTGGAAATCTTCGGCGCGGCTCGCCTGGCAGATGTGATCTCCTGGCTCGAAGGCGAGGGCACGCTGGTCAGGCCCGAGGTCGCGGCCGGGAACGACCCACCGAAACCACCGGATCTCACGGATGTGGTCGGCCAGCCCGAAGCGCGCTGGGCGCTCGAGGTCGCGGCCGCCGGCGGTCATCACGTGCTGTTCACAGGGCCGCCGGGCGTCGGCAAGACGATGCTCGCGAAGCGGTTGCCCGGCCTGCTGCCGACGCTGTCGATCGAAGAAGCCCTCGAGGTGACGGCGGTCCATTCCGTGCACGGATCGCTTTCGCCGACGGCACCGTTGGCGACGACGCCGCCATTCGTGGCGCCGCACCATTCGGTGTCGGTGGCCGCCCTGGTCGGGGGCGGTAGTGGACTTGCCTCTCCGGGCCTGATCAGCCAGGCCCATCGTGGGGTGCTGCTGCTCGACGAGGCTTGCGAATTCTCGGGCCAGGCCCTGGAGTCCCTGCGCACCGCGATCGAGGAAGGCGAGATCCGGATCGCCCGGTCGAAGGGTTCGGTCCGCTACCCGGCGCGGTTCCAGCTCGTCCTGGCCGCCAACCCGTGCCCGTGCGCGCCGCCACGGGAAACCGACTGCACCTGCACGCCGGCCGCCCGCCGCCGGTACCTGAACAGGCTTTCCGGGCCGTTGCTCGACCGGGTGGACATCCGGGTTCGCATGCGTCCCATCACCGCGATGACCACGCACGCGGACGGCGCCCCGGAGCCGACAGAAGCGGTGCGCGAACGAGTCCTGGCGGCCCGCGACCGCGCGGCCACCCGATGGTCGGCGCACGGCTGGCGCACCAACGCGGAGGTCCCCGGGCCGGCGCTACGCCGCCAGTTCGCACTTCCACGGCACGCAACCGCCTTGCTGGATCGCAGCCTCGAGCGGGGCCTCCTGTCCGCCCGCGGCGCCGACCGTTGCCTGCGCCTCTCCTGGACCCTGGCCGACCTGGCCGCCGACCCCGAACCCAGTGCCGACCACGTGGCCGCCGCACTGGAGTTCCGAGACCGGAGAGCCGCATGACTTCCCTGCCTCTCACCTCCGCGGGCGAGGCCGCGCCACCTCGGTCGGCGGTCGGACTGTGCCGCGGCCGCTTGGGTGTTCCGGTACCGGAGGGCTGCGTGACCCCTCTGTCCCTCACCGCCGCGTGTATGACCGCGTCAACTCGGTCGGCGGTCCGACTATGCGGGGGTCGCTTGGGTGTTCCGCTCCCGGAGAGCTGCGTGACTTCCCTGCCTCTCACCGCCGCGGGCGAGGCCGCGTCACGTGGGTCGGCGGTCGGACTATGCGGGGGTCGCTTGGGTGTTCCGGTATCGGAGAGCTGCGTGACTTCCCCGCTCCCCACCGCCGCGCGCGAGGCCTCACCACCCGCCGCGGGCCCGCACCGCCCGCACCGGACCTCGCGGCGCGAAGGCCTAGCTACGTCTCGTCGCTGCCCCAATCGGCAACGGTCCGCCCAGGCTCGCGCGGCTGCTCCGGCCGGAGGACCCCGGGCCGGGTGCCGACCGTGCTACCGCCGTCCTGGGCTTCCGAGACCGGAAAGTCGCATGACCTCCCCGCTTTCCACCGCCGCGCGCGACCTCGCCACCCGATACGGGCCTGCACAATCCGTACCCGGCCTCGCCGCGCCCGTGGTTGGTTGCGTCTCATCGCCACGTCGATCGGCAACGGCCCGCCCGGGCCTGCGCGGCCGCGACGCCGGACCTGGTGCCGAACCTGTCGCCGCTATGGAGTTCCGCAGACCGGAGACCCGCACGACCTCCGCGCTCCTCACTGCCCCGCGCAGGTCCTCGCTCGCTGGCGCGGGCCCAGGCCGTCTACACCCGTGCTCGCGGCGCCCACGCGCGGCTGTTTCTCATCGCCACCTCGCCAGACGGTCCGCCCGGGCCCGCGCGGCTGCTCCGGCCGGAGGACCCCGGGCCGGTTGCCGACCGTGGCGCCGCCGCTCCGGGGCTCCGGGACCGGAGATCCGCACGACCTCCGCGCTCCTCACTGCCCCGCGCAGGTCCTCGCTCGCTGGCGCGGGCCCAAACCGTCTGCACCTGTCCTCGCCGCGCCCACGCCCGGCTGTTTCTCATGGCCACCTCGCCCGGGCCCGCGCGGCGGCTTCGACCGGACGGAGCCGAGCATGGTGGTGACCGAAGAGCGACTCGCGCGGGCCTATCTGTTGCGGGTCGCCGAACCGCCGGCCCGCGCGTTGGCGGCCTTCGCGGCGGAAGTGGGGCCGATTGCCGCGGCAAAGGCTGTCAGGGCGGGGAAATGCCCCCAATCCGTCGCCGACGAAACGGCTGCCCGGCGCGACAACGACCGCGCGGAGTCGGACCTCGAAGCAGGAGAGCGCGACGGCGCCCGCCTGATCATCCCCGAGGATGACGAGTGGCCAGCCTGGCCGCTCCTGTGCCTCGACGTCGCCGGGCGGCGGGGACTCCAGAGCGGTGCCCCACCCCTGGCCCTATGGGCACGCGGCGCGGCCCGGCTCGACAAGGCTGCCGAGGCCGCGGTGGCGATCGTCGGATCTCGGGCGGCGAGCGGCTACGGCGAAAACGTGGCGGGCGAGTTCGCCTTCGGCTTGGCGCGGCGCGAACTGTCCGTCATCTCCGGTGCGGCCTTCGGCATCGACGGCGCCGCGCACCGCGGAGCCCTCGCCGCGGGCGGGGTGACCGTCGCGTTGCTGGGCTGCAGTCTGGACGCCGGCTATCCCTCCGGGCATACCATCCTGCTCGGCAAGATCGCCGAGCAACGCGGGCTTGTCGTCAGTGAGTATCCGCCGGGAACCAGGCCGGCCCGCCACCGCTTCCTCGTCCGGAATCGCCTGATCGCCGCGCTGACCGAGGGCACCGTCGTGGTCGAGGCCGGCCGGCGTAGCGGAGCGCGCAACACCGCGAACACAGCCATGGCGCTGGGCAAGCTCGTGATGGCCGTGCCGGGGCCGATCAGCTCGGCGACGTCCGCGGGCTGCCATGACCTCATCCGGAACTCCGCCGCCACGCTGGTCGCGTCCGTCGACGACGTGATCGACATCGTGGGCAAGCTGGGCACAGCGACGGCCGAGCGGCTTTGGCCGAAGCGCCGCACGGATGGTCTGGAGCAGGACGCGCTCCGGGTGCACGAGGCGCTCCAGCGGCGTCAGGGCAAATCGGCCGAGCAGATCGCGACCGAATCCGGCGTGCCCGTACCCCGGGTTCGCGCGTTGCTGCCCGCGCTCGAACTCGAGGGGCTGGTTCAGTGCGATGAAAGTGGTTGGCAGCAACGACGTGTCGTCGGGAGAACCCAGGAAAGCGCCTAATGGGCCAGTTCGAGACGAACCGAGGAGGTGTTGTCTTCACGTGACGGAAGTCGGGAGTGTTCGAGTCGCCCGTTGATCGTCTCGGTGGGTCCGTTGTCCAGGTTGTGGAGGTGGCCCTCTTGCCGAAGCGGGTCGGCCACGAGGGCGTTTTGTTCAGTGCGCCGGAAGAGGGCCTGGCCAGTGCGCTTGTCGCGACGTCGCGTTCGTGCGGACCTATGCGCCGGGCCGCGGCATGTCCATCCACTCGGCCGCGCGCCCGCGACGAGCACCCGCCGTCCCGAAATCTTCGCTGGCGGATGTCGAGGCCGCTCCGACCTTCAGCCGACGGTGCACTTCGAGATCACCGGAAACGATCCGGCAGAGGTGCGGGCCTGCTACAACCGTGCCGTCGCGGTCGCCGTGGTGCGTGGTCCGGTAGGTGGACTCGCCCTCCTTGAGCCGCCGGATGCTGACGACCGGATGTCCCGGCACCATCGCCTGCACGCAGTCCGGACGCACCTGCTGGAGATGGCTGGGGAGCGTCAGGCCGCCGAGGCCGGGTACCGCATGGCGGCACGACTGATCACCAGCCTCCCGGACATCTCCAGCACGGCGCGGCCCGCCCAATGCTCCCGGTGAGCCCAGTGCGCACCACGTATCGATCGTGGTCGGCTTGCGGAACTCCCGTTGTCTCACGGCGACGTCATCGAGGTCAGTCTCGGTTCGTGGATCCTTGATGTTCGGCGACGATAGCCGCAACGGCTGGATAAGCGGGGCGAGACGCCGCGGCCGCGATCAAGGCCGTCGGGTACCTCGTCTCCCGAGATCCGGCCCGCTCATCGCGGAATCGATCGCTACGCGCGAAGGCTCACGGTTGGACGTTCTCCAGGTCGTCGAGAAGGCTCGGGTGCGTCGGCCGCCACCCGAGGACCTCGCGGGTGTGGGCACTGGACGCCGGCTGGTCCATGGCGAAGATCGGGCCGAACGGACCGAAGGTCTCCTCAGGCACCTGCTGGACGGGCAGATCGAGCCGTCGGCCGATGATCTCCGCGATGTCGCGCACTGCGTCGCCCTCGTCGGCGACCGCATGCCACGCCGTCCCCGCCGGCGCGGACTCCAGAGCGAGGCGGAATAGGACCGCCGCGTCGAGGGCGTGCACGGCTGGCCAGCGTTGCGTGCCGTCGCCGGGGTAGCCGACGATCCCAGAGTTGCGGGCGGCCTTGGTCAGCAGGCCGGCGAAGCCACCTTCGCCCCGGTTGTGAACCGTGCGCGGCATTCGGACGGACGTGGCGCGAACACCGTGTGAGGTCAGCGACAGCAGTGCGTTCACCGAGCGGCCACGCTCTCCTACCGGTCCATCGGTCCGCACCGGGTCGGTCTCGGTGGAGGCGCGGCCGGGCGCCGATGGCGTTCCGGACACGGTGACGATGGGTCGATCGCTGCCGACCAGTGCCTCACCCAAAGTGGCCATGGCGGCGCTTTCCTCGGCGATGGCCGCCGCGAGGGCTTCCGGACTGCTGAAGTCGCGACCGAAAGCCAAGCTGATCACACCGTCGGCCTGCGCGACGCCGGCACGCAGCACGTCGAGGTCTGCCAACCCTCCACGCAACACCTCGGCGCCGGCGTCCTTCAGAGTCCGCTCTGAACTGTCCGAGCGGGCGAGCGCGAGGACGGCGTGGCCGTTGCGGAGCAGTTCAGCGACCACGGCGGAGCCGATGGTGCCAGTACCGCCAGTGACGAAGACGCGCATGAGGTTCTCCTCGAAGTGATGGGACTTCTGTCGCATCACAGTACACGAGTGATGGCACATGTGTCGCATCACCTACGATGGGGGCGTGGCACGATGGGAACCGGGGGCGCGGGAGCGGCTGGTCGTCGCGGCCGTCGACCTGTTCACCGAGCAGGGTTACGACGCCACGACAGTGGCCCAGATCGCGGAGCGGGCCGGGGTTACCAGGAGTACGTTCTTCCGACATTTCGCCGACAAGCGAGAGGTCCTGGTCGCCGGCCAAGAGACGCTGAGCACCCTGCTCGCCGAAGGGATTACCGAATCGTCTGCCGATGCCAGCCCGCTTGATGCGGTCGCCGCCGGACTGGAGCGCGCCTCGAGTGCAATGGGGCCGGTCAACCGCGAGCTCGGGCCGCGGATCAGGGCAGCGGTTGCGGCCAGCGCCGAGCTCCAGGAGCGGGACGCGCTCAAAAGCGTTGGTCTCGCGGCAGCGATGACGGCGGCGCTCGTCGCTCGTGGCGTCCCCGACCCCGTTGCGCAGCTAGCCAGCGAGCTAGGCGTGCTCGCGTTCAAGCGGGGCTACGCCCAGTGGTCCGAGGGTGAAGGTGATGGCGCGGACGGGCTTGCGCACTACGCGTTGGCGGCGCTGGCTGACTTGCACAGCGCGGCCTCGTTGTTGGGCCCGCGTCCGGCCGGAAGCATTGACGAGGGTCGTTGACTACGGCCACCCACGCGGTTGACACCGTCAATCGCGAACAGGGTTTGTGTCACCAAAGCCTGGCTGTCGGCGCGTTATCGGCCGGTGATGTGGTGTGGCGATACTTGACCATCGCGCCATATTCGCCCAGCGTGAGTACCCATGACGGTGGTCTCTGGTGAACGCTCGGTGACCGAACGCGCGTACGCTGTGCGCACTCCTGACTCCGTTTCGTGCCCGATTCGCGTGCCTCTCAACTGCGGCGAGAAGGCGCGCGGCTAGCCATGGCCGTGAGGAAGGACGAAGTAGGCCGGATCGATCTCCGGCAGGTTCGGGCTGCTTTGCCCGCGGCGGCGGACAGGTTGCTGGATGACTTCGAGCGGCACCTGCGCCTGGAGCGCGGGCTTTCCGCGCATACGGTCCGCGCGTATGTCGGCGACATGATCTCGCTTCTCGGGTTCCTTCATCGTGACCACGGAGCCGACGACGATCGCGAGGCCTTGGCCGGGTTGGATGTCGCCTCGCTTCGTGCCTGGCTGGCTGACCAGCGCGGCGGCGGCGCCGGCCGGACGACGCTGGCTCGTCGCTCGGCGTCGGCGCGCACCTTCACGGCCTGGGCGCGACGGCAGGGTGCGATCGGGGCCGACCCGGGCGCGCGACTCGTGTCGCCCCGGACGCATCGGACACTCCCCGCGGTCCTGAGGCACGACGAGACGGGCGAAGTCCTGCGAGCCGCGGGCGCGGGCGCGGCCGAATTGGATCCGGAAGCACTGCGGGACCACGCCGTGCTGGAGTTGTTGTACGCCACGGGGGTCCGCGTGTCCGAGCTTTGTAGTCTCGACGTCGACGACGTGGATTTCGGGAGCCGGGTCGTGCGGGTGTTCGGCAAAGGCGGCAAGGAGCGCGTTGTCCCGTTCGGTGTTCCGGCCGGCCACGCGTTGCGGTCGTGGTTGGACAGCGGCCGGCCGGCGATGGCCGCCCGGCCGGGCAAGGGCGGTTCCTCCGCGTTGTTCCTGGGCGTTCGCGGTGGCCGGCTCGACCCGCGCGCCGTGCGGCGGGTGGTCCACGATGCCGTCGGCTCGGTGCCTGGGGCCGCGGACATCGGCCCCCATGGGCTGCGGCATACCGCGGCGACCCACCTGCTCGAGGGAGGGGCGGATCTCCGCAGCGTTCAGGAACTGCTCGGTCACGCTACGCTGGCGACGACACAGCTCTACACTCACGTGACAGTCGAGCGGCTGAAGGCGATCCACGACCGAGCCCACCCTCGTGCCCGATGATCCCGGGAAGCGATCGGGGCGGACCGGCCGGGCCGCCCTCACCACCAGCGACCAGACATGAGCCCGGAGACCGAACTGAGCCCGCTGACGAGAGCGGCCGCCGCGTGACGGCCGACCTGCGACTCACCGACGCCGACCGTTCGGATGCCCGTCCGAACGGCGACTCCGGTGTACCCGCCGAACCCGCCCGCGCGCCACGCCGCGGGGGTCCGCAGAGCGGTGAACAGCCAGGCGAGGGCGGTCGCGAGAACGGCGCGGTCCGCACGGTGGCGAACCACTCTGGCGCCTCGTCCCCGAACAGCGGCTCCCCTGGTGACGCGGCTCGTCCCGAAGACACAGTTGGCCGCGGCGATACGGCTGGCGCTGGGGAAGCGGCTGGAGCTGGGGAAGCGGCGCGCGCTGGTGAGACGGCTGGTTCTGGGGACGTGGACGGCAGTGGCGAGGTCGCTGGTTCTGGGGACGCGGCCCGCGCCGGGGAAGCGACTCGTGCTGGGCGAGCGGCCAGTGCTGGGGACGTGGCCGGTTCTGGGGAAGCGGCTGGTCCTGGGGGCGTGGCTCGCGCTGGGGACGCGGTTCGTCCTGGTGAGACGACTCGTCCTGGTGAGATAGCTCGTCTTGGGGACAGGGCTGGCGCTGGGGACACGGCTCACCCGGGTGAGGACGTGCCCGCGCCTGGGGGGACCGCGGTCGCGCCCGGGGGAACTGCGGCCGCGGGCACTGCGGGGTCCCCCGCGGAGGCGTCCGGCGCGGGCGCAGCGACGTCCGGCGCGGCCGGGGGTGGGGTTGGCGCCGCCGGTGCGGTGAAGGGCGCCGGCGATAATGCACCCAACGAGGTCGACGCTGCGATCAACGCGTTGTGGCGCGAGTTCCGGACGATGCCGAACCAGCGGTTGCGTGAGCGGCTCGTGCTGCACTACGCACCCCTGGTCAAGTATGTCGCCGGGCGGGTGGGCACCGGGCTGCCCACGCACGTCGACGTCGGGGATCTCGTGCAGTCCGGCATCTTCGGGCTCATCGACGCGATCGAGAAGTTCGATCCCGAGCGCGGCTGGCGGTTCGAGACCTACGCGATGCAGCGCATTCGTGGTGCGATCCTTGACGACCTCCGATCTCAGGACTGGGTGCCCCGGGTAGTGCGAAGCCGGTTGCGGGAAGCCGAGCGCGCGCTGGAACGGCTCGGCGCGCGGCTGCACCGCACGCCGACCGACACCGAACTGGCCGGGGAACTCGGCATCGGGCTCGACGAGTTGCGCGACCTTTACGGCCAGCTACGGCTGACCAGCGTCGTCGCGCTCGAGGACCTCGTCGCGGCGGGGAAGGACAGCGGGTCGTTCGTCGACACGCTCCCCGACGATGACGCCGTCGACCCCGTCGCCGTACTGGTCGACCGCGACAACCGGCGGCAACTGGCCGAGGCCATCGCCCAGCTCACCGAACGCGACCGGATCGTGGTCAGCCTCTACTACTTCGAGAGCCTGACCCTGGCCGAGATCGGCAAGGTCCTCGGTGTCACCGAGTCGCGGGTCAGCCAGTTGCACACCCGGGCTGTGCTCCGCCTGCGGGCCCGCCTCACCGGATAGGCGCTAAGGCGGCACCGACGATCGAGCCCAGGGCTTCAGCCTGATCACCGATTCCGTGCGGATCAGGGCCAGCGGGTTCAGATACTCCTCTCCTCGCCGCACACCCCAATGCAGGCAGGCGGCGACGGGACAGTCTGGATGCCCGGGCTCGACGGCCCCGATCGGCTGCCCCGCGAACACCTGCGCACCGGCCGCGACGAGCGGGCTGACCGGCTCGTATGTCGTCCGCAGGCCGCCGTCGTGGTCGATCGAGACGACGCCCCGGCCGGCGACCTGGCCAGAGAACACGACCACGCCCGGACCCGCCGCGAGCACCTGCTGGCCCGGCGCCGCAGCCAGATCCACGCCGCGGTGGCCTGGTTCGTAGGCCGTTTCCGGCTGCTCGAACGGCCTGGTGACCGCGGGCGCCGGAGCCAGCGGCCAGGAGAACCGGGGATCGGCGGCGGCCCGTGCCTGCGGCGCCGCCGCCGACGGCGCGAGGCCTGCCGTGGCGAGCAGCATCAGCACTCCCATCACCAGTGGGAGGGCCGGACGCGGGATCAGGTGCACGTTTTCCAGCATCGCGCACTGAGTGTGTTTGTGGGGAAACAGAATGCGATTCTGTGGATAACCGGGGGGATGTGGATAACTGGCGGTCGTTCACCTTGCCCGTGCTGAGCGCACATGCGCCTGGGCGTACACTGTTTGAGCGGCCTGCCCTGCGCAGGCTGACTTCGCGTGTACGTACATGCCCCATCATCCAGTGACTGGCCGGTGGGACGCGCGGCGCCCGGCGGTCCCCGCTTCGGCGGGGTCCGGGCACCGGTACGGCACCAGGGCTGGCGGCCACCCGGCCGGCGGCGACAAACCGACCCAGCGGGCCGGCTCACCCCGGCGCGCTCAAGACAGATAGAGGTGCGAATCCGGCCATGGCCGTCGTCACCATGAAGCAGCTGCTCGACTCGGGTGTCCACTTCGGGCACCAGACTCGGCGCTGGAACCCGAAGATGAAGCGCTACATCCTCACCGAGCGCAACGGCATCTACATCATCGACCTGCAGCAGACGCTGACCTACATCGACCGTGCCTTCGAGTTCATCAAGGAGACCGTCGCGCACGGCGGCACGATCATGTTCGTCGGCACCAAGAAGCAGGCGCAGGAAGCGATCGCCAGTGAGGCGCAGCGCGTGGGCATGCCCTACGTCAACCAGCGCTGGCTCGGCGGCATGCTCACCAACTTCCAGACCGTGCACAAGCGGCTCCAGCGCCTCAAGGAGCTCGAGTCGCAGGAGCAGACCGGCGGCTTCCAGGGCCTGACCAAGCGCGAGATCCTCACGCTCACCCGCGAGAAGGACAAGCTGGAGAAGACGCTCGGCGGTATCCGCGACATGGCGAAGGTCCCCTCCGCCGTCTGGATCGTGGACACCAAGAAGGAGCACATCGCGGTCGGCGAGGCGCGCAAGCTGAACATCCCGGTGGTCGCGGTGCTCGACACCAACTGCGACCCGGACGAGGTGGACTACCCGATCCCGGGCAACGACGACGCGATCCGGTCCGCGGCGCTGCTGACGAAGGTCGTCGCGGAGGCGGCCGCCGCCGGTCTGCTGGCCCGTTCGGGCCGCAACGGTTCGGCTCCGGAGGGCCAGGACAAGCCGGAGCCCGGCGTCGCCTCCGACGAACCGCTGGCCGAATGGGAAAAGGAACTGCTGGCCGGCAGTGAAGGCGGCGAGCAGCAGGCCGCCGAGCAGACCACTTCCTCCTGATCCAGCCTTCCCGCGAGACTTCCGAAGGAAACACGATGGCGAACTACACCGCGGCGGACGTGAAGCGCCTCCGCGAGATCACCGGCTCCGGCATGATGGACTGCAAGCGGGCCCTCGAGGAGAACGACGGCGACTTCGACAAGGCCGTCGAGTTCCTTCGCATCAAGGGTGCGAAGGACGTCGGCAAGCGCGCCGAGCGCGCCACGGCCGAGGGCCTCGTGGCCGGTGACGGCGGCGTGCTGATCGAGCTCAACTCGGAGACCGACTTCGTCGCCAAGAACGAGCAGTTCCAGCAGCTCGCCGACAAGATCGTGGCGGCGGCCAAGGCCGCCCGCACCGACGACGTCGAGAAGCTGGGCGCGGCGGCGCTCGAAGGCGGCCAGACCGTCAGCGACGCCGTGCAGGAGCTGGCCGCGAAGATCGGCGAGAAGCTGGTCCTGCGCCGGGTCGCTTCGTTCGACGGCACCGTCGAGACGTACCTGCACCGCCGCGGCGCCGGCCTGCCGCCGGCCGTCGGCGTGCTGGTCGAGTACACGGGCGACAACGCCGATGCCGCTCGCGGCGCGGCGCTGCAGATCGCGGCGCTCAAGCCGAAGTACCTGACCCGCGAGCAGGTGCCGGCCGAGCTGGTCGACAACGAGCGCCGTATCGCCGAGGAGACCGCCCGGAGCGAGGGCAAGCCCGAGCAGGCTCTGCCGAAGATCATCGAGGGCAAGGTCAACGCCTTCTACAAGGACACCGTGCTGCTCGAGCAGCCCTCGGTGACCGACAACAAGAAAACCGTGAAGCAGCTGCTCGACGCCGCGGGCGTGACCGTCACCCGGTTCGCTCGTTTCGAGGTGGGCCAGCAGTAGGCTTCGGCGGCCGACGCGTATCGTGCCCCGTCTCCGGCGACTTCGGGGACGGGGCACGATGCCGAAGAAGCACTGGCGGGCGGAGCGGTACCAGCGGAGGTGACGGGCGTGACGGAGCAACGGGCCGACGGCGGCTATCGGCGGGTACTGCTGAAACTGGGTGGGGAGATGCTCGGCGGCGGGTCGCTCGGCGTCGATCCGGACGTCGTGCATTCGGTTGCCGAGCAGATCGCCGACGTGGTGCGCACCGGGGTGCAGATGGCGGTGGTCATCGGCGGCGGCAACTACTTCCGCGGCGCGGAGCTGTCCCAGCGTGGTATGGACCGCGACCGTGCCGACTACATGGCGATGCTGGGCACCGTGATGAACTGCATCGCGATGCAGGACTTCCTGGAGAAGGAGGGCGTGCCCACGCGCGTGCAGAGCGCGATCACGATGGGCCAGGTCGCCGAGCCCTACATCCCGCGCCGCGCCGAGCGGCACCTGGAGAAGGGCCGCGTGGTCATCTTCGCCGCCGGCGTCGGGATGCCGTACTTCTCCACGGACACCGCGGCCGCCCAGCGGGCGCTGGAGATCGGGTGCGAGGCCGTCCTCATGGCCAAGGCCGTCGACGGCGTGTTCACCGCGGACCCGAAGACCGACCCGGGCGCCAAGATGTTCGAGGAGATCACGCACCGGGAGGTACTCGAACGTGGGCTGAAAGTCGCCGACGCGACGGCCTTCAGCCTCTGTATGGACAACAACATGCCGATCATCGTGTTCAACCTGCTCACCGAGGGAAACATTGCGCGAGCGGTGCGCGGTGAGAGGATCGGGACACTGGTCAGCACCCCCACCGACGGGCTGACCGCCTAGCCCTGGTGGGATCACCGGAGACAACAGAGCACGAAACGGGAGTAGCCGTGATCGACGAGACCCTCCTCGACGCCGAGGAGAAGATGGAAAAAGCGGTGTCCTTCGCGAAAGAGGATCTGTCGTCGGTGCGGACCGGTCGGGCCAACCCCTCGATGTTCTCCCGCGTGGTCGTCGAGGCCTACGGCGCCACGATGCCGTTGAACCAGATGGCCAGCGTCAACATCCCCGAGGCGCGGATGGCGATCATCAAACCGTACGACCAGGGGCAGCTCGGCGCCATCGAGAAGGCGATCCGCGACTCCGACCTGGGGGTGAACCCCAGCAACGACGGTCAGATCATCCGCATCGTGATCCCGCAGCTGACCGAGGAACGGCGCCGCGAGATGGTCAAGATGGCCAAGGGCAAGGGCGAGGACGCCAAGGTGCACATCCGTGGGGTGCGCCGCAAGGCCAAGGAGGAGCTCGACCGTATCGCCAAGGACGGCGAAGCCGGCGAAGACGACGTCGCCAGGGCCGAGAAGGAGCTGCAGAACCTCACCGACAACTATGTTGCCCAGGTCGACGAGCTGGTGAAACACAAGGAATCCGAGCTGCTCGAGGTCTGATGGCCCAGGTGAGTGACGAACGGGAGAAGGCCCCGATGCCTTCTCCGGAGCCGGACGAGCCCGCTCAACCGGCGAAGAAGCCGTCGCGGGCCGGACGAGACCTGCCCGCGGCGATCGGGGTCGGGCTCGTGCTGGGGGCGGCGATCCTCGTTTCGCTGCTCACCGTGCGGTACCTGTTCATCGGGATCATCGCGGTCGCGATCGCGGTCGGCACGATCGAGTTCGCGCAGGCGGTGCGGCGGGCGGCGGGCATCAGGCTCGCGCTGATCCCGCTGCTGGCCGGCGGGCAGGCGATGATCTGGCTGACCTGGCCGTTCGGGCTCAAGGGCACGGTGATCGCGTTCGCGCTCACGGTGCTGGTGTGCCTGCTCTGGCGGCTGCGGGGTGGCGCGGAAGGCTACCTGCGGGACACGTCGGCTTCCGTGTTCGCCGCCGCGTACCTGCCGCTGTTCGCCTCGTTCGCGGCGATGCTCGTCCCGCCGCATGACGGCGTCGGGCGCGTGCTGACTTTCATGATCGGCGTGGTCGCGTCCGACACCGGCGGGTACGCGGCCGGGGTGCTCAAGGGCAAACACCCGATGGCGCCGTCGATCAGTCCGAAGAAGACCTGGGAAGGCTTCACCGGTTCGCTCGTCGCCGGCATCGTCGCGGGCGGGCTGACGGTGCACTTCCTGCTGCACGGCCACGTCTGGCAGGGTGTGCTGTTCGGCGCGGCGATCGTGCTCACCGCGACCCTCGGCGATCTCGTCGAGTCGCTCATCAAGCGGGACCTCGGTGTCAAGGACATGGGCACGATGCTGCCCGGTCACGGTGGCCTGATGGACCGCCTGGACTCGCTGCTGCCTTCGGCCGTCGTGTCGTGGGTGCTGCTGTCGGCGTTCCTCGGCTTCTAGTCGTCGTAGGGATCGTCGACCTCGGCGCGGCCGAAGTCCTCGTCGATCACGCCGCGGTCGATCACCGAGAACACCGCGCCGCACGGGTCGGCGATGATCGCGATCCGGCCCCACGGCGAGTCGTACGGTTCGACGACGATGCGGCCGCCCAGCATCAGCGCGTGCCCGGCCGTCGCGTCGGTACCGCGCGCCGGATCGACGTCGAAGTAGACCATCCAGTGCGGCACCGTGTCAGCCGGGTACTCGGGACCCATCACGTACCGGTACAGCACCGGCTCCAGGTCGAGACACCATTCGACGTAGTCCACGCCGCGGTTGTCCCCGATCTGCCGGGACGTGTAGTTGAAGAGCCGGCAGAAGAACCCGTCGGCCGCGTCGCCGTGGTGTGTATTGAGATCCGCGTTGGCGAACGTGTTCGGTACGCCGCTGACGAAGTCCCAGGTCGATGCCGGCTGCCAGAAGACCGCGGGCGCACCGGCCGGGTCGGTGACGTGCAGGATGCTCCCGCGGTTCGGGATGGCGACGGGCCCGAGCGTCACCCGCCCGCCGAGATGCTCTGTCCATTCGGCGGCGTTCGCCGTGCTGTGCACGGAGATGTTGATCGTCCAGAGACTGGTCTGCCCGGCGGCAGCGAGGTAGCTCCCGGCGACGTCCCGGCCGGCGAGCGACGCGATGAGGTAGCGGCCGTTGGCGGTCGCGGGATCGCGGTTGACGTGGAAGCTCCAGCCGAAGAGCCCGCTGTAGAACCGGTGCGTGGCTTCCTCGTCCAAGGTGGCGAGCTCGACCCAGCACGGTATACCCGAGGGGAGTATGGATCGGGTGGCCGTCGGACCGGGTGCCATGGCGAGCCTCCTATCCCCAGGGAGGTTCGAGTCTACGTCCGTGGCGAGACTTTTTCGTGCCGCGCTCCCGTATGCTGCGGTCATGCGGAACGCCGCCCGCCGCGGGCTGAAAGCGCTTGCCCGCGGCGGGCGGGCCGTGGTCCCCAGTCCGAACATCTGGTACCACACCGACGTCTACGAACTCGAGAATCGCGCGCAGGACATCGACCGCGAGATCTGGCGGGTGCTCGTGGAAGAGGCCGCGTGGGCCGGCCGCGACGTGCTCGACCTCGGCTGCGGCGACGGATTCCACTTACCGGAGTTCGCCCGCGAAGCGAAGACGGTGATCGGCGTCGAGCCGCATGAACCACTGGTACGCCGGGCGCGCCGCAGGCTCGACGGCGTCTCGAACGTGCGCGTGCTCGCGGGTTCCGCGCACCGGATACCCGTTCCGGACGCGAGTGTGGATGTCGTGCACGCCCGTACCGCGTACTTCTTCGGCCCCGGTTGCGAGCCCGGACTGCGGGAAACCGACCGGATCCTGAGGCCTGGCGGTGCGCTCGTGATCGTCGATCTGGACGCGACGGCCGAGCCGTATGGCCAGTGGATGCGGGCGGATCTGCCGCATTACGATCCCGCGGCCGTGGAGAACTTCTTCGCCCGCAACGGTTTTCGCTGCCGCCGGGTCGCGACGCGCTGGTCCTTTCGCACGAGGACGGAGCTGGTGTCGGTGCTGAAGATCGAGTTCAGCCCGGAGGTCGCCGCGAACGCGATCGAAGACGTGCTACGCGCCGGCGGCGACGACGGGTACACGGTGCCGGTGGGGTATCGCGTACATGTGCGCGAGAAGCCCACCGGCCTCGTGCTGCCCGGTCACTCTTCGTCTTCCTCGGTGTCGATCTCGCCGAGGATGCCGTAGAGCGAGCGCCGCGCCTCGTTGAGGACGGTGACGGCGCGCCTCTTCTGATCCGGCGTGCCGGCCTGCGAGACCTGGATCGCCGCGGCGGCCAGTGTGGCGCCCGCCTTGCGGAGGTCGATCTCGGTCGGGTCGACATCGTGCGCGATCTGCTCCCACGGCGGGGCGCCGTCCTGCCGCTCGGCGGCCGCGCGGCCCTCGTCGGTGAGCTCGAACAGCTTCTTGCCGCCCTCGTCGCGGCTGGTGACCAGGCCTTCGTCCGCGAGCAGTTGCAGCGTCGGGTACACCGAACCCGGGCTCGGGCGCCAGAATCCGCCGCTGCGCGCGGCGATCTCGCTGATGATCTCGTAACCGTGACGCGGCTGCTCGGCCAGCAGGGTCAGGATCGCGGAGCGCACGTCGCCGCGCCGGCCACGCCGGCCGCCGCGGTGATGCCCGCGCAGGTGGCCGCGCATCGGGCCGCCGGGGCCCCAGCCGGGAGGGAATTCGCCGAAGCCGCGAGGCCAGGGGCCGAACGCGCCTCGCGCGTCAGGACGTGGGGGAAAAGGTGGACGGTTTCTCATGTCGGTCTCCTTTCGACTTGTTCCGACATGTTCACGATATATCGGAAACAGTCGGCATGCAACCGTGCAGGTCATGGCACACTGGAACGGTCATGAGTGCCCTTCCCCTGGTCTTCGAAGCGCCCAAACGCGGGTTGCCGCCGCGCCACCTCGCCGACCTCACCGTCGCCGAGCGGGCCGAAGCCGTCGCCGAACTCGGTGAGAAGCCGTTCCGCGCCAAGCAGCTGTCGAACCACTACTTCTCCCGGCTGACGGTCGACGCCGAGGCGATGACCGACATCCCGGCCGCGTCACGCGAACGGCTGGTCGGGGAGCTGATGCCACCGCTGCTGACCGAGGTCAGGGCGCTGGAATGTGACGAAGGCGCGACCCGCAAGACGTTGTGGCGCGCGCACGACGCGACGCTGCTCGAAAGCGTCCTGATGCGGTACCCCGACCGCGCGACCCTGTGTATTTCGAGTCAGGCGGGCTGCGGGATGGCGTGCCCGTTCTGCGCGACCGGGCAAGGTGGCCTGGAGCGCAACCTGTCCACCGCCGAGATCGTGGACCAGGTGCGCTCGGCGGCGGCCGTGATGCGGGACGGGCGGATGCCCGGCGGGCCGGGACGGCTGTCGAACATCGTGTTCATGGGCATGGGCGAACCGCTGGCGAACTACAAGCGGGTCGTGGCCGCGGTCCGCCGGATCACCGATCCGGCGCCGGGGGGCCTTGGC
>NZ_VDFW01000027.1 GCF_006152065.1 Amycolatopsis alkalitolerans
GCCCGCTTCGGCTCCCCCGCCCGCGCCGACGCCGCCCGCCGCGCAGGCCCCGGCGCCGCAGACCCCGGCGCCGCAGGCCCCGGCGCCCGAATCCGACGGCAGCGGCCCGTACGTCACGCCACTGGTGCGCAAGCTCGCCACCGAGCACGGCATCGACCTGTCGACCCTGACCGGCAGCGGGGTCGGCGGCCGGATCCGCAAGCAGGACGTGCTCGCGGCGGCCGATGCCAAGCAGCAGCAGGCCACGCCCGCCCCGGCCGCGGCGCCCGCCGTGCAGCGGCCCAGCGCCCCGGCCCCGGCGGCTTCGCCGGAGCTGGCGGCCCTGCGCGGCACCGTGCAGAAGGCGAGCCGGATCCGCCAGGTCATCGCGCAGCGCACCCGCGAGTCGCTGCAGACCTCCGCGCAGCTGACCCAGGTGTTCGAGGTCGACGTCACCAAGGTCGCCCGGCTGCGCCAGCAGGCCAAGGCGGGTTTCGCCGAGCGTGAGGGCGTCAAGCTGACCTTCCTGCCGTTCTTCGCGAAGGCGACGGTCGAGGCGCTCAAGGCGCATCCGAACGTCAACGCCTACCTCAACGAGGACACGAAGGAGATCACCTACTTCGGCGAGGAGCACCTCGCGGTCGCGGTGGACACCGAGAAGGGCCTGATCTCCCCGGTCATCCACGACGCCGGCGGGCTGAACCTGGCGGGTCTCGCCCGGGGTATCGCGGACCTGGCGGCCCGCACGCGGGCGAACAAGGTCACGCCGGACGAGCTGTCGGGCGGCACCTTCACCATCACGAACCTGGGCAGCAACGGCGCCCTGTTCGACACGCCGATCATCAACCAGCCGCAGTCCGGGATCCTGGGCGTCGGCGCGGTGGTGAAGCGGCCGGTCGTGGCGACCGACGCCGACGGGCAGGACACCATCGCCATCCGGTCGATGGCGTACCTGGCGCTGACCTACGACCACCGCCTGATCGACGGCGCCGACGCGGGCCGGTTCCTGACCACGATCAAGAACCGCCTCGAAGAGGGCCACTTCGAGGACGAACTGGGCCTGTAGGCGGCTTCGGAAGGGGCGCCCGGTGGTCCTCCGCGGGGCGCCCCTTCGCATACCCGGAATAGGGTGAGCCCATGCGCGTCCTGGTCGCGGGCTCCCGCGGGCTCATCGGCACAGCCCTCGTCGCCGCTCTCACCGATGCCGGCCACCAAGTGCGGCGGCTCGTGCGAGGCACCGGCGACTACACCTGGGACCCGCCGTCCGGCCGGATCGACGGCAAGGCGTTCAACGACGTCGGCGCGGTCGTGAACCTGTGCGGCTCGTCGATGGTCACCCGATGGAGCGCGGCCCGGAAGCAGATGATCGCCGACAGCCGGATCGAGCCGACCGAGGTGCTCGCCGAAGCGGTCGCGGAGCACGAGATCCCGGTCCTGGTCAACGCCTCCGCCGTGGGCTACTACGGCGACCGCGGCGACGAGGTTCTCGACGAGACCGCATCCCGCGGCGAGGGTTTCCTGGCGCATCTGTGCGAGGCATGGGAGGCGGCCACCGCACCCGCCAAGCGTGCCGGAGCCCGCGTGGTGCACGTGCGGACCGGGCTCGTGCTCAGCCGCCGCCGTGGCCTGCTCGGCCTGCTCAAGCCGCTGTTCCGGCTCGGCCTTGGCGGGCGGCTCGGCGACGGCAGGCAGTACCTGCCGTGGATCAGCGAGCACGACGAGGCCGCCGGGATCCGGTTCCTGATCGAGCACGAAACGCTCGCCGGACCGGTCAACCTGTCCGGCCCCGAACCCGTCACGAACAGCCAGTTCACCAAGGCGCTCGGGCGGGCGCTGAACCGGCCGGCGCCGTGGCGGGTGCCCGGTTTCGCGCTCGAGGCGGTGCTCGGCGAGGCCGCGGACGAATTGGTGCTCGTCTCGCAGCGGGCGGTGCCGGCCGCGCTGCGCGAGGCCGGATACTCGTTCGCACACTCCACTGTGGACGCTGCACTGGCGGCCGTTCGTTGATCCGCTGGCCGCTCACCGGGGCCGGGTTCCTGTGCCTGTTCATCGTGCTCGGCGTCGTGGTCGCGAAGCACCCCCTCGCGCTCGATCTCGCGGTGACCGGTGCGTTCTACGGGCTGTGGCGCGGCACCCTCGGCCAGGTCACGAGTCTGGTGAGCGATCTGCTCGGGATCGCCGTCCCCGCCGTGGTCGCGATCGGGCTGCTCACCGGCGCGATCCTCGCCTGGTACCGGGGTTCGCGGCGGGAAGCGTGGCTGGTCGCGCGGGCGCTGGTCGTCTACGGGGCGGCGCGGCTCACCAGCTGGCTGGCCAAACCGCTCTTCCTGCGCCAACGACCACGGGAGTACGCCGAGTTCAGCTATCCCAGCGGGCATGTGGTGGCGATCGCGAGCAGCGCGCTGGCTCTCGTGCTGCTGTGCCGGTGGCTCGCCCCCGCGATGACCCGCTGGGCCGCGCTCGCCTCGAGCCTGGTGACCGCGGTGGTCGCGCTGACCCGGCTGCTCCTGGGGGTACACTGGCTCACCGACACCGTCGGCGCGGTACTCGGCGTGCTCGGCACCGGACTGCTCGCCGCGAGTGTGGTGCGGCTCCTACCCGGACCTATATCTGGACCGGCCCATGCGGCGTAACCTGGCGTTCTGTGAGCGTTTCCTCTTGCCGCGCCGGCACCGAACCGGTCGACGTCCGTCCCATCGGCACGATCGACTACCTCGAGGCATGGGAGCTGCAGCGGACGTACGTCAACGCCCGCGCCGACGGCACCGGGCCGGACACGATGCTGCTGCTGGAACATCCGTCGGTGTACACGGCCGGCAAGCGGACCGAGCCGGGCGACCGGCCGGCCGACGGCACCCCGGTCATCGACGTCGACCGCGGCGGCAAGATCACCTGGCACGGGCCGGGTCAGCTGGTCGGTTACCCCATCATCAAGCTCGGTGACCCGATCGACGTCGTGCACTACGTGCGGCGGCTGGAAGAGGCGCTGATCAAGGTGTGCGACCAGTTCGGCGTGCACACCGGCCGCGTCGAGGGCCGCAGCGGGGTGTGGGTGCCAGCCGACGAGCGCGGCCTCGAGCGCAAGATCGCCGCGATCGGCATCCGGGTCCAGCGCGGGGTCACGATGCACGGGTTCGAGCTGAACTGCGACGCCGATCTGTCCGCGTTCGACAAGATCGTCCCGTGCGGTATCCGGGACGCGGGCGTGACCTCGCTTTCCTATGAGCTGGAGCGCGACGTGACCGTCGCCGAGGCGCTTCCACTGGCCCGCGACGCCGTGCTGGCCGCCCTCGACGGTGAACTGCCGGTGAGCGAGGACCGCTGGCTTTCCCGCCCCGCCGCGCCCCTCGCCCCCGGCGTCACCTTCGCGTTGCAGCCCTGAGGCACTCAGTCCAGCTGGGGTGCGATCGCGGACGCGATCAGCTCCAGGTGGTCGAGGTCCGACAGGTCCAGCACCTGCAGGTACAGCCGGGTGATCCCGGCCTCCTCGCGGAACCGGCCGATCTTCTCGACCACCTCCGCCGGTGTTCCGGCAAGCCCGTTCCGCCTGAGTTCGCCGGTTTCCCGGCCGATCGCTTCGGCGCGGCGCGCCACCTCGGCGTCGTCCGCGCCCACGGCGACCGTCAGCGCGACGGAACGGGTGATCTCCTTGGGGTCGCGGCCGATCTCGCGTGCGGCCGCCTCGACCCGCTCGAACTGGGCGGCGGCCGTCGCCGCGTCGGTGAACGGCAGGTTGAACTCGTCGGCGTAGCGGGCCGCGAGCGCGGGCGTGCGCTTCTTGCCGCCACCGCCGATGATCACCGGCGGGCGCGGGGTCTGCACCGGCTTCGGCAGCGCGGGCGAATCCTTGAGCTGGAAGTGCTCACCGGCGAAGTCGAACGTCTCGCCCTCGCGGGTTTCCCACAGTCCGGTGATGATCGCGAGTTGCTCTTCGTACCGGTCGAACCGCTCCTTCAGCGGCGGCAGCTCGATGCCGTAGGCGGTGTGCTCACCGTCGAACCAGCCGGCGCCGAGGCCCAGTTCGACTCGCCCACCGGACATCTGGTCCACCTGCGCGACCGAGATCGCGAGCACCGACGGGTGCCGGAAGGTGGCCGATGTGACCAGCGTGCCGAGCCGGATCCGCGAGGTCTCGCGGGCGAGCGCGCCGAGCGTCACCCACGAGTCGGTCGGCCCTGGCAGCCCGGAAACCCCGCCCATCTTCAGGAAATGGTCGGACCGGAAGAACGCGTCGAAACCGGTTTCTTCGGTCTTTTTCGCGATCCGAGACAGGTCGTCGTAGCTGGCGCCTTGCTGGGGTTCGGTGAAGATCCTCAAGTCCACAACTCCACACTAACGGGTGGCCTTGCTCGCTCGCGGCGTGATCCGTTCGGCGCCGGGCCACGTCGTCGGCGCCGTGGTGCTCTTCAGCGGCGGCAGGAGTGCACATCGAGGTGGACGCCGCACCCCCGCGTGGCGACACCAGTTCGGCTCGTCCCACCTCGGCGCCGGTCGACCCGGCCAAGGCCGAACTCGCCAAGCAGGTTCTCGCCCAGGTGGCGCGGACGTACTTCCGTGAGCCGCGCCGCTCACGGCTGGTCGATGCGGCGGAGCCGCGTGAGCAACTGCGTGATCACCTCTTCGACCTGCCCGCCGACCTTCTCCGGATCCGGTGAGCTCGCGATTTCCGTTGCGGCGGCGGACAAAGCGCCGAACAGCAGGCGCGCGGTGATCTCCACCGGCACGCTCTCCACTTCGCCGGCTTCGATCAGGTCCTCCAGGCTCGAGCGGATCAGCCCGAAGCTCGCCCTGTCCTCCGCCTCACGCCAGCGTTCCCAGCCCATCACCACCGGCGCCTCGTGAATCGCGATGCGCTGGTACGCGGGATCGAGACAGGCCGAAATGAACGCGCGCAACCCGCGCAGCGCGCGCTCCCACGCCGTCTCGGGCCCGCTCATGATTTCTTCGAGCCGGCCGAAGACACCGCTTTCCACCTGACTGAACGCCGCTTCGAACAGCGCCTGTTTGCCGCTGAAATGGTGGTACAGCGCGCCTTTGGTCACTCGTGCCCGCTTGGCGATCTCGTCCAGCGAAGTGCCCGCATACCCCCGTTTCGTGAACAGCGCGACCGCACTGTCCACCAGCGCGGATCGCGTGGACTCCGAATAGTCGAGCCGCCTGGACCGCATTGTCGCCACCGACACAGTTTACGCCAGCCCCCAGGTTCACATACCCGTGGTATGTTCGCGGTGCCGGCATCATACCAACAGTATGGAGCAGACCGAGAGTATGCACCGGGTCACAGAAGGGGACGACCCATGGGCTGGACGGATTTCTACCAACGACGAGACATAGCCGACGCGGTGTTGCGGCGCGCCTCCCGTGATCCGCGGGCGCACCTGCCCCTCGCCGAGATCCCCGGCGCGAAAGAGGTCTTCGGAAGCGAGGAGCAACTGCTGCTCGCCCTGCAGTACCGCTGGAGCCGCCTGCTCAGCGGGCATCTGCGCACCGAGTTCGAAGACGGGACCGACGATCACGTCGAGGCGGTGACGCGCGCGTGGCACCGCGCCGTGCGCGCGAACCGTACGCTGCGCGCGGTGCTCGACGCCCAGGTCGAGCGCTACCCGGCCGTGCGCCAGATGCACGAGGCCGAAGTGCGGATGCTGGCGGTGGCCGCCGGCCTGGCCGATCCCGGCGAGCCCGCCGACGAGATCACGAAGGTGGGCACGGCGTTCTTCGCACTGCTGCGGCACGGGCCGGAACTGGAGGCCCCGCGACGCAACCCGCTCGGGCACCTGCTGAAGATGCTCGCCCCGAGCGCCTGACGATCTAACATCCGTGCATGGCGAAGTGGACGGAAACCGATATCCCGGACCAGACCGGGCGCACGGTGCTCATCACGGGCGCGAACTCCGGGCTCGGGCTGCGAAGCGCGAAGGTCTTCGCGGCCAAAGGCGCGCGCGTCCTGCTCGCCTGCCGGTCCGCCGAACGTGGTGAGCAGGCTCTGCGCACCGTCCAGACGGTCGCGCACACCGCGCCCGAGCTCATCCTGCTCGATCTCGCCGACCTCGGCTCCGTCCACCGGGCGGCCGCCGAGGCACGGGATCATAGCGGCGACGCACTCGACGTCCTGATGAACAACGGCGGGATCATGGCCACGCCCAAGCGCCGCACCGCCGACGGGTTCGAGCTGCAGTTCGGCACCAACCACCTCGGGCACGCGGCGCTCACCTGGCAGCTGATGCCGGCCCTGCGCCGCGGCACGAACGCTCGCGTCGTCACCCTGACCAGCTTCGCGGCGACCGGCGCCAAGATCGATCTGGCCGACCCGAACTACGAGCACCGGCGCTACAACCCCGCCACCGCGTACGGACAGTCGAAGCTCGCGAACCAGGTGTTCGCGCTGGAGCTGGACAGGCGGCTGCGGGCCGCGGGCGAGGACGTCGTCAGCGTCGCGGCCGCGCCCGGCTATACGGTCACCAACCTCGAAGCGAACATGGCGAAGACGTACCCCGGGCTGCTCGGCCCGCTCATCGCGGGGACGTCGAAACTAGGCGACCTGCTGATCGCGCAGGACGTCCGGATGGGCGCGTTGCCGCAGCTCTACGCGGCGACGGCGGCCGGGGTCAACGGTGGCGACTACCTCGCCCCTGGCGGCCTCCAACTGCGCGGGTACCCGCGCATCGTCAAGCCGCTGGCCGCGGCCCTCGATCGCGCGACGGGCGCCGGGCTGTGGGAGCTGACGGCGAAGTTGACGGGCGTCACGCCGGACCCGGCATAACCATGGCGGTCACCTACCTGCTGCTCGCTCGACTCCCGGACGGGCAGCTGGCGGCGTTCGAAGCCTACGAGAACGCGGTCCTCCCACTCCTCGCCGAGCACGGCGGGCGACTCGAACGGCGGCTGCGGACGCCGGACGGCCGCCTCGAGGCTCATATCGTCACGTTCGACGGTGACGAGGACTTCGCCGCCTACCGCGCCGATCCGCGGCGCGCGGCCGCCGCGCCGCTGCTGGCTTCGTCGGGCGCGCAGATCGACCTGCACGCCATGCGTGACGTGCGTTGATGCGGGGCAGTGCGATAGATCGCAGCACGGGACGCCGCCCGGACCGCACGCGTACGCTGGCAGGCGTGACTGCTGCGCCTGAAGGTCGGAAGCTGCTGCGGCTCGAGGTCCGTAACGCGGAGACCCCGATCGAGAAGAAGCCGTCCTGGATCAAGACGCGGGCGAGGATGGGGCCGGAGTTCACGGAGCTCAAGGGCCTGGTCCGGCGGGAGGGTCTGCACACGGTGTGTGAGGAGGCGGGCTGTCCCAACATCTACGAGTGCTGGGAAGACCGCGAAGCCACCTTCCTGATCGGCGGCGACCAGTGCACCCGGCGCTGTGACTTCTGCCAGATCGACACCGGTCGGCCCGCCGCGCTGGACACGTCCGAACCGCGCAAGGTCGCCGAGAGCGTGCAGGCGATGGGCCTGCGCTACTCGACGGTCACCGGGGTCGCCCGCGACGACCTGCCCGACGGTGGTGCGTGGCTGTATGCCGAGACCGTGCGCCAGATCCACGCGCTCAACCCCGGTACCGGCGTTGAGCTGCTGATCCCCGACTTCAACGCCGACCCGGCCCAGCTGGCCGAGGTGTTCTCCTCCGCGCCGGAGGTGCTCGCGCACAACATCGAGACCGTGCCGCGGATCTTCAAGCGGATCCGTCCCGGGTTCCGGTACGCGCGCTCGCTGGAGGTCCTCACGAGGGCCCGTGAAGCCGGGCTGGTGACCAAGTCCAACCTCATCCTCGGCATGGGTGAGACCCCGGACGAGGTCGAGCCCGCGATGCGCGACCTGGTCGAGGCCGGGTGCGAGATCCTCACCATCACCCAGTACCTGCGCCCCTCGGTGCGGCATCACCCGGTGGACCGCTGGGTCAGACCGGAGGAGTTCGTCGAGCACTCGGCCGTGGCCGAGTCGCTGGGCTTCGCCGGGGTCATGGCGGGCCCGCTGGTGCGGTCCTCGTACCGCGCGGGCCGGCTCTACGCACAGACCAAGCGCCACCGCGGCGAGCCGCTGCCCGAGAACCTCGCCCACCTGGCCGAAGCCGGGCCCGCCGCGCAGGAGGCCGCGAGCCTGCTGACCCGCTGACTTTCAGGGTTCGTCCCTGAGGCCGCTCCCCACCGGCCGCGCTAGGTTGGACCTCGACACCGACAAATCGGGCAGGGGGGCGTGCCGTGGTCACCGATATCCTGAACTGGCTGCAGAACCTTCCGCAGCCGGCGCTGGTCGGCGCCACCGGTCTGCTCGTGTTCCTGGAATGCACGATCGGGCTGGGCTTCCTGGCGCCCGGCGAGTCGGGCCTGCTCGTGGCGGCGACGACAGCGCACACCGTGCCACGGTTCCTGATCCTGTGGGGCGTGGTGACGGCGTGCGCCACGATGGGTGACTCGATCGGGTACGCCATCGGGCGGCGGTGGGGGCCGCGCCTGCGCGAGACGAAGCTGATCCAGAAACACGGCGTGGACGCGTGGGACCGGGCGACCGGGATCCTGCACAGGCGGGGCGCATGGGCCGTGTTCTTCGCACGGTTCCTGCCGGTGATCCGCACCCTGACCCCGGCCGCGGCCGGCACCTCGGGCCTGCCGTTCCGCAAGTTCCTGCCCGCGGCCTTCGCGGGTGCACTGTGCTGGTCGGCGCTGCACATCAGCATCGGCGTGGCGCTGGGCGAGGCGGCGAAGCGCGTCGAGAGCCTGATGAGCACCGGCGGGTTCATCGTGCTGGCGCTACTCGCGGCGGCCGGGGTGTTCTTCGCCCTCCGATGGCGCAAGAAGCGCGCCGCGCCGGTCAGACAAGAGCAAGAGACCGACTCGAGCGTGTGATCTCGGCGTCCCGAACGTAGATCTCCGCGGCGGTGGGCAGGCGGTGGTGTCATCCGGGGGGAATCGGGCGGTGGACCGACGCTTCGGCAGACGCACCGGCGCGCCAGTCGGCGATCCACGGGCCCGTGCCCTCGCTCGGGTCGAAAACGCCCTCCTCCAGCCACCTGTACCGCCCATCGAGGACACCGGCGGTCAGCTCGCGCGCCTCGTCGTCGGTGTTGTCCCAGAGCGCGTCGAACAGGACCTCGATGCGCAGCCGCGCCTGGCGGCAGAACACGTCCGCCAGTTCCCGCGCGCTCTCGGTGTCCTCCCGTTCGGCTCGCACGCAACTGGCGGCCATCGCGAACAGTTCGGCACCGATGTCGACGATCCGCCCGAGGAAGCCCTGCCGCTTCTCGAGCCCGGCCTGCCAGCGCGCCATCCCGTAGAACGTCGAGCGCGCCAGCTTGCGTGCCGTCCGGTCGACATACCGCAGGTGCGGCGCGAGCATGCCGAACTCGTGGAACGAGGTCGGCACGTTTCCCTTGCCGCTGACCAGCTGTGCCAGCCACTTCGCGTAGAACCCGCTCGCCTTCGCCGCCGCCTTCGCCTTGTCACGCGGTGACGCCTCGACGTCGGCGAGCGCGCCCGCGGCCGCCAGATGCGCATCGACGGCCTCACGCGCGATGAACAGGTGCATGATCTCCGTGGAACCCTCGAAGATCCGGTTGATCCGCAGATCCCGCACCAGCTGCTCGGCTCCGACCGCCCGCTCGCCACGCGCCGCGAGCGAGGCCGCGGTCTCGTACCCGCGCCCGCCGCGGATCTGCAGCAGCTCATCGGCGACCTGGCACGACATCTCACTCGCCCACAGCTTCGCCAGCGCCGCCTCGATGCGGATGTCGTTGCGCCCCTCGTCGCTCATATACCCGGACAGCTCCTGCACGCTCTCCATCGCGAACGTCGTCGCGGCGATGAACGAGATCTTGTTCGCCACCGCACCGTGCCCGGCGATCGGCCCGCCCCACTGCACCCGCTCGGCCGACCACTCGCGCGCGATCTTCAGGCACCATTTGCCCGCCCCCGCGCACATCGACGGGATCGACAGGCGGCCGGTGTTCAGCGTGGCCAGCGCGATCTTGAGTCCCCTGCCCTCGCCACCGACCACGTTCTCCTTGGGCACGCGGACGCGGTGGAACCGCGTCAGCCCGTTCTCGATCCCGCGCAGGCCCATGAACGCGTTGCGCCGCTCGACGGTGATACCGGGGCTGTCCATCTCGACGATGAACGCCGTCACCCCGCCCGGATGCCCGTCGGAAGCCGGCACCCGCGCCATTACCACGACGAGTTCGGCCACGACCCCGTTGGTGGTCCACAGCTTCACGCCGTCCAGCTCGTAGGCCTCGCCGTCCTCGGTGGGCACCGCCGAGGACGCGAGCCGCGCCGGGTCGGAGCCGACGTCCGGTTCGGTGAGCAGGAACGCCGTGATCGCGCCCCTCGCGCAGCGGGGCAGGAACTTCGCCTTCTGCTCGGGCGTGCCCGCGAGTTTGAGCGGTTCGGGCACGCCGATCGACTGGTGTGCAGAAAGCAGCACGCCGAGCGTCGGGTTCACCGAAGCGACGAGCATGAGCGCGCGGTTGTAGGCGACCTGGGTCAGGCCGAGCCCGCCGTACTCCTCGGGAATCTTGATCCCGAAACAGCCGAGCCCCGCGAGCCCCTTCACGTACTCGTCGGGAATCCGCGCCTCGCGCTCGATGACGCCGCCGTCGATCGTCGCGCAGTACTCGCGGAGCCGGCCGAGGAACTCCTCGGCCGGCGCCGCGGCTTCGGCGGCGGGACGCGGGTGGGGATGCACCAGATTGAGCCGGAACCGGCCGAGATAGAGCTCCTTCGCGAACGACGGCTTGACCCAGCCGGTCTCGCGGGACTCCTCCGCCAGCGCACGGGCCTCCCGTTCGGTCACCTTGGCTCGTGTCATCGCAGCCACCTCCTCGGCGTCAAGAGCTTTGTGACGAGTGTTACCCACGAGTAGCGACAGGAAAACCCCCAATCGCCGGAGCGTGTTCCGGCCGTCACCAGAAATGGCCGTGCCAGTGCGCGCGGGGCACCATGGGCGGTAAGGGGAGGGGATCGACATGTCCGAGATGACACTGCCCCGTCCGGTCGGGTTCGTGCTCGGGGGTGGCGGCAGCCTTGGCGCCATGCAGGTCGGCATGCTGCGGGCGCTCGACGAGCACGGCATCCGCCCGGACCTCGTGGCCGGCACGTCCGTCGGCTCGCTCAACGGCGCGGTCCTCGCCGCCGCCCCGGAGGACGCGACGCGCCGCCTGCCGGAGATCTGGACGCACCTGACGCGCGCCGAGGCGTTCCCCGGCGGCGTGTTCAGCCGGGTCCGCACGCTCCACCACGCGAAAACCCACCTGTTCCCCAACACCGGACTCGCGATGATCATCCGGCAACATCTCGGTGGGGGTGCGACGTTCGACGACCTCGAAGTTCCCCTCGGCGTGGTGACCACCGACGTCGACACCGCCGAACCCGTGCTGGTCCGCTCCGGCGAACTGCTGCCCACCCTGCTCGCGAGTTCCGCGATCCCCGGGATCTACCCGCCGGTCGAGCACGAGGGCCGCCTGCTCTACGACGGCGGCCTCGTCGCGAACGTGCCGATGAGGCAGGCGCTGCACATGGGTGCGCGCTCGCTCGTCGTGCTCGACTGCGCCTTCCCCGGCCAGATCCCGTCGCCGCCGCACACGTTCGCCGAGGTCCTGATGTACACGGCGATGATCAGCATGCGGAACCAGGCCGTGCTCGAGGCGCCGCTCGCGGCCGCCGAGGTGCCGGTCGTGTACCTGCCGGGACCGGTGCCGGTGCGGATGAGCCCGCTCGATTTCAGCCATACCGCGGAATTGGACAAAAGTGCCTATGGGGCCGCCCTGGCATATCTCGACGACCTGCTCGTCGCCGGTCCCGGACTTTACGGAGGACCCGGTGTGAAAGTCGTGTCAGCCGCGGAAAGCCCAGCGTGACACACGCCACTTCGCCGCAACAAACCACGTGGTGGGCCGTCCATACCAGCGCGGTACTTTGATGCACAGCCCGCTCCTTCGACCTCCACAAAAGAGACCTGATGTTTTTGACCAAGCCTTTACGTCTTCCTGGCAGATCTCGTTCCGGCGTGCTCATCGGCCTGTTACTGACCGCGCTTGCCGTTTCGGCGTGCAGTTCCGGCAATTCGGGCACGACCTCCCCTAACGGAAACAACGGCGGTGCTGCCACGTCGCCGGCGGCTCCCGCGGTGTCGCTCTCGATCCAGCCCGCCGCCGACTCGACCAACGTCAGCCCCACCACGCCGATCGTCGTGAAGGCCGCGGGCGGCACCATCACCGACGTCACGGTCACCAACGCGGCCAAGGGCACCAAGGTCAACGGCAGCCTGTCGGCGGACAAGACGACGTGGACGTCGAGCGATGCGCTCGGCTACGGGGCGAAGTACCAGATCGACGCGCACGCGACCGACCCCTCGGGCAAATCCGTGGACCAGCAGAGCACCGTGAGCACGATCAAGCCCGCGAAGCAGGCCAACGCGAACCTGATCCCGGCGCCGTCCTCGGTGGCGCAGACCGGCGTCGGCGTCGGCCAGCCGATCGTGTTCCAGTTCTCCTACGACGTGAAGAACAAGGCGGCGGTGGAGAAGCAACTGTCGGTCAAGTCGAACCCGCCGCAGGAGGGCGGCTGGTACTGGGTCGACAGCAAGAACGTGCACTACCGGCCGAAGGACTACTGGCAGCCGGGCACCACGCTGACGGTGTCCGCGAAGATCTACGGGGTCGACTTCGGCAACGGCGTGTACGGCGCGGAAGACCGCACGGAGACCTACCACGTGCACGACTCGTGGATCGCGAAGGCCGACGGCAACACCGAACAGATGCAGATCTTCCACAACGGGCAGATGGTCAAGTCGATGCCGATCTCGATGGGCAAGGACGCGACCCCGACGCATCTGGGCGCGCACGTGATCTCGTTCAAGTCGGCGAACTACATCATGGACTCGTGCACGTACGGCGTGTGCCCGCCCGACCCGAATGCGTACCGGTCGAACGAGCAGTGGTCGGAACGCATTTCCAACGACGGCGAGTTCGTGCACGAGAACCCGAACAGCGTGGGCGCGCAGGGCAGTACGAACGTGTCACACGGCTGCATCAACCTCAACGCGGCCAACGCCCAGTGGTTCTTCAACACCTTGGGGCTCGGCGATGTCGTCGAGGTGGCCAATTCCGGCGGCCCGCAGCTGCCCGTGTGGGACCTCTACGGCGACTGGGCCTTGTCGTGGAGCCAGTGGCAGAAGGGCAGTGCACTCAGCTGACCTCGCTTCGAGAGGCCGGGATCTCCGCGGGGGATCCCGGCCTCTCGCTATTCCCCGACCGGGTGGCCGTGGGTCGCGACGACGCTCGTCACGACGAGACCCACCACGACGACCGCGGCGAGGTGCACCGGCAGCGGAGTGAACGACACCGCGAGCACCAGCGCGGCCGCGAGCGGGAACCCCACGGCGATCGGGCGGCATTCGTTGCGCGGCCCGACATGCAGCAGCCACACACTCAGCAGGTACAGCGCGATCGGCACGTTCAGTGCGAGCGCGGTGCCCAGCCCGCCGAGATGGCCGGTGTGGGTGTCGTAGTCGATCACCAGCTCGAGCCCGGTCCCGACGGCCGCCGCCGAGCCGAAGATCACGTAGTGCCCGTAGCCCCACACGTAGCCCCGCCGGAACTGCGCCAGCCGCCGGTGCGCGGGCTGGTCGAAGTAGAGCCACCACATCGCGAACACGATCGCCACCCCCGCGATCGCGACCGAGATCAGCCCGCCGGCGGGATGCCCGCTGCCGAGTGCCTCCTGCAGCGCGTTGCTCGCCGCGAGCACCGATTCGCCGAGCACGATCAGGGTGAACAGCCCGTACCGCTCACCGATGTGGTGCGGGTGCCAGTTCGTCGGGGCCGCCTGCTCGGCCCAGACCGGGACCAGCAGTTCGGCCACGACGAGCACGAGGAAGCTCGGCAGGAACCACGATTCCGGCACCGCGAGCCGCAGCAACCAGCCCAGCTGGACGACGGTGACCCCGAGCGCGTAGCGCAGCGCGGTCGGCCGGTTGCCCTCGTCCTGGCGCGCCGCGCGCAACCACTGGCCGACCATCGCGAACCGCATGATCACGTACCCGGCGGTGACCGTGGTGAAGTCCTCGTGCCAGGCGTCCGGCACCCCGGCGGCGACCACGAGGGCGCCGACGATCTGCACGAACGTCGCGACGCGGTACGGCACGTCGTCGGTGTCGAAGGCCGACGCGAACCAGCTGAAGTTCACCCAGCCCCACCAGATCGCGAAGAACACCAGGAGGTAGGACAGGACGCCGTGCCCGATCTGGTGCTCGGCGAGGGAATGGTGCAGTTGCCCGCCCGCCATGCTCACCGCGACCACGAAACACAGGTCGAACAGCAGCTCCAGCGGTGTCGCGGCGCGATGCCGCTCCGAACGGTCTCGGGCCGTCATCGGCCGGTACCACACGTGGGCCGGGCGCGGTGCGCGCTCGTCGGGCATCTCGGCTCCTCCGGTCAGGGGCAGACGGCCGATATCCCATCATGAAAACGCGCTGGGCTCGGGTGGGCTCAGCTCCCCCTCCTGCGAGCCCACCCGAGCGGGTGCCTTCGCGCGATCACCGAACGGTCCCCCGCGGACGCCGGCAATGGCGCCGAGAAATGAGCGTGCGTGTCCCCATCGGACGACTACGGCTCGTTCGGCTGGTGGCCCCATCCCCGGACCGCCAACCGGACCGCCACTTTCCGTAGCGAATCCCTCGAAGTGAAGGCTCGACCAGGTTTACCCGGTTGCTCTCAGTAGCGCCACCTCATTAGGGAAACCATCACTCGTATGGAGCAGTGAATACTACGTGCTGTAGTTGGTTGGCCGACCGCCGTACTCACCGCACCGGGCGAGGTCGTGACCGCGAGGCTCGCGTTCTCCGCCGGGATTAGCCACAACCTCGCGCCCGGTCCGGTCACAGTGCGCTTCCGGCCCGATGGGAAACGAGCCGTCCCGCAAGCGCGGCCAAGACCGCTAAGCCGGGCGCGAACGGCGTCACGGACAGCCCAGATCGCGACGGAGAGTAATCGTTTCCTTGCTGGAAGAACGCGCGACAACCAGCCCTCAGACGGAGAATCGCGATGAACAGCCTCGGTGCATCCGAGCAGTGGGCTATTGCGGTCGGTTCAGCCAGAACTGCCGCAGATCACGCTGCGCGGCGTCCTCGTGGCCACGGCGGAACTCGCCCCCGCCCGGCACCGTGTGCTGGGCGTGTTCGCCTCGTGACCTACGGGGCAGCCGACCGGCGGGCTCGTCAGGTGCTCGCGGTGATACCCGGGATGCCTTTCAGTTCGCCCATGAGCATGCTCGTCACCTTGACCGGGTAGTCGTAGAGCGCGAAGACCGTCTCCTGCTGGCGGCCGATCAGCTTGAGCCGGACCGGGGTGTCGCCCTTGTGCGCCAGCAGGGTCTGCTTCAGCTCGCCCACCACGCTCTTGTCGAGCTTCTCGGCCGAGCAGTGCAACATCAGCGGCGGCTCGTCCTCGCCGTTGCCGATCTCCGACAGGTCGAGCGGGACCAGGCCGCCGCCGAAGACGGACATCTTGTCTTCGCGCCAGTTCACCCGGCCCTTGACCAGGACGGCATTGTCCTCGACCAGATCCGCCGAGAACATCGCGTACGACTTCGGGAAGAACAGCACCTCGAGCGAGGCGTCCATGTCCTCGACCGTGCAGATCGCCCAGGGCTCGCCCTTCTTGTTGACCCGGCGCTCGAGCGAGGTGATCAGGCCCGAGACGACCAGCTCGCCTTCCTTCGGCGGGTTGTCCAGGATCGCCGCGATCGGCTTGGGCGCGTGCTTGCGCAGGATGCGCTCGGCCCCGTCGAGCGGATGCGCCGACACGTACAGGCCCAGCATCTCCCGCTCGTAGGACAGCAGCTGCTTACGCGGCCACTCCTCCTCACCGAACTTCAGGTGCGCCAGCGGCGACGAGGAACTCGACGCGCCCTCGTCCTCATCACCCGCGCCGAACAGGTCGAACTGGCCCATCGCCTCCTGCCGCTTGAGCGGCACCACCGCTTCGACCGCGTCCTCGTGTACCTGGATCATCGACAGCCGCGTGTTGCCCAGCGAGTCGAACCCGCCCGCCTTGATCAGCGATTCCAGCACCCGCTTGTTGCAGGCCACCAGCTCGGCCTTGTCCAGGAAGTCGGTGAACGAGGAGTACTTGCCCTTCTCCTCGCGGGTCTTGATGATCGAATCGACGACGTTGGCGCCGACGTTGCGGACGGCACCCATCCCGAAGCGGATGGCGTCCCCGACCGCGGCGAAGCGCGGGCCCGACTCGTTCACGTCCGGCGGCAGCACCTTCACGCCGAGCCGGCGGCATTCGGACAGGTAGACGGCGGACTTGTCCTTGTTGTCGCCCACCGAGGTCAGCAGCGCGGCCATGTACTCCGCGGTGTAGTTCGCCTTCAGGTAAGCGGTCCAGTACCCGACCAGCGCGTAGCCCGCCGCGTGCGACTTGTTGAACGCGTACCCGGCGAACGGGAGGATCGTGTCCCACAGCGCCTTGATCGCGGCCTTCGAGAAGCCCTTCTCCTGCATACCGGCTTCGAAGCCCTCGTACTCCTTCTCAAGGACTTCCTTCTTCTTCTTGCCCATCGCCCGGCGCAGCACGTCCGCTCGGCCCATCGAATAGCCGGCGACCTTCTGCGCGATCTGCATGATCTGTTCCTGATACACGATCAGGCCATAGGTCTCGGACAGGATTTCCTGCAGCGGCTCTTCGAGCTCCGGATGGATCGGGGTGACCTCTTGCCGGCCGTTCTTGCGGTCGGCGTAGTTGTTGTGCGTGTTCATCGCCATCGGGCCCGGCCGGTACAGGGCGTTGACGGCGGCGATGTCGGCGAACTCGGTCGGCTGCATGCGGCGCAGCAGGTCTCGCATGGCGCCACCATCGAGCTGGAACACGCCCAGCGTGTCACCGCGGCCGAGCAGCTTGTACGTGTCCGGATCTTCGACGCCGAGCGTGTCGAGGTCGATGTCGACGCCGCGGTTGGCCTTGATGTTGTCGATCGCGTCACCGATGACGGTGAGGTTACGCAGGCCGAGGAAGTCCATCTTCAACAGGCCGATGGCCTCGCACGACGGGTAGTCCCAGCCGGTGATGATCGCCCCGTCGTCGCGCTGCCACAACGGGATGGCGTCCATCAGCGGTTCGCTGGACATGATGACCGCGCAGGCGTGCACACCGGCGTTGCGGATCAGGCCTTCGAGACCGCGCGCGGTGTCGAAGATCGTCTTGACCTCTTCGTCGGTCTCGACGAGCGTGCGCACCTCCGCCGCCTCGCCGAACCGTTCGTGCTGCGGGTCGACGATGCCCGAAAGCGGGATGTCCTTCGCCATGATCGGCGGCGGCAGCGCCTTCGAGATCCGGTCGGCGATCGAGTAGCCCGGCTGGCCGAAGTGGACGCGCGCGGAATCCTTGATCGCGGCCTTGGTTTTAATGGTGCCGAAGGTGATCACCTGGGCGACCTTGTCCGCGCCGTACTTCTCGGTGGCGTAGCGGATCATCTCGCCGCGGCGGCGGTCGTCGAAGTCGATGTCGATATCGGGCATCGACATGCGCTCGGGGTTGAGGAACCGCTCGAACAGCAGGCCGAGCGGGATCGGGTCGAGGTTGGTGATGCCCAGCGCGTACGCCACGAGTGCGCCCGCCGCCGAGCCACGGCCGGGGCCGACCCGGATGCCCACGCTGCGGGCGTAGTTGCACAGGTCGGCCACGACGAGGAAGTACGCCGGGAAGCCCTTCTGGGCGATGACGCCGAGTTCCATCTCCGCCCGCTCGACGTAGCCCTCGGGGATCCCGTCCGGGAAGCGCCACTTGAGGCCGTCGATGACCTGCTGGTGCAGCCAGGACTCCTCGGTGTGCCCTTCGGGGACTTCGAAGACCGGCATCCGGTCCTTGTGCGTGTACACCTCTTCGTAGGACTGGACACGCTCGGCGATCATCAGCGTGGTGTCCGCCGCGCCGGGCACCTCGGTGTCCCAGTACTCGCGCATATCGGCGGCCGACTTCAGGTAGTAGCCGTTACCGTCGAACTTGAACCGGTTCGGGTCATTGAGCGTCTTGCCCGACTGCACGCACAGCAACGCCGAATGCGAATCGGCCTGGTCTCTGGTGACGTAGTGCGAGTCATTGGTGGCCAGCGGCTTGAGGTCCAGTTGCCTGCCGATCTCCAGCAGGCCCTCCCGGACCGACCGTTCGATCGGCAGCCCGTGGTCCATCAGCTCGAGGAAGAAGTTGTCGGCGCCGAAGATGTCCTTGTAGTCCGACGCCGCCTGGATCGCCTCGGCCTTCTGCCCCAGCCGCAGCCGGGTCTGCACCTCGCCCGAGGGGCAGCCGGTGGTCGCGACGATGCCGGCCGCGTTCTCCGCGATCAGCTCGCGGTCCATCCGGGGCTTGCGGTAGTAGCCCTGGATACTCGCCAGCGACGAGAGCTTGAACAGGTTCCGCAGACCGGTCGCGTTCTCGGCGAGCATCGTCATATGCGTGTACGCGCCGCCACCGGAGACGTCGCCGCCCTCACCGAACTCGTCCGAACCGCGCTGGCTCGCCTGCCCCCAGAACACCGGCTTCTTCGTGAACCGCGACTCCGGCGCGATGTACGCCTCGATCCCGATGATGGGCTTGAGGCCGGCCTTGCGCGCTTCCTGGTAGAACTGGTCGGCCCCGTACATGTTGCCGTGGTCGGTCATCCCCACGGCCGGCATCTCCAGCCGCTTGGCCTCGGCGAACAGCGGAGCGATCTTCGCCGCACCGTCGAGCATCGAGTACTCGGTGTGCACATGCAGGTGAACGAAAGAATCGTTCGACACCGGCGAAAACCTCCCCGTGAACGGTACTGCGCGACCCTGGACGGCCAGCCTAGCTCGCGGCACCGACAGTTTCGCGGAGACGTGCCGGACGCCCGGGGAGCGACGTCCGGCACGCCAGGGTCAGCCGGTGTAGGACACGGTGAACCCGTCGCCGGAGGAGTTCGGGTTCGACGGGGTCGCGTAGTCGACGCCGTTCTGCCGCAGGATGATCTTCTCCGAGCTCACCAGGCCCGGGCCGGCGCTGTCGACCTTCAGGTTACGGAAGCCGAAGGTGGAGAAGTGCGCCACGGCCGACTGCGAGCCGCCGACGGTGGGGGCCTCCTGGACGAACTCCGCGGACTGGCCGGGGCCGGTGTAGGTCTTGGTGGCCGACCAGCTTTTGCCGGTGGTGTCGTCCGCGAGCGAAATAACCCAGGAGGATCCACTCGATTTCGCGACGGAAGCGGTGACGGAATCGCCTGCCTTGACCGTCACCCCCGGAATCGTCACGGAATAGTTGGGCAGGATTTCCCACCAGGCGGAATATTCCGCGTGCCCATTGACGTAATCCGATTCCGTACCGGTCTGGATGAGGTCCGAATTCCCGTCGCCGTCGATACCGACCCACGCCGAGGAATAGGTCGACGAACTGGTCGCGGACACCGAGGGAACCGTCCAGGTGGCGGTCGCGGAGGTGTAGCTGCCGCCGGTTTCGGCGTAACCGGACCAGTTCGACGAATAGGACACGTTTCCCTGGTGCGAGATGAAGTGGTCGGCCGCGTTCACCGACGCGGCGCCGGCGGGGAGGGCCGACACCGCGAGCGCGGCACCGGAAACGAGAGCGGTAAGGCGGGGAACCATTCTGACTCTCCTCACGGGATGGAGCGGGGAGGTACTTCCGAAAGGAATTCCTAACCAGCTGAACGCGCTCTCGGCAAGAATCCGACCGGGAGACCCTACTTTGGTCGGGGCACAAAAAGGACGAGATATCCGCTAGCGGGCACTAGTACAGTCGGTGATCATGCGAGACGAGGACGTGCTCCGGTACCGGGACGAGACGCCGGGGGCAGCCGGCGTGGCTCACTTCAACAACGCGGGTTCGGCACTGCCGCCCGCCGTCGTGGTCGACACCATGACCGAGTATCTGCGTGAAGAAGCGCTGACCGGTGGGTACGAGGCCGCGGCCGCGGCGGCTGACCGGGTCGACGCCGTGTACGGCTCCCTCGCGCGGCTGCTGGGCGCCGGCGTCGAGGACATCGCGGTCACCGACAACGCCACGCGCTCCTGGCAGGCGGTGTTCTACGCGATGCGGTTCGAGCCTGGGGACCGAATCCTGACCTGCCGTTCGGAGTACGCCAGCAACGCGATCGCGTACCTGCAGGTCGCGCGGCGCACGGGGGCGGTCGTCGAGGTGGTCGACGACGACGAGTCCGGCCAGGTGGACGTCGCCGATCTCGCACGCCGGATCGACGGGCGGGTCAAGCTCATCTCGATGACCCACGTGCCGACGCAGGGTGGGCTGGTCAACCCGGCCGAGCAGGTCGGCGCGGTCGCCGAGGAAGCCGGGATCCCGTTCCTGCTCGACGCGTGCCAGTCGGCGGGACAACTCGACCTCGACGTCCGGCGCCTGCGGTGCGACGCGCTGAGCGGCACCGGCCGCAAGTACCTGCGCGGCCCGCGGGGCACCGGCTTCCTGTACGTCCGCCCGCGCCTGCGCGAGCGGCTCGAGCCCGCGATGCTCGACCTGCACTCGGCGGCGTGGACCTCGCCGGAGACGTACGAGGTGGTGCCGACGGCCAAGCGCTTCGAGGTGTGGGAACGCAGCTACGCGCTCACGCTCGGGCTGGGTGCGGCCGTGGATTACGCGCTGGCCATCGGACTGCCCGCGATCGAGGAACGCGTGAGCGCGCTCGCCGCGCTGTTGCGGTCGGAACTGCGCGAGATCAAGGGCGTGACGGTGCGGGACCAGGGCGTGAAGCAGTGCGGGATCGTCACTTTCTCGTCCGACCGCCTACCGGCGGCGGAGATCAAGGCGCGGCTCGCCGAGGCGAAGATCAACACCTCGGTCAGCGGCGCCGGGTCGGCCCAGTACGACTTCACCGCCCGCGCCCTGCCCTCATTGGTCCGCGCCTCGGTCCACTACTACAACACCGAGTCCGAGATCCACCACCTCACCACCACCCTCACCCGCCTCCACCCCTGACCCCCACGCCGGGGGAGGGGTGGGCGGAGGGGTCAGGTGGTGGTGGCTGGGGTGGTTAGGACGCGGTCAGGGCCAAGGTCGCGGAGGGGGCCCACGATGTCGAAGGTGGCCGAGCACGGGAGGTCCGTGGCGGAGCGGCCGACGTGGACCTTGAAGCGGCCGGGTTCGACGATGCGCCGCAGGTCGAGGCCGGTGAAGCCGGTGCGGTCGGCGTGCAGCCCGAACGTGACCCGCTTGCTCTCCCCCGCCTCGAGCGCGACCCGCGCGAACCCGGCGAGCGCGAGCACCGGGCGGGTCACCTGCGCCTGCACGTCGTGCAGGTACAACTGCACCACCTCCGCACCCGCCCGGTCTCCGGCGTTCCGCACGGTGACCGAAATGGACACCGAACCGTCCGACGGGATTTCCGTGGCGCTCAAAGACAAGTCCGAATACTCGTACGTCGTGTACGAGATCCCGTGGCCGAACGGGAACAGCGGCGTCGGGTCCAGATTGGAGATTCCCTCGCTGTTCCCGCCGAGCGGCGGGTGCAGGTAGGTCCCGGGCGAACCGCCCGGCACCCGCGGCACCTGCACCGGCAGCCGGCCCGAAGGCGCGACCCGGCCGGACAGGATGCCCGCGAGCGCCGGGCCGCCTTCCTCGCCCGGCATGAACGCCTGGACCAGCGCCGCCGCACCGGCATGCCGCCCGAGCGCGTACGGCCGCCCGGAGACGACGACCACGATCACCGGGGTCGAGGTCGCCAGCACGGCGGCCACCAACTCGTCCTGCACCCCGGGCAGGCTCAGGTCTTCGGCGTCGCAGCCCTCACCCGAGGTGCCCTCGCCGAACAACCCGGCCCGGTCACCGACCACCACGATGCACACGTCCGCTTCGTCGGCCGCCGCAACAGCTTCCGCGAAACCGGAGCGATCCTCGTCGCGGATCGGGCAGCCCGCCTCCAGCGAGATCGACGCGCCGGGCAGCTCGGCGCGTAGCGAGTCCACAAGGGACGGTGCCTCGACGCCGATGCCGAACTCGGGGAAGCGCGGCAGCACGTGGTTCGGGTACGAGTAGCAGCCCATGAACGCCAGCGGATCGTCGGCACACGGCCCGACGACCGCGATCTTCCCGCCCCGCAACGGAAGCACGCGGTCATTGGCCAGCAGCACTACCGACTTCTCCGCGATCTCACGGGCGATCGCGCGGTTGCGCGGCGAGTCCAGATCGACCGCCTCCACCTTCGGTGCCCAGCCAGGATCGAGCAGGCCGAGCTCCGCCTTCTGCCGCAGCAGCCGATGCACCGACCGGTCCACAAGGGACTCCGGCACCTCGCCGGAACGCACCAGCTCGATGAGTTCCTTGCCGTAGCACAGGGTGTCGGGCAGCTCCACATCGATCCCGGCGGCCAGCGCCAGCGCGCCCGCACCGCCCACGCTGTCGGTGACGCGGTGCATGCTCTTGAGGAAGGCGATGGCCCAGTAGTCCGAGACAACGACGCCGTCGAAACCCCACTCGTCGCGCAGGACTCCCGTCAGCAGCGGAGTGTTCGCCGCGACCGGGACGCCGTCGAGGTCGACGTACGCGTTCATCACCGAGCGGGCCCCACCGTCGCGAATGGACATTTCGAACGGCGGCAGGATCACGTCGCGGAACTCGCGCGGCCCGATCGACACCGGCGCGTGGTTACGCGCGGCGCGCGACGCGGAATACCCGGCGAAATGTTTCAGCGTCGCCACGATCCCGGTCGTCTCCAGGCCGCGGACGTAGGCCGAGCCCATCATGCCGACCAGGTAAGGATCCTCGCCGAGGGTCTCCTCCACGCGGCCCCACCGGTAGTCGCGCACCACATCGAGCACCGGCGAAAGCCCCTGGTGTACCCCGACCGCGCGGATGTCCTCCGCGATCGCGGTGGACATCCGTTCCACCAGCGCGGGTTCGAAGGTCGCCGCCCACGCCAGCGGGGACGGGTACACCGTCGCGCCGAGCGTGGTGAACCCGGTCAGGCATTCCTCGTGCACGATCGCGGGCACCCCGAGCCGCGTCTCGTCGATGATTTCCCGCTGCAGGGCGGCAACGCGTTCGGCGCCCTCGGCCGCGGTGACCGGCGCGGTGCCGAAAACCCTGGTCAGATGCCCGATCCCGGCCGCCCGAACCTGCTCGAACGGCACCCCGCCACGCGCGAAGACGTCCTGCATCGGCGCGACGTTGGCGTTGAGCTGCTCGTTGCCCGGCCACGCGCTGCCGAGTTGCGCCACCTTCTCCTCGATGGTCATCTCGGCGCGCAACGCATTGGCGCGCTCGTCAGGGGAAAGCGAGGTGTCCTGCCAGCGGGTCATCGTGCTCCTTGTTCGGAAATCGGGGCCGTCGAGCCGCGCACCACGAGGTTCGTCGCGAGCTCGACATGGTGGGAGTCCAGGGATTCGCCGTCGGCGAGCCGCAGCAGCGTGCGCAACGCGACGCGGCCCATGTCCTGCAACGGCTGGCGGACGGTGGTCAGCGCCGGGGTGGCCCGCTCCGCGAGCACGGTGTCGTCGAAGCCGATCACGCTCAGGTCCTCGGGCACGCGCAGGCCGCGGCGGCGTGCCGCCTCCATCACGCCGAGCGCGGCGGCGTCGTTGCCGGCGAAGATCGCGGTCGGCGGGTTGTCCGCGGCGAGCAGGCGGGTGCCCATCTCGAGGCCGTCGCCGTACTCGAAACCGCCGTGCAGCACCAGATCCGGATCCGCGACGCAGCCGGCGTTCTCCAGCGCGGCGCGATAACCGTGAAGCCGGGCCTGGCTGCACGACGCGCCCGGGGGGCCGCCCGCGTACGCGATCCGCCGGTGGCCGAGGCTCAGCAGATGTTCGGCCGCGGTCAGACCACCGGACCAGTTCGTCGCGCCGACGCTGGTCACCTCGACGCGCGGCAGGTTGAGCGGGTCGATCACGACGAGCGACAACCCGGCCCGCCCGAAGCCCTCCACCTGGGCGAGACTCAGCTCGGACGTGACGACGATGAGGCCCTCGCGGCCACTGCTCTTGAGCCGCTGCGCCCAGCTGTCCTCCGGTGTGAACGGCCCGGTTCCGGCCGGCTCGGGCACCCGGCCGACCACCACGTCCACCCCGATCTCCGCGCCGGCTTCCGTTACGCCACGCAAGATTTCGAGCGAGTACGTGCTGCGCAGATCGTCGAACACGAGGTCCACGACACGCGAGGGCGCCACCGTGCGGCGGCCGGTCTGCGGGATGTACCCGAACTCGCGCAGGGCCTCTTCGACGCGGGCCCTGGTCGCGTCGGACACGTCGCCGCGCCCGTTGAGCACCTTGGAGGCCGTCGGCAGCGACACCCCCGCGGCGTCGGCCACCATCGCCAGCGTCGCCCGCTTGCTCGAACGGACCGCCACGCTTACCTCCTATCGGAAAATTTCGGCTCACTCTAACGCCGGAGTTTCCATTACGCCAGCCCCTTGACGGGGAGCACGGAGCGTCCTAAGTTCCGTGCCACACCATAGTGTTTCCGAAACTTTTCGGAACCTTCGATGGGGAAGGCACGACGATGACACTGGGCAAGCGCAGAACGGCGCTGATGGCGGCCGGGGTGGCCGCACTCCTGAGCTTCACGGCGGCCTGCGGCAGCAGCGGTCCGTCGAGTGCCGGCGGCGGTGTCACCGCATGGGCGCTGACCGGCGGTGACGAGCAGACCTTCCGCACCTCCTTCCAGGACGACAAGGTCGACGGGCAGTTCTTCGGCAACGACGCCTACAAGCAGAAGATCCGCTCAGCCGTCGGCGCCGGCCAGGCGCCTTCATTGCTGTTCAGCTGGGGCAACGGCGGCATGCTCAAATCCTGGGTGGACGCCGGGAAGGTCATGGACCTCACCCCGGAGGTGCAGAAGGACCCGACGCTGACCAGCCGGTACCTGCCCTCGGTCGCGCGGACCGGCGTGATCGACGGCAAGACCTACGCGGTGCCGAACAACGGTATGCAACCGGTCGTGCTGTTCTACAACAAGGACCTGTTCAACAAGATCGGCGCGCAGCCGCCGAAGACCTGGGACGATCTGATGGCCCTCGTGCCGAAGTTCAACCAGGCCGGCATCGCCCCGTTCGCGATGGGCGGGCAGAGCAAATGGCCGCAGCTGATGTGGGAGGAATACCTGGTCGACCGCATCGGCGGGCCCGGGGTGTTCAACGCGATCGCGGCCAACAGGCCGAACGCTTGGTCGGATCCCGCGGTGATCCAGGCGAACACCATGATCCAGCAACTCGTCGACGCCGACGGGTTCGTCAAGGGCTTCAACTCGATCGCCACCGACTCGAACGCCGACACCGCGCTGCTGTTCACCGGCAAGGCCGCGATGTACCTGATGGGCTCGTGGGCGTTCCCCACCATCAAGCAGGCCGACGCGCAGTTCATCTCCGGCGGCAAGCTCGGCTACACGACCTTCCCCACCGTCGCGGGCGGAAAGGGCGCACCGGCGGACATCGTGGGCAACCCGGCCAACTACTGGTCGATCTCGGCCACGGCCGGCGACCAGCAGAAGCAGGCCGCGGTGCAGTACCTGCGCACCGGGGTCATGAACGACTCCTATGTGGACAGCCTGCTGGCCAACGGTTCCGTGCCGCCGGTCAACGGGATCGAGGCGAAACTCGCCAAGGCGCAGGACCCGCAGTATCTGTCCTATGTGTACAACATGGCGAGCAAGGCGCCGAACTTCCAGCTCTCCTGGGACCAGGCCCTCTCGCCGGGGCAGGCCGACACGCTGCTGAACAACCTCGGTCAGCTGTTCCTCAAGCAGATCACGCCGGAGCAGTTCTCCGCCACCATGAACGCGACGATCGGCAAGTGATGGAAGCTCCCACGATCGCCTCCGAGCGGGCCGATCTCCGGTCGGAGGCCGTGCGGAAGCCCGGTGCGGGAAACCCCCGCACCGGGCCCAGCCCGCTGATGGCCGTCCCCGCGCTGGTGTTCTTCGCGGTGTTCGCCCTGCTGCCGCTCGGCGGGGTCGTGGTGCTGAGCCTCATGCGCTGGGACAGCATCGGCGACCCCAGCTGGATCGGGCTCACCAACTGGGCGAGTGCGCTGGGCGACCCGGCGACCTACCACGCGATCTGGCTGAGCGTGCAGGTGATGGTGTTCAGCTGGCTCTTCCAGACACCGGTTTCGTTGCTGCTCGGCGTGTTCATCGCCGGGCGCGGCCGGTACCGGGCGGTACTGGGGGTGCTGTACTTCCTGCCGCTGCTGCTGTCCGCGGCGGCGATCGCGATCGCCTTCAAAGCCTTGCTGGATCCCAACTTCGGGCTGAGCCGCGCGTTCGGGATCAACGCGCTTTCGCAGGATTGGCTCGGCGACCCGAAACTCGCGCTGTACATGGTGATCTTCGTGATCGGCTGGCAGTTCGTCCCGTTCCACACGTTGCTGTACCAGGCCGGTGTGCGGCAGATCCCGCGTCAGCTGTACGAGGCCTCGGAGATCGACGGCGCCGGCCGGGTACGGCAGTTCTTCTCGATCACGTTGCCGCAGTTGCGGTACACGATCGTCACATCCTCGACGCTGATGCTGGTCGGCTCGCTGACCTACTTCGACCTCGTGTTCGTGCTCACCGGCGGCGGGCCGGGCGACGCGACCAGGTTCCTGCCGCTGGACATGTACCTCAAGGGCTTCTCGGCCAACGACATGGGCCGCGCGAGCACTCTCGCGGTGCTGCTCGTGGTCGCCGGTCTCGCGCTCTCACTGGGGCTGGCCCGGCTCGCCGGGTTCGGCCGCGGTAGCCAGTTGGAGGGAGCCTGATGCGCGCCCGTCCCAATGTGCCGGCCGGGATCGCCGGGTTCGTCTGGCTGGTCGTCGTGCTGGTGCCGGTGTACTACATCGTCGTCACGAGCCTGCGAAACCAGCAGGGGTTCTACGACGCCAACCCGCTCGGCATCCCGTCGCCCCCGACGCTCGGGAATTACCAGCTGGTGCTGGAAAACGACTTCCTCCGTTACTTCCTCAACAGCGCGATCGTCACGCTCGGCACCGTCGCGATCACCGTCGCGGTCTCGCTGATGGCCGCCTATTTCGTGGTGCGCGGCCGGACCCGGTTCGCCGGGCTGACCTACAAGGCGTTCCTGCTGGGCCTGGCGATCCCGTTGCAGGCCACGATCATCCCGATCTATTACCTGATCACCCGGGCGCGTATGTACGACACGCTGCTCGCGGTGATCCTGCCGTCGGTGGCGTTCGCGATCCCGCTGTCGGTGATCATCCTCGCCAACTTCCTGCGCGACGTGCCGAACGAGCTGTTCGAGTCGATGCGGATGGACGGTGCCGGGCACTGGCGGATGCTGGTGAGCCTGGTGCTGCCACTGGTCAAGCCGGCCATCGTGACGGTGGCTGTCTACGACGGGCTCAACGTGTGGAACGGGTTCCTCTTCCCGCTGATCCTCACGCAGAGCTCGGACCAGCGTGTGCTGCCCATGGCATTGTGGGCATTCCAGGGTCAGTTCCGGGTCAACATCCCGGCGGTGCTCGCCGCCGTGCTGCTGTCGACGCTGCCGGTCCTGGCGCTGTACATCCTCGGCCGCCGCCAGCTCGTGACCGGGCTGACCGCGGGTTTCGGTAAGTGAGTTAGGAGACGAAATGCCGGATTTCACCCCTACCCGTGAGGACAGGTTCTCGTTCGGGTTGTGGACCGTCGGCTGGCAGGGGGTGGACGTCTTCGGCGGTGCGGCACGACCGGCGATGGAGCCGGCCGAAGCCGTACACCGGCTGTCGGACCTGGGTGCGTACGGCATCACCTTCCACGACAACGACGTGATCCCGTTCGGTTCGTCGGCCGCCGAGAAGGAGGCGGCGCTCAAGCCGCTGCGGGAGGCGCTCGCGACCACCGGCATCCAGGTGCCGATGCTCACCACGAACCTGTTCTCGCACGCGGTGTTCCGCGACGGCGGCTTCACCAACAACGACCGCGACGTGCGCCGGTTCGCGCTGCGCAAGGTGCTGGACAACCTGGACCTGGCCGCCGAACTGGGCGCGCGGACGTTCGTGTGCTGGGGCGGCCGCGAGGGCGCCGAGTCGGGTGCCGCGAAGGACGTCAAGGCCGCGCTGGACCGGTACAAGGAAGCCGTCGACACGATGACGCAGTACATCGTCGACTCCGGCCACGAACTGCGCGTCGCGATCGAACCGAAGCCGAACGAGCCGCGCGGTGACATCCTGCTGCCCACGATCGGGCACGCGCTCGCGTTCATCAACGAGCTGGACCGGCCCGAAATGGTCGGGCTCAACCCCGAGGTCGGGCACGAGGAGATGGCCGGTCTCAACTACGCGCACGGGCTCGCGCAGGCGCTGTGGCACGGCAAGCTGTTCCACATCGACCTCAACGGCCAGCACGGTCCGCGGTTCGACCAGGACCTGCGTTTCGGCGCCGGGAACGCGCGTGGCGCGTTCTGGACCGTGGACATCGTGGAGAACGGCGGGTACGACGGGCCGCGGCACTTCGACTTCAAACCGCCGCGCACCGAGGACTTCGACGGCGTCTGGGTCTCGGCCGCCGGCTGTATGCGCAACTACCTGATCCTGCGGGAGAAGGTGCGCGCGTTCCGGGCGGACCCGGAGGTGCGGGCGGCGCTGTCGGCGGCCCGGGTGGACGAGCTCTCGCAGCCGACGCTCACCGCGGGTGAGAGCCTGGAAGCGTTCCGTGCGGAGGAGTTCGACCCGGAGGCCGCCGCGAAGCGAGGTATGGCGTTCGAGCACCTCGACCAACTCGCCCTCGAACACCTCTACGGCGTCCGCTGACCGGCCGCTTGGCTCTCGCGCAGCATCTGCGTGGTGGTGAAGGGAAACACGAAGGCGCACCGCGCCCTCATCGGCCACGAAACTGCGCCAGCACGCCTGGCAGGAATCCCGTGAGTGCCCTCGGCCCGGCGAGGCCGATTCCGCGAGATGGAAGATCAGTGGACGGAGAGCGCATGCCCCTTCGCCGACGGTGCGCCGAGCGCCCGGGAAATCGCCCGCGCGGTCGCCTTGATCACCGGGAACAGCGCCCGCGGTTCGCATTCGTCGATGTGCACGACCAGGCCCAGCGCGGCGACCACCTCGTCGCCGGGGCCCCGGATCGGCGCCGCGATCGCCACCCCTTCCAGGGTGATCTGCTCCTCCGCGACGGCTATGCCGGTGTGGCGCACGTCCGCCAGCGTGCGGCGCAGCTCGTTCGGATCGGTCACGGTCTTCGGCGTGTACCGCTTGAGCGGGCCGTGCAGCACGCTCTCCTGCACCTCCGGCGACGCGTAGGCCAGCAGGACGAGACCGGTACCGGCCACCTGGAGCGGCCAGCGCTGCCCCAGCCTGCTCAACACCGTCACCGCCCCCCGGGCGCGCAGGGTTTCGACGTACACGACTTCGGAGCCGTCGCGCACCGCGAGGTGAACGTGTGCGCGGGTGGAGTGGAAGAGGTCCTCGAGATAGGGCTGCGCGAGTTCGCGCAGCTCCAGACCGCGCGGGGCGAGCGCGGCCAGTTCGAGCAGGTGCAGGCCGATCCGGTACCGGCCGTCGGTGTCACGCTCCAGCGCGCCCCAGTTCATCAGTTCCCCGGTCAGCCGGTGCGCGGTGGTCAGCGAAAGCCCGGCGCGGCGGCTGATCTCGCTCAGGGTGAGGCTGCTGCGGCCGGGCGCGAACGCATCGAGCACGGCGAGAAGTCGTCCGGCTGCGGTCATGGGCGTGGGCGCGGGCGACAGTACCCTCTCCATGGCGGCTCCTCAGGTCGACGATGACCGGAACATGGCCAGGCTACCGCGATTCACGCCCATCTCAATCCCCGTTGATCACGGTTCAGTAGCGGTACCCGCGTCGGGCGTTCCGGTCCCAGAACGCCCAACGCGGGTGCGCGAGATTCGCCTTACTTGCCCAGCCAGGCGGTCACCTTCGCCTGGTTGGCGTCGACCCACTTCTTCGCGGCCGCGTCCGGGCTCATCTTTTCCTCGGCGATCCAGCGGGCGACCGTGTTCTGGTCCTCGTTGGTCCACTGGAACTTCTGCACGAGCTGGTACGCCGGCCCGTCGGCGTCCGCGAACTTCTTGCTCGCGATCTTGTCCAGGTCGTAGTTCGGGTAGTCGCAGGCGACCTTCTGCGGATCCGAATCGCAACCTGGCGTGTTCGGGGGCAGGTTCACCTTCACCAGCGGCACTTCCGACAGCAGCCACTGCGGTGAGTAGAAGTACCCGATCAACGGCGTCTTCTGCTGTTCGGCCTGCTTGAAAGCCTGGATCAGCGCCGTTTCACTGCCCGCGTAGACGACCTTGTAGTTCAGGTTCAGGTTCTTCACCAGCGCCTCGTCGTTCGTCACGAAGGACGGGTCGCCATCGAGCAGTTGCCCCTTGCCTTCCGACTCCGAGGTCTTGAACATGTCCGCGTACTTGTTGAGGTTGTGCCAGTCCAGCACGTCCGGATGCGCCTTCGCGAGCCACGGCGGGACGTACCAGCCGATCTGCCCCTTCACGCCGGTGGAACCGGCCTCCACAGCCGTCTTCTGCTCGGTGATGTACTTCTTCTTGAGATCGTCGTGCCCCCAGTTCTCCAGGATCACGTCGACCTCGCCAGTACCGAATCCCTGCCAGGAAACCTCTTCCTTCAGGTCCTTTTTGGTCACGTGGCAGCCGAGATCGTGCTCGGCGACATACGCGACGACGGCCGCGTTCGCCTCGTAGCCCACCCACGGGTTGACCGCGATGTTGAAATCACCGCATTTCCCGCCACCGGAGCCGCTCGCATTCGAATCCCCGACCTTCGCGCCACCGCAGGCGGTCAGCAGGAGCGCCGCACACGCGAGCGCCGCACCACCCAGCCATTTCGTTCGTGCCACTGGTAAAAATCCTCCTTGTTGTCAGGCGGAACGCCGTGCCGCCGCCTGTGTCAGACGGTCGAGCAGGACGCCGAGCAGGACGATGGCCAGCCCCGCCGCGAGCCCCTTTCCGTAGAGTTGTCCCTGCGAGAAACCGGCGACCACGTCGTAACCGAGCGCGCCGGCGCCGACCAGCCCGCCGACCACGACCATCGACAGGACGTAGATGAGGCCCTGGTTGGTGGCGAGCGTGAGCGCGCGCTTCGCCATCGGCAACTGGACCTTCGTGATCGTCTGCCACGCGCTCGAACCCGACGCGAGCGACGCCTCGACCGTCGTCGCCGAAACGCCGCGCACCCCGTCCGCGGTGATCTTGATCGCCGGCGGGGCGGCATAGACGATCGCGGCGACGATGGCCGTGAACCGGGTCGCCGAGAACAACGCCAGGAACGGCACCAGGTAGACGAACGGGGGCATGACCTGACCGGCGTCGAGCAGTGGCCGCAGCACGCGGTCCACCCGCTCGCTGCGCCCCATCCACACGCCGATCACGACCCCGAGCAGCATCACGATCACGGTGGCGACCAAAGTGGACGCGAGCGTGATCATGCTGTCCTGCCACAGCCCGGTCCCGATGATCAGGCCGAGGCAGACCGCCGAGACGATCGCCGCCCGCAAACCCCCGAGCACCACCGAAAGCGCCACGACCACCGCGCCGATGAGCCACCACGGCGACTCGGACAGCAGCGACTGCAACGGATCGATCAGCACCAGCGTCACCCCGTCCTTGATCGCGTTGGTGACGGGCGCGAGGTTGAGCTGGATCCAGTCGGTCGCGTCGCTCACCGCTTTCGCGATGGCGGAGCCGATTTCGACGTCGGGGAACTCGGCGGCCCAGACGTAGGTGTAGGACAGGTACGCGCACACGAGCGCCCCGGCGCCACCGGCCGCGAGCAACCATCGTGGCGTGTGGCGCTTCTTCGCACTCGCCGCGGCGGTGGTGATGCGGTCGAGCACGATCGCCATCACCACGATCGCGAGCCCGGCGTTGAAAGCCGTGCCGACATCGAGCGTCTGCAGCGCCTGGACCACCGTCTTGCCGAGGCCGGGCGCGTCGATCAGCGCGGCGATCGTGACCATCGACAACGCGGCCATCATCGTCTGGTTGATCCCGAGCACGATGGTGCGCTTCGCCGAGGGCAGCAGCACTTTCGTCAGCGTCTGCCAGGCCGTCGAGCCCAGGGAATCGCTGGCCTCGACGGTTTCACGCTGCACCGACCGGATGCCGTGCGCGGTGAGCCGGATCGCCGGCGGTGCGGCGTAGATCAGCGTCGCGATGGTCGCCGAAGCCGGTCCGATCAGGAAGAACAGCGTCAGCGGCGCGAGGTAGACGAACGTCGGCATGGTCTGCATGAAGTCCAGCACCGGCGTGATGAACCGCTGGAACCGGTCCGACAGCCCGGCCCAGATGCCCAGCGGAATACCGAACAGCAGCGCGATGATCACGGCGCTCAGCGTCAGCGCGAGCGTGTCCATGCTCTCCTGCCAGAGCCCCTGCAGGCCGAGGAAGAAGAACCCGGCCGCGGCGAGCAGCCCGGCTCGCCAGTGGCCGGCCGCGACCGCGATCCAGGTGATCACCGCGACCACGCCGAGCCAGCCCAGCAGCGGCACCGGCCGGTCAAAGGCGGGCTGCGCGATGAGGGACTGGACGAAGGTCGCGAACTCGCTCACGACGAGCCGGATCTCGTTGAAGAAGTACAGGAAAACCGGGTTGGAGTCGCGGTTCGCGCCGATCGTGTCGTTGACTTCGTTGAGCCACCGGTGCAGCCCGGTGAGCTGGGCCGCACCGAGAGAAAGCGTTTGCAGGCCACGCAGGACGAACCAGAGCACCAGCCACGCCACGAGAATCCCCGCGACGAGCACACCTTTTCCCGGCCTGCGCGCGGAAGGCCGCGCGAGTGAGACGGCGGCCATCACGCGTCGCGCTCTTCGCCGGCGATGACGGATAGGATCTCTTCGTCACCCACGATGCCGATCAGCTCACCGTCCCGTACCACGCGGACCGGCTTTTCGGCGGCGAGCACGGCCCTCGTCGCGTCGCGGACGAGCACTTCGGGCGCCAGTTCCGGCCCGTCGAGCGCGTCCCCGGACCGCGGCGGGCGCATGATCCATTTCAGCGTGAGCACATCCGCACGGGGCACGTCGCGGACGAAGTCCCGCACGTAGTCGTCCGCCGGCGCGCCGACCAGTTCGTCGCCGGTGCCGAGTTGCACCGTCTCGCCGTCGCGCATGATGAGGATGCGATCGCCGAGTTTGAGCGCCTCGTTGAGGTCGTGGGTGATGAACACCATGGTCTTGCCGACCTCGCGGTGCAGCCGGATGACCTCGTTCTGCATGTCGCGGCGGATCAGCGGGTCCAGTGCGGAAAACGGCTCGTCGAACAGCATCACGTCCGGGTCGACGGCGAGCGCCCGCGCGAGCCCGACGCGCTGCTGCATACCGCCGGAGAGCTGGTCCGGGTACGACTTCTCGTAGCCGGAAAGCCCGACGAGTTCGATCACCTCGCCGGCGCGCCGCAGCCGTTCGGACTTCTTCACGCCGCGGATCTCCAGCCCGTAGGCCACGTTCTCATCGACGCGCCGGTGCGGCAGCAAGCCGAAGTGCTGGAACACCATCGAGAACTTGCCCCGTCGCAGCTCGCGCAGCCTCTTCGCATCCGCGGCGCGGATGTCCTCGCCCTCGAACACGATTCCGCCGGCCGTCGGCTCCACGAGCCTGGTCAGGCAGCGGACCAAAGTGGACTTTCCCGAGCCGGAAAGCCCCATCACCACGAAGACTTCGCCCGGTGCGACGTCGAATCCGACGTCACGGACCGCGGTCACGCACCCGGTCCGGTCCATGATCTCGCGGCGGGAAAGCCCGTGCAGTTCGGCCGAGCCGGGAATGCGATCGGACTTCGGACCGAACACCTTCCACAGCCCCGAGACCGAGATGACGGGCTCCGTACTGACCGCTGCCCCGGTATTGAGCTCGTGGATCGGTACCGCCACGATCCCCCTTTCTCATTGTTGCGCAATACGCAACGCCCGGTTCTGTTCCGGAGACAGGATGTGTTGCCGATCTTGCCGCGTCAAGGGTGAGTGATGTTTCAAACCGGTTAGCAACGAGACTGTTAGCCGAAATAACCGATGCGGAAAGAGATCTCGTTCGCGCCCGCACGCAGGCGCTCGGCGATCGACGAGTACGCTTCGCTGGTCATCCGGTACGCGGGCGCGGAAACACTGACCGCGGCGACCACATCGCCGTCGCTGCCCCGGATCGGCGCCGCGACGGCGTTGAGCCCGACCTCCAGCTCCTCGGCCGTGCAAGCCCAGCCACGTTTACGGACCGCGTTGAGGTCGGTGAGCAGCTTGGACCGGCTGGTGATCGTGTTCGGCGTGAAGCGCTCGAGGGTGTCGAGCGCCACGGTCAGATCTTCCTCGGACGCCCAGGCGAGCAAGACCTTCCCGCTCGACGTGGCATGCAGCGGCGTACGCTGGCCGATCCAGTTGCGCGCCGTCACCGCGGCGGTGCCGTGCACCTGCGTGATGTTCGTGGCCTGACCCTCGTCCATGATCGCGACATTCACGGTCTCGTCGAACTCCGCCGCCAGCCGCTCGCACACGGGCTGGCTCTCCCGCGGCAAATCCAGCCGCGCCGTGGTCGCGCCGGCAAGACGGACGATCCCGAATCCGAGCCGGTACTTGCCGCGTTCACTGACCTGCTCGACGAGCTGGCGCGCTTCGAGGGCACCGACGAGGCGCGACGCGGTGGACTTGTGCACTTCGAGCTCGCCGGCGATCTCGGTGACGCCGGCTTCCCCGCGTCTGGCGAGGATGTCCAGGATGGCCAGCGCCCGGTCCACCGACTGAACCTGGACGCCGTTTCCGTTGCCACCTCGCTGCACATCACCGTTGCCCATGACGCAACTTTACCCAGCGACCGCAACTTTTCGCGCACTCTGTTGCACATAGTGCTCCACGTTGTATTATGGAAGACTTTGCTCACTGGCTGTCCACTTCGGACACTCCTTTGCCTATTTCGACGATTCCGGAAACGGTAAAATATCAATCCGCGGGATACCCATCGAAATCCGGGCGAATGATCACCGTTTCCAACCGCATATCAGCAATTATTTTCCCGGTAACGTTCGCTTTTCCGAATACGACAGGGTGCACAAAGCGGCGGAATCGCCACACTCCGACGGAAAAGGAACCTCCTCATGCCCAAGATCAGTCGTGTGCTCGGTACCCTGGCCGCGGCCGGCGCCATTTCGCTGGCCGGCCCCGTTCCCCTCGCGTTCGGCCAGAGCGGGGATCTGAACTGCAGCGACTTCAAATATCAGGAGGACGCCCAGGCCGTCTACGACGCGGATCCGTCCGATCCGAATAACCTCGACGGAAACGACAACGACGGGATCGCCTGCGAGTCGCTTCCCCACAGACCGGCGCAGACGACCACCACGTCCAGCAAGCCGGCGACCACCTCCCAAAGACCCACGACCACGCCGACCAGAACGTCCACCGGGCAGGTCAGGGTCAAGCCGTCCGGCAGCGTGGCGACCGGCGGCGGTGACGGCGATTCCGGTAACGGCGCCGCGTTCGCGGTCGGCGGTGTCGCGCTCGCCGGGACCGCGGCCGGTGCCGTCGTACTCGCCCGGCGGCGCGCGCAGCGATGAGTTTCCCGCCCCGGCGCCGGTGGCCCGCCCTGCTGGCCATCGGCGCCGCGCTCGTGGCCTGCGGCCCGGCACCGCAGACCCCGCAACCGGAACCGCCCACGACCACACAGGTGCTGACGCAACCGGCCCCGGTCACGGCGGGCGCCCGTCCGGCGACGCTGGAGATCCCGGCCATCGGAGTCCACACCGGACAGATCATCGACCTCGGCCTGACCTCGGCCGGGGAGCTGGAGGTGCCGAAGGACGCGCGGACGACCGGCTGGTACACCGGCAGCCCCGCTCCCGGTGACGTGGGCCCGGCCGTGCTGGCCGCGCACGTCGACTACAACCACGTGCCCGGCACGTTCTACCGCCTCAAGGACCTTCGCGCCGGCGATCAGGCCATCGTGCGCCGCGCGGATGGCAGCAGCGTGGTGTTCACGGTCTACCGCGTGGCGCACTACCCGAAGTCGGCCTTCCCGACCGACGAGGTCTACGGCGACACGGCCGGCCCCGAACTGCGCCTGATCACCTGCGGTGGCACGTTCGACCGGGCGACCAGGAACTACGAGGACAACATCGTGGCCTATGCCCGGCTCAAATCCCCCGGCTGAGTGCCTTCAGCCGCCCGATCGCCGCCGCGTCGCCCTCGAACCCAGCACGGACGGCGTCCCGGCCGAACACGAACAGCACCAGTTCGACCGCCGCCCCGACGACGGTCACCGGGTCCGGCCCGGTCTTGACGGTCGCCTGCCGGCCGTCCGGCGTGCGCAGCACCACGCCGACGGGCGATTTGCGCAGGTTGAGTTTGGCCGCCATGGTGGCTCCGCGCCACGCCGCCGCGTCACGCGCCGAGTCCACGTCGCGCGGCTCCCAACCGGGCTGCCCGCGGCGAACGTCCTCGTGATGCACCAGGAATTCGGTGCTGTTGGCGGCCTCGCCGACCGCGCCGATCCGCATCGGGGAGAACCGGGCCGGCCCGGAGCGCACCAGCTCGACCAGCTCGGGCCACGGTTTCGCGGCGTACTGATCCTGCACCCGGCGCGTGTACGAGGCGAGTTGCGGGACTACGATGCCCGGCGCGGCGTCCGGCCGGCGGTCGCGCAGCGCCAGGTGCGCGGCGAGATCCCGGGTCCGCCAGCCCTCGCACAACGTCGGCGCGTCCGGCCCGGTCTCGTCGAACAGCGCACTCAGCGCCTGGCGCTCATCAGCGGCGATACCCATGCGGCCGAGACTACCCGCGAGTAGCGTGGTGCAACACTAGGCGGCGTGCCGGCCACTAACAGGTGTGACCATCGACGAGGCCGGGCTGGGGGTGCCGGTGGCCGCCGGTGACGGTGAGCTCTGGAGCCGCGCGGCGGCCGGTGACCAGCACGCGTTCACCGAACTGTTCGAGCGCCATGCCCAGGCCGTGTGGAATCACGCCTACCGGCTCACCGGTTCGTGGAGCGCGGCCGAGGACCTGACGTCGAACACGTTCCTCATCGCCTGGCGGAAACGCCGCGACGTGACCTTGGTGCACGACAGCGCGTTGCCATGGCTGTACACCGTCGCGGGCAACCTTGCGCGCTCCGAACATCGCGGCGCGAGCCGGCGGTTACGCCTGCTGCGGCGCCTCCCTGAGCCGCGTGCGGTATCCGACCACGCGGACAGCGTCGCCGAACAACTCGACGGGGAGGCCCGGCTGCGCAGCGTGCTCGACGCCGTGCGGAACCTGCCGCGCGCGCAACGGCAGGTCGTCGAGCTGTGCCTGCTCGGGGACCTGTCGACGGCCGACGCGGCCGCGCTGCTCGAGGTCGCCGAGGTCACCGTCCGCTCCCACCTGTCGCGCGCCCGCGCGCACCTTCGCGCTCTGCTGGAGGAGAAATGACCAGCCTGCCCCCACCCCGCGAACTGCCGCCCGAGGTCCGTGCCCGCCTGCGGGAGAACGTCCTCGCCGGGATCGAGCGCCCGTCCCGGCGCGGCTGGCTCGTGGCGGCAGCCGCCGTCCTGCTCGTCGCGGGCGGGGTGACGGGCGTCCAGTTGCTGCGGACAGGACCGGACTCGAGCACGCTCGGCACGGCAAGCGGCCCGGTCGACCGGTGCTGGGCGGCGGCGCGGGCAGCGGGCAAGGCCGGCCAGTTGCCCGACCGTAAGAACTGGCGGACGGTTTCCACTGCGTCGCAAGGCGACGACGTCGTCACCGGGTTCTCCGCCGGCGGCAAGACGATGTTCTGCGAGACGACGGCGACCACCGTGACCTTGTCGGACCCGGACGCGAAAGTCAGCTACGCCAAGGGAACCCGCACCGCCCTGCTGCTCTACACCGGGACCGGGCTGGCGGCGGGGATCGCGGACCCGTCCTGGCACGGCATCGAACTGTCCATGCCGGACGGTCTCGGCATCACCTCCGCCTTGTTCGAGACGAAAAGCCGGGAGTTCGCGTTGTTCACCGGGACCGATCCGGCGAAGACCATGCTCTGGGCCGGGGACACGATCAAGGGTCAGCGCACGCGGCCGGGCCCGCGGGTGCAGCTTCCCGCGCCGCCACCGCCGCTGTTCACCGTCGTCGACCGGCCCGGCGACCGGGGCTCCCGCGAGGGACACGCACTCGGCGCCTGCCTCGCCGCGCTGCCGGCGCCGCTCGCCGGCGCGGATGGCTACCAGCCCGGCGCGCTGCTCGAAGACGGCGGCTACCAGGTGGTGCTGGGCCGGAACGCGGGCCACGCCATCGCCTGCGTCACCGAACCCGGCCGGCCGCACACCGTGCTGTATGTCGACACCTACATCGGCGAGTCGATCCCGGTGCGGCGACTTTCGGTGCCACAGGTCGGTTCGAAGGTGCCGTTCGTGGGCATCACCCCGCAGTCGGCCACCACGATGAAGGCCGACTTCGGCCTGGCAGAGCCCCAGTACCCGACCGTCCTCAATGGAACGTTCGCGATGTGGCTCCCGCCGGGGGCCCGACCCGTCGACCCGGCCAGGGGCGAGACCTCGGTCCAGGTGGACGACGCGCGCGGCGCGAGCCTGTTCAACGGCTACGTGCCGATGAGGTGACAGGTACCTTCGCCGGCTGGTATCCCCGTGCCCTGCCGATCCCAGCTGATGCGAACCCCTCAACGGTGATCGGGACGGGCTCGGCTCCCGGCGGCTTGCAGCAGCGCGATGGCGGCCATGAGGATCGCCGTGCCGAACCCCAGCGAGGCATAGGACGCCTGGGCGACAACCACCCCGGCGACCGATCCACCGAGCGCGGCGGCGCCGTTCATCACCAGATCCGACACCCCCTGCGCGGACGTGCGGCTCGCGGCCGGCATCGATTCCGACAGCAGCGCGGAGCCCGCGACGATCCCGCACGACCAGCCCAGGCCGAGGAGGAACAGCCCGATCCCCAACTGGACCACGCTGCCGCCCGGCGCCGCCCCGCTCACCACCGCCGCCACGGCGGTCAGCACCGCTCCGCCGAGGACGACCGGTACCCGGCCCACGCTGTCGGCCAGCCATCCGGTCAGCGGCGAAAGCCCGTACATCCCAACGATATGCACGCTGATCACCAGCCCGATGACGGTCAGCGTCACCGCCACGTGGTGCATGTGCACGGGTGTCATCACCATGACCGACACCATCGCCATGTGAGACGACGCCACGGCAACCAACCCGATCAGGGCCCGCGGACGCGCCACGATGAGACGCAAGGTCGTGAGGAATCCGGCCTTCGCGGATTCCGGGTCATCGTGCGTCGCCTCCCGCTGCGCCAGCAGCAAGGGATCGGGACGCAACAGGATGACCAGCACCGTTGCCGCGCACGCGAAGCACAGCATGGCGATGAAGAACGGGCCGGCCAGCGGCGGCAGGCCGATCAGACCGCCGAACCGGCCGGCGGGTTCGGCGAGGTTGGGCCCGAGCACCGACCCCACGGTGGTCGCCCATACGACCGTCGCCAGCGCGCGGGCCGCCCGTCGCGGGGCGGCCAGGTCCATCGCGCCGTAGCGTGCCTGCAGTCCGGCCGCGGTGGCCGCGCCGAACAGCAGGAGCCCGCCCAGCAGCAGTGGCAGGGACCGCACTACGGACGCCAGGACGACGACCGCGGCCCCGGCCGCGCCCGTCGCCATCCCGGTCGCCAAACCGGCCCGCCTGCCGCGACGGCGGGACAGCCGGCCCAGCGGAACGGCCGCGACGGCCGCCCCCAGCACGCTGAAGGTCTGCGCGAGCCCGCCGGCGCCGTCGGTTCCGGCGATATCCGCCGCGATCAGGGCGCCGACGGCCACGCCCACCGCGACACCGAGACCGCCGAGGATCTGGGCGGCGGACAACACGGCGACGGTGCGTCGCTGCACGACCGCGGTTTCGGCGCGCCGCGGGCTGAGGGCGGGTTCGGACGACACGGTCGGGGTGGCCCTTCTAGGCGGCGAGCGGGAAATGACATTCAACCAGGTGTCCGCGCGCGACCTCGACCGTCGGCGGCGGGACACGAGCGCAGACGTCCTTCGCGACCGGGCAGCGGCTGCGGAACCGGCATCCGCTCGGCACATCGGTCGGTGACGGTGGTTCACCGGTCAGCAGCTGCCGGTTACCGCGCCGGGCGGGGTCCGGGACCGGCGCGGCGGCCAGCAGGGCCCGCGAGTAGGGGTGCCGCGGCCGCTCGAAGAAGGCGCGGGTCTCGGCGACTTCCACGAGCCGCCCGAGATACATCACCCCGACGCGGTGCGAGATCTGGCGTACCACCGGGAGGCCGTGCCCGATGAACAGGTACGTCAGCCCGAGCCGCTCTCGCAGGTCGGCCAGCAGGTTCACCACCTGCGCCTGCACCGAGACGTCGAGTGCGGACACGGGTTCGTCGGCCAGGACGAGCCGCGGATTCACCGCGATCGCGCGGGCGATCCCCACGCGCTGCCGCTGCCCGCCGGACAGCGAGCGGGGAAACGCGGTGGCCTTCGCGCCATCCAGCCCGACCGCGCTGAGCAGTTCCGCAACCCGGTCGCGCAACTCGTCGCCGCGCATCCGGTGGAAGACCCGCAACGGCTCGGCCACGATCTGCCCGACGCGCATCCTCGCGTTGAGCGAGCCGAGCGGATCCTGGAACACCGCCTGCATCTGCGCGCGCAGCCGGCGCAGCTGTTCGCCGCGCAGGCCCGTGACGTCGCGGCCGTCGAAGTACACGCGTCCCGCCGTCGGATCCTCCAGCCGCAACGCCAGCCGGCCCAGCGTCGACTTGCCGGAGCCCGACTCGCCGACCAGTCCGAACGTCTCACCGGCGGTCAGGCCGAGCGACACACCGTCGACGGCGCGGACCACGGCGGGGCGCTGGAACGGGTTGGGGCTGCTGCGCACCTTGTAGTGCCGTGACACACCGTCCAGCCGCATCAGCAGGGTCATGACCGGTCTCCGTCCTGGGGGTTCCAGCAGGCGGTGGGCACCGGGCCGGCGGTCACCAGCGGCGGGTCCTCGGTACCGCAGCGGTCGAGTGCGCGGGCGCAACGCGGCTGGAACGCACATCCCGCCGGCAGGCGCCCTGGTTCCGGGACCCCGCCGGGGATATCGGGCAACCGGCCCGGTCGTTCACCTTCCAGCGGCGGGATACACGCGAGCAGCCCGGCGGTGTAGGGATGCCGCGGTCCGCCGAAGATCTGCGCGGGCTCGCCGACCTCGACGACGCGTCCCGCGTACATGACCGCGACTCGGTCGGCGACCTCGGCGGCGACCCCGAGATCGTGCGTCACCAGCAGGACGGACATGCCGGTGTCCGACCGCAACCGGTCGATCAGGTCGAGGATCTGGGCCTGCACGGTCACGTCGAGCGCCGTGGTCGGTTCGTCGGCGATCAGCAGTTTCGGCGAGCAGGCCAGCGCCATGGCGATCATCACCCGCTGGCACATCCCGCCGGAGAGCTGGTACGGGTAGCTGCGCAGCACCCGGCCGGCGTCGGAGATACCGACCTCGCCCAGCAGTTCGCGCATCCGCGCGCGCTCGGCCCGCCTGCTGCTCCGGCCCTCGCGGCGCAGAGCCTCGGACAGCTGGGCCGCCACCGTGAACACGGGATCCAAAGCGGACAGTGGCTCCTGGAAGACCATCGCCATTTCCCGGCCGCGCAGCCGGCGCAGCTCGCCGTCGCCGGCCTCGGCGAGGTTCCGCCCTGCCAAGGTGATGCGGCCCTGCACGGCGAAAGCCGGGTCGCGCCGGGTCAGCCCCAGGATCGTCCGCGCCGTCACGCTCTTGCCGCTGCCCGACTCGCCGACGAGGCACACCGTCTCTCCCGCGCCGACGTCCAAGGTCGCGTCGCGCACGAGGTCGACACCGGACCCGCGCAGGGTGACCCGCACTCCGTCTAGCGTCAGCAATGGCCCGGCGCGGTCCGGCGCCGGCTCCGTGGCGCTCACCTGTGTCGATGCCGTCATCGGTTCACTCCCGGTCCATCCGGTCGCGCAGCCAGTCGCCGAGCAGGCTGACGCTGATCACCACCAAGGTCAGCGCGAGCCCGGGAAAGGTCGAGACCCACCAGGCGTTCGCGAGGTACGGCTGTCCCGAGGACAGCAGCTGTCCCCAGTCCGGCACGTCGCTGCTCGGTCCGAGCCCGAGGAACGACAACGACGCGGCGAGCACGATCGACGTGCCCACCGACACGGTGGCCAGCACGACCACCGGCGCGATCGCGTTGGGCAGCACATGCCGCAGTAGCACCCGGGTGCGCCGCAGCCCGGTCGCGCGCGCGGCCTGCACGAACAGGCGGCCGCGCACCGCCATCACCTGGCCCCGCATGACACGGGCGAACACCGGCATCGTGGCGACCGCGACGCCCAGGACCAGGTTGAGCCTGCTCGCCCCGAGCCCGGCGGTGATCACCAGCGCGAGCAGGACTCCGGGGAAGCACATGAGAATGTCGACGAGCCTGCCGAGCGCGGAGTCCACGATGCCGCCGAGGTAGCCGGCGAGCAGGCCCAGTACGGTGCCGGCCGTCGCGGCCAGCGCCACCGAAGACAACCCGATCACCACGGCGGTGCGGGCGCCGTGCACGAGGAGCGCCAGCACGCTGCGGCCGTACTGGTCCGTGCCGAGCAGCGTCCCCTGCCCGGGACCCCGCAGCACCTGGTCCGGATGCAGCGCGGCGGGATCCCCCGGTGCCAGCACGCCGGGAACCAGCGCCGCAGCAAGCGTGAGCAGCACGATCACCCCGGCGACGCAGAGCATGATCCGGTTCGACGACAGCCACGGCGGTACCCGGCGCCGCGGCAACGTCGCGGTGACGGCGGTCATCGGCTGACCGCCTTCGCCATGGCGAGACCGGTGGGCGCCGGCGGTGCGGGGAGGGCGGCCTCGCCGACCGGATCCGGCTGGAACGGGGTCCCCCGCGCGACGACAAGGCGCAGCGAGTGCAGGGCCGAGATATCGGCGAGCGGGTCACCCTCGACGGCGATCAGGTCAGCCGACAGCCCGGGACGCAGCCGCCCGGTGACCTCGCCGAGCCCGAGCGCCTCGGCGGCCCGCGCGGTCGCCGCGTACAGCACCTGGTCCGCCGGCAGGCCGACCATCGCGAGCGCTTCGAGCCCCGCCACGTAGGCGTAGTGGGGCACGTTGTCGATCCCGGCGTCCGTGCCCGCGATGATCTTCGCGCCACGTTCGTGCAGTACCGGCAGCGAGGGTTTGAAATCCTCGCCGCGGGTGGCGAGGAACTCCGCATACCGCGTGTTCACGGTCGGGCAGACGTAGGCACCGCTCGCGACGATCCGTGCCACGAGTTCGTCGTCGACCGACATCCGGCCGTCCGGCAGTACGAACGAGCAGTGTTCGAGGGTGTCCACGCCCGCGTCCAGCGCGCGGCGGATGCCTTCCACCCCGTGCGCGTGCGCGGCGACCCGCTTGCCGAGGCGATGTGCCTCGCCGACCGCCGCCGCGAGCTGGCCGTCGGTGAACTGCGCGAACCACGGCGCCGAACCGGCCGTCATGAATCCGCCGGTGGACATGACCTTGATCAGGTCCACGCCCATCTTGTGGTGCAGCCGGACCATCCGCCGCACCTCGTCGTCGGTGTCACATTCGCCGCCCATGAACCAGCAGTGCCCGCCGGTGACGGTGAGCGGCCGCCCGGCGGTCACCATGCGCGGGCCGCGGGCGATACCCGTGTCGATGGCATCACGCACCACCACGTCCAGAAAGGACCGCGCACCGAGGTCGCGCGCGGTCGTGACGCCCACGCTGAGCAACTCGCGCGCGCTGCGCAACATGAGCACGAGCTGCTGCGGGTCGCTTTCGGCCTTCATCCGCTCGACCGGCGCGGGCCCGCCGTCGAACCCGAGATGCACGTGGCTGTCGATCAGTCCGGGCAGCAGGGTGAGATCACCGAGCTCCACCCGCTCGACCGCCCCGTAGTCCGGTGGCAGCTCGGCGGCCGGACCGACCCAGGCGATGGTGTCACCGTCGACGAGCACACCCGCGCCGGCGTGGACCTCGCCCTGCTCACCGGTCAGCACCCGGTTCGCCGTGTAGAACTTCATGATCGATTCCCTTCCGGCACCGAGGCAGCACCTCAGCTCTTGCCGATCGCCACCCGGACCCGCGGGTCGACATAGGCGTAGGAGACGTCGACGACGATGTTGATGAGCAGGTAGATCGCCGCGATCACCAGGACGACGCCCTGAATGACCGGGTAGTCCTGTCCCTGGATGGCTTGCACGAGCGTCTGGCCGAGGCCGCGCCGCGCGAACACGGTCTCCACGATCACGGCACCGGCGAGCAGCGCGCCGAGCTGGAAGCCGATGATCGTGATGGTGGGGATCACCGCGTTGCGCAGGACGTGCTTGCCGACCACGACCCGGGTACGCAAACCCTTGGCGTGCAAGGCGGTCACGAAGTTCTCGCCGAGTACTTCGATGATGCTGTTGCGGACCAGCCTGGTCACCACGCCGGCCGCCGACAGCCCCAGCGTGACGCTCGGCAGGACCAGCGACGCCGCGCCCGCGCTTCCGGTCGCGGGGAACAGGTGCAGCGTGAACGAGAACAGCATGATCAGCAACAGCCCCACCCAGAACGAGGGCATCGCGGTGCTGATCAGGCTCAGCACCCGGATCATGCCGTCCAGCCAGGAGTTCCGGAAGATCGCGGACAGCGAGCCGAGCAGGATCCCGGCGACCGCCGAGACCGCGGCCGCGCACAGTGCGAGCTGCAACGTGGGCCAGATCTGCTGCCCGATCACCTGCGTCACGGGTTGCCGGGTCGAATACGAGGTGCCGAGGTCCAAGGTCACCGCGTCCTTGACGAAGCTGAGGTACTGCTGCCACAACGGCTGGTCGAGGCCGAACTGCTGGCGCAGGCTCGCCGCGACCTGCGGTGTGCTCGGCGAGGAGCCGAGCAGCACCGAGACCGGGTCGCCAGGAAGCAGCCGCAGTGTGATGAACAGGATGACGGTGACCCCGATCAGGGTGGGGATGGCGATCAGGACCCGTTTCACGAGCGCGTAGGTCACTTTGTCCCTCCGATGTGGAGACTCGCTAACTCGCCAGGTAGGTGTCGTAGAAGATCGGGTAGCCCTCGGCGTCGAACCGAAGGCCCGCTACGCCGGCGCCCGTCGCCGCCGTATAGGTCGGGACGTACACGGGGATGCTGAAGGCATCCTGGGTGATCTCCTTCTGCAAGGCCGAGTACTTGGCCATCCGGGAGGTCCGGTCGAGGTCCTGCTGAGCGGCGAGCAGCTCGCCGTCCAGCGCCGGATCCGACACCCGCGCCATGTTGAAGCCCAGCGCCTGCGGCTTGGGTACGAACTTCGAGGAGTAGACGGAGTAGAGCACGTTCGGATCGATGTTCACCAGGCTCAGCCCGACGATGTCGTAGTCGCCGGCTTGGATCGCCGCCTGCAACGGCGCCGTCTGGACGAGCTTGACGGTGACCTCGACCCCGATGTCCTTCATGTTCTGCTTGAAGAACTCCGCGATGTCCTGCCGTTTCTCGCGGTTCGGCGAGGCCTCGAGGTAGGTGATGCTCAGGCGCTGCCCGTCCCGCTGGCGTATCCCGTCCGCACCGGGTACCCAGCCGAGCGCGTCGAGTGCCGAGCGAGCGGCGTTCGCGTTGAACTGCCAGCTGTTCTCGACGGTCCGGTCGTAGCCGGACGTACTCGGTGAGAGCGGGGACCAGGCGCGGTCGTAAACCCCGAAGTAGAGCGACTTCACGGCGGAGGCGACGTCGAAGCCCGACCTGATCGCCCGCCGCAGCGCCGGATCGCCCCAAGGAGCCTTGGCCGTGTTGAAATGCAGCTGGAACGGCGAGCCGGACTGGTTCTGCTTGTAGAAGTGCAGTGTGCTGTCGTTCTGGACGGCGGAGACCTGGGTCTCCGGCACGTTGCCGACCATCTGCACCGCACCGCTGCGCAGGGACCCCATCCGCACGGTCGCGTCGGGAATGATCTGGAAGGTCAGCGTGTCCAAATAGGCCGGTCCACTGTGGCCGGCGCCGGCCGGGCCCCAGGCGTAGGAGTCGTTGCGCGCCAGCACGATCCGGTCATTGGTCGTGTAGGAGACGAACTTGTACGGCCCGGTGCCGACGGGTTTGAGCCGGAAAGCCTGCGCCCCCTCGGCGCGGACGGCGGTGGGCGAGACCATGCCGAGGAACGGCGAGCTCAGGTTCGCGAGAAACGGCGCGTAGGGCGCGGACAGCGTGACGACCGCGGTGTTCGGCGCCGTGGCGGCGCACGACTTGTAGGGCCCGATGGCGCCGATCGCGAACACCGAGCCCGTCGACGGGTCCGCGATCCGGTCGAGGTTGAAGCAGACCGCGCCGGCGTCGAACGGCGTCCCGTCGTGGAATGTCACGCCGTCGCGCAGGGTGAAGGTGTAGGTCTTGCCGTCCGGGCTGATCGTCCACGCACTGGCCAGCCACGGCACCTGTTTCGTGCCGTCGGGAGTGGTGGCCACAAGGCTGTCGTAGAGCTGGCGCAGAACGCGTGCTTCCTGCGCCGAGGCGGCCACGTTCGGATCGAGCCCGGTGATACCGGTGTCGATGGCGACGGTAAGGCTGCCGCCGGGCTTGGGTGGACCGACCGGGCCTGCCGCGCCGGTCGCCCCGCTGCAGGCCGCGGCCATGATCGGGATCAGGCCGCAGGCGAGCGCGGTTCGCCATCGGCGGGTGCGGCGCCGGAGTGGAGTGAGGGCGTGGGGGTTCAGTCTCATTCCGGGTGCCTTTCCAGTGTCACCTGATGGAGTCAAGCTAAAAACCTGCGTTGACATGGTCAATGCATGGTTGAAGCCTGCAACAGACAGTTGACATCGCCGAAATACTGGGGCCCCAGTGTTACAAGATCTCGCAACATTGCGATTTCCCTTGCTTCAAGCCAATCTCGGTGTCAGCGTTGGGAGCGGACGGTACGCGCGAGGGTCCGTTCGAAGCAGCGCGCTGAACCCGGTTCAACTTGCCGTTGAATTCAAGCGCTACGCTCAGCACCATCCCGACGGGTGATAGGAAGGACGATCAGTGAGCGCAGCGGCAGGGCGCACGACCTCTCGACGACGCGAGGCGGCCGGCGGCATCCCCGCGCGGAGCGTCGATGGCGAGCGGCTGCTCGCGGTCTTCGCGAGCCTGGTGGAGCCCATCGGCCGGTCGTTGCCACCGAACAGCGAAGTCGTGCTCCATGACCTGAGCATGTTGCCCAACTCGATCGTCGCCGTGCACGGCGACGTGACGGGCCGCAGCGTCGGCGATCCCGCGACGGACCTGTTGCTGGAACACCTCATGCGCGGCGCGGAAGGCCATCTGGTCGACTACGAGACGAAGCTGCCGGACGGCAGGCGACTGCGCTCCTCGACGATGATCATCAAGGATGTGGCTGGCACCCCGGCCGCCGCGCTGTGCATCAACACAGACGTCTCGGCCTGGGAAACGGTACGGCGCATCGCGGAGTCCATGGCCGGTGAGACGACATCGGCCCCCGGCGCCGAGGCGTCCACATCGGACGCCCCACGCGTGGCTTCCCCGCGGTACCAGGGGCCGAAGGCGAGCACTGAGGCGTTCGTGCACGACGTGGACGAGCTCGCCGCGATCCTGATCGAACGGACGATCGCCGAGGTCGGGCTGCCCGTCGAACTGATGCGCAAGGAACACAAGATGCGGGTGGTGGAGCAGCTGCGCGAACGCGGCATGTTCCTGCTCAAGGACGCCGTCGAGATGGTCGCGACGGCATTGTCGGTCACCCGGTTCACGATCTACAACTACCTCAACGAAATCGCCGGCCAGATTCCCGATTCCGCGGACCGGGGCGCTGCTGGGAAGCCGGCAAGACGGAAGGACGGCTGAGGTGAACCAAGCGGCGGCGTTCGACGCGCTGACCCCGGACCTGCTCCGGGCCCGGGGCAGTCTCAAGTGGACGAGGTACGGCGAGGACTCGCTGGCCGCCTTCGTCGCGGAGATGGATTTCGGGACCGCACCGCCGATCCTGCAGGCGCTGCACGCGGCCGTGGACACCATGAACTTCGGGTACCTGCCCCCCGCTATGGCCGACGCGATGTCGCAGGCGTGCGCGGAATGGCAATCGCGCCGGTACGGCTGGCGAGTCCCGCCCGAGGACGTCCATCCGATCCCCGACGTGATCAAGGCGCTGGAAATCGCGATCGAGCACTTCTCCCGTCCGGGCAGCCCGGTCATCCTGACCACCCCGGCGTACATGCCGTTTCTGACCGTGCCCGGGCTGCTCGGCCGGGAGATCATCCAGGTGCCCATGGCGCTGGATGGGCAGCGTCACGTGTTCGACCTCGACGGGATCGACGCGGCCTACCGCGCCGGCGGCGACCTGCTCATCCTGTGCAACCCGTACAACCCGCTCGGCCGGGTGTTCACCGCGGCGGAGCTGACGGCGCTGGCCGAGGTCGTCGACCGGCACGGTGGTCGCGTGTTCTCCGACGAGATCCACGCGCCGCTCACCTATCCCGGGCACACCCACGTGCCGTACGCGTCCCTGTCGGAGACCACGGCCGCGCACACCGTGACCGCCACCTCCGCCTCGAAGGCGTGGAACCTGCCCGGGCTGAAATGCGCGCAACTGATCATCACCAGCGAGGCCGACGCGCGGACTCTCGCGGACGCCGGCCCGTTCGCCACACACGGCGCGAGCAACCTTGGCGTGGTGGCCAACACCGCCGCGTTCACCTCCGGCGGGCAATGGCTCGACGATGTGATCGGCTACCTCGACCAGAACCGGTACGCACTGGCCTCCTTGCTGGCCGAGCACCTACCCGGGGTGGGTTACCGGATTCCCGAAGGCACCTACCTCGCCTGGCTCGACTTGCGCGCCCTCGGTCTGGGCGACAATCCGGGCGAGATCCTTCACGAACGGGCCGGCATCGTACTCGTCGACGGGCCGGCCTGCGGTGAGCCGGGCCGCGGCTACGCCCGGTTGAACTTCGCCACCCCACGCCCCATCCTGGAGCGGCTAGTGACCGGTATCGCCGAGGCAGCGCAACGATTCGGCGGCCAGATCGTCGAACCACAAGCTGGTTGACGCGGCAGCCACCGAAAACGGTGGACCTTCTGATGTCCTGTTTGAAACGCCCTGCTGCGCGAGCGTGGCGTACGCCGCACTCCCACCACGTAGCACGTTCTAGCCGAGGACACGGACGAGCAAAGCGGCGAGACGATCGCGTTCGGTGGACGGCAAGGCGCGGAGCAGGTCAGCCTGAACGGCGGAGAGTGTTGCGTCCAGTTCCGTTAGCCGTCGTTTTCCTGATGGGGTCATGGTGATCAGGTTGCGGCGGCGGTCGCTGGGGTCCGGAGCGCGCGCGACGTGGCCTTGACTGGTCAGCTCACTGAGCATGGTGTGCATGTCGCTCTGGTCGATTCCGCACCGCTGGCCGATCCGTACCTGACTGTCGGGGCCGAACTCGTCAAGCGCGGCGAGTATCGCGAAGTGGTAGGCGCGCCCGCCGATAGCGGTCATCGCGTCGTTGATGAGCCGGTGCCCCCGCGCGGCCGCCTTGTTGATCAGCCAGCTCGGTTTGCTGCGCAGGCGGGTGGGCGTTTCCTCCAGCTCCATGCACCCAGTCTAGCCAATCCCTTGGTCACACCAAGCTTGTGTTATTCTTGGTCACACCAAGCTTGGTGCGACCAAGAAAGAAGGAGTGGACAGATGTCGCTGACTTTGGACGAAGCGCGAGCCGTCAGCGCACGCGTGTGTGCACACGCTGCCAGAATTGGCGCCCAGGTCACCGTCGCGATTGTTGACGATGGCGGGCACCTGCAGGTTCTTGATCGCATGGACGGCGCGTCTCCGCTGTCGGCGCGCGTCGCCCCAGTGAAGGCGTCCAGTGTCGCGCTGTTCCACCGCGACGGCCGGGAGTTGATGAGTTTCCAGCAGGCGTGGCCCGCGCAGTTCGCGCAGATAGATCAGATAGCCGGAACGCCCATCATGGCGGGCGCGGGCTCGCGGCTGATACGGCGCGGCGATGCCGTTGCCGGTGCAATTGCAGTCAGTGGAGCCTCGCCCGACCAAGATGACGCGTGCGCCGAGGCCGGGCTCGGTTCACTTTCGCCCTCGGTGCCGGCATAGCTTGGCACCAGCAGCCGGCCGAACGGCATGCCACGCCGGTAGTTGTGAATGCCCGCGGCGGGGTAGTCGATGTTGCGAGCCATTCACTTGTGGGCGCAGCAGGGTTCGAACCTGCGACCCCCTCCTTGTAAGGGAGGTGCTCTTCCGCTGAGCTATGCGCCCCTCGTCCCGGCGGCGGCACGCGCCGCCGGGGCAAGCGAAATTCAGCCGGCCAGTTCGGCCACGGCCTTCTTCCAGGCTTCCTGGTCGCGCGCTTCACCGGGCTGGTTGACCTCGGCGAACCGGACGACCCCGGCCTTGTCGATCAGGAACGTACCGCGGACGGCAAGCCCCGCGGCCTCGTTGAACACACCGTAGAGCTTCGCGACCTCGCCGTGCGGCCAGAAGTCCGACAGCAGCGGGAACTGGTAACCCTGCTGCTCGGCCCAAGCCTTGAGCGAGAACGGTGTGTCGACCGACACACCGAGTACCTGCACGCCATTGCCGTCGTATTCGGCGAACTCGTCGCGCAGCTGGCACAGCTCACCGGTGCAGATCCCGCTGAACGCGAACGGGTAGAACACGAGCAGCACGGGCTTGTCGTTCTGGAACGACGACAGGGTCACGGATTGCTTGTTGTAGTCGTTGAGCCTGAAATCCGGGGCCTTCGAACCGATCTCGACCGCCATCTGGGACACCTCTCGCGTCGCGCGTCGCCTGCCTGCGAGCTCCAACCTTACCGGTCAGCGCTTCGACTTCGACTTCGGTGAGACGAGTTTCGTACCCGCCCAGTTCGGCCCGACGCTGATGTTGGACGTCTGCGCGAGCCCGACCGTCGGCACCGCCTCCGCGATATCGCTCGGCTCGACATGTCCGGGTTGTCCCGTCTTGGGCGTCAGCACCCAGATGACGCCGCTCTCGTCGAGGGGTGCGCGGGCGTCCATGATCGCGTCGACCAGGTCGCCGTCGTCCTGCCGCCACCACAGCAGCACGACGTCGATGACCTCGTCGGCGTCCTCGTCGAGGAGCTCGCCACCGATATGTTCTTCGATCGCCACGCGGAGGTCGTCATCGACGTCCTCGTCCCATCCGATCTCCTGAACCACCATGTCCGGCTTGATGCCAAGCCTCTCGGCGACGCTGTTGTAGTCAGCGTCTCCAGCGGCGACCACTGCTTTCACTCCTCCAACTACGACGGGCGACCGGACGATCCGGTCACTCGGATACACGGGATGGGGTTAGCGAACACGCCCGCGGCCCGCGGCGCAACCGTCCACACCGGATCTGTGCCAACTCGTTCCCCGCCCCAGGGGCCGCTGACCTCGCCGGACGCCCCTTCCGCACCGCATTTCGCCGCGGTCGATCCGCGTGACCTAGGGTGGAGATGTCTCGCGCGCGCGTGCGCGTGCGGTATTCGCGAATCCGGCCGCGGGACAGGCAAACGTTACCGCCGAGTAGCGATGACGGAGGCCCGGAAAGAGACGACGATGGCAGCAGGGACGGCCGGCGGCGGCCGCGCCCTGACATGCGAAGTGACGACTGGCTAGGAGATCCCTTGGCCCCGCGAAACGACCAGGCCGCGCCCGGTGGCGCCCGCACCCCGCAGGCGCCGGCGCGCGTACGCGTCATCCGCGACGGATTGGCCGCCCACCTGCCCGACATCGACCCGGAGGAGACAGCCGAATGGCTGGATTCCTTCGACGAGGCACTCGCCCGTGGCGGGCAGCAGCGCGCCCGCTACCTGATGTTGCGGATCCTGGAACGTGCCCGTGAGCGCAACGTCGGCGTGCCGCCGCTGAGCGCGACGGACTACGTGAACACGATCCCCACCGAGAACGAGCCCTGGTTCCCCGGCGACGAGGAGATCGAGCGCCGCTACCGCGCGTACATCCGGTGGAACGCGGCGATCATGGTGCACCGGGCCCAGCGGCCGGGGGTCGGCGTCGGCGGTCACATCTCCACCTACGCGTCGTCGGCCGCTCTCTACGAGGTCGGCTTCAACCACTTCTTCCGCGGCAAGGACCACTCCGGCGGCGGTGACCAGGTCTTCTTCCAGGGCCACGCCTCCCCCGGCATGTATGCCCGCGCCTTCCTCGAGGGCCGCCTGTCCGAGCGGCAACTCGACGGGTTCCGCCAGGAGTACTCGCACGCGGGCGAGGGCGGCGGCCTGCCGTCGTACCCGCACCCGCGGCTGATGCGGGAGTTCTGGGAGTACCCGACGGTGTCCATGGGCCTCGGCCCGATGAACGCCATCTACCAGGCCCGGTTCAACCGCTACCTGCGTGACCGCGGTCTCCGCGACACCGACGACCAGCACGTATGGGCGTTCCTCGGCGACGGCGAGATGGACGAGGCGGAGTCGCGCGGCCTGATCCACGTGGCCGCCGGGGAGGGCCTGGACAACCTGACCTTCGTCGTCAACTGCAACCTCCAGCGCCTCGACGGCCCGGTCCGCGGCAACGGGAAGATCATCCAGGAGCTCGAGGCCTACTTCCGGGGCGCGGGCTGGAACGTGATCAAGGTGATCTGGGGCCGCGAGTGGGACAAGCTGCTGTCCGCCGACCGCGACGGCGCCCTGGTCAACCTGATGAACGTCACCCCCGACGGCGACTACCAGACCTACAAGGCCAACGACGGCGCGTATGTCCGCGAGCACTTCTTCGGCCGCGACCCGCGCACGAAGGACCTGGTCAAGGACCTGACCGACGCCGAGATCTGGAACCTCAAGCGCGGCGGCCACGACTACCGCAAGGTGTACGCGGCGTACAAGGCGGCGATGGAGCACCACGGCCAGCCGACGGTGATCCTGGCGCACACCATCAAGGGCTACGGCCTCGGCCCGGCGTTCGAGGGCCGCAACGCCACGCACCAGATGAAGAAGCTCACCCTCGACGACCTGAAGCTCTTCCGCGACTCGCAACGCATCCCGATCAGCGACGAGGACCTGGAGCGCGACCCGAAGCTCCCGCCGTACTACCACCCCGGCAAGAACTCGCCGGAGATCGAGTACATGATCGGCCGCCGGCGCGCGCTCGGCGGGTTCCTGCCGGAGCGGCGGGCGAACCGGGCGAAGGCGCTCGTGCTGCCGGGCGACAAGGTGTACGAGGCCGTCCGCAAGGGCTCGGGCAAGCAGGAGGTCGCCACCACGATGGCGTTCGTCCGGCTGGTCCGGGAACTGGCCAAGGACAAGGAGATCGGCTCGCGGCTCGTGCCGATCATCCCGGACGAGGCGCGCACGTTCGGCCTCGACTCGATGTTCCCCACGGCAAAGATCTACAACCCGCACGGCCAGACCTACACCTCGGTGGACGCCAACCTGATGCTGGCGTACAAGGAATCCGAGCACGGCCAGCTGCTGCACGAGGGCATCAACGAGGCCGGTTCGACGGCCTCGTTCACCGCGGTCGGCACGTCCTACGCGACGCACGGCGAGCCGATGATCCCGATCTACATCTTCTACTCGATGTTCGGGTTCCAGCGCACCGGCGACGGCCTGTACGCGGCCGCGGACCAGATGGCGCGCGGGTTCGTGCTCGGCGCGACGGCCGGGCGCACCACGCTGACCGGTGAGGGGCTGCAGCACGCGGACGGGCATTCGCTGCTGCTGGCGCACGGGAACCCGGCGGTGGTCTCCTACGACCCGGCGTGGTCGTTCGAGATCGCGCATATCGTCAAGGCGGGCCTGCACCGGATGTACGGCGAAACGGGCCCGGACGGAAACGGCGAGAACGTCTTCTACTACCTGACGATCTACAACGAGCCCTACCAGCAGCCGGCCGAGCCGGAGAACCTCGACGTGGACGGGCTGCTGCGCGGCCTGTACCGCTACGCCGAAGCGCCCGCCGGGGACGGTCTCCAGGCGCAGATCCTGGTCTCCGGCGTGACGATGCCGGACGCGCTCAAGGCGCAGCGGCTGCTCGCCGAAGAGTGGGGCGTGCGGGCCGCGGTGTGGTCGGCCACGTCGTGGTCGGAGCTGCGCCGGGAGGCCGTCGAGATCGACCGGGAGAACCTGCTGCACCCGGAGGCCGAGCCGCGCGTGCCGTACGTGACGCAGGCCCTCGAGGGCGCGCCGGGGCCGATCGTGGCGGTGTCGGACTGGATGCGCGCGGTACCGGACCTGATCCGCCCGTGGGTGCCGGCCGACATGATCACGCTCGGCACCGACGGGTTCGGTTTCTCCGACACCAGGCCGGCGGCGCGGCGCCACTTCCTGGTGGACGCCGAGTCGATCGTGGTCGCGACGCTGACCGGGCTCGCCCGCCAGGGCAAGCTCGACCAGTCGAAGGTCACCGACGCGACGCGCAGGTACCGGATCGACGACGTGTCCGCCGCCGGGCCACAGCTGTCCGATTCGGGCAACGCATGACGAAGAGGCAGGTGCCGCGGGTCTCGCAGCTACGCGAGATCCTGCGGCCGAAGCCGGTCGTGCTGAACCCGGCCGAACGCAGGCTCGGCAACGCGCACACGATCGCCGACCTGCGCACGATCGCCCGGCTGCGCACGCCGCGCGCGGTGTTCGACTACACCGACGGCGCCGCGGAACTCGAAGACAGCCTGCGCCGCGCGCGCCAGGCGTTCCGCCGGGTCGAGTTCCATCCCAACGTGCTGCGCGGGGTCGCGGACGTGGACACGAGCGTGACGGTGCTCGGGCAGCGCTCGGCGCTGCCGTTCGCGTTCGCGCCCACCGGGTTCACCCGGATGATGCACCATGAGGGCGAGCGCGCGGTCGCCCATGTGGCGCAACGCGAAGGCATCCCCATGGCGCTGTCGACGATGGGCACGACGTCGATCGAGGACGTCGCCGCGACCGCGCCCGACGCGCGGAAATGGTTCCAGCTCTACGTCTGGCGCGACCACGGCGCGGGCAAGGACCTGATGCGGCGGGCGCACGAAGCGGGTTACGACACGCTGCTGCTGACCGTGGACACGCCGGTGGGCGGGGCGCGGATGCGTGACGTGCGCAACGGCCTGACCATCCCGCCGACGCTCACCTTGCGCACTTTCCTCGACGGCGCAACGCATCCGGCGTGGTGGTTCAACCTGCTCACCACCGAACCGCTGCGGTTCGCCTCGCTCGAGTCGTGGAGCGGGACGGTCGCCGAGCTGATCAACACCTTGTTCGACCCGGAGCTGAGCTTCGACGATCTGGACTGGGTGCGCGAAAGCTGGCCGGGAAAGCTTGTGGTGAAAGGGATCCAGAACGCCGACGACGCGCGCGACGTGGTGAAGCACGGTGCGGACGCGGTGGTGCTGTCCAACCACGGCGGCCGCCAGCTCGACCGCGCCCCGACGCCGCTGGAGCTGCTGGCCCCCACGCTGGACGCGCTGAACGGGGACGCCGAGGTCTGGCTCGACACGGGCATCCTGTCGGGCGGTGACATCGTCGCGGCGCTGGCTCAGGGCGCGACGACCTGCCTCGTCGCGCGGGCCTACCTCTACGGCCTGATGGCCGGCGGCGAACGTGGCGTGCAGCGATGCGTGGACATCCTGCGCACGGAGATCGTGCGGACCATGCAGCTGCTGGGCGTGCGCACGATCGGCGCACTGCGGCCCACCCACGCCACCTTGCGCTGAACGACGCTGCGCCATTCAGAGCAGCAATCCCCCGCGGTATCAATCAGTGGAACGCCACGCTTGACGTCCCCGGTACGGCCTCTTGATGATCTGCCACGCACTGCGGAAAACGGATTCCGCATGGTGGAATTGAGGTCGGCATGTTCGTGCAAGAGGTCGCCCCGCTCGCCGGGTCACTCGGCCTGTCGGCGCTTGTCGCGGTCCTTCCCCTCGCGACGGTGCTCGTCCTGCTCGGCGGCGTCCGGATGAGGGCTCACCACGCGGCGCTCCTCGGTCTCCTGGTCGCCCTCGTGGTCGCGATCGCGGTCTACCGGATGCCCATCGGGCAGTCGATCTCCAGCGCGTTCCAGGGCGCCGCGTTCGGGCTCTTCCCGATCATGTGGATCGTCGTCAACGCCTTGTGGATCTACCGGATCACCGTCCGCACGGGCCATTTCGACGTGCTGCGGCGCTCGTTCGGCCGGGTTTCCGACGACCCCCGCATCCAGGGCCTCCTCATCGCGTTCTGCTTCGGCGCGCTGATGGAGGCACTCGCCGGCTTCGGCGCGCCGGTCGCGATCAGCTCGGTCATGCTCGTCGCGCTCGGGTTCACCCCGGTCCGCGCCGCCGTGCTCTCCCTGGTCGCCAACACCGCGCCCGTCGCGTTCGGCGCGATGGGCACGCCGGTGGTGACCCTCGCGCAGGTCTCCGGCATCCCGCTGGACACCGTGTCCTCGATCGTCGGCAGGCAGACCCCGCTCCTGGCGGTGTTCGTGCCGCTGCTGCTCGTGATCATCGTCGACGGCCGGCGCGGGCTGCGGGAAGCGTGGCAGCCCGCGCTCGTGTGCGGGCTCGCGTTCGGTGCCGTCCAGTTCGGTGCTTCGAACTTCGTCTCCCCGCAACTGGCCGACATCGGCGCCGCGCTCGCGGGCGCCGCGGCACTGGTCGCACTGCCGATGACCCGCAAACCGGCCCGCGAGGAGGTGCGCGCCTCCGTCCTCACCGGCGTCGCGACCGAAACCCTCGACCGGCCTGAGGACCGCGGCGAGATCACCCGCGCGTACCTGCCCTACCTGCTCATCATCGTGATCTTCTCGCTCGGCCAGGTGCCGCCGGTCAAGAAGCTGCTGGACTCGGCCACCTGGAAGTTCCACTGGCCGGGCCTGCACGTGGCCGCGTCCAGCGGGAAACCCGTTTCCGGCAACACGTTCTCGCTGCCCTTCCTCAACACCGGCGGCACCCTCGTGCTCGTCGCCGGTGTCCTCACGATGATCGCGCTCCGCGTGTCCGCACGCGACTCCGTGCGGGAATGGGGCGCCACGATCAACGAACTGCGCTTCGCGATCCTGACCGTCATGGGTGTCCTCGCGCTGGCCTATGTGATGAACCTGTCGGGCCAGACCACGACGATCGGCTACTTCATCGCCGGCGCCGGCGCCGGCCTGGCGTTCCTGTCCCCCGTGCTGGGCTGGTTCGGCGTCGCCGTCTCGGGCTCGGACACCTCGGCCAACGCGTTGTTCGGCGCCTTGCAGGTCACCGCCGCCCACCAGGCCGGGCTGTCGGCCGAACTGCTCGCTTCGGCCAACAGTTCCGGCGGCGTGCTCGGCAAGATGATCTCGCCACAGAACCTCAGCATCGCCTGCGCCGCGGCGATGCTGCCCGGCGAGGAAGGCACGCTGTTGCGCAAGGTGCTGCCGTGGAGCCTGGGCATGCTGGCGGTGATGTGCCTGATCGTGGTCGGCCAGAGCACCGTCCTGGCTTGGATGCTGCCCTGACCGATTCGCCAGATCCGCCTCACCGAACGGGTTGACTGACCCGCGTCCGCCGGGCCGAACGGCTCCAGCTCCACCAGCCGTGGATCACCAGCGCCGCGAAGACCACGTAGATCGCCGCGGAGAAGTACAGCCCCGAGGCGATCTGGAGCGGCACGCCGATCGCGTCCACGGCCAGCCAGACGAGCCAGAACTCCACCAGCCCCAGCCCCTGCGTCCCGAACGCGACGAGCGTCCCGACGAAGATCGCGGCATCCGGCCACGGCGCCCACGACGCGTGCAGTGCCTGGAGCACCAGCGCCATCACGACCGTGCCGGCCGCGAACACCCCGGCCAGCGCCAGCCGTTCGGCGAGCCGCCCGGTCCGCACGACCACGCCGTAGACCGGATCCTTCCGGCGCGTCCACGCCCACCAGCCGTACAGCGAGATCACCAGGATCGCGACCTGCCGCGCCGCGAGACCGCCCAGATGCGCGGAGGTGTAGACCGCGAACAGCAACACCGTCGCACCGACCTGCACCGGCCACGTCCACAGCGTGCGGCGCTCGGCGAGGAACACCACCGCGAGCGCGCAGATCTGCCCCGCCAGCTCCGCGATCGAGATCCACTGCCCGAAAACGGTCACACCGTGTTCCAGCAAGAAACTCACACGAACCTCAACCCGAACCCGGCCATCATGATTCCCCACCCTGCGTAGTAATCGATCTCGATGCGCTGATCTGCCCCGCACTTTCGGGTGAGTGGGGTGGCGGACGAAGATCCACAAGGTCCATAGTGGACCTACCGGTGGGGACCGGGGAGATGAGGCCGCTCGGCGGGATCCGCCGGGCGGCCTCCTACATGTTCGCGCCGTGCGCTCCCATCTTGGGCGCGGATCCCGATGATTCTTGGGGGGCCGAGCCCCCCAAACCCCCGCGGTGCGAGTTCCTTCCGTCCCGGCGTGGTTCCGTCGGCGATGACCAACGCCGGTTTCGTTGGGTTTTACACGTACGATCGCGGGTGTCATGACACAGATCAGTGGGCGGCCGGCGCCGAAGCACCATGGGTTGTCCGCGAAGACGTTGCGGAGGCTCGACAGGGCATCGGGACGGCTCGCGTCGGCGAGTGTGGCCGCCATGGAACAACGGCTGCCCTGGTTCAAACGCCTCCCCGCCGACCAGCGCGCCAGCGTCCTCATGATCACCCAGACCGGCGCCGCCGGGTTCGTCGACTGGCTCCGCGATTCCCAGGAAGCCCTCAAGCTCACCAGCGAAGCGTTCCGCAGCGCCCCCCAGGAACTGTCCCGCTGGATCAGCCTCCGCCAGGCCGTCGGCCTGGTCCGCATGGCCATCGAGGTCTTCGAGGAGGAACTCCCCGCCTTCGCCGCCACCGACGCGGAACGGGCGGCGCTCATCGAGGGCATCCTCCGCTACGGCCGCGAGATCGCCTTCGCCACGGCGAACTCCTACGCCGCCGCGGCCGAAGCGCGCGGCGCGTGGGACGCCCGCCTCGAAGCGCTCGTCGTCGACGGGATCGTCCGTGGCGACGCCGAGGAGTCGGTCCTCTCCCGCGCCTCCGCCCTCGGCTGGGATCCCGCCGCGGCGGCCACCGTGCTCGCCGGGCGCCCCTCCTCCGACGACCCGCCGACCGTGGTGTTCGAGGTCCGGCGGCTGGCCGCGCGGCTGGGGCGCCAGGTCCTGCTGAGCGTGCAGGGTTCCCGGCTGGTCGTCGTCGCGGGCGGGCCCGAACGGGACGTCGGCAAGCTTGCGGTCGCCTTCGGGGACGGGCCCGTGGTCGCCGGACCGACCGTGGCAAACCTCGGTGATGCCTACCGCAGCGCGGCCGAAGCGCTCTCCGGACTGCGTGCCGTCGTCGGCTGGCCCGGCGCGCCGCGCCCGGTCCGCTCCGCCGAACTGCTGCCCGAACGCGCCCTGCTCGGCGACGCCGAAGCCGAACGCCTGCTCATCGCGGAGATCGCGCAGCCGCTCGAGAACGCCGGGAGCACGATGCTCAAGACGGTCGAGGCCTACCTCGAAGCGGGCGGAGTGCTCGAGACCTGCGCGAAAGCCCTCTTCGTGCACCCCAACACGGTGCGTTACCGCCTTCGCCGGGCCACCGAACTGACCGGCCGCAACCCGGCCGATCCACGGGACGCGCTGGTCCTGCGCGTGGCCCTGACGGTCGGCCGACTGGCCCGCGCGCGCGGCATCTGGTGACCGAACTCACGTCCCGCACTGCCCGAACCATACAAGACAATCCCGTTCCGGATGCTCGTGCGGCCGGGATGCTTGGAGGGTTCCCACAAATTCGCCGCGCGGACTTGGTGAGCGGCGGCATCCCGACCATGGCCACGGACCGTGTTCCCTGTGAACCGTGACAGCTCTCCTCGCCCCCGGACAGGGGTCTCAGGCCCCTGGCATGTTGTCCCCCTGGCTCGAACGCGACGGCACCCGCGAGAAGCTGCGAAGCTGGTCCGAGCGCGCCGGTCTCGACCTGGTGCACCTGGGCACCGAGGCGGACGCCGACACGATCCAGGACACCGCCATCGCGCAGCCGCTCATCGTCGCGCTGTCGCTGCTGGCCTTCGAGGAGCTGAAAGACGTCCCGCCCGGCGCGCCGGTCGCCGGGCACTCGGTCGGTGAACTGGCCGCCGCCGCCATCGCCGGGGTGCTCTCGGCCGAGGACGCCGTCGCGCTCGCCGCGGTCCGCGGCGCCGAGATGGCCAAGGCGTGCGCGGCCGAGCCGACCAGCATGGCCGCCGTCATGCTCGGCGAGCCCGAGCAGGTCGTCGCCTGGCTCGCGGGCAACGGGCTGACCGCCGCGAACCGCAACGGCGCCGGCCAGATCGTCGCCTCGGGCGCCGCCGCCGCGATCGAGCGCATCGTCGCCGAACCCCTGGAAGGCACGAAGGTGCGCGCGCTGAAGGTCGCGGGCGCCTTCCACACCGAGTACATGGCCCCGGCCGAAGACGCGCTGCGCCAGCACGCCGCGTCGATCACCCCGGCCGACCCCGCCCGCCCGCTGCTGTCCAACGCCGACGGCGCGGTCGTCACCAGCGGAGCCGAGTACCTCGAACGCCTGGTCAAGCAGGTCACCCGGCCCGTGCGCTGGGATCTGACGATGGACGGCCTCGTGGGCCTCGGCGTGACCTCGACCGTCGAACTGCCGCCGGCGGGCACGCTCACCGGGCTGGTCAAGCGCCAGCTCAAGGGTACGGTCACCACCACTGTCGCGTTGAAGACCCCGGCGGACCTGCCGGGCGCCGAGGAGGTCCTGTGACGACATTGCGCCTGAAGCAGGGCCCCGCCGCGAGCCGTGTCCTGGGGATCGGCAGCTACCAGCCCGAGCGGATCGTCACCAACGACGACCTGTCCGAGGTCATGGACACCAACGACCAGTGGATCCGCGACCGCGTCGGCATCATCGAGCGCCGGTTCGCCGAGAAGGACGAGCTGCTGGTCGACATGGCCGTCAAGGCGGGCACCAACGCCCTCGCCGACGCCGCCCTCCAGCCGTCCGAAATAGACACCGTGATCGTGCCGAACTGCACGATGCCCTCGCCGATCCCGAACGCCGCCGCGCAGGTGGCCGACCGGATCGGGATCAAGGCGCCCGGTGCCTTCGACGTCAACGCCGCGTGCGCCGGGTTCTGCTACGGCCTCGGTATCGCCTCGGACCTGATCCGCTCCGGTTCCGCGGGCAAGGTGCTGGTGATCGGCGCCGAGAAGCTCACCGACGTGGTGGATCCGCAGGACCGCTCGACCGCGATCATCTTCGCCGACGGCGCGGGTGCCGCGGTGGTCGGCCCGTCCGGCGAGCCGGCCATCGGGCCGGTGGCCTGGGGCAGCGCGGGCGACCTGGTGGAGACGATCTACATGCGGGACCACCGGTACCTCTTCCAGGAGGGCCAGGCGGTCTTCCGGTGGGCGACCACGCGGATCGCGCCGATCGCACTCCAGGCGCTGGAGCTGGCCGGGGTCGCGCCGTCCGAAGTGGACGTGCTGATCCCGCACCAGGCCAACCTGCGCATCGTCGAGGCGATCGCGAAGAAGCTGCGCGCCCAGGGCGCCCGCGAGGACATGGTGGTCGCCGACGACATCAGGTACTCGGGCAACACGTCCTCGGCGTCGATCCCGCTGGCGCTGGACCACATGCGCAAGGCGGGCACCGTCAAGCGCGGCGATGTCGTGCTCATGGTGGGATTCGGTGCGGGACTGTCCTATGCCGGACAGGTCATCATCTGCCCGTGATACCACTTACCCCGGCGGGCACCCGCTCGCCGGGGTGAAAGACCCCGAAAACCAGGAAAGGGAAACCAGCAGTGGCGGACAAAGAAGAGATCCTCGCCGGCCTCGCGGAAATCGTCGAAGAGGTCGCCGGTGTGGCGCAGGACGACGTGAGCTCGGAGAAGTCGTTCGTGGACGACCTGGACATCGACTCGCTTTCGATGGTCGAGATCGCCGTGCAGGCCGAGGACAAGTTCGGGGTGAAGATCCCCGACGACGAGCTCGCCAACCTCAAGACCGTCGGTGACGCCGTGGACTACGTCGCGGCGAACTCGAAGTAAGCATTCTCTGAACACGATTCCTCGGGAGACTCCACATGAGCAACATCGACGTCGTGATCACCGGGCTGGGTGCGACCACGCCGCTCGGCGGGGACGTCGCGTCCACCTGGGACGGCCTGCTCGCCGGCCGGAGCGGTATCCGCCGTATCGAGGCCGACTGGGTCGAGAAGTTCGATCTGCCGGTGAAGATCGGTGCAACTCTCGCCGAGGAACCGACAGAGACGCTTCCGCGCGTGCAGGCGCGCAGGCTGGACCGGTGCGAGCAGATCGCTCTCATCGCGGCGCGGCAGGCATGGGCGGACGCCGGGTTCGGTGCACCGACGGACGAGCACAGCGATGTCGAGCCCGAGCGGCTCGGCGTGTCCATCGGCACGGGCATCGGCGGCCCGCTCACCCTGCTCGCACAGGACGATCTGCTGGAGGAGTACGGCATCCGCAAGGTGTCGCCGCTGACCGTGCCGATGCTCATGCCCAACGGTCCCGCCGCGCACGTCGGCATCGACCTGAAGGCCCGCGCCGGAGTGCACTCGCCCGCGTCGGCGTGTGCCTCCGGCGCGGAGGGCATCGCGAACGGCTTCCAGATGATCCAGAACGGCCGGGCCGACGTGGTGATCGCGGGCGGTACGGAGGCCTGCATCCACCCGATCACCGTCGCGGGGTTCGCGCAGGCGCGGACGGTGTCCACGAACAACGACGACCCGGCGCACGCGTCGCGCCCGTTCGACACCGCCCGGGACGGGTTCGTGCTCGGCGAGGGTTCGGGCGTGGTGATCCTCGAGCGCGCGGACCGGGCGAAGGCGCGGGGCGCGAAGATCTACGGCCGGCTCGCCGGGTACGGGATCACCTCCGACGCGCACCACATCACCGGCAACCACCCGGAGGGCATCGGCCAGATCGCGGCGATGACCAACGCGATCCGGATGGCCGGGCTGACCAGCGCGGACATCCAGCACGTCAACGCGCACGCGACCGCGACGGTGGTCGGCGACGTCGGTGAGGCCAAGGCGATCCGCAAGGCGATCGGCTCGCACGCGGTGGTGACGGCTCCGAAGGGCGCGCTCGGCCACCTCGTCGGCGGGGCGGGTGCGGTCGAGGGCATCGCGACGCTGCTGTCGATCTATCACGGCATCGTGCCGGCGACGCTGAACCTGGAGAACCTCGACCCGAAGGTCGAGCTCGACGTGGTGTCCGGCGAGCCGCGCAAGGGTGACTACACCGCGGCCATCAGCAACTCGTTCGGCTTCGGCGGCCACAACACCGCACTGCTGTTCACGGCGGCGTGAGGTCCGTGCTGTGCGGCGGCCGGCTCCTTCGGGGGCCGTCCGCCGCCGTCAGCATTTGGTGGCCTCGGGGGTGGTGTAGCCGGCGACGTTGTCGATCCGCCAGTTGCCCGACTCCAGCGTGACCGGCAGCGTCAGCTTCCAGTGCACGCACGAGGAACCCGGCAGCGCGTCGGGTGCGTCGAGGGGGTCCTGGACGCTGGTGAAACCCAGCAGCACGCGCAGGTCCTCATCGGACGCCGCGTCGATCCGGTAGACCAGCGGGCTGCCGTCCTTCGTGGACCGGTAGTCGTGCAGCCAGGCCGGCCGCGACTTCGCCTGGATCCGGGCTTTCGTGACGGTGGTCCGCCACGCGTCGTAGTCGCGGTTGTTGATCGAGTCGAAGTAACGCTGCAGCAGCCGCCGGACGTCCTCGTGCAGGGGGTGCGCGGCGGCGTCGGGAGTCAGCTCCACGGTGCCGGGGCCGGGCTGCTGCCCCGGCGGGCGGGCGGTGGAGCTGGGCAGGGCGAGGATCGCGTCCTGCTGGACGTCCGGTGTGCGGTAGACCTCCCTGGCCAGCAGCCCGCCACCGACCATGAGGGAAACGACCACGACGACGACGGGCAGCAGCCAGCGGTGAGGGCTCGGCGAGACCGGCACAGCTGACACATCGGCAGCCTACTGCCCCCGGTTAACTCACGCTCCGCAACCGTCGAACTCGCCGTCCCAACCGTCAGCCGACGCGGTGGAGCCAGGTGACGGGGGCGCCGTCGCCGGCGTAGCGGAAGGGCTCGAGGGCTTCGTCCCAGTTGGCGGCCAGCAACTCGTCCACGCGGTGCGCGAACGCCTCGCCCGCCCGCGCCTGGCTCACCAGCGCGCGCAGCTGATCCTCCCCGACCACGATGTCGCCGTTGGCGCTGGTCCGCCCGTGCCACAGGCCGAGCCCGGGCGCGAAACAGTACCGCTCGCCGTCGACGCCGGGACTGGGATCCTCCGTGACCTCGAAGCGCAGCATCGGCCACGCCTTCAGCCCGGCGGCCAGCTTCCCTGCCGTGCCGGCGGGCGCGCTCCAGGTGCATTCCGCGCGGAGCTGCCCAGGGGCGGCGGGCTGCGCCGTCCACTGCAGATCCACTCGGGTCCCGAGGGTGCCCGAAATCGCCCACTCGACGTGCGGGCACACCGCAGACGGCGACGAGTGGACGTACACCACACCACGGGTGTTTCCACGGGTGCTCACTGCTGACCTCCGCTACTCGACGAGGGGCGTCTTCCCCTACGACCTCGCGAGCCTCGGCGGCCTGCACCTCATGGCGTGGCTGACCACATTGTGCACTGCGATCACCTGTTTGGCCACAGGAACCTCACCCATCACAGGAATCCCACTGCCGTGAGGGGCCCCCTCACAGCCGGAAAGGGCATGAGGGGGTCCTTCACGGCAAGGACTATCCGGCCGCGCCGAGGGAGCGGGCGGCGGCGACGGTGTCGACGAGCCCGGTTCCCTTGTCGTAGCTGGAAGTGTAGGGTCCGACGCTCTTGTACGGTGCCCCGTTCGAGTACTTGTACGCGGTCGACTTGATCGCGTTCTCGATCTGGCCGGGGGTCGCGCCCGGATCGGCCTGGAACAGCTGCGCGACGATCCCGGTGATCTGCGGAGTCGCCATCGAGGTCCCGCTGATCACGTTGTACGTCCCGATGTCCAGCGGGCCGGGGCCGTTCTCCGGCTGCAGCCCCTGCGCGCAGATGGCCAGGTACGGCCGGCACGAGGACAGGATGTTCTCGCCGGGCGCGGACACGTCGGGCCAGGTCGACGAGTCGCTCGCCAGGCCACGCGAGGAGAAGTCCGACACCGTCCCGTCGCGGGTGCCGGTGCCCTGGTCGTTGTAGGACGCCACCGAGATGATGCCGGGCGTCGGGTCCTGGCCGGGCGGGTTGGACAGATCCTTCGAGCCGTCGCCGCCGTCGTTCCCGTTGGCCCACACCGTGACCACGCCCTCCTTGGCGAGCGCGCGCTGCAACTGGACCGTCGCCGAGTTCGGGTCGAAGCTGCCGCCACCGCTGGGACCGTAGGAGTTGTTGATCACCTTGATCGGCGGGCAGACCGACGCCGGCACACCCGCGCCGCACGGCGCGTTGTGGTTCTCCAGCACCCAGTTGAGCGCCGCGTCCGTACCGAGCACGAGGATGGCGAGCCCGGTGGAAATCGCGACGATCTTGGAACCCGGCGCGGAGCCGCCGACCTTCGAGCCGTTCGGCAGCGTGTACGCGTTGCCCGCGGCGATCCCGGCGACGTGCGTGCCGTGCCCGCCCAGCGACGTGGTGTCCGTGTCGACCGACGTCGGCACGTTGACGATGCATGAGGTATCCGTGCCGTTGGAGCACAGGCTCTTCATGCTGCGCACGACGCGGGTCTGGCCGTTCGACTGGAACGCCGGATGCGTCGGATCGATCCCGGTGTCGATGATCGCGATCGACACGCCGCTGCCGTCGAGGGCCTTGCCGTTGGCGCCGGTGAGCGTCGTACGCGCCTCGGCGCTCCGGGTCGCCGTCGTGCCGCTGTCGGCATGAGTGACGAGCGGGTCGTTGTTCTCCACGTAGGTGACCCCCGCCATCCGGCGGGCCGAGCGCACCTGCGCGGCCGAGCCCTTGGCGGCGACCACGCCGATCTTGGCGAACTTGGTGATCTCGGTGAGCCCGGCCTGCTTGACGGCGCGCTCGGCGACGGCGACATTCTTCGCGTGCACCATCGTGGTCAGCTGGGTGGACGTGGAGACCTTGCCCAGCAAGGTGCCCAGGGTCCGGGATACCGGGGCGAGCGGTCCGGCCGCGTCGGCGGCCGGGGCTAGGGCGATCATCGGCAGGACGAGCACGGCGGCGATCACTGACGATCGTTTCCACCGTGTGGTGCGCAGGCGCATCGGCAACTCCTCGGTTGAACGGCAGCAGGCGAAACCTACTAACGAGTTACACACGGAAGAGTGACGATGGTCACCGATAATGACGTCTGGCGGAGGTACGCAAGGGAATTTCACACTGCTGGTCCAACCAGCGGTAACCGCGCGCTAGCGTATGCACCCAGCAGGCACGGTCAGGGGAGGTTCAGGTGCGGCTAGTCCGCCTCGGGCACCAGCCGTCTCGCGTCGCCGATGACATCCGCGCGGCACTGGCCTCACTCGGCCGGGGCGCGACCGTGGTCGGCGGCGTCGCGCTCGTCGGGGCGCGGCCGATCCCGTCCGTCCGCAGCGTCGACGCGGTGGTCGTCCTGCCACGCGGGGTGCTGATCGTGCTCGGCGTCGATCTGCCGGACCCGACGATGCGGCTCGAAGCCCCCCTCGACGGCCCGTGGAAGGCGGACGGGTGGGCCCTGCCGGCGCCGAACAAGGAGGTCAACCCGGCGGCGCCGAAACTCGCGCTCGCCGAGGTGATCGGCAAGCAGCTGCGCCCGAAGGTGCCCGCCGCACTGCCCATCGGCACGATCATCGCGGTGGGCCCGTTCGTCGACCAGGTCGATCAGCCGCCCGCCGACGTCGCCGGCTCGGTGCGGGTCCTGCATCCGACGGCGACCCACATGCTCGCGGCGGCCGTGTCACTGTCCACCGCGCCCGAGCCATGCTCGGTCGAGGAGGCGCACGCCCTGCTGAAAACGCTTGCGCCGGAAGCCCCACCGCTGTCCGGCGACGAACTCGCGGCGGAGGGCTTCAGCCAGAAGCCCTCCGAGATCGCCGAACGGCTCGAACCCGAAACGACCGAGAAGATGGCCCCGCCGCAGCCGCCGGAGCCGTCGCCCCGGACGCCGCCGCCACTGGCGCCCATCGAGGTCACCACGCCGGTCCCCCGCATCACCGCGGCGGTGCCGGTGCGCGCGCCGGCCGCCACGAAACCGCGAACCGTGCGGTGGCTGCCGCTCGCCGCGATCGGCCTGCTCGCGGTGTTGCTGACGACGGCGATCGTGCTCGCGACGACGGGTGGCGGGGCGCCGGAAAGCGCGCCCCCGCCGCCGACCCAGCTCGTCGACGGCATCGCGTTCATCCAGCGGGCCGGGGCGAGCGACAACCAGTGCGCCGCGCACGCGGTCGGCGATCTGCAGGCGAGCCTGCAGAAGACGCCGTGCCTGACGATGCGGCGCGCGAGTTTCGAAGCCACCGTCGACGGCAGGCCGGTGGCGGTGTCGGTCGCGGTCATCACGTTCCGAGACTCCGCCGCCGCGTCCGCGTTCAAGAAGGACGCGGACACCCCGGGCGGCGGGAGCATCTCCGATCTCGCCGGGGAAACGGGCAAGTGGCCGAGCACTCCGCATTTCGACGGCACGGCGGCCTATGTCAGTTCGGTGCGCGGGACCGAGGTGCGGCTCGCGCTGGCGGCCTGGTTCGACCAGGCCTCCACGGCGGACGACCCGGCCCTGCTCCAGGCCGCCCGCGCGGGCTCGACGGCCAAGATCTCGCTATAGCCCGTAGGTCTCCAGCAGGCGCAGCCACACCTCGCTGATCGTCGGGAACGCCGGAACGGCATGCCACAAGCGGCTCAGCGGCACCTCGCCCACGACAGCGATCGTCGCGGAGTGCAGGAGGTCGGCGACGTCCTGGCCGACGAAGGTGACACCGGCGAGCACCTCGCGTTCGGTGTCGACCACCATCCGGGCCTTCCCCCGGTAACCGTCCGCGTGCAGCGACGAACCCGCCACCGCGATGTCGATGTCCACCGCCCGGTGCGGCTTGCCGTCCTGCGGTTCGGCCAGCCCCACCGAAGCCACCTCCGGATCGGTGAACACGACCTGCGGGACCGCGTAATGGTCCGCCGTGCTCGCATACCGGCTCCACGGCGCCGCGCCGACCTGCTCGCCGGCGGCCCTCGCCGCGACCACGTCACCCACCACGCGCGCGGCGTACTTGCCCTGGTGGGTCAGCAGCGCCCGCCCCGTCACGTCACCGGCCGCATACAGCCAGCCACCGTCCACATCGGATACCTGCCCGCTGTCGTCCACGGTCAGCGGCGAGCCGGGCGCGAGCCCGATCGACTCCAGGCCGAGCCCATCGGTCGCCGGGCGCCGCCCCGTCGCGACGAGCAGCTTGTCCACGGTCAGCGTGCCGCCGCCCGGCAGCTCCAGCACGGCCGAACCGTCCACTTGGGAGGCCCGGACCAGACCGGAATTCGTGTGCACTCGCACGCCGTCGGCGACCAGCCCTTCGGCCACGAGGTCGCCCGCGAAGTCCGGATACTTCGGCAAGGGGCGCGCGCCGGTGATGATCAGCTCCACCCGCGTGCCGAACCGGGCCCATACCTGCGCCATCTCGACGCCGACGACCCCGCCGCCGAGAATCGCGAGCCGCCGCGGCACCTCGCTCGCCGAGGTCGCCTCCCGCGAGCCCCATACCGGGATCTCGCCGAGACCCGGGATGTCCGGGGTCCTCGGCACGCTCCCGGCGCACACGACGACGGCGTGCGTCGCGCGCAACACGACCTCATCGTCCACTGTGACCTCTCGCTCACCGGTGATCCGGGCGTGCCCGCGACGGACGTCGATACCCGCGCCGCGCGCCCAGTCAACCTGACCCGAATCGTCGCCCTTGGCGGTGAAGGAGTCCCGGCGTTCGAACACCGCGGCCGCGTCGAGCGCGTCGCCGACCGGAACGCCGGGCAGCCGCCGCGCGGCCGCGAGCGCGTTTCCCGGGCGCAACAAGGCTTTGCTCGGGATGCAGGCCCAGTAGGAACACTCGCCGCCGAATCGTTCGTGGTCCACGAGCGCCGTCTTGAGCCCGCCGCGCACGGCCCGGTCGGCCGCGTTCTCCCCCACGGGACCGGCGCCGATCACCACCACGTCGAAAGTCTCTTCCATCATGGGCTCAGCGCACACCAGGCAAGCGCGGCACGCAAGCGGGGAGAGGTATTCTCACCGCAGCATTCGAGTACGGGAGGTTTCGGTGGCCAAGAACACCGCGGTGCAGTTACTGGACGACCTGAACGGCGAGCCGGCCCAGGAGCAGGTCCGGTTCGGCCTTGACGGTGTCGATTACGACATCGATCTCTCCGACGAAAACGCGGAAGGCCTGCGGGAGATCCTGGCGCCGTACGTGGAGAACGGCCGGCGCACCGGCGGCCGCAAGCGCCGGCCGCGCCGCCTCGCGCCGCCCACCCGTGGCCGGCGGAAGCCCGCCGCTTCCCGTGCCGCGGCGAAAACCGCGGAACCGGCGAAGGCTCCGGCGTCCCGGAAGCGGGCCACCACCAAAACCGCGGCGACCGCGAAGAAAGCCGCTCCCGCGAAATCCACCGCGAGCAAGGCCACGAAGCCCGCCGCGAAGCCCGCAGCGAAGAAAACGACGGCGAAGAAGGCGGCGCCCGCCAAGACCACGGCCGCGAAATCGAGCACCCGGAAACCGGCGCGCGCCACCTCTTCTTCGAAGACCAGTGCCGCCGCGAAGACCACCGCCTCGAAGGCGACCGCGAAAAAGCCAGCCGCGAAGAAGGCGAGCACCGAAAAGGCTCCGCGCCGGGCCACCCGCAAGGCCCCGCCGGTGGTCTTCTCCAGCCCAGACGAGTAGCCCGCTTCAGAGGTTCTTGAGTTCTTCGACGATCTCACCGACCGATTTCTTGGCGTCGCCGAAGAGCATGGCCGTGCGTGGTTCGTAGAAGAGGTCGTTGTCGATTCCCGCGAACCCGGAACTCATCGAGCGTTTGAGCACGATGACCGACCGGCTCGCGCTCACGTCCAGAATCGGCATTCCGTAGATCGGGGAATTCGGGTCGGTGCGGGCGGCGGGGTTCGTCACGTCGTTCGCGCCGATCACGAGTGCCACGTCCGTCTGCGGGAACTCCGAATTGATCTCGTCCATTTCCTTCAGCTGGTCATAGGGCACATCCGCCTCCGCCAGCAGGACGTTCATATGCCCCGGCATCCGGCCGGCCACCGGGTGAATCGCATAGGACACCGAAATCCCTTTCGCCTCCAGCAGCTGCGCCATTTCCCGCACGGCGTGCTGGGCCTGGGCGACCGCCATCCCGTATCCGGGCACCACGACGACCTTGCTGGCGTAGGCCAGCTGGATCGCCGCGTCGGCGGCGGTGGTGCTGCGCACCGGGCGGGCTTCCTTGACTCCGGCGGTGACCGCGGTCGTCCCGCCGAACCCGCCCCCGACGATCGCCGGGATCGAGCGGTTCATCGCCTTCGCCATCAGGTTCGTCAGGATCGAACCGGAGGCGCCGACGATCATGCCCGCCACGATGAGCGCGGTGTTCTCGAGCGCGATGCCCATCGCGGCGGCGGACAGCCCGGTGCATGCGTTGAGCAGGGAGATGACGACCGGCATGTCGGCACCGCCGATCGGCAGCACCACCATCACGCCCAGCACCGCAGCCGCGAGCAGCAGCACGATCATCAGGATCCCGGCGGTGGAGCCGGCGACCACCGCGACCGCGCAGCCGACCGCGGCGAGCAGGAGCAGGATGTTCGCGGGTTGCTGCAGCTGCCGCAGGGTGATCGGCCGCCCGGGCAGGATCTCCTGCAACTTCCCGAACGCGATGAGCGAACCCCAGAACGAGATCGAACCGATGAGCGCGGCGAACAGCGAAGCGATCGCAACGTAGACCGGCTCGTCCAGGTAACTACCGCTGGTGCGGAACTCGACCCACGCGATGAGCGCGACCGCGCCGCCGCCGACCCCGTTGAACAGCGCGACCATCTGCGGCATCGCGGTCATCTTGACCCGGCGCGCGGCCGGCACGCCGACGAGCGCGCCGAGCACGATGCCGAGCGCGATCAGCACCCAGTTGCTCATCCCGGGCGTGAGCAGCGTGGCGACGACGGCGATGACCATGCCCGCGGCCGCGATCCAGTTGCCGCGCACCGCCGTGCGCGGACCGGTCAGGCCCATCAGACCGTAGATGAACAGGGCGAACGCGATGATGTAGAGGGCACCGATGAGGCTGGTCATCCGGCGTCCTCCCGCTTCTTCTTCCCCTTGAACATCGCCAGCATCCGGTCGGTGACGAGGAACCCGCCGACGATGTTGATGGTGCCGAATGCGATCGCGATGACGAGCAGGATCTTGTTCAGCACCCCTTCGGCACCGAGACCGAGCACGATTAGCCCGCCGAGCAGCACGATGCCGTGAATGGCGTTGGTGCCCGACATCAGCGGGGTGTGCAGGGTGTTGGGGACCTTGGAAATGACGGCGAAACCCACGAATCCGGCGAGCACGAGCACCGCCAGGCTTTCCAGCAGCATCAGGGGGCTCCCCTCTCTCGCCCGGCCACACAGGCACCGGCGACGATCTCGTCGGAGAAGTCGATGGCGAGTTTGCCGTCGTCGTCGACCAGCAGCTCGACCAGTTCGGTCAGGTTGCGTGCGTATAGTTCGCTGGCGTGCGCGGGCATCTCCGCGGCCAGGTTCAGCGGCGAGCAGATCGTGACGTCGTGCGCGACGATCTCCTTGCCCGGCTCGGTCAGTTCGCAGTTGCCGCCGGACTCGCCGGCCAGGTCCACGACCACGCCGCCCGCCGGCATCCCCCGCACGGCTTCGGCGGTCACGAGCGTGGGCGCCCGGCGGCCCGGCACGAGCGCGGTGGTGATGACGACGTCGAACCCGGTCGTCGCTTCGGTGAGCCTGCGCTGCTGCTCGGCACGCTCGTCGTCGGTGAGCTCGCGCGCGTAACCGCCTTCACCGGCGGCTTCGATCCCGAGGTCGAGCCAGTTCGCGCCGACCGACCGGACCTGCTCGGCGACTTCCGGCCGCACGTCGTACCCGGTGGTGCGCGCGCCGAGGCGTTTCGACGTCGCCAACGCCTGCAGTCCCGCGACGCCGACGCCGAGGACGAGGACCTTCGCGGGCGGCACGGTGCCGGCGGCCGTGGTGAGCATGGGGAAGAACCGGGGCAGCCGTTCCGCGGCGAGCAGCACGGACCGGTATCCGGCGACGCTGCTCTGCGACGAGAGCGCGTCCATGGCCTGCGCGCGGGTGATCCGGGGGATGGACTCCATCGCGAAGGCCGTGACCCCGGCTCGGTCGAGCGCCGCGATACCGTCCACATCGGACAGCGGTTTCAGGAAGCCGATCAGGACCGCGCCGGGTTTGAGGCGCGTCACTTCGGCCTGGGTCGGCGGTGCGACCTTGAGCACCACGTCGGCCTGCCACGCGTGGCCGATCTCCGCGCCCGACTCCTCGAACACCTCGTCCGCGAGGGCCGCGCCCTCACCGGCGCCGGACTCGACCAGCACTCGCAGCTTCCGCCGGATCAGCCGGCTGACCAGCTTCGGCACCAGCGCCACCCGGCGCTCGCCCGGTAACGATTCGCGGACGACGCCGACGGACAGTGGTTCGGGCTCGACCACGACGCATCACCTCCTCGTCGAGGTCAGGCGATCAGGTCAGCGCTACCAGCAAACGGGCCGGTGGTCACTTCCGTCAAGGCCCTTGTTCCCCCGTGGGCAGGACGCGAATGTCGAACTCACCGTCCTGAACGTAGATCTCGGCGGGGGGTGCCGTGCCAATGGGTGGGAAAACCGGATGGGCGTACGGGTCGCCGCCAGGGCAAGCTAACGGGCGTGAACAGCACCGTCTCCCGCGTTCTCGCGGCTCCCCTCACCCGGGAGTTCCGCGGTGAGCTGGTCTGGGCGCTGCTGGGTTTCCCGCCGACCCTGGTGTGCGCCGTCGTCCTGCTCGTCGGGCTGGCGCTCGGTGCCGGGTTGTCCCCGCTGTTCCTCGGCGTCCTCTTGGCGAGCGGCGTCCTGATCGCGGTGCGGAAGCTGGGCGGGCTGCACCGGCGGCTCGTCCGCAGGCTGCTGGACGCGCGGGTGGCCGATCCGCCGCCGCTCGACATGCGGCCCGGGCTGTGGCACTGGCTCCGGGCGCGGGTGGGTGACCGGGTGGCCTGGCGCGCGTTCGGCTACCTGCTCGTCCGGATACCGATGTCGCTGCTGAATCTCTGCGCCACGGGCGCGGTGCTGCTGTACGGAGCCGGCGCCGCGCTGTATCCGCTCTACTGGTTCGGCGACGGCCGCCTCCGGCCGTTGACCGACATCCAGCTGTCCTACTGGCCCGAGACCCTGCCGGTCGCGGCGCTCGGCGCCGGCCTCCTGCTCGCCCTGCCCTGGGTGCTGCACGGCCTGACGGCGATCGACCGAGTACTCGCGTTCAGCCTGCTCGGCCCCACCACGCTCATCGAACGGGTCCGCGACCTCGAACAGAGCCGCGCGAACGTGATCGAGGACGCGACCGTGTCGTTGCGCCGGATCGAACGCGATCTGCACGACGGCGCGCAGGCCCAACTGGTCGCGCTCGCCATGAAGCTCGGTCTGGTGCAGGACGAACTCAAGGCCGGCAACATCGAACTGTCCGGAAAGCTGGTGGACGCCGCGCACCGCGACGCGAAGCAGGCACTGGCCGAACTGCGTGACCTCGCCCGCGGTATCCGGCCGCCCGCCCTCGACGCGGGGCTCGAGGTCGCGCTCACGACGCTCGCCGCGCGCAGCGCCGTCGACGTGCGGGTCCGCGTCGACCTGCCGGAACGTCTTTCGCCCGCGATGGAGACGCTGCTGTACTTCAGCGCCGCCGAACTGCTGACCAACGCCGTCAAGCACAGTGGCGCACCGGCCGTGCGGATCGAGGTGACCCCCGGCCGGCTGGTCGTGTCCGACGACGGCGCCGGTGGCGCGCGGATCACGCCGGGTGGTGGCCTGGCCGGGCTCGCCGAACGTCTCGGTACCGTGGACGGGCGGCTGGACGTCGACAGCCCGCCGGGTGGTCCGACGGTGATCACCGCGTATGCACCTGGGGGTGGCTGATGCGGATCGTGGTGGCCGAGGATTCGGCGATCCTGCGAGCGGGACTGGTGGAGCTGCTGACGTTGCGGGGGCACGAGGTGCTCGCCGAGGTCAAGGACGCCGAGGCGCTGCGGCGCGCGGTCACCGGGCACCGCCCTGACGTGTCCATTGTGGATATCCGGATGCCGCCTTCGTTCACCGACGAGGGCTTGCGCGCGGCGATCGACCTTCGCCGCGAGGACCCGTCGCGGCCGGTGCTGCTGTTCTCCCAGTATGTCGAGACCTCCTACGCCGCCGAACTGCTCGCGGACCGCGCCGGCGGGGTCGGGTACCTACTCAAGGACCGGGTGGCCGACGTGCCGGAGTTCCTCGACGCGCTGCGCCGCGTCGCGGCCGGGGACACCGTGCTGGACCCGGAGGTGGTGAGCCAGTTGTTCGGTGCCACCAGGAAGGCGGCGACGCTCGACCAGCTCACCGAACGGGAGCGCGAGGTGCTCGCGCTGATGGCGGAGGGCCGGTCGAACGGCGCGATCGCCGCGAAACTGTACCTGTCGGGGGGTTCGGTGGAGAAGTACGTGACGCGGCTGTTCGACAAGCTCGGCCTGCCACCGTCCGAACAGGACAATCGGCGGGTGCTCGCGGTGCTGCGGTACCTTGAGTCGTGATGCACTCCGAAGAGATCGAGGTCCGCACGGGCAGCACGCCGGTGGTGCACGACCTGACCAGGCGCGCCGAGTCCTTCCTCGCCGGGGCGGGCGCGGGCGACGGGCTGCTGCACGTGTGGGTGCCGCACGCCACCGCCGGCCTCGCGGTGCTGGAGACCGGTGCGGGCAGCGACGAAGACCTGCTCGCCGCGATCGACGAACTGCTGCCGCGTGAGAACCGCTGGCGCCACCAGCACGGCAGCCGTGGCCACGGGCGGGACCACGTGCTGCCGGCCTTCCTCCCGCCGTACGCGAGCGTCCCCGTGGTCGGCGGCACGCTCGCGCTCGGCACCTGGCAGTCGATCTGCCTCGTCGACACGAACGTCGACAATCCGGTCCGCACGGTCCGCTTCAGCTACCTCACCGGCTGAGCGACTCGACCGGAGCCCTGACCACGGTGGGCTTGGGCTGCTCGGGCGCCCGGCCCGGCCAGACGAGCACGATGAGCCCGGCGACCAGCAGCGCGCCGAGCACCCACAGCGCGGGTGCCACGTCGGGTGCGCCCGGGGTGCCCTGCAGGATGCTGCGCATGCCCTCGGTGGAGAAGCGGAACGGGGTCCACGACCACAGGGCGTACTTGTAGGCCGGGTTCAGCAGTTCCGGCACCAGCCCGGCGACGGCGGGCGCGAGCAGGTACAGCGGGGCCAGGATGGCCATCGCGCCGAGTCCCATCAGGCGCATCAGCGCGCCCTGGATCGCGGCGAACGCGGTCGCCACGAGGAACATGAAGCCCAGCACGTCCCAGCCCACCGGCAGGCTCGAATCCCACAGTTTCAGGAAACCGGCGAGCACGGCGGTCATCAGCACCCCGCTCCCGAGCACACGTAGCAGCCGCGCGCCCAGCGTGACGGGGCGGCCCGCGCGGCGCGCGGTCACGATCAGCAGGGCACCGGCGGCGAGCGAACCGAGCCAGCACAGGATGCTCACCGCGAGCGGCGCGACCCGCCCGGCCGAACTCGCCGGGTGCACGGTCTCGACCTCGGCCGGCGCCGCGGCCAGCGTCAGGATCTGCTCCACGATCTGGGTGCCGGCGGGGTTGATCGCACCGGACACGACGATCTTGTTCGGCCGGCCGAGTTCAAGGATCGCGTAGACCTTCTTGTCGTCGAGCAGTTTCCGGGCCTCGTCCGGAGTGGTGATCCGCCAGGACAGCGTGCCGCCGCCCTGGGTCGCGACGTGTTCGGCGGCGGGACGCAGCTGCGGTGGCGCGGTGACCGCGACGGGCAGATCGCGCGGGTTCGCGGTGGCCTGGACGCCGACCGTCACCAGCCCCAGCGCGATCGCGACCACGGCACCGGCCAGCGCCGCGAGCGAGGCCAGCTTCATGGTTCTCTCCTTATTCTTCGAGCGTTGAATTTGATCTCAAGGTAGGCCCCGTCCTGCCCGAAGTCAACACATGTTGAAAAACCCACCCGGTACGGTCGTCTTCGTGAGCGAGCGACTGGTGTTGTGGGACATCGACCAGACCCTGATCGACCTGCGCGGCGCGGGCAGCGAGTGGTACGCACGGGTGCTGCCGGAGGTCACCGGCGTGACCTTCACCGGGATGCCACCGTTCTTCGGGCGCACCGAACTGGCGATCACGTCCGAACTGCTGAAGCTGCACGGCATCGAGCCGGACGAGGAGACCGTGAAGAAGGTGTGGGCGGGTCTCGTGACCGCGTCCGAACAGGCCCTCCCGACGCTGGCGTCACGTGGCGTCGCGCTGCCGGGCGCCGCCGCCGCGCTGACCACGCTGGCCGGCACGGCGGTGCAGTCGCTGGTCACCGGTAACCTGCGCGAGGTCTCGTGGCACAAGCTGACCGCGTTCGGCCTGCACGAGCACCTGGACTTCGAGGTCGGCGGCTACGGCTCGATCTCGGCACACCGGCCGGATCTGGTCGCGCACGCGGTGTCGCTCGCCGGGGCGCGGCACAGCCCGTTCGCCCCGGACGCGGTGGTCGTCATCGGCGACACGCCGCACGACGTCGACGCCGCCCTCGCCCACGGCGCGAAGGCAGTCGGCGTCGCGACAGGCCGTTTCGACGCGTCCACCCTGCGCGAGGCGGGCGCGCACATCGTGTTCGCCGACCTGTCCGACACCGCCGCGGTAGTCGACGCCGTGCTCGGCTAGAAGACCGCGCGGCCCTTGACGAGGCCGAATGCCGCCGTGGCCGCGCCGGGGACTTTCAGCGGTTTCTCAGCTGCGGACGAGCTTCACCAGGTGCGTCACGGCGTCGTCGACCGGGATCTCCTGGCGCTCGCCGGACGCGCGGTCCTTGACCTCGACCACGCCCTTCGCCAGCCCGCGGCCGACGACGAGGATGGTCGGCACGCCGATCAGCTCGGCGTCGGCGAACTTCACGCCCGGGGTGGCCTTGCGGTCGTCCAGGAGCACCCGGACCCCGGCCGCGTCGAGTTCGGCGGCCAGCTTCTCCGCACCCGCGAACACGGACTCGTCCTTGCCCGCGATGACCACGTGCAGGTCCGCGGGCGCCACCGAACGTGGCCACACCAGGCCCAGCTCGTCGTGGTACTGCTCGGCGACCACGGCGACCAGCCGCGAGACACCGACGCCGTAGGAGCCCATGGTGATCCGGATCGGCTTCGAGTCGGCGCCGAGCGCGTCCACCTCGAACGCGTCGGTGTACTTGCGGCCCAGCTGGAAGATGTGCCCGATCTCGATCCCGCGCGCCGCCACGAGCGTGCCGTGGCCGTCGGGTGAGGCGTCGCCCTCGCGGACCTCGGCCGCTTCGACCGTGCCGTCGGGGGTGAAGTCCCGGCCCGCGACCAGATCCACCACGTGGTGATCGGCCTTGTCCGCACCCGTCACCCACGCGGTCCCGGTGACGATCCGGGGGTCGACGAGATACCGGACCCCGTTGTCCTGCAAGGCTTTCGGACCGATGTAGCCCTTGACGAGGAACGGGTTCGCGGTGAAGTCGGCCTCCTCGAGCAGCGCGACCTCGGCGGGCTCGAGCGACGCTTCGAGCCGCTTCTGATCGACCTCGCGGTCACCGGGGACACCGATGCCGAGGATCTCCCACTCCTTCTCGCCGGGCTGACGGATCTTCACCATCACGTTCTTGAGCGTGTCCGCGGCGGTGAAGGTGCGGCCGAGGCCGGTCTTCGTGTTGAGGTAGTCGACCAGCGTCGCGATGGTCGGGGTGCCCGGCGTGTGGTGGACCTGCGCTTCGGGCAACCCGTCGAGCGAACGAGCGGGCGGCGCCGGCGTCACGACGGCCTCGACGTTGGCCGCGAAGCCCGATTCGGTGCTGCGGACGTAGGTGTCTTCGCCGGTCTCCGCGATGGCGAGGAACTCCTCGGAGGCCGAGCCGCCCATCGCGCCGGAGGTGGCGGCGACGATGACGTACTCGAGGCCGAGCCGTTCGAAGATCTTGATGTACGCGTCGCGGTGCAGCCCGTACGAGCGCGCCAGGCCGTCGTCGTCGAGGTCGAAGGAGTAGGAGTCCTTCATGACGAATTCGCGGCCGCGCAGGATGCCGGCGCGGGGGCGCGCCTCGTCGCGGTACTTGGTCTGGATCTGGTACAGGATGACCGGGTAGTCCTTGTAGGAGCTGTACTCGCCCTTCACGGTGAGCGCGAACAGTTCCTCGTGCGTGGGGCCGAGCAGGTAGTCGGCACCCTTGCGGTCCTTCAGACGGAACAGGGCGTCGCCGTACTCGGTCCAGCGGCCGGTCTTCTCGTACGGCTCGCGGGGCAGCAGCGCGGGGAACTGGATCTCCTGTGCGCCCATCGCCTCCATCTCTTCGCGCACCACGCGCTCGATGTTGCGCAGGACCCGCAGGCCCAGCGGCAGCCAGGAGTACCCGCCCGGGGCCACGCGGCGGACGTAGCCGGCGCGCACCAGCAGCTTGTGGCTGGGCACTTCGGCGTCCGCCGGGTCCTCACGCAGGGTGCGAAGGAACAGCGACGACATCCTGGTGATCACTGGGGTACTCCTCGGGCTAGCGCGCGGGCGCTGATAAACGACCAGCCCAGCGTAGTCAACCCCCACCGGGGTTCCGCATCCGGTTATCGCGGCAGCAGCGCGGCCAGCTCACGGGCGGCCGCGCGCAGGGCGGGGACGAAGCCTTCGAGTTCGGCGACGGAGAGCCGGTACGCGGGCCCGGCGGTGGACAGTGCGGCGATCGCGACCCCGTCCGGACCGCAGATGGGCACGCCCACTGCCCGGATGCCCGCCTCGTGCTCCTCGTCGGCGACCGCGAAACCCTTACGCCGCACCGAGTCGATCTCCGCGGCGAACGCCGCGCGCGAGGTGATCGTGCGCGGCCCGAGCGGGGTCAGCTCAAGGGAGGCCACCAGTTGCTCGCGCTGCGACGCGAACGCGACCAGGCATTTGCCCATCGACGTGCAGTGCAGCGGCCCGCGCTCCCCCGGCTCGCCGCGGATCTGCAGCCGCTGCCGCCCCTGCACGGCGTGCACGTACACCTGATTGTGCCCGTCGAGTACGGACATCAGCGTCGGCTCGCCCGTCTCGTCCGACAGCGCCTGCATCACCGGCAGCGCGACGCCCGCGAACCCGCGTGCCTGCGACACGTGCTGCCCCAGCTCGAACAGCCGCAACCCCAGCGAGTACCGCTTGGACGCCGGGTCACTGCGCGCGAATCCTTCCCCCTGCAGGGAGCTGAGCAGGCGGTGCGTGGTGCTCACCGGATAGCCGGCGATGCGCGACAGCTCGGACAGGGCGACACCCTCGGGGTAGCTCCCGAGCACCGACAGCAGGCGCAGCGCCTTGCCGACCATGTCCGCCATAACACCCCTTGACGCACCGAGCCCGGCGAAGCACACTCGACTCCACCGCATCGCGGAACAGTTTTCCACATTATAGAAAACACGTCAACGGCGACAGGAGAACCCGGATGAACACCGTCGAGCAGACGGGTGCGGCCAGTCTCGGTCGCCAGCGCTGGCTGCGCCTGATCCCGATCGTCTTCGTCACCTACAGCCTCGCCTACCTGGACCGGTCGAACTTCTCGATCGCCACGGCCGGGGGCATGGGCAAGGACCTGCACATCACCAGTGCGACGTCGGGGCTGATCGCCGCGTCGTTCTTCCTGGGCTACTTCCTGCTCCAGATCCCCGGGGTGCTCTACGCCGACCGCCGCAGCGTCCGGAGCCTGATCTTCTGGTCGGTGCTGGCCTGGGGCGTCCTCGCGACGCTGCAGGGCCTGCTCAGTTCGGTGGCGGCGCTGATCGTGGTGCGTTTCCTGCTGGGCGCGGTCGAGGCCGCCGTGCTGCCCGCGCTGGTCGTGCTGCTCGCCCGCTGGTTCAGCAAGGCCGAGCGCGGGCGCGCGAACGCCTTCCTCATCCTCGGCAACCCGGTCACCGTGCTGTGGCTGTCGGCCTTATCCGGGTACCTGGTCGAGGCGACGTCGTGGCGCGGCATGTTCGTCGTCGAGGGCGTGCCGGCCCTCATCTGGGCGTTCTACTTCCGCGCGAAAGTGCGGGACCGGCCCGCCGACACCTCGTGGCTGGCGCAGGACGAGCGGAACGCCATCGAGCAGGCGATCGCGAGCGAGCAGGCCGAACTCGAACGCGCCGGCAAGCCCCGTCGCCCGCTGCTGGAAGCCCTCAAGTCACCGGCGGTGCTGGTGCTCTCCGTGCAGTACCTGCTGTGGAGTATCGGCGTGTACGGGTTCGTGTTCTGGTTGCCCTCGATCGTGAAGGCGGGCTCGTCGGCGGGGATCGGCGCGACCGGCCTGCTCTCGGCCGTCCCGTACGCGTTCGCGGTCGTGGCGATGCTGCTCAACTCGCGCGGTTCGGACCGCACCGGGATCCGGCGCCCGTACGTGTGGCCGTGGCTGCTCGGCGGCGCGGTCGCGTTCTACGGCTCGTATCTGCTGGGCAAGGACCGGTTCTGGCTCTCGTTCGCGCTGCTGATCGTCGCCGCGATCGCGCTGTACGCGCCGTACGGCCCGTTCTTCGCGATGATCTCCGAACTGCTGCCCCAGCGGACGGCCGGCGTGGCGGTGGCAGTGATCAACTCCGCAGGCGCGCTGGGTGGCTTCCTCGGCACTTATCTGGTGGGCTGGCTGAAGAACGCGACCGGCACCACGGCCGCGGCGTTCCTGATGCTGGCCGGGACGATGGCCGCCGCCGCGGTGGTCCTGCTGCTGGTGCCGAAGACGCGAAGCGAAAGGCAGGCATGACGGCCCGAGTACTGCTGCCCTGGTCCGACATCTCCGTTCCCGCCGAACTCGACACGGCCTGCTGGGACGGTTCGGGCTCGCCACCACCGGATCTGGACGGCGTCGAGTTCTACGTGCTGCCCTACGACCAGGGCTCCGAGCCGCCGAAGCTGATCGCGCGGCTGCCCTCGCTGCGCGTGGTCCAGACCCTGTCTGCGGGGTACGACAACCTGCTGCCGCTGGTACCCGAGGGCGTGCTGCTCGCGAACGGGCGCGGGCTGCACGACCTCAGCGTCGCCGAGCACACGCTCGCGCTGATCCTGGCCGCACAGCGGGACCTGCCGCGCTGGTTCGCGCAGCAGCGGGCCGGCTCGTGGGCTCGCGAGCACACGCGGTCGCTGGCCGACTGCCGGGTGCTGCTGGTCGGCTACGGCTCGATCGGCAAGGCGATCGAGCGGTACCTGGTGGCGGGTGAGGCGGAGGTGGTGCCGGTCGCGAGCACCGCGCGGGCGGGGGTGCACGGCATCGCCGAACTGGCGGGGCTGCTGCCGTCGGCGGACATCGTCGTCCTGGTGCTGCCCGACGCCCCGCGGACGCGGGGCCTCATCGGCCCCGCCGAACTGGCCGCGTTGCCCGACGCGGCGCTGGTGGTGAACGTCGGCCGGGGCACGGCCGTCGATACCGACGCGCTCACGGCCGAGGTCGCAGGCGGCCGCCTGCGCGCCGCGATCGACGTGGTGGACCCGGAGCCACTACCCCCGGAACATCCTTTGTGGACCCTCGAGGGCGCGATCATCACCCCGCACGTCGCGGGCGGCTCGGCGTCCTTCCACCCCCGGGCGAAGCGGCTGGTGGAACGCCAACTCGCCCACTATGCCAAGGGTGAGACGCTGGAGAACCTGGTCGGCTAGGTTGATGCCGTGTATTTCGGCGTCCTCGGTCCGGTGCTGGCGCGAGCCGCCGACGGGACCGGGATCGCCGTCGGCGGTCCGCGCCCGCGGGCGCTGCTCGCGCTCCTGCTGCTCGAAACGGGCCGCATCGTCGGCACGGACAGGCTGATAGACGAGCTCTACGGCGAAGAACCTCCTGGCGGGGCGGCGAACGCGTTGCAGGCCCAGGTCTCCCGCCTGCGTCGCGGGCTCGGCGTGGCCATCGAACTGCACCCGGCGGGGTACCGGCTCGCGGTGGAACCCGAGGACGTCGACGTGCACCGGTTCGCCCGGCTGGCCCGCGACGGGCGACGGAAGCTCGATGACGGCGAGCCCGCCGAGGCGGCGCGGCTGCTTCGTGACGCGCTCGCGTTGTGGCGGGGCGCGGCCCTGGCCGACGTCGACGCCCCGTTCGCCGAACCGCACGCCGCACGGCTGACCGAGGCCCGGCTTACCGCCCTCGAGGACCGAGCGGAGGCGGAGCTGACCCTCGGCGAAGCCGACGAGCTGATCGGCGAGCTACAGGCCCTGGCGAAAGAACACCCGCTGCGCGAGCGGACCCGCGGTCTGCTCATGCGCGCGCTGACCGCCTCCGGCCGCCAGGCCGAGGCGCTGGCCGTCTTCGAGGACACCCGCCGGATCCTCGCGGACGAACTCGGCGCCGACCCGTCTCCCGGGCTCGCCGCCGCGCACCTGGCCGCGCTGCGCGCGGAACCCTTACGCACCACCGGAGTTCCCGCGCAGCTGACCAGCTTCGTCGGCCGCGAGAGCGAGCTGGAGCGCATCACCGGACTGCTCGCCGAAGCCCGGCTGGTCACCCTCACCGGCCCCGGCGGCGCGGGCAAGACCCGGCTGGCGATCGAGGCGAGCGCACCCGGCGCCTGCTTTGTCGATCTCGCACCGGCCTCCGGCGGCAGCGAGGTGCCGCAGGCCGTGCTGGACGCACTGGGCCTGCGCGAGCAACGCCTCTTCGGCGCACCGGGAGGGAGCGATCCCGTGCGACGGCTGGTCTCCGCGCTGGCGGATCGCGCGCTGGTGCTGGTGGTCGACAACTGCGAGCACGTGATCGACGCCGCGGCCGCTCTCGTGCACCGCCTGCTCGGCGGCTGTCCCGGTCTGCGCGTCCTCGCCACGAGCCGCGAACCGCTCGGGATCACCGGTGAGGCGCTGTGCCCGGTGCCGCCGCTGCCGGAAACGGCGGCGATGCGCCTGTTCGCCGACCGCGCCGCCGCGGTGGCACCCGGCGTGGCGCTGGACGAGAGCGCCGTGCGCCGGATCTGCACCGCGCTCGACGGGCTGCCGCTGGCGATCGAGCTCGCCGCGGCCCGGCTCCGTACGATTCCCCTTGCCCAGCTGGAAACCCGCCTCGACGACCGGTTCCGGTTGCTCTCGCGCGGCAGCCGCACCGCCGCCCCACGCCACCAGACCCTGCGCGCGGTGGTCGCCTGGAGCTGGGACCTGCTCGGCCAGGACGAGCGGAACCTGCTGCGGCGGCTGGCCGTGTTCACCGGCGGCATCACGGTGGACTCCGCCGCACAGGTGTGCGGGCTGTCCGAAGCAGACGATCTGCTTACCGGGCTCGCCGAGAAATCCCTGATCGACGTGCACGGCGAGCGGTTCCGGATGCTCGACACCATCCGCGCCTACGCCCTCGAACAGCTCACGGAATCCGGTGAGCTGGCGGCGATCTCCCGCGCGCACGCGACGTACTTCCTCGACCTGGCCGCCACCGCCGACCCCCACCTGCGACGCGCGGAGCAGCTGACGTGGCTGGCGAGCCTGGCGGCCGAGCATGCCAACCTGCACGCCGCTCTCCGCTGGGCCGTGGCCGAGGACGACGAACTGGCGCTGCGGCTCGTCGGCGCGCTCACCGCGTACTGGCGGCTGCGCGGTGTGCTGAGCGAAGTGTCGCCGCTGGCGGCTCAGCTGGTCACGAAACTCGGCCACGGCGCCCCACCCGGTCTCGAAGAGGAGTACGTGCTCGCCGTACTCACCGCCGGACCGTCCGAAGTGGACCGGCATCGGGCCGGGCTCGAAGCGATCATGCGAACACCGGCCTGGCCCCCGCGCCAGCCGTACGTGCTGGTCGCGTGGGCCCTGTTCGCCGGCCCGCCGGGTCCGGAGCCGGCCGGCACCGGGCGGGAGCGACTCGCCACCGCGGAGGACCCCTGGGTCCGGGCGCTTTCCCAGTTCTCCGAGGCCTATCTCGGACTGGTCAACGGCCGGATCGACGGCGCGGCACACGATTTCCTCGCCGCGCTGAACACGTTCCGGCAGGTGGGCGATCGCTGGGGCATCGCGCAGGCCCTCGACGGTCTCGCTTCGGCCGCAGACCTGACCGGCGACCCGGCGCGCGCGGTCGCGCTGACCGACGAGGCGCTCGCCCTCCTGGAGCAACTCGAAGCCTTCGAGGACATGGCCGAACTGTGGACCCGCCGCGGCGACCGGCTGAGCCACCGCGGGGACCTCGCGCGAGCACGAGCCGACTACCAGCGGGCGGCCGGCCTCGCCCGCCGGGCCGGGGTACCGACGATCCTCGCCGCGGCGCACCTCGGCCTCGGCACGCTCGCCCGGCGGGAAGGCGATCTCGCCGCCGCCCGCCGGTGGTGTGAGCGCGCGCTCGACGAGTGCGGCACCGACTGGCAGGGCTCGGGGGTGCGCGCACACGTACTCACCGCGCTGGGCCGGATCGCGTCCGCCGAAGGCGACTTCGCCGGAGCGCGGTCGCGGCATCAGGAGGCGGTGCGGATCGCGCTCGCGCAGCAGCCCGGCCTCGACCTCGCCGAGGCGACCGAGGGGCTGGCGACGCTCGCCGCGGCGAGCGGCGAAACCGGCGAGGCGGCCTACCTGCTGGGCCTCGCCGAGAGCCTGCGCGGCCGCGCCACGACCGGCGATCCCGACCTGACCCGCCTCCGCGACCGCCTCGCCGGGGATCGGGAGTTCGCTCGCGGCACGGCAGCCGGCACCGGTGGTTCCTCCTTCGTGGCTCAGGGCCTCGCGGTCAGGCTGGGATAGCCGCGCAGGTCGATGTCGGTGGCGTAGCGGTCGGTCATCCGCATCATCAGCCGGAGCAGCAGGCGGCGCTGGAACACGGCGTTGCGCAACCGGATCCGCGACCGCGACTTCGGGGCCAGGAACGGCCCGGCGCTGCCCTGCCGGGCGATCGCGGCGTACGGGCGCATCCGGTCCTGGTAGCCACGGAACGCGGCCCGATGCTCCCCCTCGGCCGTCGTGAGCTCACCCGCCAGCACGTATGCCCCGACCACCGCCAGCCCGGTGCCGAACCCGCCGAGGGTGTTGCCGTAGGCGGCGTCACCGAGCAGCACGACCCGGCCGCGGTGGTAGGTGTCGAGCCGCGCCTGGCTCAGCGAGTCCAGATAGAAGTCCTCGGCCTGTTCTAGCCGGTCGAGCAACTCGGCCACGCGCCAGCCGGACCCGCGGTAGACCCGTTGCACCACCTGCTTTCCGGCCGCTGGGTCGTCGCGGTCGTAGCTCAGCGCCGGGGAAGCGAACACGAAGAATGCGGGTGCCTTCGGCCCGCCCACCGCGACCATCCGGCCCGGTTCGTTGTACATCACCGCCTGCCCGCCGAGCCCGGGGTCGCCGATCTCGGCCAGCGCGTAGTAGTGCCCGAGAAACCGCACGAACCGCTCCTCCGGCCCGAACGCCAGCCGCCGCACCTGCGAGTGGATGCCGTCGGCGCCCACGACCAGGTCGAACCGGCGGCCGGCGCCGCTCGCGAACTCCACGTCCACGCCGCCGGGACCTTCGGCGAGCCCGGAGATGGTGTCCCCGAACAGGTACTCACAACTCGACGCGGTCCGCTCGTACAGCAACCCGGCCAGCTCACCGCGGCGGATCTCGACATCCCCGCCGGTGAACGCACCCGGGATCACGGCCAGCGACCGCCCGCGCGCGTCGATGACGGTCTGGTCGTGACCGTCGGTCTGCCGGGCCTGGACGTCGGCCAGCAGGCCCATCCGCTCCAGCACGGTGCGATGCGTCGCACCTTTGAAGTCCACCGCCTGCCCGCCACGGCGCAGCGCGGGTGCCTTCTCCACCACCGTGACCGACCAGCCCGCCCGGGCCAGCCAGAACGCCAGCGCCGGACCGGCGACACTCGCCCCACTGATCAGAACGCTCTTGTGATTCCGCATGGTCGCCAGCGTCGGGCGGCCCGCTGACCATGCGCTGACCGTCCGCTGACGGCCCGGTCAGGAGGCCTGCGCGTACTGCTCGACGAACGTGACCGTGCAGTGGCAGCCGCCGTCGATCTCGGCGCAGCTCACGCTCAGCGTGTGCCGCACGAGGTCGAGGTCACGGCAGCCCGGTTCGGTGCACTCGACGAGTTCGTCCTCGTGCCGGACCAGCGTGCCGTGGCAGTGGTCGAGTTCGCTGACGCAGCTAGGGCACTCCATGACCGTTTGGTAGCACCGGGTGGTGATCGACTCGGGGAGGCCCGCCCGGCGTGTCACGCACTTTTCGGCGAACGCCTGCTCCGCGTGCTCGTGGTCTTCTTCGCGGGGGCCTTGCGCGCCGCGGGCTTGCGGGCCTTCTTCGCCTCCGAGACGCTCGCCTCCAGGGCCGCCATCAGGTCCACCACGTCGGATTTCGCGGCCTTCTTCGGCGTCTTCGTGGTCTCCTTGCCCTCGACCTTGGCCTCGATGAGCGCTTCGAGCGCCTCCCGGTACTGATCGGTGTACTTGCCGGGGTCGAAGACGGGCTCGGTGAGCGAATCGATGAGCGAGCCGGCCATCGTCAGCTCCTGCGCCCGGATCTGGGGCTGGTCCTCGCGCAGGAACGGGAAGTCCGGGGTGCGGACCTCGTCGGGCCACAGCATCGTCGTCATCACCAGGACGTCCGCGTGCACCCGCAGCAGGGCGAGCGTCTCCCGCTGGCGCAGCGCGACCTTGGCGATCGCGACCTGCTGGGACTTCTGCAGCGCGTCGCGCAGGAGCACGTACGGCTTGACCGCCGGCTTCTGCGGTTCGAGGTAGTAGTGCCGGTCGTAGTTCAGCGGATCGATCGCCTCCAGCGGCACGAACTCCAGCACGTCGATGACGTTGGAACTGGACAACGGCAGGCCCTCGAGATCGGCGTCGGTGATCACCACCATCTCGCCGTCGTCGAGTTCGTAGCCCTTCGCGATCTCCGCGTACGGCACCTCGACGCCCTCGATCGAGCAGAACCGCTTGTACTGGATGCGGCCGCCGTCGCTCTCATGCACCTGGCGCAGTGAGACGTTCTTGTTCTCCGTCGCCGCGTACAGGTGGATCGGAATCGTGACCAACCCGAACGAAACGGATCCCTTCCACATCGATCGCATTGCCGGCGCCCTCCCGCTGGTTGCGGACATAACCCCTGGTCACACCGTACGCGGGGAACCGGGATGTCACTAGTTGTGTTTGGCGGCCGCGACCAGCGCGGCTGCGGCCGTCCGGCCGTGGCCGGCGGGGTCCGTTCGGCCGAAGATCCCCGCCGTGACCATGGCACCTTCAGCCAGAAGCAGCAGTTCGTCCGCCAGTTCGCCGGGCAGGCCGGCGGCTTCGGCCAGCCCGCCCAGATAGTCACGAAACGCCGTTTTGTGCCGGCGCGCCTGCCGCCGCACGCTCTCGGAGACCGCGCCCAGCTCGCCGTAGGAGTTGATCCACGCGCAGCCGCGGAACCCGGGCTCGCCGAACCACCGCTCGAGCCAGTCGAACACGGCGAGGATGCGGCGCTCGGGGTCGTCGTGGGTTTCGACATGCTCGGCCAGCCGGGCCCGCCAGCGCGTGTCTCGCCGCTCGAGATACGCCTCGACCAGCTGTTCCTTCGCGGGAAACACCTGGTAGAGCCGCTTCAGGGAGACGCCCGAGGCGCCACGGATGTCGTCCATGCCGACGGTCTGGATACCGCGGGCGTAGAACAGCTCCTCGGCCGCGTCGAGCAGCTTCGCCTGCGCGGTTTCGCGATCCATCGTCACCTTCTGCCCCGAGAATCTACGTTCTCGACTGTAGCTCTACCGCTTCGGCGGCGGCCCTCAGTTCACGCACCATCGCCGTGACACGCTGTTTCGAGTACCGAACGCTCGGCATCGCGATCGACAGCGCCGCGGCCGAATCACCGATCACCATCCCGACGGCGCACAGCCCCGCTTCCGTGCCCTCGGGATTCACCGCGTAGCCGCGGCGGCGCGCCAGCTTCAACTCGCTCACCAGCTCCTTCCACTCGGCGTCGGGCAGCGCGGGCTCGGGCGAGCCGATACCGTACAGCGTCTCGACCTCGACCGGGGTGAGGCGAGCGAGCAGGGCCTTGCCGCCGGACGTCCTGGCCGCGGGCAGGATCGCGCCGCGCCGGTCGCCGACATGCAGGATCTGGCGCGATTCGACGGTCGCGACGAAGCGGGTCTGCGTGCCCGCCCGGACGACCAGATTGATCGTTTCCTCGACGCGTTCGCACAGCCGCTCCATCGCGGGAAGCGCCGCCGCGCGCAGTTGTTGCAGGTCACGGGCGAGCGGGGCGGTCATGGTGAGCGACGGGCCGGGTAGGTAGCCGCGGGTTTCGTCCTGCTCGGCGAAGCCGCGGTAGACGAGCATCGCGAGCAGGCGGTGCGCGGTCGAGCGGCCGATGCCCAGTTCCTCCGCCGCCTCGGTGACCCGCAGCCTGCCCTGATCGCGGAGCAACTGGATCAGCCGCAGCGCGTTGTCCACCGAGTCGAGCGCGTACTGCGGTTTGTTCCTCATAGCAGAATTATATTCCCAGTCCGAAGAACCGTTTCTAGATTCGTGGGCATGGACGAGGACGCGCTGGCGCGGCTCTACAAGGACTTCGACGCCGAGCACATGATTCCACTGTGGACGCAGACCGGCGAACTGATGCCGCTCTCCCCCACCTCCAGGGCCCTTCCCCACGTGTGGAAGTGGGACACCCTGCTCCCGCTCGCGGAACGGGCCGGTGAGCTGGTCCCGGTCGGGCGCGGCGGCGAGCGCCGCGCGATCGCGCTGGCCAACCCGGGGCTCGACGGCCGCCCGTACACCACGCCGACGCTGTGGAGCGCCATCCAGTACCTCGGCCCGCGCGAGGTCGCGCCGGAGCACCGGCACAGCCAGAACGCCTTCCGCTTCGTCGTCGAGGGCGAAGGGGTGTGGACCGTCGTCGACGGCGACCCGGTGGCCATGCGGCGCGGCGACTTCCTGCTCACCCCCGGCTGGCACTTCCACGGTCACCACAACGAAACCGACCAGCCGATGGCCTGGCTCGACGGCCTCGACATCCCGCTCGCGCACTACACCGGCACCGGGTTCTTCGAGTTCGGCCCCGACCAGGTCACCGACTCGACCACCCCGGACGTGTCCCGATCCGAGCGGCTGTGGGCGTACCCCGGCCTCCGCCCGCTGTCCGGTTTGGACGACCGGCCGAGCTCACCGATAGCCGCCTACCGCTGGGAGCACACGGACCGGGCGCTGACCGAGCAACTCGCGCTCGAGGACGAGGGGCACCCCGGTGTCACGGGCCCGGGGCACGCCGCGGTCCGGTTCACCAACCCGACCACCGGTGGTGACGTCATGCCGACGATCCGCGCCGAGTTCCACCGGCTGCGCGCGGGCGCTTCCACCGCGGCCAAACGTGAAGTCGGCTCCGCGGTCTGGCAGGTCTTCGACGGCGACGGCGAGGTCACGTTGGGCGACAAGGAGATCAGCGTCGGCCGTGGGGACCTGTTCGTCGTGCCCTCGTGGGTCCCGGTGACCGTGCGAGCGGGGACCGCGCTCGACCTGTTCCGCTTCGCCGACACCCCCATCTTCGAACGCCTGCACTCCTACCGTGAGGAGACCGCCCGATGAAGCTGGCCACGATCCGCGTCGGCGGCGGCCATGCGGCGGTCCGCGTGGACACCGAGGCCGCCGTGGAGACGGGGGCGCGGGACGTGCGGGAACTGCTCAGCGATCCCGATTGGCGTGCTCGTGCGGAAAACGCCTCGGGCGCGGTCCACAATCTGTCCACAGTAGACTATGCTCCGGTGGTGCCCGAACCGGGCAAGATCTTCTGTGTCGGGCTGAACTACCGCAACCATATCCTGGAGATGGGCCGCGAGCTGCCGGAGTACCCGACGCTGTTCGCGAAGTTCGCCGACGCCCTGATCGGCGCTCGCGACGATATCCGGCTGCCCGCGGTGTCCGAGGCGATCGACTGGGAGGCGGAACTGGCGGTGATCATCGGCGAACCGGTCCGCGACGCCGACCGTGCGCGGGCCGCGACCGCGATCGCCGGATACTCGGCGCTCAACGACGTGACCGCGCGCGACTACCAGTACCGCACCACGGAATGGTTGCAGGGCAAGACGTTCGAGGCCACCACGCCGTTCGGCCCGGTGCTCGTCACCCCGGACGAGCTGCCGGAGGATCTGGAGCTGACCTGCGAGGTCGACGGCGAACCGGTGCAGAAGGCCGGCACCTCGGATCTGGTGTTCGACCCGCCGCACCTGGTCTCCTACCTCTCGCGGATCATCACGTTGCGGCCCGGCGACGTGATCGCGACCGGCACGCCGGGCGGCGTCGGGCACGCCCGGAAACCGCCGCGGTACCTGACCGACGGCAGCGTGGTGACCACCCGCATCACCGGTATCGGTGAACTCGTGAACAGGGCACGGCGATGACGCGGGCTTGGCTCGACGAAGGTTCCCGGCTTTTCCTCGACCAACTCGACCTGGTGCCGGACAGCGCCTTCGCGAAGCCCTGTCTGCTGCCCGGCTGGACGACAGCCCATCTCGTCGCGCATACGGCCTACAACGCGAAAGCGCTTTCACGGCTCGTGCGCTGGGCGCGCACAGGTGAGGAAACGCCGATGTACGCGAGCACGGACGCACGCGATGCCGAAATCGAGCAGGGCGCGAAGCTGCCCGTCTCGGAATTACGTTCCCTGGTAAGGGAAACCGATTCACGGCTGAGGGCGGAACTCGCCGCGCTGACCGACTGGAACGCCGAAGTCCGGACCGCACAAGGAAGGGCGGTCCCGGCGAGCGAGATCCCGTGGATGCGCACGCGCGAAGTGTGGATTCACGCGGTCGATCTCGGCACCGGGGTCGGATTCGAAGACTTTCCACGCGAACTGGTCGATGCGCTGATCGCGGATGTCGTCGGCCTTCGCCAATCCCGTGACCAGGGGCCCGCGCTGGTACTCACGGCCTCGGATCGCTCGGCGGGCTGGGAGATCGCTGGTGCGGAGCCGGCCGTGGTGCGCGGTACGGCGGCCGAGTTGTGCCGGTGGATCTGCGGTCGCGGTGGCCTCGACGGGCCCGAACTGGGACGGTGGTTGTGAACCATGACTGACGTGCTTGTGGCCGGCGGCGGGATCGGGGGCCTTTCGGCCGCCTACGCGCTCGCGACCGCCGGATACTCGGTCCGGCTGCTGGAGCGGTCGGCGGAGTTCGGCGAGGTCGGCGCCGGTCTGCAACTCGCGCCGAACGCGACGCGGATCCTGCGCGAATGGGGCCTGCTCGACGAGATCGCGCAGGCCGGCGTGCTCCCCCGCCGCCTTGTCCTCGCGGACGCCGTCAGCGGTGACGAACTAGTCCACGCGGAGCTGACCGGTGAGTTCAAAAAGCGTTACCACGCCCCCTATGTCGTCGTCCACCGCAGCGATCTGCACCGGATCCTTGTCGAGGCGTGCCGCCGTGCCGGTGTCACGCTGGAGACCGGCCGCACGGTCGAGCGGGTGGACAGCACCGAGGACACCGCATTCACCTACTGCGCCGACGGCTCCGTGTTCGAAAGCCAGATCGCCGTCGCCGCGGACGGGCTGACCTCGAAGCTGCGCCGTGCCGTGGCCGACGACGAACCGATCTGCTCGGGTTACGTCGCCTACCGTGGTGCCGTGCCGGCCGAGGAGGCCTCGACGGCAATGCCCCTCGACGATGTGGTCGCCTGGATCGGGCCACGCTGCCATCTGGTCCAATATGGACTGCGGCGTGGCGAGCTGGTCAACCGGGTGGCGGTGTTCGCGAGCCCGGCCTACGAACGAGGTGAGACCGACTGGGGCGGTCCCGACGAACTCGAGGAGGCGTTCGCCGGGTGTGGCGAACACGTCCGGCGGTCGCTTTCGTCGCTGTGGCGGGATCGCCGCTGGCCGATGTACGACCGGATCCCCGTGGAGAACTGGGTTTCCGGACGGCTCGTGCTGACCGGCGACGCCGCGCACCCGATGTTGCAGTATCTCGCGCAAGGGGCCTGCCAGGCGATCGAGGACGCGCACACCCTCGCCGCCGAGGCTGTCAAGGGCGAAGACTGGGGAACCGCGCTCGCCGCGTTCAACTCGAGTCGCGCCTCACGCACCGCGCGGGTCCAGCGCACGGCCAGGACCTGGGGCGACATCTGGCATGTCGACGGTGTGGGACGGTTGCTGCGCAACGAACTCATGACGTCACTGGCCGAGGTGTACCGCCATACGGACTGGCTGTACGCGTGAAGATCAGGGTCGTCCCGGATGGTGCCGGCGCCCGCGGTCGGCCACGATCGGCGATATGGCGAGCTTGCCCGCGCCGACCGCCGACGGCCTGCCCCTCGTCGTACTGTCGCCCGGGTTCACCAAGCCTCGCAGCACGCTCACCGCACTGGCTGAGGATCTGGCGTCCCACGGCTATGTGGTGGCTGCCGTCGACCACACGTACGAGAACGTCGCGACGACGTTCCCCGACGGGCGGGTTACGACCTGCCTCGCCAGGGAGACGCCCGCGCGGGACGAGGCGTTCTGGGAGAAGGTCGTGCAAGGCCGGGCCGCAGACGCGTCTTTCGTCCTCGATGAGCTGAGCGGTCCGAAGTGGACGATGATCGACACGTCCCGGATCGGGATGGCCGGCCACTCCATCGGTGGCGCGAGCGCGATCCCGGCACTGCTGACCGACTCACGCGTCCTCGCGGGCATCGATATCGACGGCACCACGCATGCCCCCATACCGCGTGACGGTTTGTCCAGACCGTTCCTGTTCCTCGGACGGCCGGGCCCGAGCGTCAGCTGGCAGCGTGACTGGCCGCTCCTGACCGGCTGGAAACGCTGGCTCGTGGTGGCCGGTGCCGTGCACCCGTCGTTCACCGACGTCGGGCTGCTGGCCGAACAGTTCGGGCTGGGTAAGGCGGAACTGCCGGCGAGCCGCGCAACGGAGATCACCCGCGGGTGCGTACGCGGCTTCTTCGACATGCATCTGCGTGGGCGCCCGGAGACCGACCTGGCGGCGGAGTTTCCGGAGGTGAATATCCAACAGTAGATGGGCAACTCGAAAGTGTTAATACGTGTGTTCGATATTCTGTTAGGCTGTTTTCATGGCCGCCAGCCTCCCCTCCCTCAGTGACACGGAGCTGCTGGATGCTCTGCGAGAGAAGGGAATCGAACGCCGCCGGGCTTACGTTGACGAGCTGCGCCTGATCGCGGAAATCGATGCGCGCGGGGGCGATATCGGTGTGGGTGCATTGTTGCGGGATATGTTCAACCTCGGCCCGCTCGACGCGCGCCGGATGGTCGCCCACGCGCGGGCGTTGACCGCATCGATGTCTCCCTCAGGCGCGCGCCTCGCACCCCCCTTGCCGGTGGTCGCCGGTGCCCTGGCTGACGGGGTGATCGGCCCCGAACACGTCGAGGTCATCCGGAAAGTCGTTGAGAAACTCCCGGTATCGGCCTCGGTTGAGGACCGGGTGACGGCGGAGAAGATCCTCTGCGAGGCCGCCATCTCCAGCGAGCCTTATATGGTGAAACGGCTCGGTTCGGAGATCCTCCACCGCCTCGATCCAGACGGGGACGAGCCCCGGGACAAAGACCTGGAACGTCCCCGAAACCAGCTCGACGTCCGCGAAACCTCTCGCGGTGTCTCAGGCTCGTTCGATCTGGACACCGAAGCGGGTGCACTGCTGACCAACCTGCTGTCCCCGCTGACCGAACCCGCCCCGACGCCGGACGGCCCCGACCCCCGCGGCGCCAGCGAACGACGTGGGGACGCGTTCGTCGAGATCCTGCACCTGGCCGCCGGGAGCCCGGATGGCCCCAGCGAAG
>NZ_VDFW01000028.1 GCF_006152065.1 Amycolatopsis alkalitolerans
AACCGCCCAGCCACCACCACCATCGACATCCAGCCGATCTTGACAACACCGCCGCCGACCTAACTGAACGGCTTTGGCTCTAACCCCCCCCACACCCCCGCGAGTCCGGCTTTCACCGCGGGTGAGTCCGGCTTTCACCGCACCCGAGTCCGGCTTCCACCCCGGACCAACGCCGTCACAGCAGGGAACGCAGTGTCGTCAGCGCACGATGCTGCGCCACCCGCACCTGGTTCACCGTCAGGCCCAGCACCACCGCGGTGTCGGCGGCCGACAACCCGGCCGCGACCCGCAGCAGCACGATGTCACGGTCCAGCGGCGGCAAGGTCGGCAGTAGGCTCGTGAGATCGGAATCGGCAGCGGGCCCGTCGACGGGCGCCAGTTCGTCGACCGTCGTGGTCACGACGGAGTACAGCAGCCGAAGGAACGGGCCGTCGCGATGACGGGGCACGGCCGCGAGCACCGCCCGCCCCGCCTCCGCGGCGACTTCGTCCGCCTCGTGATACGAGGTGCCGCGCCGGCCCAGCCGCGCCCGGCAGTACCGGACCACCAACGGCGCGACCTCCGCCAGCAGCCGGGCGACGAGCTCCGGTTCGCCGGTGGCGGCGTCGCGCGCGAGCCGGTCCAGCCGGGATTCCGGCTGGACCGGCACCGGACCGCTCGTCAGCTCGCCGTGCACGGTCAAGCGGGCATCGGGTTCGTCTTGATGACGCAGAAGGCCGCCCCGGCCGGGTCGCTCAGTACCGCGAACCGGCCCACCGGGATGTCGACCGGCGCCACCGTCACCTTCCCGCCGAGCCGGCTGGCGGCGGCGACCGTCTCGTCGGCGTCGTCCACCACGAAATAGGGGATCCAGTACGACGGCACCTCGGCCGGCCAGCTCTCGTCCATCGCCATCATCCCGGCGACCTGCCGCTCACCGACACTCCACACCGTGTATTCGCCACCCATCTGCTGATCGGCGGACTGCCAGCCGAAAATCGCCTGGTAGAAGCTTTTCGCGGCGTCGAGATGCCGGGTCGCGAGCTCGTTCCAGCCCAGCGTGCCGTGCTCGTTGACCAGTTCGGCCCCGGCGAACTCGCCAGGCTGCCACACCCCGAACACCGCCCCGCCCGGGTCGGCGAAGACGGCCATCCGGCCCGCGGACATGACGTCCATCGGCTCCACGAGCACCTGTCCCCCGGCCGCGGTGACAGCCTTCGTCGCGACGTCGGCGTCGGTGACCGACACGTAACCCGTCCAGCTCGGCGGCATGCCCGGCTGCTGCTGCGCCATCATGCCCGCCACGGGCTTACCGCGCAGGTGGCACATCCGGTAGCCGCCGACGTCCTCGCCTCCTTCGATCACCTCCCAGCCGAACAGCTCGCCGTAGAACCGCGCCGCTCCCTCGACGTCCGGTGTGGTCAGGTCGACCCAGCACGGAGTGCCGGGTTCGTATCCCGTCATCTCCACGTCCTTACACCCCTTCCCATTCCACGCACGCCCTCCTGTCGAGAATCGCTTTTCCGGTCCGCTTCCGGTTAGGGCCTAAAGGCCCCTATCCGGATGGGCCACCCGGACCGGCCCCGACCGGCTCGCCACTCCACTGTGGACCGGCCGGGTGGTGAGAAACCCTGATGTGACAGCGGGAAGTGACCACAAGTTCGTCCATCCGGTGCCTTGTCAGTCCCGCCGCCCGGTCCGTACCCTCAACCGAGGGTGATGGACATGACACGAGAAGTGATGGTAGACGTACTGCCCGCGCTGCTGCGCCGCGCCGTCCGGGTGGTGCCCGCGCAGGAGGACGACTACGGCACCCCGCTGCATCCGGGGCTGATCCGGCTCGCCGGCGCCGGAATGCTGCACCGGCTCACGCCCGGCTACTACGCGCTCGTGGCCAGCGACCGGATCGGCCGGTCCTGGCTGCCGGACCTCGAATCGGCGGCGTGGGGCATAGCCGCGGCGGACGACGGGCCCCGTTCGGTCGCGCTGATGGGCCTGTCGGCGGCGCGAGTGCACGGCGCGTTCGAGGACTCGCCCGGAGTCGGCGTGGTCGCCACCACCCGCAACCGGCCGACCCTGCGCCTGACCGACCGCGAAGCCACGGTGTCCTTCGTACGACGGGACGCGCGGCGGCTCAAGATCGAGCGCTACACCAGCACGTTCGGCGCCGGCTGGGTGACCACGGTCGAGCAGACCCTGCTGGACCTCGCGGCGTACCCGCAACTCGGCGGCAGGCCGGACCTCGCGGCGGAGGGCATCACCACGCTGATCGACAAGGCCGATCCGCATATCCTGCACAGCCTGGCCAATGCCCAGCGCCGCCTCGGCGCGCTCGACCGCATCCTGCTCCAGGTCTGAACGAGCGCTACTCGCCGTGCCTCGCCAGAGCCGCGGCCAGTAGCGCCTGCGCCGACTCGCGCATGAGAGCCGCGGCCTCCTTCCGTGAGACCGCGGCGATGTCGACCATCCAGATCCACGACTCGATCCCGCAGCCCGCGCGAATGGCCACGGCCAGCCGCCTGCGGTCGAGTGCCGGATGGGTCCGCGCCAGTGGCGCCAGTGCGTCTTCGATCCAGGCGATGGCCCTGCCCTGCCGCAGCACCGGCCGGGCGTCACGCGGGGTCCGCGGTTCCTGATCCAGCGAAAGCCGCAGCGCGGCCCGAAGCTGCGGTTCCCATCTGCGGAGGATCGCCACCTGCCCGGCGATGACCAGGTCGAGCCGGGCGCCGGCCTCGTCCGGCGCCTCCTCGCCGAGCAGGCTGGGCCGGTCGATGTCGGGGATCGCCGCCAGGAGCAACTGCCGCTGGTTCGGGAAGTACCGGTACGCCGTGGTGCGCGAAATGCCGGCCGCGTCGGCCGCCTGTTCCACGGCCGGGGTCTGCCCGCCCTCCAGCAGCGACCGGGCGGCCTCGACGAGCGCGTCACGAGTGCGCTGCTTCTGCCGGGTCCGCCCCGTCGATTCATATGGTACTGGCATCCCTTCATGGTATCGTAGTCCCATGAATGATCCAGTGGTGACCGACCCGCGGCTGTACCGGGTCGTATGGGAGAACGAACGCGTGCGCGTGCTCGAGTACCGCGACGCACCGGGAGACATGACGCATCTGCACGGCCATCCGGACAGCGTCATGGTGACCCTGTCGTCGTTCCAGCGGGTGATCTCGGCCGAGGGCCGGGAGGTGCCCGTCGAGCTCGAGGCGGGGCAGGTCCGCTGGCTGGACGCGCAGGAGCACCAGGGCCGCAACGCCGGCCGGACGGAGACCCATGCGCTGTTCGTCGAGCTGAAGGAACCCAGGCCCGGCGCCGGACACCCGGAGGCCGTGCTGGGTCCGTCCTGAACGCTCAGCCGGTGAAGTTGCGGCGGACGCCGCGCCAGACCGCGTCGTAGTCGGGCTGCAGGTACGAGGCCGAGCGCGCGAGCTCCGTGGTCACCACGGGCCAGCGCGTCTCGAACATGAACGCCAGCGTGTCGTCGATCTTCTGCGGCACCAGCTCCTGCGTGCTCGCCTTCTCGAACGTCTCGGCGTCGGGCCCGTGCGCGGACCACATGTTGTGCAGGCTCGCCCCGCCGGGCACGAAGCCCTCGGCCTTCGCGTCGTAGACGCCCTTGACCAGGCCCATGAACTCGCTCATGACGTTGCGGTGGTACCACGGCGGGCGGAAGGTGTCCTCACCGACGAGCCAGCGCGGCGCGAAGATCACGAAATCCGCGTTCGCCTGGCCCGGGGTGTCGGTCGGCGAGGTCAGCACCGTGTAGATCGACGGGTCGGGGTGGTCGTAGCTGACCGTGCCCATCACGTTGAACCGCGCCGTGTCGTACTTGTAGGCGGCATGGTTTCCGTGCCACGCCACGACGTCCAGCGGCGAGTGGTCGTAGTCCGCCGCCCACAGCCTGCCGCCGAACTTCTGCACGACCTGCACGGTCTCTTCGCGGTCCTCGAACGCCGCCACCGGATAGAGGAAGTCGCGCGGGTTGGCGAGCCCGTTCGCGCCGATCGGGCCGAGTTCGGGCAGGGTGAAGGCCTGGCCGTAGTTCTCACACACGTACCCGCGGGCCTGGCTTTCCAGCAGCGCGACGCGGAACCGCACGCCCCGGCCGATCACCGCGACCTCGCCGGGGTCGACACGCAGGCGGCCGTACTCGGTGTGCAGCAACAGCCCGCCCAACTGCGGCACGAGCAGCAACTCGCCGTCCGCGTCGACGAAGTAGCGGTCCTCCATCGACTTCGTCGCCAGGTACCAGTGGATGCCGATCCCGGCACGCTGCAGCACGTTCCCGTTGGCGCCCACCGTGGCCAGGCCGTCGACGAAGTCCGTCGGTGTACCGGGCAGCGGCGGCGCGCTCCAGCGCAGGCGGTTCGGATCCGCCACGCCGTCGAGGATCGGCGCGCTGCGCACGGCGCCGTCGGAGTACGGCCGGAACGCCGGATGCGCCGCGGACGGGCGGATCCGGTAGACCCAGCTGCGGCGGTTTCCCCCGCGGGGTTCGGTGAACGCGGTCGCGCTGTGCTGCTCGGCGTAGAGCCCCAGCGGCGCGCGCTGCGGTGAGTTCCGGCCTTCGGGCAACGCGCCCGGCACGGCTTCGCTGTGATGTTCGTTGCCGAACCCCGCCGAGTAGTCGAGCCTGGTACCCGTCCCCGCCTCGATCGTGCTCGTCATCGCACACCCCCGCCTCTCGTCTCCGCTGGCAGGGTTTCAGCCTGGTCCCAGCCCCTCCCCCGGTCAACCCGTGACGATCTAGAGTTGTGGCGTGGTGAAGACCAGCAGCGGTGAGCTCCGGGGCCTGGTCACCGCGTCCGGCCCGGCCGTGTTCCGCGGTGTGCCCTATGCCCGCGCGGACCGGTTCGCGCCGCCGGAGCCCGTTCCGCCGTGGAGCGGGGTACGGGACGCGACCGAGCACGGCCCGATGAGCCCCCAACCGCCGTTTCGCATCGGGGCGGTCATGGGCGAACCCCCGGCGGGCCTGCCCCAGGGCGAAGACTGCCTCAACCTGACAATCGTCACGCCCGCCGCCGACGGGCGGAAACGGCCGGTGCTGGTCTGGCTGCCGGGCGGCGCCTACGTCACCGGCGCGGGCTCGCTCGACTTCTATGACGGGCAGCGGCTCGTGACCGAGGGCGACGTGGTGTTCGTCGGCGTGAACTACCGGCTCGGCGCGCTCGGCTACCTCAAGCTCGACGGCCTGTCCCCCGGCAACCTCGGGCTGCTCGACCAGGTCGCCGCGCTGCGCTGGGTGCGGGACAACATCGCCGCGTTCGGCGGAGATCCGGACCAGGTCACGGTGTTCGGGCAGTCGGCGGGCGCGCATTCGATCGCGTGCCTGATGGCCGCGCCCGCGGCGGACGGGCTGTTCCGCCGCGCGATCCTGCAGAGCGCCCCGATGGCGATGAAGATCGCGAAACCCGCGCGGGCGGAACGGATCGCGCGGCTGTTCCTCGCCGCGCTGGGCACCGACCCGCGCACCGCGAGTATCGAGGAAATCCTTGCCGCGCAGGAAAAGGCGCTCGCGCGCGCGGCCGGCCCCGGCGGGCTGTACTCGGTGCCGCAGTTCTGCCCGGTCGCGGAAACCGATCCGCTGCCCCCACTCGCCGGCTGGCAGCCCGCCGCGGTGCGCCAGTCGCGTGAGGTGGACCTCATCATCGGCACGGTGCGGCACGAGACGAACGCGTTCCTCAACGGAAAACCGGGAATCACGCAGATCGAGGCGCTCCCGTTCGGCCCCGCAGTCGCAGCCGCGGCGAAGAACGCCATCACGCGCTGGATGTTCGACGCACCCTCGCGGCGGTTCGCCGACGCGCTCGCCGCGGCGGGCGGGCGGGTGTTCACCTACCGGTTCGACTGGTCCGCCCCGGCGTCGGGTTACGGTGCCTGCCACTGTGTCGAGTTGCCGTTCCTGCTGGGAGACCGGGAATCCTGGATCGGCGCCCCGATGCTCGCCGGCGCCGGATGGGACGATCTGGCGGAACTGGGCCGCAGGCTCCGCGGCGCGTGGCTGTCGTTCGCGAAGACCGGCGATCCTTCCCTTGGCTGGCAACGGCATTCGCCCCGGGGCCGGCCCGGGTACGTGTGGGCGCGAAGTGGTCCGGACCGCGCGCTCGCCCAGGCCGGGTCGCCGGAGTAGGGTGACGGGCGCCGATCCACGAGGGGGCCCTCATGCGAATTCCCGGCCGGTCACTGCAGGTCGCGCTCGCCATCGCGCTGGGCGGGGTGTTCGCCCTGGCCGGCTCCCACACCGAGGACGGGCTTTCGCCGCGGCAGCAAGCGGGCCAGCGCGTCATCTACTCGTATTCCGGGCTGACCCCGCCGCAGAGCCTGCTCGACCGCATTCGCGCCGGCGAGGCGGCCGGGGTGATCTTCTTCGGCGAGAACATCTCGGACACCGCGCAGATTTCGGGCGTGATCGCCCAGCTCGAGGACGCGAACGCGCAGAGCCCGGTGAAGGCGCCGTTGCTGCTGATGACCGACCAGGAGGGCGGCCAGGTCCGGCGGCTGCCGGGCGAGCCGGTGCTGTCGGAGAAGCAGGTCGCCGCGGCGGCCGATCCCGTCGCCGCCGCGACCGGCGCCGGGACCGGTGCCGGGCAGAACCTCGCCGGGGTCGGGATGAACGTCAACCTCGCGCCGGTGCTCGGTGTGTACCGCGCCGACGGTGACTTCCTGGACCGCTACGGCCGCTCGTACAGCAAGGACCCGGCACTGGCCGGGCAACTGGGCAAGGCGTTCATCGGCGCACAGCAGCAGGCGGGCGTCGCGGCGACGGCGAAGCACTTCCCCGGGCTCGGCGCGGCGACCGCCAGCCAGAACACCGACGCCGCGCCGGTGACCCTGGACGTGCCGCTGCAGACGCTCCGGGATGTCGACGAAGCGCCGTACGCCGCCGCGTTCTCCGCCGGGGTCAAGCTCGTCATGGTGTCCTGGGCGACCTATCCGGCGCTCGACCCGGACCGTCCGGCGGGGCTGTCGCCGGTGGTGGTGCGCCAGGAGCTGCGGCAGCGGCTGGGCTTCACCGGCGTGACGATCACCGACGCGCTCGAAGCCGGGGCGCTGCAGGGCAACACGGGCCAGCGCGCGGTGGCGGCCGCCGCTGCGGGGATGGACCTGATCCTGTGCTCGGCCCGCGACGCGACCCAAGGCGATGACGCCGCGAACGCACTCGTGGCCGCCGTGCAGTCGGGCCAACTGGACCAGAACGACTTCACCGCCGCGGTGAACCGCGTCTCCGCCCTCCGCGCAGCCCTGGCGCACTAGCCTGCCGCACCCCCGAACGTCGAGGGGTTACTCGCCGCGGTCTTGTTGTTCGGCGAGGAAGCGTTCGAACTCGGCGCCCAGCTCCTCGGCGGTCGGCATCTGGGCGACCTCATCGGCCAGCAGGTTCTTGCGGTCCATCGCCTCGGCGAACGTGTCGTACTGCCGCTCGAGCGCGCGTACCACCTCCGCGACCTCGTCGGATTCGGCGACCTGGCGCTCGATCTCGGCGTCGGTGCGCCGGGCCGAAGACACCAGGGCCTCGTCCGGGATCGACAGGCCGGTGGTCCGCGAGACCGAGCCCAGCAGCGTCAGCCCGGCGGCCGGATACCGCGACTGCGCGAGGTAGTGCGGCACGTGGGCGGCGAATCCCACCGCGTCGTGGCTGGACTCCCCGAGCCGGAACTCCACCAGCGAGGCCGCGCTGCCGGGCACCTGCAGCTGGTTGAACACGGGCCGGTAGTCCCCGATCAGCTCCCGCCGGGTCGCGTGCGCGGTCACCCCGAGCGGCCGGGTGTGCGGGGCGCCCATCGGGATCCCGTGGAAGTTCACCACCATCCGCACGTGCCAGCGGTCCACGAGGCTGCGCACCGCCACGGCGTACCGCTCCCATTCGTGATCCGGCTCCGGACCGGTGAGCAGCAGGAACGGCGTGCCCGCTTCGTCGTGGAACAGGCGCACGACCAGTTCGGGTGCCTCGAAGGTCTCCCAGTGGTCGGCGGCGAACGTCATCATCGGGCGGCGGGCCCGGTAGTCGACCAGGCGGTCCACGTCGAACCGGGCGGCCACGGTGTGCTCGAACTGGGACTCGAGATGCTCGGTGACGGTCTGGCCCGCCATGCCGGCGTCCACGAACCCGTCCAGCTGGTGCAGCAGCACCGCGCCGGACAGTTCGGGAAGCTCCGAGTCCACCTCGTAGAGCTCCTCGGGGTCGAACACCATAGCCTCCTGCGTCGGGTCAAGCTGTCCTTCTTCAGAATGAACGTAGCGTGGGGGCGAATTCATCCCGCGACGGGCAGCGGCCGGGCAACCCCCCTACTGAACCAAAACGCTGGGCCGGAAGGACGAAACCCGCACTTGTCGGCGCGTTGTGATGATACTTTGGGTGTCTCCCTGTCACAGCGGCCGCGAGTCCGCGGCGGAACCCGCCTATGTGCGCCGCCGCGATTTCCGGGGGGTGCACGATGAATTTGGCGAATCAGGCCCAGCGACTCCTCGCCGGGATGGCAACGGATTCCTTCGGGGATTTCTCCGCATCACTCTACGAAACGGGCCGGGTGGCCGCGCTGGCGCCCCTCCTGCAGGGCCACGAAGGCAGAATTCGCTTCCTCCTCCACGAACAGGGAAGTGACGGAAGCTGGGGCGGGCCCGGGGAGTATGCCCTGCTACCGACGCTGTCGGCGACCGAAGCCCTGTTCACCGAGCTGTCCCGGACGGCGGACACGCGGGTGGGCACGGCCGTACACCGAGGACTGGAGGCGCTGTTCGCGAAGCTTGGCGGCGAAGTGTCGCTGCCGGACACCGTGGCGATCGAGCTCCTCGTGCCGTGGCTGGTGTCCGCGCTCAACACCCACCTCGCCGCACTCGAGACGAAACCGTTGCCAGGATTGGAGATCTGGCGTGACGGCAAGCGGCTACCCTGCCCCGGCGGCACCTATCCCGAACTCCTGGTGCACCTGCGTGAGGCGGTCGAACACGGTGCGGTGCTGCCCGAAAAGCTCTGGCACTCGCTGGAAATGCTCGGTCCTCTCGCGCAGGGCGCTTCCTTCGTGCGAGCGGGCCGGTTCGGCGTCGGTTGCTCCCCCGCCGCGACCGCGGCCTGGTTCGGAACCGGGGCGCGGCGAGGGAATCCGCATCCGGGCGTGCGGTACCTGGAACAGGTTCAGGCTCGTCACGGCGGTCCGGTTCCGGTCGCCGCGCCGCTGGACGTGTTCGAACGCGCGTGGGTGCTCACCACGTTCACCGACGTCGGCCTGCCCGTGGCGGTCCCGTTCGAGCTCGTCGAAGGTCTGCGGTCGGCCTTCGGGGAGTCCGGGGTGGCCGGTGGCGCGGGTCTGCCGCCCGACGCCGACGACACGTCGACCGCGCTGCACGCGCTGGCGAACCTCGGCATGCCGTATCCCCTGGATTCCCTGTGGGAGTACCAGGTGGACGAGCACTTCAGCACCTTCCCGGAGGAGCGCACGCCTTCGGTGACGACCAACGCGCACGTCCTGCAGGCGCTCGCGGCGTACCCGCGCGGTGATCGCCGCACGGCCGACACGATGCTGGGGCTCACGGAATGGTTGTGCGGCCAGCAGCACGCCGACGGCAGCTGGACCGACAAATGGCATGCCTCGCCGTACTACGCCACTGCGACCTGCGTCGTCGCGCTCGCCGGCTGCGGTGAAAGCACGGCGGCGGAACGCAAGGCGGTGCGCTGGGTGCTCGAGACCCAGCATGCCAACGGTGCCTGGGGCTTCTGGGACGGTACGACGGAGGAAACCGCCTTCGCCGTGCAGATCCTGTTGCGCGCCAAAGGCATCCGTCCGGACGCTGCGATCGAGCAGGCGGCGGCCCGGGGCTGCTCGTACCTGCTCGAAGCCGGTGACGCACCCTCCCCGCCGCTGTGGCACGACAAGGACCTGTACACCCCGGGCCGCATCGTGCGCGCCGAGACCATCGCCGCGTTGCACGTCGCCGGGACCAATCCGCGCGTCGCCGCCCGTCTCGCCCGGTCACACGCCGAACGCGCGGGGCGGACGGCGTGATGAACCGGACGGAATTCGAACTCGCCTTCCGCACGCTGCCCTTCCTCGACGCGCATGCCGACCTGCCGGCAGGAGTGCTGCGGCAGAGCGCGGAGCCGCAGCAGCGGTACCTCGTGTGGGCGCCGGAAGCCGTCGCCGAACTCTTCCACGCCGATCAGCACCTCGGACATCCCGGCAGCCGGTCGTTCCGTCCCCTGCTGGGTCCGCGTTCCCTGCTGTGGCAGGAAGGATCGCGTCACGCGCAGTACCGCCGCGTGCTCGGCGCACCGCTGCGCGGCCGGAACCTGCGGGCCTACCACGGCACGATCGCGGAGACGGTGGGCACGGCGATCGACCAGTTGCGGCCGGGCGACGAACTCCGGATCGCCGACTGGACCCGGCAAGTCGCGCTGCGCGTGATGGCCTCGATCGTGTTCGGGCGCGCGCAAAGCGACTTGCTGGCGCCGTTCGCCCATTGGATGGACCGGGCGCTCGGTTCGCGCTACCGCACGCTCGCCTACCGCTACCTCCGCAGCCGACTTCCATTGCTGGACAATGAAGTCGCGGATCGGTTTGTCCACAGTGCACGGACAGCGGCCCGCGAGGACCCCACGACACTCGCGGGGCGGCTGCTGGCCCCAGGCGGTCCGTTCGCCGACATCGACGACGGCGAACTGCGGGACCAGCTCGTCTCGCTACTGTTCGCAGGACACGAGACCACGGCGTCGACGGCGGCGTGGGCGCTGTTCTGGCTGGACCGCAACGAGTCCATACGTGACGGCCTCCGCGCCGAGCTCACCACCACGGGCGAAGACGGCTTCGACGCCGAACTCGTTCCGCTGCTGAACGCGGTGGTGCAGGAGACGCTGCGGATAACCCCTCCAGTTCCGGCTGCCGGAAACCGTGTGCTGCCAACGGGATGCCCGCACGCCGGTGGGGAACTTCCGGCCGGGACCGTGCTCACCCCGAGCATCTACCTCGCCCACCATCGCGCGGAGTCCTTTCCGGACCCGCACCGATTCGACCCGGACCGGTTCCTGCACGGCCGTGTTCCCGCGGACCGGTACTTCCCGTTCGGGGGCGGGATCCGGTACTGCCTGGGCAGCCAGCTCGGACAACTCGAGGTCCGCATGCTCGTGGCCGCGCTCCTGCGCCGCCGCGAAATTCGCTGCGTGAATCCGCGGGCGGGCGTCCCGCAATTGCGCGGGCACGCGATGGCGCCATCGCCGAAACTGCGAATGAAGGTGATGTCTTGCCGCGATTGACCACGCGATCGACATGGCAGGATTTCGCCGTCGTACACCGTTTGCAGTTTCCGTTGCCCATCAATTACCTGTGCTACTCCATTTGGGGGTGCCTGTTTGCCGACCCCGATCCGCGCCGGTTACTCGATGCACCCGCCCTCCTGGCGATCGCCGCCGCGCTTCTGCTCATCGTGGCCCCGCTCGCGCTGAATGTCGCCGTCGACATGGCGACCGACGAGGCGCACGCGGACAAGCGATACCTCGCCGGCGCGGCCGGGCGATTCGGCAGTGCACGCGCGTTGCGCTGGGCCGGCGCCGAGATGGTCGCCGCTGTGGTCGCGGTCCTCGCGATCGGGATCGGCTGGGGACGGTGGTGGCCGCTCACGGTGGCCGAGGCGATCATCATCGCGCAGCTGATGTACAACCTCGAGCCCGCGCGCCTCAAACGGCACGGGCTGGTGGGTTCGGCCGCCTTCGGGGCCGCCTCGGTCGGGCTGCCCTGCCTGCTCGGGTACACGGCCGTGACCTCCGCCGTCGCGACACCGATCTGGCCGATCGCCGCCGGGGTCGCCGTGCTGTCCACCGGGCGCACGGTGTGGTGGGCCATACCGGACTACGACGCCGACACCGCGACCGGGGTCGGCACGCCGACGGTGCGCTACGGGCAGGCCCGCGCCTTGGTGCTCGCCTGCGCGATCCTGCTCGCCGGACTGCTGCTGACGGGCTGGGGACTGTGGTGGCGTTACGGGGTGTGGGGTCTGCTCGGCGTCGCGGCGCATGCCGCGTTCCTCGGGCTGGCGCTGGCACAACTGCGGCCGACGCTGCGGGGAAGACCACCACGCGCGGGCCCCATGCTCAGGCGCACGCTACCGGTGGCCACGCTCGGCGAGGTCATGATCGCGGTGGTACCGCTTGTCGCCTAGGCCTTGCGGCCGAGTCCGGCGTACATGTGCGCAAGCTCGGGGTTGCGGCCCAGCTCCTCCTCGGTGAGCGGATGCCACAGGAGCACCGGGACGACGCCGGGCTCGACCACCTCCGCGTCACCGAAGTACCGTTCGAGCTCGTCACGCTCCCGCAGGGTGACGACCGGTGGCTGCCCGAACATCCGGCTGAACATGTCGAGCCCTTCGCTCAGCTGCGAGTTCTCGCCACAGTGCGACATACCGAGGTAGCTGCCGCTGGGCAGCGCGGCCAGGTACGAGGCGACGAGTCCGCCGGGATCGTCGGAGTCGGGCAGGTACAGCAGCGTCTCGATGGCGAGCAGTGCGACCGGTTCGGTGAAGTCGATGAGTGCGCGCGTGCGGGCGTCACCGAGCACCGCGTCCCGGTCGCGGACGTCGGCGTGCAGGTAGACCGCGTTGTCGTTATCGGAGAGGATGGCGCGCCCGTCGGCGACCACACCGGGATCCAGGTCGACATACACGACACGGCATCCGGCGTTCAGCTCCTGCGCGACCTCGTGCACGTGACGCTGAGTCGGGATACCCGAACCGAGGTCGATGAACTGGCGGACGCCGTGTTCGACCAGGTAGCGGATCATCCGCCCGGTGAGCGCACGCGAGGCGCGGACGAGGTACGGGATGTGCGGTGCGCACAGCTCGATCCGCCCGGCGTACTCGACGTCGTCCGGGCCGTGGTTGTGACCCTCGAGCCAGCAGTCGTTGACGCGGGCGATGCTCGGGTATCTCGTCATGGTGCCATCAGCACCGCCGCGGCCAGGTGCTTCGGTAGGCGAGGCCACTTCCGGTACGCCTCCTCCAGGTGCTCTCCACCTATCGGTGACTGATCTTCAGTCACCGAGGTGAGCGATTCTACTGCGATATGCCGCGGTGTGGAGCGTTGCGTACCTCGGACTTCACTTACCGACCGATTGAGCGAAAGAATCCGCCGGACCGCCGGTACCACCTGACGGTCGGTGACCAGGAGATTCACCCACCTGGGTGGCGGCCAGGGTGGCGATTGCCGCCGGCTCTACCCGGCAGCAGCCGCCAGCCAGGTCAGCCCCCGCAACCCGATCGGGGCTGAATCTCGCCCGGCCGGACCATCGGCGCGCCCGGGCGTCCCACTCTTCGCCACTGTTCGGGTACGCGATCACGGGCTTGCCGCTGACCTCCCGCGCCACCGTGACGGCCCGCGCGGCGTCGTCCGGGTCGCAGCAGTTGACGCCGACCGCGACCACCTCGTCCCGGCCCGCGGCGACCGCGAACGCCTCCTCGATCGGCTGCCCGGCGCGGGTCCGGTCCCCCTCGATCGTGTAAGACAGCCAGGCCGGAAGCCCGAGGCCCTCGATCGCCGCGAGCATCGCGACCGCCTCGTCGACGTCCGGCACCGTCTCCAGCGCCAGCACATCCGGCTCCGCTTCGGCGAGCGCCTCGGCTCGCGGCTGGTGGAACGCCGTCAGCCGGGCCACGCTCAGCCCGTACCGGCCGCGGTATTCCGAGCCGTCCGCGAGTGCCGCGCCGTACGGGCCGACCGACGCGGCGACCCAGCGCCGGCCACCGGTGACGGCGCCCGCTTTCCTTGCCAGTTCGACACTTCTGCGCAACAGCGCCGCGGTCTGGCGGGCATCGAGCCCGCGCGCCGCGAACCCTTCGAAGCTCGCCTGGTAGCTCGCCGTGGTCGCGATCCGGGCTCCCGCGCGGAAGAACGCCTCGTGCGCGGCGACGATCGCCGCCGGATCGTCGGCGAGCAGCCGCGCCGACCACAGCGCGTCGGACAGGTCATGGCCACGGGCTTCGAGTTCCGTCGCCAGGCCACCGTCCAGAATGATCACCGCGGGGCACCCTCGCGCAACAACGTCAGCTCGCGGAACCACACATCTGCCAGGATGTCCAGCATCAGCTCGCGATCGTGCTCGACGCCACGGACGAGCCAGTGGTAACACAGCCGTTCCAGCTGCAGCACCAGCAGCGTCGCGCGGGTCAGCCCGACCCGCTCGCCGGTACCCGGCCACTCCGCGAGGCGCACGGCTTCGGCGATCCAGTGGTAATGCCGGGCCGCGACGGCGGGATCCGCCCCCATCGCGTGATTGACCGCCTCGACTTCGACACGGTACTGCGCCCAGAATCCGAGCACCTGCTCGCCGAGCCAGGCGCGCATGTGTTCCCGGGTCAGTTCGGGAAATTCCGCGACCCGGTGGTACATCGCGGCACCGGCCGGGAGCGCGCGCTCGAACAGGCAGGCCGCGATGTCCGCCTTGTCGCGAAAGTGCGCGTAGAAGGTCGCGCGGCTGCCGTTGGCCGCTTCGACGATGTCCGCGACGGTCGCTCCGTGGTACCCGAGCCGCTCGAAAACCGTGCGGGCGCAAAGAAGATAGCGTTCATGTGCCTCGCGCCGCTGCTGCTCACGGAAGGCGTTGCGCACCGGCGCGGCGGTCGTCGCAGAACTCACGTGTCCCATGGTAATGCCGCCAAAACCCCGGCGCCGCATGGAATCCGCAATGGACCGGTCAACCTACCGCGCGGTGGTCCGGGGACGCTCGTCGAGGGAATCGCACAGGTCCGAGAGCTGGCCCGCGAGCGCACCGCTGCCGGCGAGCTCCGCCTCGTGCGCGGCGACCCGGCGCCGCAGCAGCAGGTAGCGATCCTGCCCGCGGGGCGTGAGGTACGCGCGGACGCGGCGGCGGTCTTCGGCGTCCGCGCGGCGGTACACGAGATTGTCCGAAACCAGCCTGTCGACGAGCTTCGTCAGCGTCGGCGCGAGCAGCAGCGCGTACTCGGCCAGCTCGCTCATCGTGTGCCCCTCGGCATCCGAGAGGAGATCGAGCACACGCCATTCCTCGATCGACGCACCGTCCGGTTCCAGCGCCGCGCGCAGCCGCGCGGTGAGCCGGTGCTCCACCTGGCTGACCAGATGCGTGAGACTCCGAGGCGGTCGGTGAGGGCGCATTGCCTGAAACTCCTCCTCGGTCTACGTTCGGTCCTTGCCCAGTTAACCAGCCCCGGAGGCGCCCGTGACCGGTACGGCGCTCGCGATCGGTCTCGTTTTCCCTCTGCACGGCCCCGGCGGCGTTTTCGGCCCCTCGTGCGAGTTGTGCGCGCAACTCGCGGTCGAGGAGATCAACGCCGCGGGCGGGCTGCTCGGCCGTGAGGTCCGGCTGGTGCCCGTGGACGGTGGCGCCCCGCCCGCCCGGGTGGCGGCCGAGGTCGGCAGGCTCATCGCGACCGGGGAGATCCAGGCCGTCACCGGCTGGCACACCTCGGCCGTCCGGCAGGCTCTCGTCCCCCGCGTGGCCGGGCGGGTGCCGTATGTCTACACCGCCTTGTACGAAGGCGGCGAGCGCACGCCTGGTGTGTTCGTCACCGGCGAGACCCCGTCCGCGCAACTGCTGCCCGGGATGAGCGTGCTGGCGCGAGAATACGGCGCGCGCCGGTGGTGCCTGGTCGGCAACGACTACGTCTGGCCGCGCCACACGGCGAAGTACGCGCGCGGCTACGCCCGCGTGCTCGGCTGCCGCATCGAGACGGAAGCCTACGTCCCGCTGGGCACCGAAGACTTCCGTCCCGTACTGCGCATGATCGAGCGCGCGGCGCCCGACGCGGTGCTGATGCTGCTCGTCGGGGACGACGCCGTGCGGTTCAACCGTTCCTTCGCCGAGGCCGGGTTCGACCGGGACTGCCTGCGCCTGACCACGTTGATGGACGAGAACATGCTGCTGGCCACCGGCGCCGAGGGCACGCGCCGGCTGTATGCGACCTCCGGGTACTTCGAAACCCTTGCCACCGAGGAGAGCCTGGACTTCGCCGGCCGGTACGCGCGCCGGTACGGCGTCACCGCGCCGGCGGTCGGCAACCTCGGCGAGTCATGTTACGAGGGTGTAAGGCTGCTGGCCGCGCTGATCGAAGCGGCCTGTTCGGTCGAGACCGCAGCGATCGCCGGAGTCGCGGATTCCGTGTCGTACGAGGGACCTCGCGGTCGCTTGCGCCTGGAAGGCGGGCACGTCGCGCAGCGGATCTACCTGGCCGAGGCCGACGCGATGGATTTCACCGTCGTCACACAGCTTTAACACCGGTCGCGTTGACACTTCCCCGCGCGGTCACTTAATTTCCTAGGAAAGTACTTCGCATTCGGCCGATGCGCGCCCAACACCTCGCTCAACGACGAGCGGACACGGTTCCGTCCTCCCCGACCACGAGGTTTCCCGATGTCCGAAGCGCTCGACTCCCCGCCGGTGACCGCACCGGTTACGCCCGCCGGTTCCTCGCGCACCTATAACAAATGGACGCGAAACAGCACGCTGGAAGACTACTCACTGCGCTATGCGCCACGATCTTTTCGCAAGTGGACGCCGTATGTGGTCGCCACGACCGCACTCGGCGGGATCGCCTATCTCGCCGACTTCGCGATCGGCGGTTCCATCGCCATCACGCACGGGTTCGCCAGCGCAGTCACCGCCATCCTGGTCGCCGCGCTGGTGATCTTCCTGACCGGGGTGCCGATTTCCTACTACTCGGCGAAATACGCTATCGACATGGACCTGCTGACCCGCGGCGCCGGGTTCGGGTACCTGGGTTCGACGCTGACCTCGCTGATCTACGCGAGCTTCACGTTCATCTTCTTCGCGCTCGAAGGCTCCATCATGGCGCAGGCCTTCGAACTGGGCCTGCACATCCCGCTGGCGGCCGGCTATCTCATCGCCTCGCTGGTGATCATCCCGCTGGTGATCTTCGGCATGACGGCGCTGTCGAAACTGCAGGTGTGGACCCAGCCGATCTGGCTCGTGCTGATGTTCGCCCCGTTCGTCTCGATCGCCTTCATCGATCCCGGCAAGTACGCCGAATGGACGTCCTTCGCGGGCAACTCCACCACCGGTTCGTCGATCAGCCTGCTCGGGGTCGGACTCGGTGCCGGCGTCGCGCTCTCGCTCATCGCGCAGATCGGCGAACAGGTCGACTACCTGCGGTTCATGCCCGACAGGACGCCCGAGAACTCGAAGCGCTGGTGGACCGCGGTACTCGCGGCCGGGCCCGGCTGGGTCATCCTCGGCGCCTTCAAGCAGCTGGGCGGCGCGTTCCTGGCCTTCTACGTCGCCAGCGACGTCGGCCTGGTCAAGGCCGGTGAGCCGATCGAGCAGTTCCTCGCGGGGTTCAAGACATTCATGCCACCCTGGCTCGCGCTCACGATCGCGACGTTCTTCGTCATCCTGTCGCAGGTCAAGATCAACGTCACGAACGCGTACTCGGGTTCGCTGTCGTGGTCGAACTTCTTCTCCCGGCTGCTGCACAAGCATCCCGGTCGCGTCGTGTGGATCTTCCTCAACGTCGGGGTCTCCCTGGCGCTGATGGAGTTCGGCGTGTTCGGCTTCCTCAACTCCGTGCTCGGCTTCTACTCCAACGTCGCGATCGCCTGGATCGGCGCGGTCACCGCGGATCTGGTGATCAACAAACCGCTCAAGCTCAGCCCCTCCTACATCGAGTTCAAGCGGGCGCACCTGTACAACTTCAACCCGGTGGGCTTCGGCTCGATGCTCGTGGCCTCGGTCGTGTCGATCATGGCGTTCTTCGGGCTGTTCGGCGAGACCGCGCAGGCATTCTCCCCGTTCATCGCGCTGGTGCTGGCGTTCGTGCTCTCCCCCATCACCGCGCTGGTGACCAAGGGCAAGTACTACATCGCCCGCACCGACGACCAGGAGGAGCCGCTGTTCGTCGACGGTGCCCTGTCCGGTAAGGAATCGGAGTGCACGGTGTGCGCGGAGACGTTCGAGCGTCCCGACATCGTGGGCTGCCCGTTCCATTCGGGCGCGGTGTGTTCGCTGTGCTGCAGCCTCGAAAGCGACTGTCACGACGCCTGCAAGAAACCGGTCGACCTCGGCATGCCCGCCGTCGCACACTGAACGGAGACCCGCAGTGCCCAAGATCCTCAGCCCGGTCGACCTGTCGGTGACCCGGTTCGACCAGGCCGTGCCCGGGCACAACCGGTGGCATCCGGAGATCCCGGCGATCGACACCGTCGAGCCCGGTGAGGTGTTCCGGCTGGAATGCCTCGACTGGCTCGACGGGCAGATCAAGAACAACGACGATCCCTCCGACGTCCGCGACGTCGACCTGTCGGTCGCGCACGTGCTCAGCGGTCCCGTCGCCGTACGTGGCGCGGAGCCGGGCGACCTGCTCGTCGTCGACATCCTGGACATCGGCACCCTGCCGGACATGGAATGGGGCTTCACCGGGATCTTCGCGCGGGAGAACGGCGGCGGGTTCCTCACCGACGTGTTCCCCGAAGCCGCCAAGGCGATCTGGGACTTCTCGGGCATCTACGCGACTTCGCGGCATATCCCGGGGGTGCGCTTCGCCGGGATCACCCATCCAGGGCTGATCGGCTGCGCGCCCTCGCACGAACTGCTCGCGAAGTGGAACGCCCGGGAGCAGGCGCTGATCGACACGGCGCCGGATCGCGTGCCGCCGCTGGCGAACCCGCCGGTGAGCGACAACGCGCTGCTCGGGCAGGTCTCGTCGGGTTCGCCCGACTACGCGCGGATCGCCGCCGAGGGCGCGCGCACGGTGCCGCCGCGTGAGCACGGCGGGAACTGCGACATCAAGAACCTCTCCCGCGGTTCGCGGTTGTACCTGCCGGTGTACGTGCCAGGCGGCAACCTGTCGGTCGGCGATCTGCACTTCTCCCAGGGCGACGGGGAGATCTCGTTCTGCGGGGCGATCGAGATGGCCGGCTGGATCGACCTCAAGGCCGAGGTGATCAAGGGCGGCGTCGAGCGCTACGCGATCACGAACCCGATCTTCAAGCCCGGCCCCGTCGAGCCGCACTACAGCGAGTACCTCGTCTTCGAGGGCATCTCGGTGGACGAGAACGGGGAACAGCACTACCTCGACACGAACCTCGCCTACCGCAACGCCTGCCTGAACGCGATCTCCTACCTGCAGAAGTTCGGCTTCACCCCGGAACAGGCGTACCTGCTGATGTCCTGCGCGCCCATCGAGGGCCGGATCAGCGGCATCGTCGACGTGCCGAACGCCTGCTGCACGCTCGCGATCCCCACCGCCATCTTCGAAACACCCATCACTCCGTCCTAAGGAGACTGTCCAGATGCGACACGGAGACATCAGCTCCAGTGACACCGCCGTCGGCGTCGCCGTGGTCAACTACAAGATGCCCCGCCTGCACACGACGGGCGAGGTGCTGGCGAACTGCCGGAACATCGCCGAGATGGTGCGCGGGATCAAGACCGGGCTGCCCGGGCTCGACCTGATCGTGTTCCCCGAGTACTCGACGCACGGGATCATGTACGACCGGCAGGAGATGTTCGACACCGCGTCCGAGATCCCCGGCCCGGAGACCGAGATCTTCTCGGCGGCCTGCCGGGACGCGGGCGTGTGGGGCGTGTTCTCGCTGACCGGCGAGCGGCACGAGAACCATCCGGACAAGCATCCGTACAACACGCTCGTGCTGATCGACGACCAGGGTGAGATCGTGCAGAAGTACCGGAAGATCCTGCCGTGGGTGCCGATCGAGGGCTGGTATCCGGGGGACCGGACGTATGTCAGCGACGGTCCCAAAGGGATCAAGATGAGCCTCATCGTGTGCGACGACGGGAACTACCCGGAGATCTGGCGCGACTGCACGATGGCCGGGGCGGAACTGGTGGTGCGCTGCCAGGGCTACATGTACCCGGCGAAGGAGCAGCAGGTCCTCGTCGCGAAGGCGATGGCGTGGATGAACAACACCTACGTCGCGGTGGCGAACGCGAGCGGTTTCGACGGGGTCTACTCCTACTTCGGGCATTCGGCGATCGTCGGGTTCGACGGCCGGACGCTCGGCGAATGCGGCACCGAGGAGAACGGGATCCAGTACGCCGAACTGTCGCTGCCGCTGATCCGCGACGCGCGGGCGAACTGGCAGTCGCAGAACCACTTGTTCAAGCTGCTGCACCGCGGCTACACGGGCGTCTTCCACTCCGGCGACGGGGACAAGGGAGTGGCCGAGTGCCCGTTCGACTTCTACCGCACCTGGGTCGAGGATCCCGCGCGGGCGCAGAAGCAGGTCGAGGAGATCACCCGGTCGACACTCGGCACGGCGGCGGCTCCGGTCGAGGGCCTGCCCCACTGAGCCGGACCGGCCACTGTAGAACTCACCGTCCTGAATGTAGATCTCGGCGAGGTGAGGAGGCGGGGACCGCCCCTGCGCGGTCCCCGCGGCGGTGGAACGGCACCCGGCGCCGGATCTCGGCCCGGGACAAAGACTCAACCCGACGACGAGTGCCTGCCTCTAGGCTGAACGAAGGAATTCGTCACGGAAACGAACTGCTGTTGCACTTACGGTGCACTTGCGGCGCCCTTCGCCGGTTAACCTCATCGAGTGGTCACCGGGGACACCAGCCAGGTCGCCGCCACCGCCCACCACTGGAGTGGGCGCGAGGCGCGGCTGCTGAGGCACGCGCTGCGCCTGTCGGTCCGCTCCTTCGCCTCCTACCTGGGGGTCGCCGCCAGAACCGTGGCGAAATGGGAGTCCGGGGGCGCGAGCACGGTGCCGAGGCCGGACACCCAGGCGATCCTCGACACGGCGCTCTCCCGCGCCGGCGCCGACGCGCGCAACCGGTTCGAGATGCTGCTGCGGCAGCCGGACGAAGGCGCCGTGGCGCCCGTGACCGGGTACGACTACGACGCCTGGGCCGATGATCTCGACCGGACGCTGGCCTGCCTCGGCCGCCAGGAGTTCCCGCTCGCCCGCACCCTGCTCGACCGCTGGCTGCGCCGCTTCCACCCCAACAGCAACGACACCCGCGGGATGCACCTCTACGGCCGGTCGCTGCGCCTGCTCGGCGAGGTGCTGCAGGACCAGGGCGTCATCCACGGCCCGGCCTCGGCCGAGCACACCTACCGCAAGGCGCTGCGCGTGTTCACCGAACTGGGCACCCCGCGCCGGGTCGCGCAGATCGAACTGAAGCTCGTCGTGCTGGAGGAGATGGCGGGCCGGCTGGAGACCGCCGCCCGGCACTACGAGTCGCTCACCGCGGACGAGCGCCTGAGCGACCACGACCGCACCCGGGCCCGCCTGTGGATCGGCACGGCGCTGAGCAAGCGCGGGTTCAACGAGCCCGCGACCCGGCATATCGTGCCCGCCATCCAGGACTTCGAGACGATGGAGGAGCCCGAGGACTGGTCGATCGCCCACCAGAAACTCGCGCTCGCCCACCGCGGGGCCGGCGACCTGAGCGCCGCGGGGCACGCGATCGACGTCGCGCTGAACCACCGGGTCAACGACACCCCGCTGCAGAAGGTGCGCCTGGACACCGCGCACGCGCACATCCTGCTGTCCGACCGCGCGACCGCCGCGGGCGGCCTGACGATTCTCGACCGCTGTGCCCGCATTTCCACCAAATACGGGCTGCTGCATCAATTGCGGAGCATCGACGGGATCCGCCGCGCGTTCGAGCGGCAGGCGTGAGATCGGTACCGGACCGGATGCGGAAAGAACTGCTCGCGGACACCTGGGCGGACGCGGAGATCATCTGGCGTTATCACCGGCTGGGTCACCGGCCGAAGAAATGCGGCGCGGCCGTGGTCCTCGGTTGTCACGATCTGACCGTCGCCGCGTACGCGGCGGAGCTTTATCATCGCGGCCTTTTCCCGGTCGTCGTTTTCAGCGGGGCCAACAGCCGCGAAACGTTCGACATGTTCCCGCGTGGCGAGGGCGTGCACTACCGCGAGCGGGCACTCGAACTCGGCGTCCCGGACGAGGCGATCCTCGTCGAGCCGCAGGCGACGAACACCGGCGAGAACATCACCCTTTCGCGTGAAATCCTGTGCGGGGCCGGGATTTCCGCCGATCCGGTGATGCTCGTGTCGATGCCCTATATGGAGCGGCGCGCCTACGCCACGACTCGCAAGGTGTGGCCGGAGGTCGAGCCTGTCTGCGCCTCCGTCCCGCTGTCGCTCACCGAGTACCGGCAGGCCGGTGACCACGGCACGGAACTGATCGACATGATGATCGGCGATCTGCAACGGATCATCGAGTATCCCGGTCAGGGATTCGCGATTTTCCAGGATGTTCCCCCACCCGTGCGCGCCGCCTATCAGCGACTGGTGGCCGCCGGATTCTCCAGCCGCATGCTGTGATCGAATAGCGGCCGTGGCCGATACCGACCCGAGATCCTGTGCCGTCCATCAACCGAATTTCTTTCCCCGTTTGACGACTGTCGCGAAGCTTTTTCAGGCCGATGTGTGGGTGGTGCTGGACGATGTCCAGTTCAATGCCCGCGACTACCAGCACCGTGCCCGCCTGGCCCCGCTGGGCGACCCCGCGGTGCAGCGCTGGCTGACGGTGCCCGTGCACCGCCCGCGCGGGCGTGAAAGCCGGATCCGCGAACTGCTGCTCGCCGACCCCGGCGGCAGCCGGCGCCGCGTCTCGCGCCTGGTGCACCAGTACTACCGTCAAGGCCCGTACTGGGCGAGCACCCGGGACGCCGTCGAAGAGGTGCTCGCCGCCCTGGAGCTGACCGACCGGGTCGCCGACGTCGCCGAAGTGTCCACCCGGGCAGTGCTGGCGCGGCTCGGCTGGCGTGGCGAGGTCGTGCGCAGCAGCGAACTGCACGCCGGCGACGAACGCTCCGCGCGCCTGGCGGACCTGACCCGCGCGGTCCGCGCCGGCACGTACCTGTGTGGCCGCGGTGGGGCGCGCTACCTCGACGAAGCCCCGTTCGCCGCACGCGGGCTGACCGTCCGGTACCCGCCGCCGCCCGAACTCACCGGCAAGGACGGGATGCGCACGCTGAGCTCCCTGTGGGCCCTCTCGGTACTCGGGCCGGACGGGCTGCGTGAGGAGATCAACTCCGCGGTGACCGTCTGATCAGTTCCGGCACGTCCCCGAACCCGCCGACAACGTGGTCGGCTTCGCCGGTGTCGGTCTCCGGCCGGTACTTCCCCGTGCGGACCAGCACCCCGGTCAGGCCGCATGCCTGGGCGGCGAGGACGTCCGCCTCGATGTCGTCGCCGATCATGAACGATCCGGCCGGGGACGCGTCCAGCGCCGCCAGCGCCGAGACGAAGAACGCCTCCGCGGGTTTGCCCACGATCTCGGCCTCGACACCCGCCGCGCGTTCCAGTCCCAGCAGGAACGCCCCGGTGTCCAGTTGGAGACCCGCGTCGGTGCGCCAGTACAGATTGCGATGCATCGCGACGAGCTTCGCGCCCGCCTGCAGGAAACCGAACACGCGGTTGAGCTCCGGGTAGCCGAACTCGGGCCCGGCGCCGCCGACGACCACCACCTCCGGTTCGTCCTCGACGAGCCTCACGCCGTCCAGATCGTCCGCGATATCCCCGCTGTTGAGCAGGAAGCACCGCGCGTCCGGATAGTGGGCGCGCAGGTACCGCCCGGTGAGCACCGGCGCGGTGAAGATGTCCTCGGTCCCGACCGGAAACCCGCCGTCCACCAGTACCGCCGCGATCGACGCCCGCGTCCGCGACGTCGTGTTGGTCAGCAACGCGAAGTCCTGACCGTCTTCACGCAGGCGGCGCAGCGCCTCGACCGCCCCGGGTAACGGCCGCCACGAGAGCGTGAGCACGCCGTCGATGTCGATCAGAACCGCCATCAGGTGGTGAACCGGTCCAGTGCGCGGATCTTGTTCGTCGCGTCGAGCGCGGCGACCTTGTACGCCTCGGACAGCGTCGGGTAGTTGAACACCGCGTCGACGAGGTAGTCGACCGTGCCGCCGCAGCCCATCACCGCCTGTCCGATGTGGACGAGGTCGGTCGCCCCGGTGCCGAACACGTGCACGCCGAGGAGCTTGCGGTCCGTTGTGGACACCAGCAGCTTGAGCATGCCGTAGGAGTCGCCGGCGATCTGCCCGCGCGCCAGCTCGCGGTACCGCGCGGTGCCGACTTCGTACGGTACGGAGGACGAGGTCAGCTCCGCCTCGGTCGCGCCGACGTAGGAGATCTCCGGGATGGTGTAGATCCCGATCGGCTGCAGCGCGCCCAGCTCCTCGGCCGGCTCACCGAACGCGTGGTAGGCCGCGAGCCGCCCCTGGTCCATCGAGGTCGCCGCGAGCGCCGGGAAACCGATGACGTCGCCGACCGCGTAGATGTGCTCGACCCCGGTCCGGTAGTGCTCGTCAACCGACAGGCGACCGCGGTGGTCCGCCTCCAGGCCCGCCGCCGCCAGCTCCAGGTCCTCGGTCAGGCCCTGGCGACCCGCCGAGTACATCACCGCGTCGGCCGGCATGCGCTTGCCGCTGACCAGCGTCGTCACGGTCGCGTCGGCGGAGACGTCGACGTTCGCGACCTTCTCGCCGAACCGGAAGGTGACCGCGAGATCGCGCAGGTGGAACTTGAGCGATTCGACGATCTCCGGATCGCAGAACTCGAGCATCCGCTCCCGCTGCTCGACGACCGTGACCCGGCTGCCCAGCGCGGCGAACATCGACGCGTACTCGATGCCGATCACCCCGGCGCCCACCACGACCAGCGAGGACGGGATCTCCTCCAGCTGCAGGATCTCGTCGGAGTCCAGTACCCGCGCGGCGTCGAAGTCCACCTGGCTGGGGCGCGCCGGGCGGGTTCCGGTGGCGATCACGATCTTCGCCCCGGTGATCGCATGCCGGTCGCCGCGGTGCGTGCCCTCGACGGCGACCGTGTGCTCGTCGAGGAACCGGCCGGTGCCGATGAGCAGGTCGATGTGGTTGCGCAGCAGTTGCGCCCGGACGACCTGGACCTCGCGGCCGACGACGTGCCGCGTGCGGGCGAGCAGGTCCGCGACCGTGATGTCCTGCTTGACCCGGTAGCTCGCGCCGTAGAGCTCCCGCTGGTTCATCCCCGTCAGGTAGAGCACGGCCTCCCGCAAGGTCTTCGACGGGATCGTGCCGGTGTTGACGCAGACGCCACCGACCATGTCCTGCCGGTCGACGACGGCCACCCGCTTGCCCAGTTTCGCGGCGGCGATCGCCGCCTTCTGCCCGCCCGGGCCCGACCCGATGACGATCAGGTCATAGTCGAATTCGGTCACGCGCCAAGCCTGGTCACCCCGCGGGCATCGCGCAAGAGCGCCACGAAGGTCAAGGACAGCCCAGCAAAAGGTAAAGAGCAAGGCCGCAACAGAAGTCTCACCGAAACCTGACTATCGTCGCGGGTGTGCAGCTTTCCCGTAACCTCCCCCGATTTGTCGGTTCCTGCGCGATCGCGGGTGTCCTGGTCGCCGGGGTCCTGGCGCCGGTGGCGATGGGCGCGGGCGTCCTGTCGAACCAGGTGAGCGATTCGGTCGACGGGATCTCGGCCAGCCTGACCGCGAGCCAGCAGCCCCTGGTCACCACGGTCACCGACCGCGACGGCAACCCGATCGCGACGCTGTTCGACCAGTACCGGATCCCCGTCACCTACAACCAGATCGCGCCCACGATGACCGCCGCGATCGTGGGGATCGAGGACCGCCGGTTCTGGTCCGAAGGCGGGGTCGACCCGAAGGGCATGGTGCGCGCGGCGCTGCACGACAGCTCCGGCGGTGCCACCCAGGGCGCGTCGACGATCACCCAGCAGTACGTCAAGAACTACCTGATCAACGTCGTGGACCGGACCGACAAGGCGGCCCAGTACGCCGACCGCGCCGACACGATCGCCCGCAAGCTGCGCGAGGCGAAGATCGCGGTGCAGCTGGGCCAGACCCAGTCCAAACAGGACATCCTCACCGGGTACCTGAACGTGGTCGAGTTCGCCGGGAACATCTACGGGATCGGGGCCGCCGCGCAGGCGTACTTCCACACCACGCCGGACAAGCTCAACGTGCAGCAGGCGGCGCTGCTGGCCGGCATGGTGAACAACCCGAACCTGTACAACCCGTACACGCATCCGGAGCAGGCGCTGCAGCGGCGGAACACGGTGATCGACGCGATGGTCACCAACCGGACGCTCGCCGCCAAGGACGCCGAGGCCGCCAAGGCGAGCCCGCTCGGCGTGATCGACAATGGTCCGGACATCCCGCCGAGCACCTGCATGGGCGCCCCCGCGGACGCGGGCTTCTTCTGCTCGTACGCGGAAGGCTACCTGCAGCAGGCCGGGTTCACCGCGGACCAGCTGGCCACCGGCGGCTACACGATCAGGACCACGATGGACCCGGTGGTGAGCCAGACCGTCAAGAACGCGGTCGACGCCAACGTGCCGACCACCCAGGACGGCGTCGCGAACACGTTCGCGGTCATCTCACCGGGGCAGGACACCCACGAGGTGCTCGCCATGGTCGCGAACCGCAACCTCGGCACCGATCCGGCGCAGGGCGAGACCTCGACGGACATCGTCTCGCATCCCAGCAACGTGTTCGGCGCGGGTTCGTCCTTCAAGATCTTCACGTCGGCGGCCGCGATGGAGGCCGGGAAGGCCGGGCTCAACACTCCCCTGCCGAACCAGGGCGGCCACTGCTTCGTCCAGCCCGGGGCGAACAAGTACACCCCGCCCTACTGCATCCAGAACGACGGGCTCCACTACCCCGACCCGATCTCCCTGCGCGATGGCCTGGCCACGTCGCCGAACGTCGCCTTCGTCGGGCTGGAGCAGGAGGTCGGCATGGCGGCGGTGCTCGACATGGCGCGGCGGCTCGGCCTGCGCAACACGCTGACCACCAACGACGCGGGCGCCACCCCCGATCCGAGCTCGTCGAACCCCCAGTACAGCGAGCCGCAGTCGCAGTACTTCCAGAACAAGCTGTCGTTCACCCTCGGCAACAGCCCGGTGAGCACGCTGGAGATGGCGAACGTGCCCGCGACGCTGATGAGCGCGGGCAAGTGGTGCCCACCCAACCCGATCCTGTCGGTCACCGACCGGTTCGGGAAACCGGTGCCGGTCAAGCAGCAGCCGTGCGAGCAGGTGGTGCCGCCCGGCCTGGCGAACACCCTCATGGCCGGACTGAGCCAGGACACCGTCAGCGGTACCTCAGCCCAGGCGGCCCACGCGGCGGGCTGGACCCACCCCGACATCGGCAAGACCGGGACCACGCAGGAGAGCGAGTCCGTCGCGTTCGTCGGCGGGGTCGACAACTACGCCGTGTCGTCCATGGTCTTCGCCGACGGCCGTCATCCCGAGGAGATCTGCCCGGGCACCCCGGTGCACCTGGGCAGCTGCGGGCACGGCGCGTTCGGTGGCACGGTGGCGGCGCCGCCGTACTTCAGCGCGTTCAACCAGCTACTGGCCGGCAAACCGGACGTGCCGATCCCGGCGCCGGACCCGGCGTACCTCAACGCGCACTGAACACGCCGATCCCGTTCGCCACCGCGCGTTCCGTGCCGTCGGACGGGATGTTGCGCACCGTCGCCGCCTGACCGTGCCCGCCGACGGCCATCGTGGTCGAGCCGCCGCCGTCGAGGTTCACCCCGACTGCGGCGCCGGCGGAGTGCAGCAGATCCGCGAGCTCGGCGACGCTCATACCGGAGCTCGCCGCGCTGCGGCCGTCGACCGTGAGCAGGTATGCGGTGCGGCCGTCCGCGCTGGCGCCCGCCGCCGTGCGCGGCGCGAGGGTGGCGGCGTCCAGACCGGGCACCGGCTGCCCGCCGGAGAGGATCGGGAACCCGCCGACGGCGAACTCGAACGGCGGCACGTTCCGCGCGCTCAGCCGCCCGCCGACCACGACGTGATCACCGGGCGCCAGCCGCTCCAACTCGTCCGCGCCCTGCTCGCGGCCGACCAGGACCACGGTGCCCTCCGGGATCGGGCCCGCGCCCAGCGTCTCCGATTCCGACGTCACAACCCCGTGCCGTACCACGACTTCCTCGACCTGCGTCGTGCATCCCGCGGACCGGTTCGTATCGGTGCCGCACGCCGCGCGGGCCCGCGAGACCTCGCCCCAGTCGTGCGTGTACTCGCCGATCCCGCCGACCGGGATGGCGTACTGGTTGAGCCCCTCGAGCTCGAAGGTCCCCTTCGACGACACGACCGCACCGTGCAGGTCCACACTGGACACTCGGGCGCGCTGGTCCTCGCCGAGCCCGAACACGATCTTGGTGGTGGCTCCGGGCGGCATCGCGGGCCCGAACCGCTGGCCGTCCGGCACGGCGAACTTCAGATCCTGGCCGCCGGCGATCTCCGGGCCGACCGACGAACCCGTGGCCGGCACCCCGGCGTGGGTCTCGCTGATGTTGAAGAAGTCGCCGTTCGTGCCCGCCACGGCGTGCTGGGCGGTGGCCATCTCCGCCACTCCCTCCCGTTCGGCCACGTCAGCTGGATGCAGCAGGTCAAGCCGCGCCGTCCGCAGGTCCACGGTCACGAGATAGGCCGTGACCGGTCCATGTGCGGTGGACACGGTGAAAGTCCGGTAGCCGACCCCGGGCGCGACGAGGTCGTCGGCCGAGGCGGCGGGAGCGGCAACGGAAACCAGTGCGGCCGCGGCGAGCGCGGCGGCCGTGCGGGCGATGGTCTTCACCGCCCCACCCGATCATGCGTGCGTGAACGGCGGTCAGACCTTGCTGATCCGGGCGATGAACGCGTCGATGTCGAGCAGTTCGCTCTCGGTGCCGGGCGCGACGACCTGGCAGGTCGCGTCGACGAACTTCTCGACGTCGCGGCGGCGCATCTCGACGACGGCGTACCCGTCCGGTGATTCGAGTTCGATCACCAGCAGGTCCCTTTCGAACGCCAGATCCGGGCGAACGCGCACGTCACCGAGCCCGGCGGGTTCGACGAGGCCCTCGATGAGCAGATCCCGGCCGAAGGACCACTCGATCCACCGGCCGCGGTCGGTCCGGAACGCCAGCATCACGACATACGGGTCGCCCGCGATGTAGGACCAGCGGGAGAACACCGGGGTACCACATCCGTTGAGGGTCACGAACTGATGCTGTTCCACGACGTCGGTGCGCACAGCGGTCCTCCGTTCACCAGGTCTGTCAGGGAGGAGACGCCGGAGAAACCCGGACGTTACGCGGCATCCGGTCACGAATTCGCCACGCGCCGCACCCGGGCGCACCACGCCCGCCGGCGCTGTGCACGATAACGCGGTGGCAAGTGACGACATCGCCGAGGCCGAGACCGGCCCCATCCGCCGCATCACCGGTGAGCCGCCACGAGTCCCCCGCCGGGAACCGGCCAAACCGCCCGCCCGCCGCCGCGCCCCGGCCACCGGGCACGGGCATGGACATGGCCACGGCCCGGCGGCGCCCGCGTCGCGCCGGGTGCGCCGGCTGCTGGCCTGGCTGCTCATCCCGATCGCGGCCGCCGCGGTCGCCGGGATGATCGTGCTGTACCCGTGGGGGAAGGCGAAACCGGCCGGCGCCTACGAGCAGGGCGTGCCCGTGCGGGGCACCATCGTCACGGCACTGAGCGGGCCGTGTCTGGCGCCCGGCCAGGTCCAGGTCGGCTCCGAACCCCAGCCAGGCCAGAAGCCGTGCCTGACCACGGACGTCCAGCTCACCGACGGTGCCGCCGCCGGGACCAGCATCAAGCTCATCGTCCCGATCGAGCCCAGCACGCCGCGGTTCAGCGCCGGCGACAAGGTGGTCTTGTCCTACAACGGCGGCGACGCGAAGGACCCGAGTTCGTACCAGATCGTCGACTTCCAGCGTGGCGTGCCGCTGGTGCTGCTGGCCGCGCTGTTCGCCGTCGCCGTGGTCGTGCTCGGGCGCTGGCAGGGCGTGGCCGCGCTCGGCGCGCTGGTGATGAGCTTCGTCGTACTCGTGCTCTTCGTCCTGCCTTCGATCCTCGCCGGGGAGAACCCGCTGCTGGTCGCGATCGTCGGCGCGGGCGTGATCATGTTCGTGGCGTTGTACGTGACACACGGGCTCTCGGCGAGAACCTCGGTCGCGGTACTCGGCACGATGGCCAGCCTCGCGCTCATCGGCGTCCTGTCGGTGATCTTCTCCGTGGCGGCCTCGCTGACCGGGCTCGACGACGAGACGTCCACGCTCATCGGCACGCTCGGGCACGGGATCGACGCGCGCGGCCTGCTGCTCGCCGGGATCGTGATCGGCGCGCTCGGCGTACTCGACGACGTGACGGTGACGCAGACGAGCGCCGTATGGGAACTGCGCCGCGCCAACCCGGACCTCGGCTGGCGCGAGCTGTACCGGTCGGCCCTGCGGATCGGCCGTGACCACGTGGGCTCGGCGGTGAACACCCTCGTCATGGCGTATGCGGGCGCCGCGCTGCCGGTGATGCTCTACTCGTCGCTGTCCGGGGTCGGGCTGGGCGCCATCCTCAGCTCACAGGATGTCGCCGAGGAGATCGTCCGCACGCTCGCCGGCAGTGTCGGGATCGTCGCCGCCGTCCCGGTCACCACGGTGCTGGCCGCGCTCATCGCGAGCCGCGAAACCGTTCCCAGGGACCACAACAGTCACAGAAGTAAACACAAGCCACAGGTCAAGGCCCCGGTTTCGTCGCGACAGGAAGCGTGAGGTACGAAGTCCGGCAAGCGAACAAGAGGGGTGTCGCGATGGATCTCGCACTGCCGCGCCGCCTGTCCCGCTTCGCCCGGACCACGTTCAAGGCCGTGCAGAGCCTGCCGCGGCTGACGACCGTGCTGACCGAGCTGCGGGACGCGGTGAAGCAGCTCGAACGGCTCGCCACCTTCGCCGCCGAGGAGCTGACGGAGGTCGTGTACCAGCTGGAACGGGTCCGCGAACAGCTCGCCGAGATCGAGCGCCGGATGCCCGGCGCCGCGGGCTCCCGCAACGGGGAGGTCACCCGGACCGGGCCTCGCCGGTCCGCCTCGCCTGAGTGACGATTTCCGCGACACCGCGGCTCAGTCGAGGTGCGCGACGAACCGGCTGACCGCGTCCATGGTGAACCGCTGGGCGAGCCGGCCGGCCGGCGCGGCGGCGGCGAGCCGGTAGAGCGGCCGGTCGGCGGCGGCGTCCCCGCGGGCTTCGGACTTCAGCTGCGACACCAGCAGTTCGGAGAAGACCATGCCGTTGGCCTCGATGTTGTTCATCAGCGCGTTCGCCAGCCTGCGCAGGGCGAGCACGTTCAGCTCGCGCCCGCCCGTCCCGGCGTATACCGCGAGGTCGATCTTCGCCGTCTTGCCGCGCCGGCCGGAGTTGAGCATGAGGCTCACCGTGCGCATCCCCCGCACGTCGGTCACCAGCAGGTCGATCCGGCTCGCCTCGACGATGTCGACGCGCCGCGTCCGCCAGGTGCGCACCAGCACCGCGGAGCCCTCGAGCCAGAGCCGCCGCCGTGCCGCGAAGATCACCACGTACAGCAACGGCACCGCGACCACGGCCGCGACGATCAGGCCGGTGAGCTGACCGCCGATCAGCCCGCCGATCCCGCCGAACGCCGCCGCGAACACCACCGCGCCGATCAGGCCGGACAGCAGCCGCCGCCGGCGGGCCGCCGGATCCTCCTGATGCAGCGGCAGGCGTTCCGGTTCCTTCGGTTCGTTCACCGGGCCACCGCCTGTCCGGACAGGAACGCCCGCTCACGCCCGATCGTCGTCGCGTTCCCGTGACCGGGCAGGACCACGGTGTCGTCCGGCAGCGGCAGCAGCTTGTCGCGCACCGAAGCGGCGAGCGTCTCCCGGTCGCCCCGGCCGACGGAGCCGGCGAACACCGTGTCACCGGTGAGCACCACGCGGCCCCCCTCGTGGGTGTCCAGACGGAAGATCATCGAGCCCGGGGTGTGACCGGGGGTGTGCCAGGCGTGGACCGCAAGGCCGGCGAGTTCGAGCGTCGTCTCGGCAAGATCACAAGTGGATATCGGGACGAGATCCCGGTCGCCCGGATGCAGCCACACCGGCAGCCCGAACGTGCCCGCGGATTCGGCATGGTCGGCGTGCCCGTGCGTCACGAGCACCGCGACAGGTGTCAAATCGTGCTCCCCCAAGGCTTTCTCCACGCCCGCGAGCGCGTCCTGGCCCGGGTCCACGATGATGCAGCGGCTACCGGCCGCGGGTGCGAGCAGGTAACAGTTCGCCCGTAATACGCCGGCGGCGAATCCGACGACGAGCACGAAACGCCACCTCCAGTCAGTCCGGGTGTTCACCCTAACCGGCCCTGTACGGGGTTCTCACAGGCTGTGCCCATAGACTGCCGCCACCCGATCGGTGAAGTCGATACAGATTCTGGAGGGGCAGGTGGCGACCAACCAGCAACGCCGTGAGGCCGCGAAGCGCAAGCTCGAACGGCAGCTCGTCCGCCGCGCCGAGCGCGCCCGCCGGCGCAAGATCATCGGCGTGGGGGCGACCGTGGGCGTGGTGGTCGTGGTCGCGGGGCTGGTGGTCTTCTTCGCGACGAGGAGCAGCGGCGACAGCGCCAATTCGGCGGCCCCGCCGTCGAGCGCGCCGGAGAGCCCCCCGATCCAGATCCCGACCCAGCGGGTCAACGAGGTCAAGCGGCCGGCGCCGCTGCCGAACCCGACCACGTGCGACTACCCCGCGGCGTCCGACCAGCAGAGCGCCAAGAAGGCCACCGTCCCGGGCGGGAAGAACGTCCCGTCGGCCGGCACCGTGAACGTCACGCTGAAGAGCACCGCCGGCGACATCCCGCTGACGCTCGACCGCGCGCTCGCCCCGTGCACCGTCAACAGCTTCCTGAGCCTGGTCAACCAGGGCTTCTACACCGGCACGTCATGCCACCGCCTCGGCACGCAAGGCCTGCAGATGCTGCAGTGCGGCGACCCGACCGGAACCGGCATGGGCGGGCCCGGTTACACCATCCCGGACGAGAACTTCCCGCAGCTGACCTACGGGCGCGGCATCCTCGCGATGGCGAAGACCTCGCAGCCCAACAGCGGCGGCAGCCAGTTCTTCATGGTGTACGGCGACGCGCAGCTCAGCCCGGACTACACGGTCTTCGGGTCCATTTCGGACGCCGGCCTGCAGGTGCTGGACAAGGTCGCCCGCGCCGGTATCGACCCGGCTTCCGCCGCGCAGAGCCAGGACGGCACCGGCACCCCCAAGATGGCGGTCAAGTTCACCGGCGCCACCGTCGCCGCCTGAGGGATCACGCCGTTCTCGAGACCCGGCGCGGTTTTTCCAGCGCCGGGCTCCCGGCTGTCGTCCGCAGGAATTCAATTTCCGGAGGCGCACCGGCTCGCCTCGCGATTATTGAACAATGTTCGCGAATCGATTTCGCGTCACCGTCCCCACGAATCGCGTCTTGCTTTTCACCCATTCGAGTGTTGTGATCGATCACCTGGCGTGGCGACAACGCCGCGCGATCACGCACAGGGAGCGGCCATGGGTGGGTTCCGGTCACGACGGTCGGGTCGACGGCTTGCGACGACGGCGATGGCTGCGGCGTTCACCGTGGTGCTCGCCACTCCCGGCGCGGCAGGGGTGACGACCGGCTCGGGTGCCTTCTCCACCGGTCAACTGCAGGTCCAGACCGCGGGACAAACCGGATGCGGCACGAACCAGGCCGGGGAGCCCTCGATCCACGTCTCGCGGGCCGGGCTCGTCGGGATCAGCTCCGAAACCGGCCTCGGCGGGGGCAGCCAGTACTGGCGCGGCTCCAGCGCCGCCACCGCGTGCGGCCTCACCTATGCGGGACAACCCAACGCGATCGGCGGGATCGGCCTGTCCGGCGGGGACACCGACACGGCATTCGCGCCGGTCAAATCGTCGTCCGGGACCTACCGGATGTATGTGGCGAGCCTGAATCTCGGCTCGGTCAACGTGGCGGTGTCCAACGACAACGGCGTGACCTTCAGCCAGATGCCCGTGCAGGCCGGGCTGCCGCTGGACGACCGCGAGTGGATCGCCGCCTACGGCGCGGACACCTCCCTGCTGAGCTATCACGACGTCGCCACCGACAACATCGACATCCTGCGCTCGGACAACGGCGGGCAGCTCTACACCCAGCTGGCCCGCGTCATCCCCGACACCGACTACAAGGCGACCAACAACGAACTCGGCAACCTGGTCATCGACCACCGCAACGCCTCCCCGGTCGCGGGCGGGTTCTGGGCCTATCAGTCGTTCGTGGCGCCCAGCACCGCCACCGGATCCGCCTACGACGAGGCGTTCGCCGGGGTGTCGGACGACGGCGGCAGCACCTGGGCCATCAAGCCGATCGGCTGTTCCACGAGCTTCGGCAAGAACGGCCTCGGCCACGTCTTCCCCAACGTTTCCGTCGCGCCCGACGGCACGCTGTACTACGCCATGTCCAACGGCTCGGCGATCTACGTCGCCCGCAGCGGCGACCACGGCGACACCTGGACCTGTTCCGGGCCGGTGTCCACGACCAAGCAGGCCATCGAACCCTGGCTCGTGGCGACCAGCGCGGGTGTCGATCTGGTCTACTACGGCACGCCGGACGCGCGCACCTGGTACGTCTACTTCGCGCAGCACACCAGCGGCGACCTCACCTCTTGGTCGACCAGGCAGGTCACGGCCGTGCACCAGGGCAGCGTCTGCGAGGGCGGTATCTCCTGCACCGGCGGCCGCCAGCTCTTCGACGACTTCGGGGTCGACACCGATCCCGCGGGCTACGCGCATATCGCCTACACCATGGACAGCCCCGCTCTCGGCGGCTCGAACAGCGCCACCGGCTACGCGGTCCAGACCGGCGGAACTCCTGTGGGCTATCCGAACTGAGCCTGCTCGGCGATCGGGACCGCCCCGGCCACTGACCATTGTGGACGGTCCCACCGGGCGCGGATAACGATCTAGGGAACTCCTGGCCGTCAGGGGTTTCCCCGCGGGCGCATCGGCGCGACCCTGGGTACCGGCACAGTTGCGGCGCGGGGCCAGAGGTGACGCTATGGCTGAGCGGGTCGAGGTCGTACGCACGACGGATGCTGTCCGCCTCCGGCGGTTGCTGCAGATCGCGAAGCTCACCCCGCCACAGGCACACTTCCTCGCCCGAGAGATCACCGCCGCGGCGATGTCCTCGCACGCCGCGGACCTCGAGTCCGTGTTCGTCGACCAGTACGGAGACGTGGTCGTCGCTCCGGGAGCCGATCCGGACGGGCTGGCCGGCGTGCTGCGCGTGCTGGCCGCCGTCGCCGGACAGGACGGGACACCGTTGCGGGCCGCGGCCGAAGCCGCTGCCGCAGGAGCCGGACCGGCGGCAATACTGTCCATAGTGGACGAAGTACCGCTGGCTCCCGAACGGCCGCTGGCCGAGGTATCGGCGCTGGTCCGGGCCGCGATCGGGCACGAAGCACCGCCGCCGGCGCGACCCAGCCCCGCGCCATTGGCGGCACCGGAGAGTGCGCGCCGCCCGAAACTGCGCGCCACGCTGCGTCCCCTTTGGCGCGCCTTGGCCGCGCTCCTGGTGCTCGCCGCGGCGGTCGTGGCCGAGTTCGTGTTCCTGCACGACCACATCGCGGGCGACCTGAACCTGCTGCTGGGCGGCGAGAAACCGGCGGCCCCGCCACCCCAGGCCGTTCCTGCGCCGCTGCTGCCGGTGACGGCTCCCGCGCCGGCGTCCGCCGGGCCGGTCAGCGGCGTCGACCTACGTGCCCTGCAGCCATGTGACCCCGCGACGACCTGCGACGTCCGGATCCTGGTCCGGCTGCTCCCACCGCCCGCGCCGGTCACGGTGCGGTGGGAATTCCAGGTCACCGACCGCTGCACGGGCACGCGCACCACGGTGCCCGGCGGCTCGGTCGTCGCCGGTGGCACCGGCCCGACCGTGGTGGGTCAGGTGCCTCTGCCGGCGGCACGAGCGCTCGCGGTGCACGTCGTCACCACCTCGCCCGCGCGAGCCACCGGCGCGCCGCTCTTGCTGGGAGCCACCTCATGCTGACCCTGGAACGCGGTGGGACCGGCGGCTCCTGGCGCCCGGGCAGGCTGAACCGCCGTCAGCGGCGGCGGCTCGGCGGCGGCCGGCACTGGCCCCGGTTTCGCTTGCCGCACATCGCGTCCGGCGCGTTCGACCTGCTGGCCGTCGTGGCGATGGTGGTGCTGGTCGGGCTGGGCCTGCTGAACCTCTACGCGATCGGCGGAACGTCGCTCGCCGGGCACCAGGCGATCATCGCGGCCGCGGGCGTGCTCGCGCTCGCGGTGTTCTGGCGCCTGCGCGCCTCGGTGCTGACCGTGCTCGGCTGGACCTGTTACGCGCTCGCCGTGCTGTTCCTGCTCGCCGTGCTCGTCGTCGGCACGCACGCCAACGGCGCGCAACGCTGGCTGGCGCTGGGCACGCTCACCTTCCAGCCGTCCGAACTGGCCAAGCTGGGGCTGCTGATCGTGCTGGCCACCGTGACCGGCTCGACCCGCCCGGCGTGGCAGCGGTTCACCTTCGCCGTCGTGCTCGCGGTGGTGCCGATCGGGCTCACCGTGCTCGAACCCGATCTGTCCACCGCCACCCTGCTCGTCGCGATCACCGTGGCGATGCTCATCCTCGGCCGGATCCCGATGCGGTTCCTGCTCCCGCTCTTCGGCGGTGCCGCGGTCGCCGCGCCGCTGGCCATCAGCCTGCTGCGGCCCTACCAGATCGAGCGGATCACCACGTTCCTGTCGGCCAACCCCGCCGACGCCGGACCAGGATGGGCCGTGCTGCAAGCGCATATCGCGCTCGCCTCGGGCGGCTGGCGGGGACAGGCGGGCAACCCGCTGCGGCAGTTGCTCGCCGAATACCTCCCCGACCGGGAAACCGACCTCGCGCTCGCCAGCCTGGTCGAGCAATGGGGACTGGTCGCCGGCGCGGCCGCGGTGCTGGCCGCGCTGGTCCTCGTGTGGCGGCTGGCGCTGGCCGCACGCGTTCCGCGCAGCCGCCCGGGGGCACTCGTCGCGGCCGGGTTCGCGATGCTGCTCGGTGTGGAAGCCGTCGTGTCGCTGGGCGGCAACCTCGGCCTGCTGCCGGTCGCGGGCGTCCCGTTCCCTCTGGTCAGCTATGGCGGCACCGCGGTGGTGGTGCATCTGATCGCGCTCGGGATCGTGCTGAGCGTGCGCCGCGACGGCGCCCGCCGGCGGCTGTGGTCGGCACCGTCGTGGCGGTACGCCCGCCCTCGCCTCGCCCGGTTCGCCGCGCTCGCGCTGACCGGCCTGCTGGTCGTGTTCAGCCTCTACGCCTGGAACCTGCAGACCACACAGGGCGACGCGCTCCGCACGGCCGCGCAGTCGCAGATGACCCGGTGCACCACCATCCCGGCCCCCCGCGGAATGATCACCGACCGGCACGGCACCGCGCTGGCGGCCGGCGCCGGCACCGAGACGGTGCTGGCCACACCCGCTCTGCTGCGGAGTCACGCGGACGACGTCCGGCGCCTGTCCACGCTGACCGGCATTCCGGCGGGCACCCTGCGTTCGGCACTCGACGCGGCGCCCGCGACCGCGCTGTCGACCCCGCTCGCCGACGTGCCGGACGCGCTGGGCGACAAGATCACCGCCGCCAACCTGCCCGGGGTCGTGCTGGCCCCGAAACCCACCCGCCACTATCTCGAAAGCGCCACGCTCGCGCCGGTCCTCGGTTTCGCCGGAGTCGCGACACCGGCCGATCTGCGCCGCTGGCCCGGCCTGCCGAACGGCGAGATCGTCGGCCGGAGCGGGCTCGAACAGACCTATGACGCGGTGCTGCGCGGCGTGGACGGGAAGGACTGCTTCGCCGTCGACCCGGCGGGCGTGCCGGTCGCGCAGGGTTCGTTCCAGGGGGCCGTCCCCGGCGCCAACCTGCGGCTTTCCCTCGACCTGGCGTTGCAGCGGCAACTCACCGCCTCTCTCGCGACCGCACTGGCCGCCGAGCCACCGGGCGGTCTCGGCTCGGCGGTCATGATGGATCCCAAGACCGGCGCGATACTCGCGATGGCGAGCCTTCCCTCTTACGACAACAACATCTACGGGCCACCGGTGGACACGGCCGGGCTGCGCGACGCCGAGCACGCCCAGGGCCAGCCCATGCTCGAACACACCACCCAGGTCGCCATGCCGCCCGGGTCGACGTTCAAACTCGTGGTCGCCTCGGCCGATATGGCCCATCCGGTCTTCGACCCCGGCAACGTGATCCCCACCGGCGCGTCGTTCACGCTGGGCGGCCACACCTTCCACAACTGGAGCGCCCTGCCGCCCCAGAACCTGGTGCAGGCCATCGCGTGGTCCAACGACGTGTACTTCTACAAGCTGGCGAACGCTTTGGGCCCGGACGCGCTGACGAGCGTCGCTTCGCAGTTCGGCGTCGGGGCGCCGACCGGCATCGACCTGCCTGCCGAAAGCGGCGGCTACCTCGGCACCCCGAAGACGGTCCAGCACTGGTACGCGGGTTCCACCGTGATCCTCGGGATCGGCCAGGGCTACCTCACCGTGACGCCGCTGCAGGACGCGCGCTGGACGGCGGCCGCGGCGACCGGCAGCCTGGTCACGCCGCGGCTCGGCCTCGCGACCGGCACCTCCACCTACACCGCGCTGCCGCCCCAGGCCCGCGTCGCGTTACCGTTCGCCGGAGCACTCGGCCCGGTGCGTGACGGTATGCGCGCCGCCGTCACCTCGGGGACCGCGAGTCGCCTGAAGGCGCTGCCCGTCCCGGTCGGGGCCAAAACCGGGACCGCGCAGGACCCGTCCAGCCCCAACGGCGGGCTCGATGACTGGATGACCGCCGCCGCACCGATGAACGACCCGTCGATCGTCGCGACCGCGGTGGTGCAGGGGCCGGGCGAGGGCGCCACCAGCGCCGGACCCGTTGTGCAGGAGGCACTCGGCTACTATTTCGCCCACCAGAACGAGATTCTCGCGATGCCGCCGGTGCAGGCGCCCGGCCGGTGACTCACCAGCCGCGGAACGCGTCCAGCAGGCGACGATCGCGCAATGCCTTGGCCGCGCCCTCGGCGACGCAGGTCAGCGGCCGTTCGGCCGGTTTGACCGAGAAGCCGAGCGCCTCGTCCAGCCGGTGATGCACGCCGCGCGCCAGCGAACCGCCGCCGAAGGCCAGCAGCCCCTCGGACAGCACGTCGCCGACGCTCTGCGGGGGCAGGTCGTCCATACATGCGGCGAGGGTCTGCACGATCGCGTCGATCACCGGGCGCATCGCGGCCTGCAGTTCCTCGATCGTCACCGTCGCGACCTTGGGCCGCCCGGTCGCGGCGTCCCGTCCGGCGACCGCGATGGTCGGGCCTTCCTCGGTGCTGCACCGGACTTTGATGTCCTCGGCGTCGAGTTCGCCGAGCAGGATCCCGTGCTGTTCGCGCAGGTGGTGAAACACCGCCATGGTCATCTCGTCGCCGGCGACCCGGGACGAACGGTGGGCCACCACCTCGCCGAAACAGAACGCGGTCACTTCCGCGGTGCCGCCGCCGATGTCGACGGCGAGGTGGGTGCGGCGGTCCAGCGGATCGATCCCGCAGCCGATCGCGCCCGCGATCGGCTCGGCCAGCAGCGCCGGCCGGTGCAGACCGGCTTCCTCGGCGGCCTCCAGCAGCGCCCGGCGTTCGAGCGGGGTCGCGCCCAGCGGCACGCCGACGACCGCGTGGATCCGCAGCCGCTGCCAGCGATGCGGCGCGAGCTTGTGCAGAACCGCACGGATGTAGGCCTGGGCGGTGTCGAGGTCGGTGATCACGCCGTCGCGCAACGGGCGCACCGCGGACACGCCGTTCGACGTGCGGCCGACGAGGCTGCGCGCGTCGTGCCCGACCGCCGCGACCTTCGGGCGCCGGGCACCGGAATCTCGCAGCAGCATCACCGAGGGTTCTTCCAGCAGCAGTTCGCTGCGCGCCGCGCAGACGACCGTGTTCGTGTTGCCGAGATCAATGCCCAATGCACCCACAGTCGCCTCCAGTTCCGAAGCGGACACGGTGCGCAACGATCAGCGCCACCCCATCGTAGATCGCTTTTGCCCCGAAAGGCTGCGGGGGCAACAAAACCGATACCGGCCGATCATGCGCCGGCGCCGCCCCGATCTCACACCGTTTGCGCTACCATGAGATGCCTGTTTCATTTATAGCGACTCGGCGCCTGACAAAGGAGTTCAGCCGATGAGCAGGAGCGCAGTCAAGAAAAGGCCCGCCAAACGGCAAGCCGTCGTGCTCGAGCGCAGGGCGTCCGGTCCGGTCCTGGCACTGCGCGGGGCCGTGCTGGTGCTGGTGATCGCGCTCGTCGTCGCTCCCTGGCTGCCGTGGCAGGAGCAGAAGACGGGCTGGGCGCTGCTGTCCGGAAAGAGTTTCGCGGATCTCGCGCTCGCCGTGGTGTTCGGCCTCGCCGCGGTGGTCGCCTGGCTGATCACGCTGACCCGCCGCTCCCGATGGGCCGGGACTACAGCGGTGCTCATCACCGGCATCGGCGCGGCGGCGGTGCTCACCGCCGCGCTGTCCGGCGGGCCCGGCTGGCCCGGCCTCGGGCTCGGGCTGGCGGTCGTCGCGCTGCCGGCGCTCCTGATCCTCGCGATCCCGGTGACGCTCACCTGCGATCGCCGGGTACCGAAGAAGATCACTACTTCGAAGGCAGGCGCGGTCCTCCTGGCCGTCGTGCTGGCGGCGTCGGCCGTGGGCTACGGAGCCAACTGGTACACCACCCGCGTTCTGACCAGCACGACCGCGGCGGCGGCGCCTGCCGGCGTCCCCGAGGGCCCGCCAGGAAAGGCGCTGTGGACCGTGTCCGCCGGTCCCGATGCCGGGGCGGTCGTGCTGCCCGGCGGTCTCGTGGCGCTGAAACATGTTGAAGGAACGGACGTGGAGGTTCGCGACGCGGCGACCGGCGCCGAACGCTGGCAGTACACCCGGCGCGGAGCGAGCCTGTCGGACCTGGTGCTCTCCGATGACGGCAGCACGCTCATCGCGGTCTACCGCGTGAACGACTACGTCGCCGTCGGGCTCGACCCGGTCACCGGAGCAGTCCGCTGGCACCAGTCCTTCAGCGACACGTTCCTGCCGCTGCCCGGCGCGCTGGTGCATCTCGGGGACAAGCAGATCAGCGCCTACGACCCGGACACCGGCCGGCCGATGTGGCACCTGCCGCTCGCCCAGAAGTTCTGCGGGAACACCGGCTCGCTCGCCGCGGCCGCGGGCCTGCTGGTCGCGCTCGCCCCGTGCGTGTCCGTGCCGCCCGCGAAAACCGGGGACGTGGTGGCCATCGACATGAGCGGCCGGATCCGCTGGACGGCCCCGACCCAGAGCCAGGCGCAGGACAGCTCCAGCTCGCAGGTCACGGTCGTCAACCGCGACGCGGTGGTCGTGAGCCTCGCCTCCGCCATGCGGGCGCTGGTCGTCGACCCGGCGACCGGTCACGTGCGCTGGAACGCCGACACCAACACGGAAACGGTCCAGGCGGTCGGCGACGGGGTCGCGCTCACCGCGACGAACGGCCGGATCGCGCTGCGAAACGCCGTGACCGGCGCGCCGTCATCCGCGCAGCCGCCCGCCGAACTAATGCCCACCGGGGCGTCGGTCGCCGCCGCCACCATCAACGGGGCTCGCGCCTACATCCTGCTGGACGGCGACCACCCGCGGCTCGCGGTCGTGGACACCGCGACCGGCCGCGCCCTCGGCAGCTACGCCCTACCGGGGAAAGTCTCCAGCGGCACTGTGCAACCCACGTCGACGGGCACCACGGTCGTCACCGCCCAGAACGGTTCCTCGACACTGATCACCGCTATTCGCTGAGGCTCTGCAGGATCTTGGTGGCCATGATGGCGGGGTCTCCGTCGTCGGGCCGCAGCACGAGCTCGGGTGAGGTGGGCTGTTGGTACGCCTGGTCGATGCCGGTGAACCCGCGAATTTCACCGGCGCGGGCTTTCGCGTACATGCCCTTGGGGTCGCGCGACTCGCACACCTGCAGTGGCGTGTCGAGGAACACCTCCACGAACGGCAGCCCCGCATCGTGATGCGCGCCCCGCACCCGGGCCCGGTCGGCCCGGTACGGACTGATCAAGGAAACTATTGCCACGATCCCAGCATCCGCGAACAACTTCGCCACCTCACCGACCCGACGCACGTTCTCCGCCCGCTCCGCCTCACCGAACCCGAGATCCGCGGTCAACCCATGCCGCAGATTGTCCCCGTCCAGCACATACGCCGGGCGCCCCGCGGACACCAGCAACCGCTCCAACTCCACCGCGACACTGGACTTCCCAGACCCCGACAACCCGGTCAACCACACCGTCGCCCCCCGCGACGCCCGCTGCCCACGCGTGAACGCGCTGCCATGCCACACCACCCCCGACGCCGCCAGGCTCGGCCCGATGATCATCCCCGCCGCAACCGTGTTATGCGTCGCCGGATCGATCAGGATGAAACTGCCCGTCGCCCGGTTCCGCCGGTAGGGATCGAACAGCAACGCCCGCCGCGTCCGCAGCCGCACCCGCCCGATCTCGTTCAACGCCAACGACGACGCCGCCTCGTCCCGGTGCAGCGTGTTGACATCCAACCGGTAATCCAACCCCCGCACCTGCGCCGTGGTCAACTGGGTGGTGTGCCGGATCGCGTACGACGCACCCGGCCGCAGCGTCGACTGCTCCGCGAACCAGCACACCATCGCATCCACCTCGGTGCCGGCCAGCGGCCGGTTCCCGGGACGGCAGAACACATCACCACGCCCGGCATCCAGTTCGTCTGCCAGCTCCACCGACACCGCCGCCGCGGCCGCGGCCTCCGCCAACCGCTGCCCGCCCGGCCCCCACAAGGCCCGCACCTTCGTGCGGAACCCCGACGGCAACACCACCAGTTCGTCGCCCACCGTCAGCGCACCACTGGCCACCGTCCCCGCATACGCACGGAAATCCGTCTCCTGACGGCGGATCACATACTGCACCGGGAAACGCGCGTCGATCAGATTCCGGTCCGACGCGATATGCACCTGCTCCAGATGAGGCAGCAGTGGCAACCCCTCAAACCACGGCATACTCGCCGACCGATGCACGATATTGTCCCCATGCAACGCCGACACCGGCACGAACGTCACATCGTGCACATCCAGCTTCGCCGCGAACCGGCGGAACTCCCCGCAGATCTCCGCGAACCGCGCCTGGGACCAGTCGATCAGATCCATCTTGTTCACACACACCACCACATGCGCAATCCCCAGCAACCCCGCCAGAAACGCGTGCCGCCGCGACTGCTCCAGCAACCCCTTCCGCGCATCCACCAGAATCAACGCCAAATCCGCCGTCGACGCCCCCGTCACCATATTCCGCGTGTACTGAACATGCCCCGGCGTGTCGGCGATGATGAACCTCCGCCGCGGCGTCGCGAAATACCGGTGCGCCACATCGATCGTGATCCCCTGCTCACGCTCCGCCCGCAACCCGTCCGTCAACAACGCCAGATTCGGATACGACTCCCCACGCTCCCGGCTCGCCCGCTCCACCGCCGCCAACTGATCCGTAAACAACGCCTTCGAATCAAACAACAACCGCCCGATCAACGTCGACTTCCCATCATCGACACTGCCCGCCGTCGCCAACCGCACCAACTCCGGCATTACTCCCCCTCCTTTGACGCGTACCTTCGGCGAGCGCGCGTCGTGTGTGGTCGCCTTGTATGCAGGGCTACCGCTGATTTCCCACAGGGCATCAGAAGTACCCTTCCCTCTTCCGGTCTTCCATACCGGCTTCGGAGATCCGGTCGTCGGCGCGTGTCGCGCCACGCTCGGTCAACCGGGTCGCCGCGACCTCCGACACCACCTCCGCCGGGGTGGCAGCGAGCGACTCCACACAGCCGGTGCACGTGGCGTCTCCCACGGTCCGGAACCGCACCATCGCCTCCTCCGACTGCTCCCCATCCAGCAGCCGCAAATGGCGAGTGTGCGCGAGCACCATGCCGTCGCGCTGCACCACCCGCCGCCGGTGCGCGTAATACAAAGACGGCAGCTCGATGTCCTCGGCCGCGACATACGACCAGATATCCAGCTCCGTCCAATTCGACAACGGGAAAACCCGGATATGCTCACCGCGCCGGTGCAGTCCGTTGTACAGATTCCACAACTCCGGCCGCTGGTTCCGCGGATCCCACTGACCGAACTCGTCACGGAAGGAGAACACCCGCTCCTTGGCGCGCGCCTTCTCCTCATCCCGCCGGGCACCCCCGAACACCGCGTCGAACCCGCCCTCCCGGATCGCCCGCAGCAACGTCACCGTCTGCAGGCGATTGCGCGACGCACGCGGCCCGGACTCCTCCACCACCCGGCCCGCGTCGATGTCGTCCTGCACCTGCGCCACCAGCAGCCGCACGCCCAGTTTCTCGACCGTGGCGTCGCGGAACGCCAACACCTCGTCGAAGTTGTGTCCCGTGTCGACGTGCAGCACCGGGAACGGCAGCGGCGCCGGCCAGAACGCCTTCGCCGCCACATGCAGCATCACCACGGAATCCTTGCCGCCGGAGAACAACAGCACCGGGTGCTCAAAGGTCGCGGCGACCTCACGAAAGATATAGACCGACTCGGCTTCCAGCGCCTGCGAATACGACGATTCCAACGTAGTCATCGCTGATGACGCTAAACCACGAAACACCCGCTCAGCGCGGGGTTCTCTTCCGCCACACCCGGGCGAAACCAGCCCTCACCGCTTCCACAGCGAACCCGCCTACGGTGGCCAGGTGGACTTCTCGTGGCTACTGGTACTGGCCGGTGCGCTCGTCGGGTTTTCCGTCGGGCTGACCGGGATGGGCGGCGGGGCACTCATGACCCCAATCATGGTGATACTCTTCGGCATCAACCCCACCACCGCCGTCGGCAGCGACCTCACCGCCTCACTGGTGATGAAACCGATCGGCGCCGCCGTACACCACACAACACGCACGATCCGCTGGGACATCGTGCGCTGGCTACTGCCCACCGCCATCCCAGCCGCCTTCGCCGGCGCATTCGCACTCCCCCTCCTCGGCCACGGCGACCCGCTCCAACACCACCTACGACTGGCCATCGGCACCGCACTGCTGCTAGCCGTACTCGGCATCCTCGCCCGCGCACTGCTCGGCCGCCGCACCACCGAAACCCCCCACACCCAAGCCCGCCCAGTACCCACCCTGATCATCGGACTCACCGGCGGGCTCATCGTCGGCGTCACGTCGGTCGGATCCGGATCACTCATCATCGTCATGCTCATGCTGACCCACCCGCGGCTGCGCGCCAACGAACTCGTCGGCACCGACCTCGTCCAGGCCATCCCCATGGTCGCCGCCGCCGCGCTCGGCCACCTCATCGTCGGCGACACCAGCTTCGGCCTCGCCGGCACCGTCCTCATCGGAGCAATCCCCGGCATCATCGCCGGCTCACTGCTGTCTGCCCGCGCACCCAGCGCCTTCCTACGCTGGACACTAGCGATCCTGCTACTCGGCTCCGGCCTCGCCCTCTGGCACATCCCCACCCCGGCCGCCCTGATCAGCTGCGCCACGCTCGCCATCCTCGCGCTCGCCCGCGCGGGCATCCGCCGCGCCATGCCCGGCCGCCGCCCCCAGCCCGAACCCGCTCGGTCCGGAAGCTAACCTCGCATGACCTGGTGGCGCCGGGGCCAGTGCGACCAGAACGCGCCGGTGTAGCCCAGCTCGAGCAGGCGCAGCAGAAACGGATTGTCGGCGTAGTTGTTGTCGTCCTCGGTCAGGCCGGGCAGCGTCGGCAGCATCACCCGGTGCTGCTCCGACTCCGGTACCAGGTCCCACAGCAGCCGCACCGTGTTCGCCCAGCGGCCGTTCGGCGACGCGAGCGTCCCCGGGTCCTCGGGCAGCTCGGGCGAGAGGTAGTAGACCGGGCGGAAGTGGCCGTGGCGGTCGAAGATGAACTGCCGCTCGTACTCGATGACGCTCTCGCATGAGGATCGGGGTGTGAGCACGATCGGCTCAGTGGCCGTGTCCGACTGCAGGCCCGGCACCGTGCGCTCCCCCGCGCACTGCTGCGCGAGCCGGATGCCCAACGGCGAGTAGGGGAACAGGCGGATGCCGAGGCTGTAGCCGGCGACGGTCGCCTCGAGCCCGAGCGTCTGCTCGACCGCGTCGGTCAGCGTTTCCAGCGTCTCCCCAGGCATGCCGAGCAGCACTTCGAGCATCACGGGAAGCTCGTACTTCCGCACGAGATCCACCACGTGCCGCACGTCGTCGAAGCCGTAGTAGCGGCGGCCGCCGCGGGTGACCTTCCAGCCGTCGAGCACCTTGTCCCGGACGTGATCCGGCGCCAGGTTGACCCCGGCACAACCCGCCTGCACGAGCAGGTCGAGCAGTTCCTCGTCGAACGGGGTGGGCTGGGCATAGATCCACAGCCGCAGTTCGTGCAACGGCGAGGACCTGTCGACGACCTTGCGCCGGATCACCTCACGCAGTACCGCCTTGCTGTGCGCGATCACCAGGTTGAACTCGCTGTCGGCGGTGTGCAGGTCGTGCACGCCTTGCGCGCACAGCGTTTCCATCTCGTCCACCACCGCCTCCACCGCGCGTCGGGTGAAATGCGTGCCCTTGGCGTCCGGCTCCACGCAATGCGCGCACGAATACGCGCAGCCGTTCTTGGTCAGGATGTTGCCGAGCCCGCCGCGCCGGTAATAGCGCAGGTTGTCCACTTTGAACTCGATCCCGGACCGGCGCGTGTAACTGGTCGCCGTGTTCAGCGGAGTGAACACCGCCTCGCGCCGCCTCGGCACGGCCATCCGCTCCACCCGCCCCGGCCCTCGATTGACGAGCAGGCCGGGCACCGTCTCCGGAGGCTCCCCGGCGAGCAGCGCATTGGCCAGCCGCACGATGACGTTCTCCCCTGGCCCCTTGACGCCGAAGGGGATGCCGAAATAGTCAGTCAGCGCGAACGGCATCGATGAGAAACCCACACCTCCGGCGACGATCGGCGCCGCGGTACCGGCTTTGATCTCTGCAATGATGTCTCGGTGGTCACCGAGGAAGACACGCTGCTGCTGCGCGTAAATGGTGTCGGTGTTGCGAATGGTCACCCCCACGAGCAACGGCGACCGTGCCGCGAAGTACTCCCGGATGGCACTCCGCCAGTCCTCGCGGTGAAACGTCAGATCGACCACTTCGACGTCGAAACCGTCCGAGTCCAGTGACGTCGTCAGGATATCGAGCGCGTACGGCGTGATCGGCGGATGGACGAGATTAGGATTGACCAGGGCTACCAGCGCTTTCCCCATTGACTCCCCCTTCTCACAAGGATTTCCCTACCGAAGAGGGTGCGATCACGGGTGAAACAGGGGCCAGGAGGCCACTTTCACCGCCACAGCCTCCGCAGCGCGCGAGACCGCTGGGCGGCAGCATGCAACTCAGGACGAGAAATGTCGAGGACCAGGCTGAGCCACCTCTGCCAGTAGGCGCTGGGAATGCGCCTGCCGCGTTCCCAGCGCGCCACTTCGTCACGGCCGACGCTGTCGTTACCGGAAGCGGCCCGCAGCGCGGTGGCCAGCTGCTGCTGGGTCAGCTCATGATCGTGGCGCGCGGATCGGATCAACTGGCCGACCGGAAACCGGGCGCCCGGCCCGGCCACTCAACTAACCTCTTCGGATGTGCCGGCGGCTCAGGGTCTGCCTCGGCGGCTCGCCGAACCGTTCCCGGTATATCGCAGAAAAGCGGCCGTCGTGCGTAATACCCCATCTGCTGGCGATTTCGCGCACGGTCGTGGCATCCGATCGCGCCACCGACAGCTCGTCGTGCACCCGCTGCAGGCGCACGCCCCGCAGATACTCACTGGGCGAACTGTCTAATTGTTCCCGGAACGCCTTCTGCAATGCCCGCACGCTGACGCCGGCCTGCCGGGCGAGACTGGCCGGCGTGTGCGCCCACTCCGGATGCCCTTCGAGCAGGTCGACCACGGTTCCGACCAGCCGCGAGGGCACCGGGCGCTCGTCGCCGAGGAGGGCTGCCGTGTAGTTGTGCGGCTGCGTCAGCAGCAGCCCGGCCATGACGGTCCCTTCGAACTGCTCGACCGCGCGCGGGTGGGCCAGGATGCTCTCCGGGTCGTCCAAATCGGACACGGCATGGGTGAGCAGCTTGTACCAGCTGCGAGCAGGCTCACTCGCGGTATCCATATCCAGCGTGAAGCGAAGCGGCTCCGGTAGCGAGCTGTCCAGCATCGCGGAGAGCTGGGCCTCCAGCGCCGTTCGTTCGATCCTGATCACCAGCTGCCTGCAGCTGCCCGACAGCCGCATGCGCAGCGCTTCGGTCGCGGTCACCACGCAGATATGGCGCGGCGTCGTGTGCGCCTGCTGACCACCGCAGTGCAGGACGCCGTCCCCGGCGACCGGTGCGAACACGACGAAGAAGGAACCGAGTTCGCCGGGATCGACCTGCACCTCCTGGCCATAGGCGACGTACGACATCGCCACATTGCGCAGGCGACGGCAGTGCATGACCGCATCCAGCCGTGGCGCGCGGCCCGGGGTATTCATCGTATGCGGGCAGAATACTTTCGCGACGCGTTCACGAGTGTCGTCGACATCGCGCGATTCGAAGATCTTGTAGCGTTGCAGCGGGTGTCGCGTCATGATCCCGGGGCAGCCGATGAGATGACGATGGCTTGCGTGATGCCCCCCTTCTCACCTCCATCCCCAACCTCCTCCATTCGGGATTCCCACGATACAGCCAAACGGGTGGTCTTTGCTGAATGCAATTTGCATTAACTTGATCGCCGGCACGCATCCCCCACCCGAACACCGGCGTACCGAGCCCCAGAACCCGCACCGGCCGGCGAGGTACAAACCGCTGGTGAACGTGGTCGCGACCTGCCGCGACGGCGATTCGGCATAGCCGGCGTCCCGCCGCGCGTTCAGATCCAAGTTCTGGACAAACTGGGAGACATCAAAGAAGCGGGGTATTCCGTACCGGTCACACAATGAACGCGCTCCCGACACGGTCGATACCGAAACCGGCCGCCCACCATTGGCGTTGTTGGTTACGGTCAACACGACATACCGAACCCGATTCGCAGCAGGGCTTTCGAGGAAGTCGGCTGCGGCAAAGGCAGATCCGGCGCCTGCGCCCCGGCCACAAAAGATTGCCGGTCAGGATCCGCGCGGCCGGCCCGCCCTGACGGACGGGGCACTTCCGGCTCGACGGTCCCGAACCGGAACGGCTCCATGAAACGCGGCACGGCATCTCCCCATCCCAGCGTCCCCGGGGACAGCTCCCGGCATCAACAGGGGCTGGTTCCGCCTTACCCCTAACGAAGAGGTCCCGGCGCCAAGGGGGGATGGCGCCGGGACCCGAATGCCTGACGCCCCGAGGGGGAGGGCTGGCGCCAGGCAAAACCGAGAACGTGAAATTTTCTTTTCGTTCTTCATGTTTTAGCATACGTCATTGGTCGCGGTCTGCATAGCTTTGCATCCCACTGTATTACTACGATCACGCACCGTCGTCGGCATGCGGCCACCACCGGTTGAGCAGGTCCATCCGGGCGTCCAGCAGTCGCGGGCTCTTCAGATCGACGACATGCGCCTCGCGCCAGCGACGGAATCCGATCCGTTCCAGGAGCAGCCCAGCCCGGACACTCGCGAGCTCCGCGGACACCCGGTCCGGGTAGGTGTGCCCGAAATCCAACGGGGATATGCGGCACACGGCCAGGCGAGCCGATGGTGCCAGGATCCGCAACACACCGGCGATCAAGGCGGACGCGAGCCCATGCCCCCGCCAGCATTGCGCGACGGTGAGGTGCCGCAGGATGATCATGCGAGCCGGCCCGGCGCCGATTTCGGCGCCGAGTTCGGGATGCAACCGGCCGGAGGGATCCAGCACCGTTTCTGCGAGGAACTCCAGCGCCCACTCCCCCACACTCACCGAATCCAGCAGGTTGCGCTCCGCGGTCAGGTCGGCGATCAGGAACTCGACGTCCGCGACATGCCGGGCCGGCTCGACGCATTCCCCCAGCCGGAACACATCGGCCGAGGCCGTCCAATGTTCCGGGTAGTCGTCCTCGTCGTCGGTGTGCCAGAACAGACGCCGATGGCTCACCGTCAACTCGATCGACAGCGGATTGCCTGGCAGCTCGCTCACCGTGGTGCTCCTCTCGGACCGACCCGCACCAAACGGGCATGCCGCTCTCTTTCGCGGCCACTCACCACTACCCGCGACACGCCACTACACATCTATTTGCATACGTTAACTATCCTGTTCATAGCCTAGTTGTATACCTCTGTCTATATACGTTGGCAAGTGCAGGTATGCATATCCAGGCGCTAACGTCCCGGCGTGCCATCACGTGATCATTCAGGCGAGCGGAAAGCGGACCGGTCAGGCCGGATAATCAGGGAGGGCCCGGCAACTATCTGGGGGCAGGTAGCGAAGGACCTCATCGCCCGGATCAAGTCCGGGGAATTCCCGCCCCACTCTCGGCTGCCGAACGAGAACGAGATGGCCCGCGACTACGGCGTCGCGCGGGACACGCTGCGCGCCGCAAAGAAGCATCTCGTCGAAGAGGGCTACCTCGAGGTCACGCAAGGCCGCGGCACCTTCGTGCGCGCGAACCGCCGGAAGCGCGCAGCGACGTGATCCCCCTCCCCAACGACGAATGACCAGTGGCGCACCCACAGACGCGAGCCGCGCCACCGGAGCTACCTCTTGACTGTCGGATCAAAGAGCAGCCGCGTCCACGGTAATCGCCTACCTCGTAGTCGTCTACCGCCGACGCGACTCGACACGGGGCTTCATCACATCGTGACCCCGGGAAGGGTGCAGGGACAAAGTGGACCTGACCGCGGCGGGCCGCACCGAGGTGCTCCTGTGGCTGGCCGATGAGCTTCGGCGCCTGCGGGGCAGCCGCAGCCGCGCCGACGCGGCGCGCCGCATCGGGACCACCGCAGGCCACATCGGTCATCTCGAAACCGGACGGAACCCGCCGAGCAGGATGGATATCGAGGGCCTGCTCGACCTGTACGGGGCGACCGACCAGGTCGAGCGACTGTGCGCGCTCCGCGACGCCAGCCGGCACGCGCAGGACTGGTGGTCCGAGTACGCGGACCTCCTCCAGTCCCCCGTCCAGGCCTGGCTCGGCCTGGAAGCGGTGGCAGCCCGGCTCCACACCTTCGACAGCCATGTACTTCCCGCGCTGTTCCAGATCGCCCCCTACACCGAGGCGGTGCTCCGCGCTCAGCAGGCCTCGCACGAGGATCAGCAGCGACGCCTGATCGAATTCGAGCAACACCGTCAGCACATCCAGAACGAGCGAGCTGACCCGGCCCAGTTGCTGGCGATCATCGACGAGCAGGTGCTGCACCGCCTGGTCGGTGACGCCACCGTGATGAGGCATCAGCTGACCCACCTCGCCCGGGCGTCCCTGCAGCCGCACGTCACCATCCGCGTCCTGCCCCGCGACCGCGGTCTGCACACCAGCACGGACGCCGCCTTCGCCATCGCGACCATGCCCAGCCACTTCGGGCCTCATCCCGGCGGCGTGTTCGTGCCGTCGCATGTGCACCGAGGCTGGCTGCAGAATCCACCGGACAGAGACGTCGCCGCGATCCGCCAAGGAGCATGCTATCGGCGACAGCGGGAGATCCAGACCTATCGCGCGACCTGGGAACGGTTGCGCGAGCAGACGCTGGATCCCGAACGGTCACGCGAAATCATCGAGCAGACCAGGCGCGACTGGTGAGCGTCAGCTTTCGTTACGATGCGGCCACCACTGCCGCATCATATCGATCCCGGCGTCCACCAGGGACGGGCTGCGCAGGTCGATGATGTGTACCTCGCGCCATCGCCGGAAGCCGATCCGCTCCAGCATCGCCCCGGCGCGCAGGCTCGCCAGCTCCGCGCACATCCGGTCCTGCCCAGGGCAGTGGAAGTCCGCCGGGGAAACCCGGCAGGCCGCCAGCCGGCCGGACGGCGCCATGATCCGCAGCGCGCTCGCTATCAGCACCCCGCCCAGACCGTGCCCGCGCCATGGCTCGGACACCGTGATCCGGCGCAGCACCACCAGCCGCGGCGGCCCCGGGGTGATCCACCGCTCCAGGTCGTGATGCAGCCGCCCGCCCGGTTCGATGACGGTTTCCGCGATGAACTCCAGCGCCCACTCCCCGAGCCCCACCGAATCCATCAAATTCTGCTCGCCACTCAAATCCGCGACCGCAAGGTTGATATCCGCGACGTGACGTTCGTCGTCGGGGCATAACCCGATCCGCCAGATATCCGCGGAAACGTCCCACAATTCCGGCTGCTCGTCCTCCTCGGCGACATGCCACCAGAGCCGTCGATGAGAAACCGTCAACTCGATGGACAACGGATTCGCCGGAAGAGCAGGACTCATCACACCTCCTCATTCCCCGCTGGCACCATTTCGCGAGCCCGAGTCCCCCACGCTAAGTCCTTATCACCCGTTCAGACTACCCCTATCCCCCTATTGAGGCAGAATCAGATGGGGAATCGGAAAACCTGGTCACCAACGATACGGCCTGAGACCTATTGGATACCGTTTCGAAACAACAACGAGATCATTCAGAAAGGGCAACCATCCGGTGTAATATGAAGAAAATTCGGCAATTGCGCCCTGTTCGCCCAACGCAAAGAACTCGACGGCGGCTCGCCAGAGCATGTTAACAGCAAGCCGAGAGCCAGCAGGCGGGTTACGAACCGCGACAACTGACAAGCAGACGTGCACAACCGCTCACCGGAACCGTGTGGTCACACCAGTCCCTTTAACTTTCATCGCGCACCCACACTCGCGCGAACCCCGCAATCAAGGTATCCTCAAATCTTCTGCCAAGCTTCCCGAACCAGAACAACGGGGCGCAATTTGAGCCGTCCTGACGGAAGCCCTCCCGACCCATCAACTGATTAATTCTGTATTCTCATCGTAATACTGCGCACGCCGTACCACGTCAGAATCACCGAAAATTCGCAGCAAGTATTCGCGCCACGGCTCACAAGTTCCACCTGCCGGCAATCTGACGTTTCGGAGACCGCCCGTCCGGCCAGCTAAACCGGGCCAAGGAGGTCACGACCCTTGTCCTGGCACGGCCAAACCAGGTTACTATATAAAATCTCAACACTACCCACTGAAATGAGGTGCGATCGTGGGGAGCACGCAGCCACCCGATCCCGACGGCAGCACCCCGTCACCACGCCGGGCCCAGCGGGTCAAGCGTGACTATTCCGTCCGTGCCGTCGAGCGCGTTTGCCTGATCCTGAACCGCCTCCAGGAGAACGTCGACGGTATCACCCTGAACGAAGTGATCAGCACGACCGGCCTGCCGAAAGCCTCAGCGTTCCGCTACCTGCGGACACTGCAGAACAACCACTACATCGAGCGCGGAGAGGACAGCGTGTTCCGCCTCGGCCTCGGTTTCCTCGGTATGCAGTCCCGGCACCTGGAGATCCTGCGCAGGCGTGCCCTGCCCACCCTGGAACGGCTACGCGACGAGTTCGGGGAAACCGCGAACCTCGGCCTGCTCGACCAGCACGAGGTGATCTACATCGACATCGCCGAGAGCCGCCGGGGCGTCCGGCTCGCGGCTCTCCGCGGCGATCACACCCACCTGCACGCCAGCGCGCTCGGCAAGGCGATCGCGTCCCGGCTTCCCGATGACCGGGTAGCCGAAATCCTGACGGCGACCGGACTGCCGCAGCGCACGGCCAACACCATCACCACACCCAAGCGCTTCGCGAAGGAACTCGACAAGGTACGCCGGCTCGGGTACGCCATCGACGACCAGGAGGAACAGGAGGACGGCCGCAGCGTCGCCGTGCCCCTGCTCGGCACCCATCTCCCCGCCGCGATCAGCGTCAGCGGCCCCGCCTTCCGGTTCGCACTGCCGGACATGGAAACCGTGGCCGAAAAGCTCGTCGCCGCAGCCGCCGATCTGATCGCCGGAGGACCCTGATGACATGTTTCGATATGTCGACCACGTTATTGGTCACCTCATTTGAGCCCGGCCTCCGCGGCTGAGAAAATATCGACCCAACATCGGGACGCAAGAGGAAACTTTCATGGAGAATTCGTCAGCACAAAGTCGAAAGCCGGCAGTTTTCGATACAATTTTCGACAAATCCGCGCAATCACCAGACGGCACGCTGAACCGCCCGAACATCGTGATGATCGTGTTGGATGATCTCGGATTCGGTGATTTTGGATGCCATGGATCGGGTATCGCAACACCGAATATTGACGCATTAGCAGATCACGGCCTTCGGTACAATAGCTTTCATGTAACGGCCGTTTGCTCGGCGACGCGGGCGTGCCTGTTGACGGGGCGCAACCATCACGCGGTCGGCATGGGAGCTTTGGCGCATTTGTCGTTCCGTTTTCCCGGCTACACTGCTCGCATTCCCAAGTCGGCAGGCACGGTAGCCCGGCTACTGTGTGATGCCGGTTACAACACGTTCGCGGTAGGAAAGTGGCACCTGACCCCGACTGCAGAGATAGGGCCGGCGGGACCCTTCGATCGGTGGCCTCTCGGGCTGGGATTCGAACGCCACTACGGCTTCCTCGACGGGATGACAGACCAGTGGATGCCCGATCTGGTGCGTGACAACGGTTTCATCGAGCCACCCGCCTCGCCGGATGAGGGTTATCACCTGACCGAGGACTTGGCCTCGCAAGCCATCCGGCTGGTCCAGGACCAGCAGCAGGCCATGCCGGGCAAGCCGTTCTTCCTGTACCTCGCCACCGGCGCCCCGCATTGGCCGCACCAGGTACCGGCATCGTGGGCGCAGCCGTATCGGAACCAGTTCGACGCCGGCTGGGAAACCTATCGCCACGACATCTTCGAGCGGCAGCTCAAGCTCGGCGTCATACCGCCCACGACCATGCTCACCGAGCGGCCGTCGTGGGTGGCACAGTGGGAGGGCCTGCCCGCTGGTGAACGCCGCTTGTACGCCCGGATGATGGAGGTCTACGCCGGATTCCTCACCCATGCCGACGCCCAGATAGGCCGGGTCCTCGACTTCCTGAGGACTCTTGGGGTCCTGGACGACACACTCGTCATGGTCGTGTCCGACAATGGCGCCAGCGCCGACGGCGGACCCCATGGGATGCTGAGCAGCCCGGACGACGAGATCGCGACGATGCTCAGCCGCATCGACGAGCTCGGTGGGACGCGCAGCGCCTATAACCATTACGCGTGGGGCTGGGCCTGGGCTGGCAACACACCCTTCAAACTGTGGAAGGAGTACACCTGGCTGGGCGGGGTGCGCGTCCCCCTGATCGTGCACTGGCCAACGGCGATCGCCAACGAGAACCACGGCCAGGTACGTGACCAGTTCTGTCACGCCATCGACCTGATGCCCACAATCCTCGACGCCGCAGGCGTTGAGCTACCCGAGTCGGTCGACGGCGTCGCCCAGCAACGCGTCGACGGACGAAGTCTGCGGGCTACCTTCAATGCCCCGAAAGCCCCGAGTCCACGAAGCACCCAATATTTCGAAATGCTGGGCTCCCGTGCCATCTATCACGACGGCTGGAAAGCAACCACAAACCATGTCATCGGTTCGGCCGTGGACCGCCAACTCATCGAAGGCAGCCATTCCTTCGACACCGACAGCTGGTCATTGTATAGCCTGATCGACGACTTCTCCGAGGCAAACGACCTCGCTTCCGCCCGTCCCGATCAACTTCGCACCATGATCGAACAATGGTGGTTCGAAGCCGGCCGCAACCAGGTACTGCTCATGGAGGACCCCTACCGCCGTGCTGATGCGATGGAACCAGTGCCGGGCATGGAACCGCCCGTCTCCGCACCCCGTCGGGAAGCTCTGCCCGGTGGTGGCCGGGTCGACACCCCATCGTTTCTCGCCGGCTTCCGCCTCACCGCCGAGGTTGAGCTGGCCAGCGATCGAGCGGCCGGCATCGTCGCCGCCCAACGCAACCGGGTCCTGGGCGGGCCGCGACTTCCCAGAAGCGGATGGGCATGCTATTTCGTCGAGGGCCGTATGACAGTCGCATTCAACCTCGACGGCAGCGCGCACACGAGCACCACCGACGAGCCGATCGCCGCCGGCCGGCACGACATAGAGATCACCTATACGCCTTGCCGGGGCACGAGCCAGGGCACGGTTGCCATCATTCTTGATGGCCGGGAGGTATCCGCTCAGCCATTGCCATCCGAGGCGCAGGCTCCTCCATCGTGGCAGCACGTGCCGGCGACGCTGCTGGTCGGCCGCGACCACGGCTTCCCCCTCTGCGAGGACTACCAACCGCCCTTCCCGTTCACCGACCACATACACCGGATCACGTTCGAACTGCCCAAGTCTGAGTCACCGCCCCAGCTACACGAGCAGATCACGACGGCCCTCAAGCACGACTGACACCCAACGGCGGGAAGCTTGTGTCGTACATCACGTCAGCGCGTCAGGTTCCTGTCCGGCTGGTAGAACGGCCAGTTCAGCCACACATGGTTACCTCCCGGCGGTCTCTTTCACCGGTAGTCATCACGCGTTCTGGAACTGGCCCCTGACATGCCCGTTCCACTCCCGCTAGCATCTGAAACATTGAAGCCGACGATCAAAACACAGGAGGCCTCCGTGGCGCGACGCAAGAAGAAGGACCGAGACGAGATCGAGGCCTCGGAGGTCGAAGAGCTATCGGAAGAGCGAGATTACTCCGTTCGCGCCGTCGAGCGGGTGTGCTTGATCTTGAACCTGCTGCAGGAGTCCGTCGACGGTATCGGGCTCAACGACGTCGCGCAGACCACGGGCCTGCCCAAGTCCTCGGCCTTCCGTTACCTGTGGACCCTGGAGAATCACCGCTACGTCGAACGCGATCAGGACACCAGCCTGTATCGCCTGGGGCTCGGCTTCGTCGGCATGCAGTCGCGGCACCTGGAGATCCTCCGCGAGCGTGCGCGGCCGACCCTGGAGAACCTGCGTGACGAGTTCGGCGAGACCGCCAACCTCGGCCTCCTCGACGGTGACCACATCATCTACATCGACATCGTCGAGAGCCGCCGGGGCGTGCGCCTCGCCGCCACCCGTGGTGACCGGGAACCCGTCCACTGCACCGCCCTCGGCAAGGCCATCGCCGCTCAACTGCCCGAAGACCGCGTGCGCCGGCTGCTGAACGAAACCGGCCTGGAGCGCCGCACCGCGAACACTGTCACCACCGTCGACGACTTCTTCGACGAGCTGGCCAAGGTCAAGCGGCTCGGCTACGCGGTCGACGACCGGGAAAACGAAGAGGACGGCCGCTGCGTCGCCGCGCCGCTGCTCGGCACTCACCTTCCCGCAGCCATCAGCGTGAGCGGCCCGTCGTCCCGGTTCACCCTGCAGGAGGTGAAGAAGGTCGCGAAAACCCTGCTCGACGTCGCCGCCGGGATCGCCACGAACCCCATCCCCGACCAGCGGACCGGCCCCTCGGCGTAGCGACCCGTCAACGGGAGCGGCGGGCCACGTCATCGCGAACGGTCGCCAAGTCTGCGCCTGCCTCGCCGCGGCGGAGCGCATTCAGGCTCTCACCGATGCGAGCCATCGTCTCGCTGTCGCCGAGGATCTCGAGGGTGACCTCCCCGCCTTCAAGATCCTCGGACCCCGAATCAGGCGATGGCGGCAATGTCCCCGTCCTCGAAGTAGATCGATTGGTGCAGCCTGCCACCAATGCCGCCGCGTAACGTGCCAACGTGTCCTGACCCGAGATCTTGCCCTGCTCGATCTGGCAGATCCGTCGCTTCGTCACACCGACCCGGTCGGCGAGCTGTTGCTGGGTGAGGCCACGGTGCGGCGGATCTCGGCCAAACGGTAGCCCCGCACCGTCGCGAGTAGCTCGCGCTTACCCGCTTCAACGGCCTCCTCATCGCCGGCACGCTCCACATGCTCCGCGCGAATGTCCTTCCACCGTGCGTAACCCATTACGACCTGCCCTCCTCGGCTTGCCGTGCCTTCAGGTAGATCTCGTATCGCTGCTCGCTGAGCGGGATCATGTCTCCACGGATCGAACGCGAACAAGATTCGCGCTGTTCCTGGCCGCAACTCCTTCAGGTTCCCGACCTGGGAACCGACGATCGTGTCAGCCAGCGGCGGACACAGGCCACGTATAGCAGAGCTGTACACCAAGGGCATCGGTCGATGCCTAGAATGCCCTGCTTTCGCCGTCGAGCTCGGCGTGCTCCGAGTGCCGCCCCTCAAGCTGCAGGCACTTCGGGCAGCGCGGGTCGATGTCGTCGACCAGCCAGCCGTCCCGTTCCATGGCGGTGAACAGGTCCGTGAGCCGGTCGTAGGCCGGACCGCTCAGCCGTGTCTTGCACCCCACGCATTCGGCTATCAGTACCATCTCTACCTCTTTCCTCTACTCACCGACTCGGCGTTGAGCCCGGTGATGAAGTCGGCGGCCTGTTTGGCGCCCACCTGCGCGGGCTGCAACGGGTCCTCGTTCTCGATGCTGAGCACGTCCTCGTAGCCGGCTTCCGCCAGCGCCCCGAGGAACGACCGCCAGAACGAGGCAGGGTGCCCCTGCCCGACCGTCCGGAAGATCCACGACCGCCGGTCGATGTCCGCGAACGGTGTGGCGTCGAGAACACCGTTCAGGGCCAGCGAATCCGCGCGCATCTCGGTGTCCTTGAGATGCACATGGAAGATGGCGGGCCCGAGCGCGTGCACGACCCGTACCGGATCCATCTGCTGCCAGAACATGTGGCTCGGATCGACATTCGCGCCGATCACCGGCCCGATCTCGGTCCGCATCCGCTGCAGGGTCGGCACGTTGTACACCAGTTGCAGTGGATGCAGCTCCAGGGCGATCCGCGTGACGCCGTGCTGCACCGCGTACTCGGCCAGATCGTGCCAGACCGCGAACGCCCGATCCCACTGCTCGCCGAGGATCGCGTAGCGGTCCTCCGGCCACGGGAACGTGATCCAATGGATCGCCCGTGCCTGCGCCGATTCGCCGGGGCATCCGGACATCGTCACGATCTTGTCCACGCCAAGGGCGCCCGCGAGCCGGATCGCCGCGCGGATGATCTCCACATGCCGCTCGCCCTCGCGCGGATGCATGGGCCAGGCCGAGCAGTTCACCGCGGCCAGCCGCAATCCCCGCTCGCTCAGCTTGTCCACGAACTCAGCACGCCGTCGCGGATCCTCCAGCAGCTCGAACACCCGCATATGCGGCGCGCTCGACTGGCCGCCGGCCGCGATCTCCACGGCGCTCGCCCCGATGCTCACCGCGAAGTCGAGCGCTTCGTCGAGGGACAGGCTGGCCACGGAATCCGTGTAGAGACAAAGATCCATAATGGACTCTCCTATCCCGCGCTGTAGAGGGACGTGCCGCGCGCCGGCGACCACTCCGGCAAGGACAGCTTCTTCAGGCCCAGCACGCCGTGCCGGAACACCGGATCGTCCCGGTCGAGCGGGATGCCCACCAGCTCGCCGGTGACAGCCGACTTGTACGCGCCCACGGTCGCCTCGAGAATCCGCAACCCGTCACGGCCCGGCGCCGCGGCGGGCCGGCCGGTCCGCACCGCATCGGCGAAATCGAGCAGGACCTGCTCGAACGAGTCCATGATGGGCTGGGGGATCCCGGTCATCTCCCGTTCGTCCGGGCCCAGCACCTCCCGCATGCCGGACGCCGTGTGGACCCGCACGTGTTCCACCGGCGCCCACGGTGCGGTGCCCCCGTCGCGATACCGCACCGAAACCCGGCCCAGCTCACCGGTGACCTCGATCCCGCCGGGCCCGAGGCCCCAGGCGATGTTGACCAGCGCCGCGTTGGCATCCGTCTCGAACCGGCACAGGGCGAGATCCTCCACGGTCGCGCTGGCTTCCCGGCTGCTGACATACGCCGAGACCCGCCGCACCGGCCGGCCCAGGAGCGTCTCGGCCAGGTAGACGCCGTGCACCATGTCCATGAGCACGCCGCCGCCGGAACTCACCGCTTCGTGCCGCCACCCGGCCCGGTACGCGGCCGCGCCCGGCACGTCGACCACCCCGAGGTAGTTGACGACGATTGTGCGGACGGGGCCGATTTCCCCTGAATCGATCACTTCTCGCGCAGCCTGAATTTCCGGCAGCCACAGGTAGTTGTGCACCATCGCGAGCGTCTGGCCCGCGTCCTCGGCCGCATCCACGGCCGCCGCGGCGTCCAGCGGCACGGCCGCCAACGGCTTCTCGCACAGGATGTGCTTGCCCGACACCGCCGAGTTGAGCAGGACCTCCCGGCGCAGATGCTGCGGCGTGCAGATGTCCACCACGTCCACGTCGTCGCGGGCGATCAGGTGCACCGGATCGGCATGCACCTGCTCCGGGGCCAGGCCCGCCAGTTGCCGCGCCGAGTCCAGTGCCACCTCGGTCGGGTCGGCCAGCGCCACGACCTGCGCCACCTCGGGATGCGCCAGCCAGGTGGGCAGGTGGATGCGGGCGCCGATGTTGCCGCATCCGATGATGCCGATTCGCAGTGGTGTCATCGTGTCTCCGGGAAGCCGAGGTCGACCTTCGAACTCGACGGCTCGGGCCATCGCGACGTGATGACCTTGCCGTGCGTGTAGAACTTGATCCCTTCCCTGCCGTAGATATGGGTGTCGCCGAACAGGCTGTTCTTCCAGCCACCGAAGGAGAACTGCGCCGCGGGAACCGGGATCGGCACGTTGATCCCGACCATCCCGGCCTGCACGTCCTGGGCGAACCGCCGCGCGGCACCACCATCGCGGGTGAAGATCGCCGTGCCGTTGCCGTACGGGTTGTCGTTGACCAGCCGCACGGCCTGCTCGAACGTGCCGACCCGGGTCACGCTGAGCACCGGCCCGAAGATTTCGTCGTCATAAGCCCGCATTCCGGGCTTGACCTCGTCGAGCAACGACGGCGCGAGGAAGAACCCGTCGGTGCCGGGCGTCGAGGAGCGCCCGTCGAGCACGACCGTGGCGCCCTCAGCCGGCGCGCGCTCGACATACTCGGCCACCCGGGCGCGATGATCCCGCGAGATGAGCGGCCCCATGTCGACCTGCTCGGCACCGTTGCCCATGGTCAGTTTCGGGATCCGCTGCCGGATCGCGTCGACCAGCGCGTCCCCGACACCGCCGACGGCGACCACGACCGAGACGGCCATGCACCGCTCCCCCGCCGATCCGTACCCGGCCGAGACCGCGGCGTCGGCGGCCATGTCGATGTCCGCGTCCGGCAACACGATCATGTGGTTCTTCGCCCCGCCCAGCGCCTGACAACGCTTGCCCTGCAAGGTCACGGTCTCGTAGACGTAGCGCGCGACCGGGGTCGACCCGACGAACGACACCGCCGCCACGTCGCGATGGCGCAGCAGCACGTCGACGGCTTCGCGGTCCCCGTGCACAACGTTGAACACGCCATCAGGCACCCCGGCCTCGCGCAAGAGTTCGGCCATGAACGCCGGCGCCGACGGGTCCTTTTCGGACGGTTTCAGCACGAACGTGTTCCCGGTCGCGAGCGCGGGCGCCCACATCCACATCGGCACCATCGCCGGGAAGTTGAACGGGGTGATCCCCGCGCACACGCCCAGCGGCTGCCGCACGGAATGCACGTCGACGCCGGTGGACACCTGCTCGGCGTATTCGCCTTTCAGCAGTTCCGGGATTCCACAGCAGTATTCGATGACTTCGAGTCCACGGACGACTTCGGCGAGCGCGTCGGTGAGCGTCTTACCGTGCTCGGCGGTGACGCGCCGGGCGATCTCCTCGCGGCGGCGCAGGAAGACCTCACGGATGTCGAAGAACAGCTCGGCCCGCCGGGCCACCGACATCCCGCGCCAGCCCGGGAAGGCGTCCTTCGCAGCCTGTACCGCACGATCGACCTCGGAGACGGTCGCGAACTCGACACAGCCGGACTGCCGGCCGGTCGCCGGGTTGAAGACCGGGCCGGTCTCGCCGCCGTTGACCACGGTGCGCCCGGCGATCCAATGACCGATGTGGTCGCTCATCGCAGCCTCCTTCCGTGCGTGATGCCGACGAGCCGGCCGAAATACGGGACGGCCTCTTCGGCGAGCCATTTCCGTTGCTCGGTTTCGTCCAGCCCCAGCGCGCCGCCCCAGATGGGCCTCCCGGCGATGAACCCGCGCGCACCCGCGCTCATGGCTATCTCGAGTTGCGCGGCGAAGCTGTCCCGGTCGGTCTCGCCGCCCCCGAGCAGGACCCAGTCGGCTGCGGCGGTCAACTCGCGGCTTGCCTCAGCACTGCCTGGGAACGCCAGTTTCAACAGGTCCGCTCCGGAGCTCGCCAGGTCACGGGCCGCGGCGACGACCAGTTCGCCGAACGGGTAGTCCGTCTCGCCCTCGAGCCGGTACACCAACGGTTCCAGCACCAGCGGCAGGCCGTGGGCGTGCGCGTCCGCGGCCGCCCGCTCGATCAGTTCCCACTGCTGCCACGCGGTCGGGGGATGGTCGGCACGGTAGTAGACAAGCAGTTTGCAGCCGTCGCCGCCGAGCGCGGCCACGTCGGCGGCGCTGAACTCGAGCCGCGAAACCCGCCCGCCCGCGAACGGCGCGTACCCCTGCGCCTCCAGCGGCATGAGCACGCCGCCATCGCGCGGACGGCACCACTCGACCGCGGCCGGATCCAGGAGCACCCCGGACGCCTGCACGCCGAGCGCGTCCGCGATGCGGCCCTTGACCTCCAGCATCATCTCGGGGCTCACGTCCTCGATGCCGATCCGGGCGAAGGCGTTGCGCATCGCATCGCGGTGGTCCAGCGCGAGCAGGCAGAACGCCCCGTCCGCGTTCGCCAGCGCCCGCAGCCGCTCACCGAACGGCGACAGGGAGCTCAAGGCGTCCACGTGACCAGTCATCGGTAATCCAGCTTGTCGTCGGGTCGAAATACGGTGGTCGAGCACGTTCTTCACCAACCGGCTCACCTGCCAGGAAATTGAGGATCCACATATTGGCCGCGGGCGACGGGGTGGTCACGTGGAATCCGCGTGGCACCGCCACGCAATCGCCGTCGCGTACGGTGAAGATCTCGTCGAACGAACCGTCCTCGAGGTAGTTCCGGTGGAATCCGAAACCTTCGCTGCGATCGAATCGGAAGAAGTAGGTCTCTTCCAGGTTCGGTGAGCCGTGGCGCCCGTCGTGGCAGTGCGGAGGCCAGCCCGCCCACGAGCCCGCAGGCACGAGCGCCTCGTACACGATCAGCCGTTCGGCCGGCAACGGATGCGTCAGGACGTGGTGTATCTGTCGCAGCGCCGTGCCACCGCCCCGCTGCTCGACTTTCATCTCCTCGGGCGTGATCAGTCGCGCCGGATAACGCCCTTCCGCCGGAGCCGTGCCGACTGCGACACACAAGTCCGTCGCCGCGGTCACGGACAAGGCTGCGCCGGGCGGAACGTAGAGCAGGCTCGACAATTCCTCGAAGACGTTGCGCCGGGCAAGCGTGAACTTCTCGCCGCCCGCGACGATAGTGCCGGCGCCCGAGATGGTCAGCAACCCCGTCTCGCGCCCAGCGGTGTCCAACTCGGCCGTCTCGCCCGGATTCAGTGACAGGACCTGGAAATCGAGGTATCGCAGCTGTTCAACTCCCATGGCTCACCCCCAGCAGCTCCGCGACCTCGCCGAGGGTGGGGAAGCCCTCGGAGCAGCCGAACCGGCTGACCGTGATCGCCCCGCAGGCACTCGCGAGCCGTGCCGAGGCTTCCCAGCTGGATCCGTGGATCCGCCCGGAGATCAGGCCAGCCGCGAACGCGTCCCCGGCGCCCACCGTGCTCGCGACCGGCACGTCGAACACGGGTGCCTCGAACTCACGTTCCGACGTCAGTACTCGCGCGCCGTCGCCGCCCCGCTTGAGCACCATCACCTGCTTCTCGCCGGACAGCTCGATGCCCTGCGGGTCCGTCTGCTGCAGCGCCGCGAATTCCTCGGCCGTACCCAGCACGACGTCGGCGTCGTTCGTCGCCGCGCCGACCAGGAGCGAATACTCGTCCGGTTTCGGCCAATGCTCGGGCCGCAAATCGAGATCAATGTAGACAGTCGTGTCGTGCTCGCGGCAGGTCCGCATGATCCAGGCCGCCGCGTCGGCCGTCGAGCCGCGTGCGAACACATCCGCGGACACCAGCACCGCGCGGACCTGAGCGAGCGGCAGCGAAGCCGCCTCGTCGACCGTCAGGTGGATATCGGCCGGATTGTCCCGATAGAACGTGCGCGGAAAGTCATCCGGCGGGATCTGCCCGAGCAACGCCAGCGACGTGTGTACCCCGGGCTTGCGGGCCACATAAGTCGTGTCCACACCGGCCCGCTCGAACGCGCGCAGCACCCAGTCCCCGACGAGATCGTCGCCGACCGCGGTGAACACCGCGGTGCGGACGCCGAGCCGCGCCGCCGCGACCGCGATGTTCGACGGACTGCCGCCGATCATCGCCTCGAATGTGCGGGCCTCGGCGAACTCGGCGCCGGTCTGCTGTGAATACAGGTCCAGGTTGACCCGCCCGACGGTGAGAAGCTCAGTCATCTGCCCCCCAATGCGGGTGGCCGGGCACCATGAGGTATCGCTCGCGGCTCTTCTCTTTCTCGTAGGTCTCGCGGGCCGCGCGAACGGCGGGAATGGCCGCGACCTCGGGGGTGGCCATGTCCCACCAGCAGGAGGCATAGCCGGGGACGCGCTCATGCCAGTCGGTCGCGATCACGATGCACTGTGTCGTCGTAGCCGCCCGGGCCGAGCACAACGCCGCATCCAGGTCGGCGCGGGTCTTGACCGTGACTGCTCCCGCCCCGAGCCCGCGGCACAGCGCCTCGAAGTCCACGTCCAGCGACTCACCCGAGTACCAGCCGGACTCCGTTCGAGCCCGGTAGTGGCAGCCGAACCCTTCGCTGCCGACCTGCTCCGAGACCCGGCCCACGCTGGAGAAACCACGATTGTCGATGACCACGATGATCAGCTTCAGGCCTTCTTGGACCGCGGTGGCGATCTCGCTGTTCATCATCAGGAACGACCCGTCCCCGACCATCACGTACACCTCGCGGGCCGGGTCGGCGAGCTTCGCCCCCACGCCGCCCGCGATCTCGTAGCCCATCACCGAGTAGCCGTACTCGACCTGGTAGCTCAGCGGATCGCGGCACCGCCACAGCTTCAGCAGGTCGCCGGGCAGGCTTCCAGCCGAGGTCACCACCACATCCCGGGGCTCGGCCGAGGCCTCGACCGAACCGATGATCTCGCCCTGGCTGATCGGGTCCTTCCCCAGGTTGTACAGCCGTTCCACCTCGGCGTCCCACTCCCTGTTCAGCCGCTGCACCTCGTCGCGATACGCCTGCGACGTCTCGTAGCCTCCCAACTGCTGGTCCAGATCCAGCAGCACCACTCGCGCGTCGCCCACCAGCGGCACCGCCGCATGCTTGTAGGCGTCCTGCTCGAACACGTTGACGTTCACGAACCGCACGTCCGAGTTCTGGAACGCTGTCTTCGACGCGGTCGTGAAATCCGTATACCGGGTGCCCACGCCGATCACGAGATCCGCGGATTCCGCGATCAGATTCGCCGCCCGGGTCCCCGCGACCCCAGCGCCGCCCAAACTCAACGGATGGTCATAGTTGAGCGACCCCTTACCCGCATGCGTTTCCGCGACCGGGATCCCGGTCCGCTCAGCGAAGTTGCGCAGCACGTCGAACGCCTCGCTGTACCGCACGCCGCCGCCGGCGACGATCAGCGGCCGCTTGCTGTCACGAACCCATCCCGCCGCCCGGTTGATCTGCCGCCGGTCCGCCCGCTGCCGGGAAATCGGCCACACCCGGGGCTCGAACATCTGGTCCGGGAAGTCGAACGCGTAGGTCTGGATATCCTGCGGCAGCGCCAAAAACACCGCCCCCGTATCCGCCGGCGAGACCAGCGTCCGCATCACCTCCGGCAATGTGCTGATCAACTGTTCGGGACGTGTGATCCGGTCCCAGAACCGCACCACGGACCGGAACGCATCGTTCGCGGTGACGTCTCCCGCGTGCTCGCAACCGACCTGCTGTAACACCGGATCCTGGAGCCGCTCGGAGAACGCGTCCCCCGACAGCAACAGCACCGGCAGCCGGTTCACCGTCGCCGTGGCCGCACCGGTCACCATGTTCGTCGCACCAGGTCCGATCGAGGACAGGCACGCAAAGGCCTGCCGCCGACTCTTCAGCTTCGCGAACGCCACGGCGGAATGCACCATCGCCTGCTCGTTACGTCCGAGGTAGTAGGGAAAGGACGGTCCGGCCTCCTGCAGTGCCTCGGCCACTCCCCCGATGTTGCCATGCCCGAAAATGCCCCACATACCCGCGAAAAAGCGGTCCGAAATTCCGTCGAACTCGACCCGCTGATTCATCAGGTAGCGGACGATTGCCTGACCTGTCGTTAACCGGATACTCAACGTCCTTGTCCCTTCTCCGGAAAGGGTCTTCAGCTAGCCAACTGGCACTACGTGGTCCTCGCCCAACTTGATGGACAGTTCGGTGGCCACCTCGATCACCTTGTGGGCCAGCTTCTCGATTTCCGTCTCCACCATGCGAACCGAAGGTCCGTCGATCCCGATGCAACCGACCGGCGTGCCGCCGGCGCCGTTATAGACGGGAACCGAGATACAACGGACCCCGGTGTGATTCTCTTCGTCGTCGAGCGCGTAACCACGCTCGCGGATCTCGGCAAGATGTAATGACAAAATCTCGGGGTTGGTCATCGTTCGCGCGGTGCGCCGGGGCAGTTCCGGAGGCACGGCTGCGAGCCCGAACGCCATCAGGCATTTGCCCGCAGAGGTGCAGTGCAGCGGAACTCGCCGCCCGGTGCCCGACACGACCCGCAAGGGTTGCCCGGTCTCCACGTCGTCGATCACGAGCGCGGTTGCGCCAGACGCAACCGCCGCGTGCGCGCACTCGCCGGTTTCGTCGACGAGCCGGGCCAGGAACGGATGCGCCAGATCCGTGAGGCGGCGCTGGTTCATGTTCAGCCCCGAGCTCACCTCGACCGCCGGCCCCAACCGGAACCCCCTGCGACCCCCATGGTTGGCGACCGCATATCCCCTGGTCACAAGCGTCTGCATCAACCGAGAGGCGGTGCTCTTGTGGATCTCGAGTTCGAGGGCGACCTGCTGGATCGACAGGCCCTCCTCACGCCGGATCGGGTCCGACTCGACCTCGATCAGCAGGTCCAGAATCTTGAGCCCGCGCTCCAGTGCGCCAACGCTGGTCATCTGCGAAGCATAGAGCGCAACCAAGAGCAAAACAATGGCGCGTTATGCGCAACTAGCGAGACCGTCTTGCTGGCTGCAACGTCTTGACCGGTACCGCCTTACCTGGCGCACCGAGTCGACCTGGGCGCACCCGGCGCCAGCCCGCACTTGCGAGGTCGCGATCTTGCGGCTAACAATGTAGCTAACATTGGCGCTTATTTTCACTTCACCCACACTAGCTAACCCGGTTTGATCACGATCTGTTCACCACACTGCGTTATCGGAGCAGCGCGACTTAAGGTAACGGTCCGCCCAGTGGCTACGCCATAAAGGTGAACACCTGCGGCTGCACGTGCAAGTGCACGATCGAGCAGGTGAGCGAGGTTGGAAGGAGGCATCGTGCGCCGGGACCTTCCCGCCAACCCCTTGGCCATCCAGTTGACGGCCGTGCATGAGCGGCTGTGGTGGCAGCTCGAACGTGCCGATGAACAGCCAGAACGGTGGGACGTCTCGGCGAATATCTGGGGACTGGAGGATACGGATCGCGAGGCGCGGCATGTGGGCGACATTTCACTGGCACTCGCCGACCTCACCATGGAACGCACTCTGATCGATGCGTCCGTGCTCGGCGACTGGGCCACGGAATTCATCGACGCGCTCGTCGCCGACCCCACCCGCGGCACACTGCATCCCGATCTGGAACGCCAGGTCAACCCAGGTCCTCCACACCTGGTGGTTGTCCGCCGAATCAGCATCACCCGCCCGTGGCGGGGGTACGGACTCGGCGCCGCGTTGACCGCGAGCGCACTGCTGCTCTTCGCGCGTTATGCCCGGCTCGCGGCGTGCCACGTCTCGCCCGAGAATTTCGCCGGTACCGGCCATGACCCCGTTTCCGCGGATCTGGCCAGCGTCCGTATCGGCGGCATGCTGGAAAGCATGGGATTCCACCACTGGAATGGCGCTTACGTCCTGGATCTGCGAAATCCATCACTACTGGAAACTCGAAGGCGCGTGATTACCCAGTGGTGGCCGGATGACGAACAGACGGGACCGGTCTGATGTCATTCCGGTCGTCGTCGCAGCGTCTCATCAGGCCATTCGCCGAAGCGGTGGCAATACTGCCAGTAGAAATACGGGCCACGGCGGAAGGCCCAGCGCCGCGCGACGCTCGAAACGACGCCAGAACCGGGTTCAACGTTCAGCAAATCCAGGTGGACGCAGTTGAGCCGGATCTGCAGCCGGAACTTCCGGATAGAGACACGAAACAACCACCGGAAGGCGCGGGCCAGCTCGCGGCGGGACGAAAGCGCCGCCAGCCGCGTGAAGAACGCGAGCGAACCCTTCTGCAGCGGATAGGTTCGGATCCACGCGGCCACGAACTCGGCGCCCGCCAGAGCGCGGGCGGGCACGTTGACGGTGTAGGCGAGCTCGCGGCGAAGAACACGATCGTCGTAGTCGTGCCCCGGGTATCTGAGCAACCGTTCGATGAAGGCTTCCTCGGCGGCCCGCCAGAAGCCCTGCGGCCACCTTTGCTCCTCGTCCTCAAGCCACGCCAGGAAGCGCTCGAGGCTCTGCGACCACGCCTCCAGCTCCGATGCCGGCATCGTGGTGCCCTCGACCAGCCGGAACCAGATGGGGCTCGCGGGAAGGACGCCCGTCAGGCGGGCACACTTCTGATGGAGCATGTCCCGGTCGATCCTGATCAAGCGGAGTGCCGTCCCAGACTCGACACGCAACACGAAGGGCTGATCAGGCGCGATCATCACAAGCCGTCCCGCGTCCAGCACGATGCGCTCGCGGCCACACTTGACCGAGCAGATGCCCGTGAGCACCTTGAGCATCAGGTAATCCCTCCGCAGCCACCGCCCATCAATCCTCAGTGGACGGTCGGCCCTGAGAATCACCGACGTCACGCCGCGCGAGTGAACCACTCGAAGCCGCAGGCTCGGCGATCCAGCACGGTGCGTGGTGCGCAACCGATGCTTACCGAGGATGAGCCTCAGCAAGATCACCGCCAGCGCGGGGCTCCTGGTGGTCGGCCGGTAAAACCTTCTACCGTAACGCATCTTTACTCCATCAGATTCGCCGCTGCTCTGTTGGCATCGGCTCCCTTCCGGACGTGCCGCACGACCGCTCAATCACGGGCGGTAATCGCACGAGGCCAAACGAGCCTCATGCTAAGCCAATCTGGTCAACATCGGAATGCACATTCTGCTCAATGAACTGTGCTTACAGTCACGCCTGGCTCAGGAGCAGCCGTGTGTGATGATCTTCCGGCCGATCCGCTGTCGATCCAATTAAGGATCTCGCGCGAGGGTTTGTGGTGGCAGATCGACGGTGATCCCGAGCAGCCGGAACGCTGGGCCGTCACGGCAGTCGCGGAGACTGCTGCGCACGAGGCCCGGCACGTCGCCGACATCTCGCTGGCGATAGCGGCTGTCAGAGCCGACCACGACTTGTTCGACGCCACCGTGCTCGGCGGCTGGGCCTTGGACTTCCTCGCGGACGCGGTCGCCGATCCCCGCGACGGCACGCTGGTGCAGGAACTCGAGGAACGCATCAGCCCCGGCCCTCCACACCTGATCGTACTGCGCCGCATCGCCATCATCGAGTCGTGGCGCGGGCATGGACTCGGCGCCGCGTTGCTGGCCGGCGCCCTGTGCGTCTTCGCGCGCTACACACGGTTCGCGGCATCTCACGTGTCGCCGACCGCTTTCCGTGCTCCTGGTCAGGATGACCTGTCCGCGGAGTTAGCCGGCCTGCGCGTAGGCCGGATGCTCGAGACCATCGGTTTCCGGCGCTGGCGCGACGTGCACATTCTCGATCTCCGGAACCCGTCGCTACTCGACGTCCGGAACCGCTTGCTCGACCAGTGGCGAAACCGCTAGTGATGGCGGGCGTATCGCCGCGTCTCGCCGGGCCACTCCCCGAACCGGCTTTGGTACCAACGGTGGAAGCGGGCCGTGGGCGGAAGCGCCCAGCGCCGCGCGATGTCGGCGATCGAGGCCCGCTCGAGACCCGGGTCCCGGAGATCCTTGTGGACGCAATCCAAGCGCACGCACCGCCGGTACTGCGCAGGCGTTATCCCCCACTGCCACCAGAACGCATCCCTGAGTTCACGTGCGGACAAATTCACCGTTTGGGCGTAGCGAGCCAACGAGATCGTGCGCCGCGGCTCGGCTCGGATCTCGACCCCGACGAATTCCGCGCATTCCAGCGCTCGCGACGAAACCTCCGGTAAGAGTGACGGTGCGCCAGAGCGGATCCGGTGGTGGAACTCATGCGGCAAGTGCCCGACCAAACCCGCTGACGAACAGCGTCTCGGCGTAATGGAGAAAGCGCAGGTCAAACGGTTGTCGCCCGTTCTCCAACCGGTCGAGCAGCATCCCCGTCTCTGCCGACCAGGCACCCCAGGAGCCGCTGTCCCCGGAGGCCACCGTGTCGAAGCGGATCGGGCGCGTCGGCAGGAATCCCGTGAGCGCAGCGAAAACACGCCACACCAGTCGTTCCCGGATGCTGATGATCCGCACCATCCCCTGACCTCGAATGCTCGCCACAAGCGTCTGCCCGGGTGAACTGATCAGGATGTCGCCGGGTGCCAGCACTACCCGCTCCCCGTCCCACTCGACTGCGCACTCTTCGTCGAAAGCCTGGACCACCAGGTAGTTGTGCTGCAGCCGGGGCGATACGAGATCCACATCGCCGCGTGCGGCAATGTGGGCTGAGGCGATAGCGAGGCACTCCACGCCGGATACCCGCATACGGAACAGGTCCGGATGACCCACGACGCGCAATTCGAGCCCGTCGAAGACCTCCGCCACAGCGGTTCGCGCTACCAGCGGGTTGGTGGTGGACAGCTGGGTGAATTGACGAGGATCCTGCACGTCCTGCCTCAGCAATCAGCGGCCAATTGGGTAAAACACTTATTTCATTTCTCACGGTACTCCACCGTCGCAACACCCGTCAGACTCCATTCGGGTCACGCGGCGCAGAGCAAGGTCTCGATCGGCGCATCACCGAACTCCGCACCGTAATCGGCGGTCAGCTCGGAAAGGTCCATAAATCCACAGTAGGAAGCGACATCGGCCACCGTCGTCGCGGTAGCCCGGTTCTACTGTCAGGCAACCTGGTCTCGTCCACCCGCTCTTCCCGTAACCGACATCGCGAGCATCAGACGCACCGACAGTCGCCCCGACGCGACTGACCGCGCTCATGTTACGCCGAACCGGATGATTGACAAAGTTGTCTTGCCTACTGAAACGTAGGTCGGTGCACTCCAGGTAGCACGTCCGACTGGCGTCCGCATCAACACGCCTGGCGACGCCACTTCCAAGTTTTTTCGTGGCCATACGGGCACTTTCGCTCGCCGGTAGCGATTTAAGAGTGTCAGGAACGGCAACGACGACCTCAGGAGAACGATCATGGGTGTCCACGGGACAGACGGTGGTGTGGCACGACGGCGGGCCGGCGCACGGCCGGCGCGACTGGCCAGAGTGTTCGCGGACGTACTCGGGCACAGCGTCGGTGCCCGCCACCGCAGCCTTGCGATGCAACGTCTCGCCGCTATTGTGAGCACCAGAGGCGGCAGCGCGCACGTTGAGGCTCGCGAACCGGGCGGAGCCTCTTGGTCGATGACCATCGTGGCAGCCCGGTGTCCTCACGAGTGACGCCCAACGGTCCGGCTGGGAAAAGTGATGAGAACGCGCTCACCAGCTTCCTGCAGTCTCGATGGGAGGAGCTATATCAGGTCATTCTGCGCCGGACCGGCGACTATCACACCGCCGAGGATGTCAGGCAGAAGACCGCTCTAGGTTTCACAATGAGGTGGCGCACGCGCGGACCAATGGAGAAGAACGACCGGGCACCGATGTTGTATCGAATCGCCCTCAACAAGATAGCCGAGGAGTGCAGGAACAACGCCCGGTGGACCGACATCGTGGCAATGCAGAATCAGCTCGCGCCGCACTGCGATCTTGGCGCGGAAGAGGATGTGCTCGCCGTCCTCGACCGCATCGAGCTCGCTGGGGCGCTATCCGGCCTGACGCTACCGCAACGGCACGCCATCGTGTTGACCTGCATCGATGGTTTCGATCAGCAAACAGCTGCCGACTTGATGGGAATCAGCAAGTCCACATTTCGCAAACACCGCGACGCGGCCAAGGCGAAGTTGTCCCGCTACTTCACCAACCGTGAGTCGGGGGAGGAGCCCCGTTGACCGAGCACCGTGCCGATAAGGCCCCGAACGAGTTCGACCTGGCCGCGATTGACCGGACCATCGCGGAGATGGACCCCGCCCAGTACGCCGCCGAAGTCGCCGCCGTCGACGCCATCGCAGTCGCTTACGCTGCTGACCGTCTCGGGGCCGAGTATCTGGACCAGGGCGATCTGGCCACCGCCCGGCATTGGTACAGCCTTGCCGCTGAGCACGACCCGTGCGGCGCGGGCATTGGACTTGCCGAGGTCGAGTGCGCGCTCGAACAGCAAGCCCAAACCGCCGAGACCACCGAAGCTTGCCCAGTTCGTGTTGAGTCGCCGCTGCGTCATTGTGAGCCTCTTCGTTCGAGTGACGTGGACGAAATCCACGATAGGGTTAGCAGGTTTTTGTGCCCACACTCTCTGGAGATCGTCAAGAGAGAAAATAAATTGAATGCTCAACTCAACCCGAAACGGCTACATAACATATCGTTGCTCTACGTCTCATACGGTTGCGAAGTCTCGGTTTCTCCGGGCGAAGTGCGTGATTTCTTCACTATCCAGATTCCGCTCTCCGGGAATATTTCAGTGACGCAGGGCGCGTCAACTTTTGATGGCACAATTGGGCGCGCGGCAGTGACCTCCCCGTCCGAACCGATAAACATGCGTCTATCGCCGAACAGCAGAATACTGATGTGCCGACTAGACCGAACCGCCCTGGAGGCGCAATTGAACGAGCTACTGAACACCAGGCTGTCCGAACCGTTGAGGTTCGATCTCGGCATGGACTTGACCCATGAAATGGGCAACAGCTGGTGCGACATGCTGATGGGCCTCACTCGGTTTGTAGATGAGCCCCGCAGGACCACCATTCCCCCGCAGTTCATCGCCGGGATGGAACAATCGTTGATGACCGGCCTTTTTATAGCACAGCCCAGCAATTACAGCAATTTGCTCCGTGAGACGTTGTCAACGGAACTCAGTCCGCCGGCACGGCGTGCGCTTGACCTCATCGCATCACATCCTGAGGCGCCACACACCGCGCAAAGCCTTGCTCGTGACGTCGGCGTGAGCGTACGTTCATTACAACAGGCGTTCCGGCGGCAAATGGGTTGTTCGCCCACCGAATACCTCCGGAAAGTCAGATTGCAGCGCGCCCACGACGAGTTGCGGGCCCGAAGCCCAGAACTCATTTCGGTGAACGATGTCGCGAAACGATGGGGATTCCGCGCTCCGCGATACTTCTCCGCGGTGTACCGTGACCGGTTCGGCGAGTCCCCTTCTGAGACATTGAAACGTGACGCACCTGAGGTTGCTCCGCTGCCGTAATCGCCAGGCGCAAGCTGAATGCGGTCGCCGTCCCCTTTGGCCCAAGACCGCACTCGGCACCACGCGGTGGCGCTGGAGCCGGATCGGCCACGACGTGGTGTGGAGCACGACACCCCGACGTCAACGTCCCAGGAAGATTCAGGTAGCGCGGCTCAGGGTTTCGGCTGGCGTCTCACCGAACTCGGCGCGATAACGGGCGGTGAACTCCGAAAGATCGAAGAAACCCCACCGGGACGCGACCTCGTCCACCGTTGCCTCGCCCGGGCCGTAGTCACGGAGCTCACCGTAGACGCGCTGCAACCGGGCATGCCGCAGATACTGTCGAACCGTCATCCCCCGGCACGTCCGAAACGCCGTATTCAAGGCGTACGCGCTCGTGTTGAACCAGCGCGCCATATCGGACACCGTGTACGGCTCCTGCGGTGCGGCATCGATCATTTCGGTCACCTGGCCGACCAGCCGCGATGAAGCAGAACACCGGGGATCCTCAGCCAGGTGGCCGCTGCAGTTGCTGCGCGCCGCATGCAGCAGGCCCGTGATCAGAAGCTCCTCGACCAGCGGGGCCGCGAGCGGGTTCATGCACGCCGCGTCCAGCCGGCCGCGCATGCGTACCAGGTTGACCAGGAGGCTCACCCAGATCCGCGGATAACCGCCACCGGCGTCCATGCCCAGCTCGAACCGTCTCAACGGCACGCGGTCGCCCATCATGTCCGCAGACGCCTCGACCAGCATCGGCCATTCGAGTCTCGTCAGGAGTAGCGTCGAGTTCCGGGACAGCCACATCTCCAGGGGCTCGTCGTAGTTGGCCACCATGACGCGTTCGGGATTCGCGCAAATCTGCTGCTTGCCACACCTCGCTTTCCCGTAGCCGCTCAGGTGCATCTGTACGGGAACGAAGCCGGTCACGTTCGGTTTCACGCGCACCGCCGGCCCGTACTGGACGTACATCAAGCCCATTCGGCGAAATCGCGCGAAGTGGAAATGCGCATCCAGTCGAGCGCCGCGCTCGAGCACCTCGAGCTCATGGGGGCACAGCTTTTGCGCCATCCGCTCCTGGACCTCGTCAGGGTCCTGTGAATGGAACGCGTCGCACCGTTGCAACGGGAGCTCGATCTTACTCGCGGGCATTTCGGGCTCGCTCACCATGTCCCTCCGCCGCTTGGCCGTCCCGGGCACGGAGACACTCTCAGTCGTTTACGCGGATCCGAGCAAGCCATAGTACGCCGATCCGGCGACCTGGCAAGAACGTTTTATCTACCGAAAAGTAGGCATCGGTCAACCCTTGTCTCCATTGAGGACCACCGGTACCTTCGCTCAACAAAGTGAAACACGAGTTTTGACCTGATTGACCCTTGGTATGCGATGAGGCCGTGGCTAGTGGTGTCCGAAAGCGCCTTTCTCGCCGCGGCCAACCCAACTACGGCAAGGTGGCAAATCCGTGACGCAGCCAGTTGCACACCCAGAGTCTGCTACACCGGCCGATCACAAGGCCACGATGACTGCCGCCGTCTTTGCCGGTGACGGCCGCTTGGAGCTCACCGAGCGAGCGGTACCGCGGATCGAATGCGGCACCGACGTCCTGCTCGCGGTTGAATCCTGCGGAATCTGCGGAACCGACCTCAAGATCCTCTCAACGCCCCAGGGCCACGATGCGACGCCGGGCGTGATCCTCGGTCACGAGTTCGTCGGGACAGTTCGAGACCTCGGCGCCGATGTCGCATCCCTACACGAGGGCGACCGAGTCGTCGTCGCGCCCAACATCGCCTGCGGCCAGTGCCGGTGGTGTCTGCGCGGCGCGTGGTTGCACTGCGAGAACTTCACCACTCACGGTATCTTCCTGGACGGCGGGCTGGCGCCGTTTGCCCGCGTGCCGGCGAGCGCCTGCCATCGCATCAGTCCCGAGGTGCCGCCGCACATCGCGGCCCTTGCCGAGCCGCTCTCCACCGTCGTCCATGGTGCGCAGCTGGCCGCGGTCTTTCCTGGCGAGACCGCTGTGGTGATTGGTGCGGGCCCGATCGGCCTGCTCTACACCGCGCTGCTACGTCATGCCGGCGCCACTGTCTTGGTCATTGAACCGGCCGCGCAGCGGGCGGGATTGGCCCGGACGATGGGTGCCGCAGCGGCCCCCGCCCCGAACTCAGCTGAACTGCGTCACACTCTCGACGCGACCACGGGTGGTCTTGGTGCCGATGTCGTCATTGACGCGGTCGGCTCCCAGTTCTCCACTGCTCTACAGCTCGTGCGCAAGCGGGGACGGGTCATCCTGTTCGGCGCGAACGCCACCGCGACGGCCCCGATCACCCAGTACGACATCACCCGCAACCAGCTCCAGGTCTTCGGGGCCTACGTCGGCCAGGATGTCTTCCCCGTCGCCGTCCGCCTACTGGAACAGCGCGCCATGGATCTCGAGCCGCTGATCACCCACCGCGTCGCGCTCGAGCAGCTGCCGCAGGCGCTGGACGACCTACGCGCAGGCAGAGCCGTCAAGGTTCAGGTGGAGTTCCACTGATGCGCGTCTACATCACGGGGGCGACCGGGTTCGTCGGTTCGAACGTCGCCAAGCTCTACGCCGAATACCACAAACTCGACGTCGTCCTCGCTGGACGGAGGCCTCCGGAGCAGCCTCTACCCGGCAGCTTCAGCGAGGTTGACCTGCTCGATCCGGCCTCGGTCCGCGGCAGCATCCTGACCGCGCAACCAGACGTCATCGTCCACGCCGCGATCCTCAACGACTTCCCGCTGATCTATGCGAATCGCCGCCTCGGCTGGGACTCGTACGTCACTGCCACGCGCAGCGTCGCCGACGCAGCCAACGAGGTCGGCGCGGTCCTTGTCTATGTCTCGACAGACTGGGTGTTCGACGGCACCCACCCGAACTCGACCGAGGACACACCGCCCAACCCGATCAACTACTACGGGTTTCTGAAGGCCGCCGGAGAACTAGTCACTCTTGAACGCGCGCATGATCCCATCGTCGCACGCATCGCCGGCGTGAACGGCGTCCACTGGGCTAAACCGAACTCCCCGCGATCCCAGGACGCTGGCTTCGGCTATTTCGTCAGCTCCCTCGTTGACGCTCTCTCCAAGGGCGAGCCGTTCACCGTCTGGGACAGCGACACGATCAACACGCGCGCCACCCCAAGCCTCGCGACCGAGAGCGCGAACATGATGCTTCGCCTGGTTCAGGTCGGCGCTCGCGGTACCTTCCACTGCTGTGGCGGCGAGTCGACGAGCAGGATCGAGCTGGCCTACGCCGCGGCGGAGGTCTTCGACCTCGATGCAACCCTCATCCACACCGGTCCGCCCGACCCCACGGCGATACCGCAGGAGCCTGTCCCCCAAGACACCAGCCTCACCGCAATCATTACTGCGACTAAGGTCGACTACAAGCTTCCGGCCGTGCGCGCCCTGCTCGCCGAATTTCGCAGTCAACGCGAAACCGGCGAGGTTCAATCGCTGGCAGCGTTCTGACGACTAGACACCGAGTCGGCACTACTGTTCTCCGGTGGGTCCGAAGTAGAAGAGGTCGTCCCTATAGCGACCTGTCTTCGTTCCGACAATGGAGTGATCTCAGCGACTTTCAGGTGAGTCGGCCGTGCTCCAAACGTTTGACTACGAGCGCGGCTTTGGCGAATTTGCCGATCTTGCGCGGGCTGGTCGTGATGTGGCGTAGCGCGCGCTAGCGGCCGCTCAGCACGGCGAATCCGCGCTCGCCGAGACAGCGCAGGCGCTGAGCAGTGCGTTGTAAGTGCGGTTGTCGGCGTCGAGGACCTGGTCACCGGCCGGTTGTTGGACCGGTGTGAACACGCCGATTCCGTTGCCCTCATAGCCTCCGTCGGCCAACGCGGGCAGGTCGAGACGGGAATGGGCCCTGACGGCGCTCTCTGAAAGTCCCCGGGGGCGCTCAGGGAAACTCCCCAGTTGGGGGTGTGCAGCATAGCTTGGGTTAGCGGTGGAGTGGGATCACTCCGTCGGGTGCGGCGATGGGCATCTGTGGCCGGGCGGCTTCGGGTGTGGTGAGCAGGGCGACGATGGTGATCGGGCGGCCGCAGTGTGGGCAGTCGCGTTGCGCTGCGGGCTGGGGCAGTTGTGCGGCCAGCGCTGGTCGTGCCGCTGCCGATGGTGCCGGGTTGGCGGTGTGTCCGGCCGTGGCGCGTTCCTGCTCGCGGCGGTGGCCTGCGGTGTTCTTGCAGCGCAGGGAGCAGTAGATCCGGTTGTTGGCCTGCCGCCCGCTGGCGGTGAAGCTGTGCCAGCAGATTGGGCAGGTTTTCGGGGTCGCGTTGGTGTTAGGAGACATGTGCGTACGCCGCCTTGCGCAGAGTGTCTGATGTGGACTGGTGGGAGCGGAGTCGGTAGGAGGGGCCGCCGATCCCGACGACGGTCGCGCGGTGCAGCAACCGGTCCAGCATCGCGGCGGTGGCGTCGCCGAAAGCTGTTGCCCAGTCAGCGATCCCGACGTTCGTGGTCAGGATCGTGCTTGATTTGAGGTAGCGTTGGTTGATCACCTGGAACAGCGCGGACGCGCCGTCGCCGGGCAGTGGCAGGTAGCCGAGCTCGTCGATCACGAGCAGTTTCGGGCCGGCGAAGAACCGCATACAGGTGGACCATCGGCCCTCGACCGCGTCTTTGTGGCAGCGGGCGGCGAGGTCGGCGGCGGTGGTGAAGTAGACCCGGTTGCCGGCTTCGACCGCGCCCCGGGCGAGCGCGGTGGCGAGCATGGTCTTGCCGACTCCGGGTGGGCCGACGAACAACACGTTCGACGCGTCATCCAAGAAGCGGAGGGTGGCCAGATCGCGGATCAGTTTCTCGTCAACGCCGGGCTGCGCGGCGAAGTTGAAGTCGCCCAGGGTCCAGGGATCCGGGAGGCAGGCGAACCGCAACCTGCCGGCGAGACGGCGTTCCTCGGTGGCGTTGACCCCGATCTCCAGCAGCCGCTCCAGCGCGGCGGTCAGGGACAGGTTCTCCGCGCGGGCGGCGTCTAGGATGCGCGGGAGCGCGTCGGCCGCGTTGTCGAGTTTGAGGTAGGAGAAGTGCGCCCGCAGTTGTTGGTAGCGGCGTGCTTCGCTCATCTGGGGCGCCGATTTGTTGGCAGACAACAGGTTTCAGTCCTTCCGGGACTCATCAGTGGGTGCCCTGTCCAGTCGGGCGGCGGTGGCCGCGTAGGCGGACAGGTCGATCACGACGTGGGCTGCTGGCCCCGCCGTGGACAGGCCGCGCAGTCGTGCCGCTTCGGCCAGCGCCGTCGCCGAGGGCGGTCGGCGGGTCTTGTGGGTGCAGGGCCGGTCGGTGCTGAACGCGCCCAGCACGGCCCGCTCCAGCGCCGCGACGTGCCCGTCGTCGCGGACCACCCGGCCCGCACCATCGGGTGCGCGGTGGTGGATCGCGACCGTGGCGCCGCCGGTGGTGACGATGCGCAGCGTGTCCGCGCCAAGCCGGTGCCGGACCTGCACCTGCGCCTGATCCAGACCCGGCGGAACGGAATAGTGGTTGCCACGAAAGGAAACCAGTGCCTGCGCGGTCACCACCCGAGTCACGTCGAACTCGGCCGGGAACACCACCCGCGGTGGTGGCCGTAACTGCTCGGCCTCGGCCAGGGCGCCGACCGTGGTCCGCTGGTCGTTGTGGACACGGCGGCGGCCATCGAGCTTGACCGCGAGCCGGTCCAGCCCGGCCTGGGCCTGTGCGATGGTGGTGTCGTCGGCCAGGGTGCGCCACCAGCGTTGCGCCGCGGAGTGGTTGGCCTTCTCGACCACGCCCTTGCGGTTGCCGCGCCGTGGCGGGCAGAGCACCGAGCGGACCCCGTAGTGCTTGGCGACCTGCGCGAACGTCTCGCTGATCCGCCCCGTGGACGGGGAGCAGACGGTCGACATCCGGTCGAACCGCCAGACCTGGGTGACCCCGCCCAGCTTGCGCACCACGATGTCGAGGGCCTCAATCAGGTGCGGGAAGTCCTCCGCGTCGGCCAAGACCCCGCGCCACCGGCTCGAGTGCGCCAGCGCGCTGACCAGCAGGTGCGCCTGCCGCCCCGCGCCCCAGGTCGCTGGTGGGTCGGGCAGCTCGAGCCAGTCGAACTGGGTTTCCTCGCCCGGCGGGTGCTCGATGATCGCCACGTCACGGCCGCGGGCGACCTGACAGGGTTCGCAGTGCGGGCGCAGCTCATAGCGGCGCAGCGCCCGCGTGAACGTCGAATAGCCGCCCCGATACCCGAGCTCGGCGATCTCATCCAGCAGCGTCGAGGCCCACAGATGTGGATCGTCCGCGAGCCGGGCACGGCAGTAAGCGACAAACGGCTCGAACGGGTCCGGACCCGCCGGCTTGCGCCGGCCCGGCTCCCGCTCCCCGGACAAATAGCTGCGGATCGTCTTGCGATCACGCCCGCGATGCCGGGCGATCGCCGAGATCGACCAGCCCTGATCGCGCAGCGCCTGCGCCTCCACGTCTTCCTCCAGCGAGAGCATCCACCCTCCAGCCACGGTTCGCGGTGACCAACACCGCGAACCGTCGCCCGAAGGCCGTTGACCAGCGCAAACGACGCGCCGACAAGACACCCCAACTGGGGAATCTCAGAGAGCACAAGTGGGGAAAATCAGAGAGCGCCAACAGCCCAGCACAAGGCACCCAGAACATGGGCGCTGGCCGCGGTGATGTCGTGGACGGAGCCGAGTTCGGCCTCGGAAAGCCACAGCGGGAAGCTGTCGGGTTCCATCATGGCTTGGATGTCACTGCCGGGTTCGCGGCACTTGCCGAAGTACCAGGCGTCGATCTGCTCGCTTTGACGCTGACGGTCTGCTCGCCCAGCCGGTCGGTGGAGAATAGTTTCCCGTGCACAACCAGGTGCGTCACGCCGGCCTGCTGTAGGCGCCGTGCAGGTCCGGTGCGTGCGCGGGCGGCACCATGATCCGTTCGTCGAGGTAGCGGTCGCCGGTCGCTCGGGAGATGCCATGATCGCGGGCCAGTGTGGCACGTCGAGGTTCTTCCGGAACCAGCGCAACCCGGACACCGCCCCGTGGAAGCGGTCAACGCGGCAGCGAACATGTCGCCCAACGATGCTGCTTCGAACGACACGGCGGAAACCTCGAGCCCAGTCGCCCCAGGGGGTTGTAGTCCCTTCTACAGTTCCAGGGCATCCGGGCCCGGATCCGCCCAATCCGCCCTGCGGTCCAGCAGCCACGACGCGATGTTCTGGGCTCCTTCGAGCGAATGGTTGGCAGCCCAGCCGCACTGAACGACGTTCGCGTGGGGCACATCGGTGGCGCGAAGCATCGAACCAAGAACGTCGGCCAACAGCTTCGACATGTCGTCGAACTTCTCGATTGTCGAGGCGATGTAGAAGCCGGTACGGCACCCCATGGGGGCCACGGTGATCACGTCCGGTTCCGCGGCGCACATGTAGTCGCCCAGGAAATGCTCCATCGAGTGCATCACTTGGTCGGTGATGCTCGACACGTTCGGCTGCGCGATCCGGAGATGCCACACGTATATATCGCCATTTGCCGAGGTCTTGCGGCGGTCGGTCAATCGGAGGTACGGCGGGGACATGGACCGGTGATCGAGGTCTGCCATGACTTACTTCTCCAATCGTCAATGACATTCGACATGCGCCGGGCGAAACCGTGTCACGCGAGGCATTGTCCGCCCAGTGAACGCATCTGCTCGACTGCTTCCGCTATTTCGTCGTGGCTGATGTCGTTCGCGAAGGTAACCCCGCCGATACCTCGAGGAAGTGGGACCAACTGCTTGCCATCACGGTGTCGAATCGAGTCCTCGAGGCCTGCCGCCAGCGTGTCGGAGTCATCGAGCAGAGGATCCCAGGTTGGCAATTCCAGCGACTTCGCGACGGCGACGATTCTCTCGCATTCCTCGCCGGTCACGAGGCCACGGCGACAAGCCATCAGAACGCTGAGCACCATGTCCAATGCGACCGCCTCGCCATGCATGAGCCACGCTCGGCGTCGCCAGGGCAGACGTGCGCGAGACAGTTCCAGTGCTCGCATCTCGATCTTCGGCGACCAGGTGTGACCGAAGTACGTCGCTCGCGCGAGCTGGTCTTCCCACAGGTTCTCGTGTAGCTCGCTGAGCATGCCCGCCATCGCGGCTTCGAGGATCGCTACGGCGGTCTTGTCGCCGGGTTCGGTCTCGCCCTGGAACTTCTCATTCAGCACAGTGGCGCCGCGCTTCTCCAATAGCTCGAACAGACGACTGTCGCAGACGATGCCCAGTTTCAGGATCTCCGACAGCCCGTCCGCCAGCCGGCGACGATCCTGGGTGCCGAGGAATCGCCTGTCCGCGATGATGAGGCGTGCGGGACGGTAGGTGCCCAGCCTGTTCTTGTATCCGTTGTAGTCGCTGGCGACCTTGGCTCCGACACTCGCGTCGACGAGGGCGACGAGCGTGGTGCCGTAAACGATGCGTTCGATGCCACGGCGATAGATACTCGCGGCCATCCCACCAACGTCGTTCAGCACGCCGCCGCCGAACACGATGAGCGGCTCGCTTCGGCGGGCCACGCCGAAGGAGTCCAGCTCCCTGCAGATCCGGAAGACGGTACGCATCGTCTTCGTCGCCTCGCCGCCGGGCAGAACAAGCGGTCGGTACTCGACGCCGTGACGGTTCAGGAAGTCATAGATCTTGTCGCCGTAGATCTGCTCGACTTCTCGGTCGATGACAACGAGCCTGCGCGGCGACTGCTTCCGGGCCCTTCCTAGCACGTCGAGCGTTGGATCGCCGTCATCGGGAATTTCGAATGTCTGGTCCAGCACGTTTTCGATTGGCCGTACCTCGTACTCCACCACCTGTTCTGCTGCCACGGACCACCCGCCGCTCGAAGCCAACGTCAATGCCACCGCATGCACCTCCCTGCACCAGTTCGTGCGGTGCCTTTTCCGTGCCCTTGCGGTTCGCATTGACGGCCTTCGTCAGCGCGTGGCCGACGACTGGAGGAGTGCATTTTGCACAGTGAGGTGCGCGATGACCACGTTCTCACGGCCCCGTCCCTCCCGCCTTCGGTGACACACAGGACACGAGCCTGGTGAACCTTGGCCGGACGTGCCGAGTTGCCCGCTGTCGACGTCTCCTCGCCGCAACCGCTCTCATGACCGCCGCTGCTAGTCATGCGATGGACGATGACATGCGACGACGCGCGGAATTAGGCGGCGAGTTCCGGTACGTTTCGCGGCGAAGGATAACGTGAGAAGTCGCGAAGTCTACGCACGTAGTCGGATTCCGACCGACCAACCTCTGTGCCGCGAGTCGCCACCGCTACGCGGCGACCGTCCACGTCGTCTTCTCGGTCGTCGACCGCGTATCCAGTTGCCGTACGCGCGACAACTCGCGCAGGTAGCCGTCGACCGTCGTAATGGTATTGGGCGAAGTCCGGACCATGCCTTCCTGCTCGAGAATCTGCCGGACCTGTTCCTCGGGCACGTGTGCGGCGGCGATCTTAGCCTCGACGGCCGAGTGTATCGGCTCTCGGTCACCGGATGCCGCGCGAGACGGACGCATCGCCGGCTCTCGCTGGTTGGTTCGCTGGAGCGTCGTCGCGGATCTTGGATCTGCTCAGCGAGCTCGAACCAGATCTGGTCAGCTGCCGCGTTTCAGGAACGGCTGGTTGGCGTTGAGAAGATCGATGATGCAGTCCGCAGCCTCGATGGCCCCAGTCTCCTCGGGCAGGAACGGGTCTTCGTTTTCGATGCTGACCACGTCGTCGCAGCCGACCTCGCGCAACGAACCGAGAAAGGAACTCCGGAACGCAGCCGAGTGTCCGTGGCCGATGGTGCGCAAGTTCCAGGCGCGGCTCTGTGGGTCGGTGAAGGGCCGCGGGTCGAGGACGCCGGCGATTGCCAGCTCGCGATCGCGCGTCTCGACGTCCTTGAGGTGAGCGTGGTACACGGCCGGTCCCAGCGCTCGGACCACGCTCGGCGGGCCCATCTGCTGCCAGAACAGGTGACTGGGACCGACATTGGCGCCGATCGTGGGTCGAACCGCCTCACGAAAGCGAAGCAGCGTCGGGACGTTTGTAAGCCAACTTGAGGGGAATGAGTTCGAGGGCGATTCGCGTGACGCCGTGTTGCCGTGCGAATTCGGAAAGCTCGCCCCAGAGGTCGATCGCTTGGTCCCATTGTGCATCGAGCACCGCATACCCATCCGGATGCCACGGGTAGCTGATCCAGTTGACGGTCTGTGTTCCCGCCGAGTCGCCAGGACACCCTGACATCGTCACGATCTTATGGACTTCCAGTTCGGCCGCCAGGCGAATGCTCGCCCGGACAGGGTCGGCGCGCTTGTCGCCTTATTTGGGGTGCATGAGCCAGGCGGAACAGTTGATAGCCGACAGCCGCAGCCCCCACGAGCCGATCTTGCGCGAGTACCTTGAACGGGGCACCAAGTCCTCGAGGAGCTCGTGAACACGCATGTGCGGCGCGCTGGAGTGGCCACCTGCGCCAAGCTCGACTGACTGTGCACCAACGCGCACGGCCAGATCCAGTACATCATCGAAGCTCAGGCTGGCTACCGAGTCCCTGTAAAGGCTAAGTTCCACAGCAAAGTGCTCCTATCTCGTCGCAGCGCTGTAGAGGGCACCCCGGTGGATCGACGACCGGGCGGGCAGCGCGAGTTCCGGATGGGCCAACCAGGTGGGCAGGTGGCTCCCGGCGCCGATGTTGCCGCACCCGACGACGCCGATGCGCAGCGGACGAGTGATCATCGTGTCTCCTGGACGTTTAGATTGAACCGTCGACGTGGCTGGTTCGGGCCGGCGCGCCCTGACGACCTTCTGCCGGATGTAGAACGTCATCCCCTCCGCCCGCGTGCCGGCGACGCCCAAGCTCAAAGGATCGTTGTAGTCAAGCGTTCTCTTGCCCGCACGTGTCTCCGCGACGGGAACACCGGTACGTTCAGCAAACGCACGCAGCGCCTCCGCGGCCTCGCTGTAGCGCACCCAGCCGCCGGCAAAGATCAACGGGCGCGGGCTGTCGCGGATCCATGCGGCGGCGCGATCCAGCTGGCGGAGCTCCGCGCGGCGCCGACGAACCGACTACACCCGGGGAGTGAACATCTCCTCGGGTGTAGTCGAAGGCGTAGGTCTGAATGTCTTGGGGCAACGCGAGGAAAGACCGCCCCGGTGTCGGCCGGCGATGTCAGCGTGCGCATGGCGTCAGGACGGCTGCGATGACCTGTTTCGGCCGGGTGATGCGGTCCCAGTAGCGCGTCACCGGGCGGAACGCGCGTTGGCCGTGACGTCGCCTGCGTGCTCGCACCCCACCTGCTGCAACACAGGGTCGTGGACGCGCTCGGCGAAGCTGTCACCGCACAGGAGCAGCACCGGAATCCAGTTCACGGTCGCGGTGGCTACTGCGGTGACCACGTTCGTTGCCCCGGGCTCGATCGACGTCGGGCAGCCGAACGCTTGCCGGCGGTACTTGAGCTTGGCGAACGCCACCGCAGCATCCACCATCGCCTGCTCGTTCCGGCCGAGGTAGTAGGGAAACGCTGGACCGGCCTCCTGCGACGCGTCGGAGACGCCACCGATGTTGCCGTGGCCGAATAGGCCCAACATCCCAGCGAAGAAGCGGTCCTCTGCGCTGTACTTAGCCGGATACTCAACGTCGTCGTCCTTTCTCCGGAACAACACAGGCCCCTTAGCCGACGTCGTCGCGTGGACCCGGCTCCCTGCCGGGCAAGCGATGGTGTTCACCGAGCTTCAATGACAGGCTTTTCGCCGTCGACATCACCGTTTCGGCGAGACGCTCGAGTTCGTCCTCAGCCATCCGCACGACCGGGCCGTCAATGCCGATACAGCCGATCGGCTCTCCGCCGATGCCGTTCGAAACGGGGGCGGAGATACAACGCACCCCTGGGTGGTTCTCCTCGTCGTCCAATGCGTAGCCACGTTCGGCGATCTCGGCAAGGTGCAACTGCAGAATGCGAGGGTTGATGATGGTCCGGGTCGTCCGCGCGGGCAATCTTGGAGGGATCGTCGCAAGCCCGACGGCGAGCAAGCATTTACCCGCCGACGTGCAGTGCAACGGCACCCGGCGCCCCTTGCCCGCAACGACACGCAGTGCGTGCCCAGTCTCGACGTCGTCGATGACCAGCGCCCACCCACCGGCCGCGACCGCGGCATGCGCGCCCTCACCCGTCTCCTCGACCAGGTTTACGAGGAACGGACGGGCGAAGTCGGTCAACCGCCGCTGCTCCATGCTCAGTTCCGAGTGAACCTGCGCCGCGGGCCCGAGCCGAAAACCCCGACGCGCTCCACCGTTCGGAACCGCATATCCGGCGGCCACCAGCGTCTGCAGCACTCGCGACGCGCTGCTCTTGTGAATATCGAGTTCGAGCGCGACATGCTGGACCGACACGCCCACGGCACGTCGGATCGGGTCGGACTCGACCTCGATTAGCAGGTCGAGGACCCTCAATCCTCGTTCCAGCGTACCTAGTCCAGCCACAATGAAGCAGCATAGAGCGCAACTTCAAGACTCACAAGGTTGCCAATAATGCATCGACCCTGTTCCCACTCGTTATGTGCAACGTACACCATCAACTTGTCGCCAACCGCGTCACAATGTAGTCTTCATCTTCAGCTACTGAAATAACGATGTCAAAAGTCTGATGCCGCTAGCCCACCCAGGTGCGAAAGGTGACGGCCAAGGACGTCAGGCACCAAAGGGGGAGGACGCGCGTAACGCCGGATTCTGAGAGGTGTTGCAAAATGAGCGGTAACTCCCGCGAGGCCGGCCGAACAACATCGAGCCGGGTACTCGCACTCCTCGGTGCGTTCTCCACCGCACGGTCACAGATGTGTCTCAGCGATTTGGCTCGGCGCAGCGGCCTGCCCATCACCACTGCCCACCGGCTCATCAATGACCTCGTCGACTGGGGTGCCCTGGAGCGCCTGGCTGATGGCCGCTATGCAGTGGGGCTGCGTTTGTGGGAAATCGGCTGCCTCGCCCCGCGGCAACGCGACCTGCGAACGCTGGCCCTGCCGACGATGCAGGACCTCTACGTGACGACACGCGAGAACATCGTGCTCGCTACCCGCGACGACGACCAGTTCCTGTACCTGGAGAAGATCTCCGGCGCCCATTCGGCTCGCACAGGAACCGAGGTCGGCGGGCGGGTGCCTCTGCACGCCACCAGCGTCGGCAAGATATTCCTCGCCTTCTCGGAGCAGGATCTGCTATGTGCGGTGGTCGACCGCGGACTGACCAGATTCACGCGCCACACCATTGTCATGCCCGGCCGACTTGGCCAAGCACTGTGCCACGTCCGACAGACACAAGTAGCCTGCGCGTACGAAGAGCTCGCTATGGGCATCTCGTCCGTCGCCGCGCCAATATTCGCGCCAAGCGGCGAACTTCAAGCAGCGTTGTCGATCGAGCTCCGCTCATCCGCCGACGTCCAGCGCCTCATTCCTGCGGTACGGACGGCAGCGCTAGGGCTCACCCAACGCCTATCCGACCTGCCACCAAGAGACCGAGGAGCGTCGAGAACCGGCGTTCCCATCGAACTGGTGCACCAAGCGGTCGCCTAATTACGTCGGACGATACTTCGATCGGATCACATCATGGCGAACAAACACGGTGGCCTGTCTTCGTCACACGTCGACACCGGACATATTGGTCGAACTCTGAAAGATTCCGTTCCGGCACCTAGCCAAATGCTGCGGCCCAGGGATGGCGCACCCAACATTGTCATGATTGTGCTCGACGATCTCGGGTTCGCTCAACTAAGCTGCTATGGCTCGGACATCGCCACACCAAACATTGACAGTCTCGCGACGCAAGGTCTTCGGTACAACAATTTCCATGTCACCGCGATGTGCTCACCGACCCGGGCCGCTCTTCTGACAGGCCGCAATCACCACGCGGTCGGCATGGGAACGGTGACACATCTTCCCGTTGAATTCCCGGGACATACCTGCCAGATCCCCAAATCTGCCGCAACCCTGCCTCGAATACTTCGTGATGCCGGCTACAACACTCTGGCCGTCGGAAAATGGCACCTCACTCCTGCATCCGAAATATCCCCTACTGGCCCATTCGACCGGTGGCCACTCGGCATGGGGTTCGAGCACTACTACGGCTTTCTCTCGGGCCACACCAATCAATGGACACCTGACCTGGTGCAAGACAACTCGTTTATCGAGCAGCCGTACTCCCCCTACCACGGCTACCATCTCACCGAAGACCTGGCTTCGCAGGCAATTCGACTTGTCCAGGACCAGACGCAAACGTCACCCTCCAGGCCCTTCTTCCTCTACTTCGCCCCTGGCGCCATGCATACACCGCACCAAGTCCCCAATGGGTGGAGAAGGCCATACCTGAACCAGTTCAACGAAGGATGGGATGCCTGGCGGCATCGTACCTTCCTCAGACAACAGAAGTCGGGCATTGTTCCACCTAACGCCATCCTGACAGATAGACCAGCATGGGTACAGCGTTGGGACGAGCTTTCGTCGAAGGAACGCCATCTCTATGCCCTGATGATGGCCAACTATGCGGGGTTTCTGACACATACCGATGCCCAGATAGGCCGTCTACTTGATTTCCTATCAGAAATAGAGGTAGTCGACAACACAATAGTCATATTCCTCTCGGACAATGGCGCGAGTGGGGAAGGCGGCCCCAACGGTTGGTTTAACAAGATGGGCGATGACACCGTTGACTATGACGACAGTGTTGATTTCATGTTGGCTCACGCCGAGACCCTAGGCGGCTTCCATGGATACCATCACTATCCGTGGGGTTGGGCATGGGCTGGCAACACCCCGTTTCGCCTGTGGAAGCTCTACTCGTGGCTCGGCGGAGTGCGAGTTCCCCTGGTAGTGCGATGGCCTACCGGCATCCCTGTCGAGCACTCCAGCGAAGTGCGCACACAGTTTTGCCACGCGGTCGACCTCATGCCGACGATTCTGGATTCAGCTGGTGTCGATCCGCCACCGATGATCGATGGGGTGTCCCAGCAGCCCTTCGACGGCAAGAGTATTCAGCGAACCTTCCACGATGCCGACTGTCCTAGCCTGCGCCGGACGCAGTATTTTGAGGTGGAAGGCTCCCGTGCCATCTACCATGAAGGGTGGAAAGCGACAACCGACCATGTCGTTACGACTTGGAAGACTGACAGAGAAAGGATCGACGGTAGCCATGACTTCGATACCGATCAATGGTCACTGTATTGTCTCGATGACGACTTCTCAGAAAGTCGCGACGTTTCGGGGGTCCACCCTGCGCGACTGCGTCAAATGATCGAGCTTTGGTGGTCCGAAGCCGACCGCAATGACGCGTTGCCGCTGATAGATGGCACGAAAGAACGAATGACATTGCGGGAAACGCCACCACCTGTTGTGCAGCGCCGGTACACCTATGTCCCGAAAGACGGTCTCGTCGTCACACCTCCGCCGTGTCCTGCGGGGTTTGTTATCAGTGCGCATATACAGGTCCCCGAGAATCAGACCATTAACGGTGTGATCTGCGCACAAGGCGATTGGAACAGCGGATGGAGCTGCTACGCCCACGGCGGCACACTGCTCACAGCAATCGCCATGGCAGGAACCTCCTATCGCCTCACCACAGCAGAAAGGCTAGATAGTGGAGATCACAAGATCAGACTTGAATACTTGATCGATCCAGATGACCAATACTCGTTTAGATGCTCCCTAGACGGACTTGAGATTGGTCAGATAGAAATTCCATCTGCGATGAAAACCTTAGCACAAAATGGCTTTCGAGCAAGGTTATCAATAGGGAAGGACCGCGGGTTCCCCGTCCGTGAAGACTACCGACCGCCGTTCATCTTCACCGGGCGCATTAACAGCGTTCACTTCAAATCCCAGTTACTACCCTAGTACTCCAACCGTAGATCGTGATCGTCACGGTTCCGTGAGTGATTGTCGCTGGTAGTGGGCTTGTTGGGCACGGTATTGGTGGCGCCTGCGCGCCAGTAGGAGCAGCGCAGAACGTGCAGGATGTCTGCGGCGGGGGTGACCACGAGTGCGTTGTGGAGGTGGCGAATTTCGTTGAGTGTCAATGGAATCAGCCCGGCCGGAGCGGGTCTGGCACGGGCAGTGACCGTGACGGTTGCGAGGAAGGCATGAGCCAGCAGCACCAGAGTTGTCCAGCGGTACCAGGACGTCCACGTGCGACACTGGTGTTCATCCAGCCCGGTCTGGCCTTTGCCGGTCTGAAAGGATTCCTCGACTGTCCACCGGCGGCCGGCCACCCGCACCAACGCCGTCAGCGGCACTCGTGTGGGTGCGTAGCAGCAGACATCCTTCCAGCAGGACGGGCGTCCTGCTAACTCAGTGTCCACTCGCTGGGGGGAACCTCACACATCCTCGTCAACCGACCTCCAATCGACGTGACCACTCACTACGTGCGACATCACGTCGCACGCCTGCCCTCAGCTCCTGCCAGGCCGCTGCGACGACCCGACGGTGGCGGTCTCTCACCTCCACTCAAACCACAGCGCCTCACGGCGCACGAAACCCGCATTGAACGCGTTCGCGAACACGTTCGGTGACCGCTGGCCGAGCGCCCAGAAGTACTAACCGCCAACGCCGAAAACACCGATCTTGCTACAGACCCATTCTTAGATCAGTTCGCAGATCGGATGAATAAGTTCGAGTCTAGGATTGCTTGCCTTCGTCACTAAGCGATAGCATCGCAGGTTGACTGCCCTCGATAGGAGTAACGTCAATGGCGGCTGTCCCACGACTTATTCGTATCTCAGACCTGCGGCATCCGATACCAACCGAGGCACATCGACGTGAACTCAAATACGCCGAGAGTCATCCAGTCGACCTGAGCGTGGACTCGGTTCTGTCAGCGGCACTAAGCCGCACCGGTCTCGACGACTTCGGACCAGACGACTTCGTGCCGAGGCTCCAGGCGTGGCTTGAAAACGTCGAAAACGACCCCGGCCGAACAGCACTAGGCCGCAGCATCATGTTTCAGCGCTGCGTGCAGTACGCAAGCAACCGACTCCGACTGCAAGAATTGCTAAGCCGCTACCCTGAAATCCTCGACGTGCACGTCCAACGGCCGATAATAGTCGTCGGACCACCTCGCTCAGGTACCACTCAGCTTGTGAACCTTCTCGCGGCGCACTCGGAACTGCGATCGCTACGCTATTGGGAGCGAGACGAACCAGCTCCGGTATCAAGCGAAACAGGTCCTGGGGCAACCGACCTGCGTCGAGCACGGACAGCTAAGAGACACGAACGTATTCGTTCACTTCTTCCCCACCTTCCCGCGATGCAACCATGGGACCCTGATGACGTATACGAGGAATTTTGGCTACAAGACTCAGACTTTGCCAGTTGCGTGTGGGCGTGGACAGCCGACGTCCGACCATGGCCTGGTCATCAAGTCGGACAATACCATAGACCACATTACGATTACATGAAGACGGTGCTGAAGGCATTACAGTGGCAGCGTGGCCCACAACGTTGGGTTCTCAAGTCGCCAGAACACGCTGAAAATATCGGCCCGTTGATTTCCACCTTTCCTGACGCGACCATAGTCATGTGTCATCGTAATCCTGTCTCGGTGGTTCAATCGTTCGCGACATTCAGCGCCTATCGTGCACGAGTTGACTATCACGACATCGACATCGATTCCGTGATGACCTACTGCATCGACCGTATTAGACATTTGCTACATACCAGCGTCAGGGACCGTAATCTGATCCCACAGGATCGCCTGATTGATGTTCCTTTCCTCGATTTTATGAGGAGCCAGATCCGGACCGCATTGCGGATTTGCACCGCAGCCGAGTTAAAAGTCAGCGACAAACAGCGTCACCGACTCGAAAGATACGTCGCAGACCGCCCTCGCGGTAGACACGGCCAGATTTCCTATAATCTCCGTGCCGACTTCGGGGTCAATCCAGCCTTGCTCCATGATCAGTTCTTATTCTACCGCGAAAACTTTCCACTGATGACTCAAACTTAGCTTTCTTGATCTCTAGTAGGGCAGCCGCACTTGGTGGTCTTGGCTGGTGGGGGGTGTTGGCCGACCCTGTTGATCATGCGGGCAGCCGCCTCAAGATCATCAGATTGTGAGTCAAGAAAACAGTGAGGCGGCTGCGGCTGCCATGGTAGAGGGTGAGCTGGCGGTGTCGAATCTGGCTGTGTTGCAGGGGCGGCTGCGGTCGTGCTTTGCGCGGCGGGAACCGTTTGCGCAGGCGGGGAAGTATGTGGCCGAGCTGATGAGCGACGTGCCGCGCAAGAATGGGTGGAGTTTGGCTGAGCACGCCGGGGATGCGGCGCCGGATCGGATGCAGCGGCTGCTCAACCACGCCGTGTGGGACCACGACGCGACGCAGCGCGTGGTTCGTGGTTTCGTGGTCGAGCAGTTGCGCGATCAGCCGCTGGTGGTGGCGGCGCTGGACGAGTCCGGGCAGGAGAAGTCCGGTGAGGCCACGGCCGGAGCGCAGCGGCAATACATGGGGTGCGCGGGTCGAATCGCCAACGGGGTGAACACGGTCTATTGCGCCTATGCCACCCCCGGTGGACACGCTCTGGTCGGTGCTCGGATCTATGTGCCTCACGATCAGCTTGATGACCCCGAACGTCGCGCCGTGCTGGGGATCGACGGCGGGCTGGAGTTCCGGACCAAACCCCAGCTGGCGCACGACATTCTCGCCGACATGGTGACCGACGGGTCGATGCCGCCCTGGGCTGCGGGTGACGAGGTCTACGGCCGTGCAAGCGAACTGCGCGAGTTCTTGGAAGATAACGAGATCGGCTACGTGATGCGAGTCGGATGCGCCTTCCACGCCGAGGTGGCACCCGGAATCAAGCTCCGCGCCGACGAGCTGGTGGCCCGGCACACCGTGCCGGAATCCTGGCAGATCTGCTCGGTGACCGGGTTCAAGGGCGAACGTCGCTACGGCTGGGCGTGGATCTCTACCACCAGCCCCCGCCATTTCCTGCTGGTCCGCAAACATCTCCAGACTGGGGAGTTGGCCTACCACTACTGCTACATCCCGCCCACGCGGCCGATCCAGATGATGACACTGGTCCGGGTGGCGTGCCTGCGCTGGCCCGTGGAGGAGGATTTCGAGTTCGGCAAGGACCATTTCGGACTCGACCATTCCCAGGTCCGGCTCTATACCGCGCTGTTGCGGCACATCGTGCTCACCATGGCCGCTCTCGCGGTCTGCGCCGTCACCGCCGCCCAGGCAAAAACCCGGACACCGGCGCCGATCCTGCCCACCACACCGGACGAGCAGCCACCGGAAGATCTCGGCCTGATCGCCCTGACCGTCGCCGAGATCAAACGCCTATTCATGCTGGCCACCAGGCGACTCCTGCCCGAAACCCACCACCTGCACTGGGTCTGGTGGCGCCGACGCCACCAGACCCGCGCCCGCTGGTACCACCACCGCACCCGACTCCGCCGACAACTGGACACACCATGACAAGATCAAAGTTCGGCTGCCCTACTAACTAGTCTGGATCTGACGGCGGACTTCGGCACGAAACACTGGACCAAACCTGAGGTTCCCCCAAGATCGTGGAGGCATGGACTATGAGGATGATGTGTTATGCCCGAGAAGAGGCGGCGGTTCGAC